>JBJELW010000001.1:0-1641 GCA_051879315.1 Roseburia sp.
GTACATTTCCTTCTGTGCCTTGCACAGTTCCTCATCCACCTGTTGTAATCGCAGCTTCAAGCGAAACAAATCTCCATATGACTTCACATCATACTTGACCACCACCAGATACTCTTCCTGAAGCTCATGCATTTTCCGTATCTGCTCATACAGATAAGCAGATTTATAAGTAAACCGCTTTTTCTCAGCCAGCCGCAAACGATACATCCTTGCATAGCACTTTCTCTGGTACGGTGTTAGAACAGCTTTTCTTACCGGTAGCAATGAAACAGTTCGATTTACAGGAGATGCAAGACTTGCGTCCCCATATCGAAACATAGCTTCCAGACTCTCCCTACTCAAATCCTCCGAAATGGTATCCAGTCTTTTAAACCGTTTCATCCCCGGAACCTTTACAGCGATATGCTTGCCCTGTTTTACTTCAAATCCCAACTTCTCTAGAAGGAAAATAAAATGCTCCATATTTTCTGCACTGATGGCACAAAACAAGGCATCTTGCTTGATCCATTTGGAAAATGCCTGCTCACGCTCCCACTGTGGTCTTGCCATATTCTTGGGTTCCTTACTGTATTCAGCCGGAGTGATATGCAGTCCGTATTCTTCACAGAGTTTATTGGTAATGGGCTGGAATTTATATTTCCAGTCACCATCCCGGCACTGAAACTTATAGCCGGTCACCATGTTTACACTGTTTATTATGATGTGGGCATGAAGATGTTCCCTGTCTGTATGGACAGCCACCACCACCTCATATTCACCTGCAAATGCCTCCCCGGCAAATCGCATTGCAATATCATACATAATCTCCGGTGTACCCTCTCCGGGTTTTAAGGATATGACAAAATGATATCCCTGCCTTCCGCCGGTTTTGCCAAACATCTGCTTTGTCGCCTTCATCTGTCGGTAAGCCATCTCCGGCAGGCAGTTGATACCGCCTGCCAGATTTGCCTCCCCAAGCTTTTTCGGTTGTAAAATATAGTTGATGGAATGCTCCAGATGAATGTCTATTCGAGCCTTGCTACTTGCCTTCATATGCATCATCTTGGTTATTGCCACCTGTTCACCACCTCCTGTAATAAATCCTTTATCTGTTCAAGCAGATGATTTCCCGTCCGCATGGTGCTGTCAAATACATAGCCACATCCGTTAGCAGTTCTTGTCATCTGGTTGTAATTGTTACAAAGACCAGAAATCTGACTAATCATATTCCGTCTGTCGTAAGCAAGCGTTGTATCTACTCTTCCACCATGAGTAATCAGATACCTTACATAATCCGATAATTTCATGTTGTTGGCTTTGGCATCATACTCTGCCTGCTCCCGTTCCTCATCCGACAAGCGGATGGTAAAATTCTTCCTTGGTTCTACCAATTGTCCTCTTCGTCCTATAAGCAATCCCTTCTTTCGTTTCTTTTTCTTTATCCGTCATTATAATTTGCTTTCCACCTGTCCTATTTGCCAAACTTGTGGAAAGAGAATTTGCCAGATATGTAAAACGCCATGCGTTTCACAAAATCTGGTTAGGGGGAACAAAATCCCCCTAAGACCCTCTACATATATGCCCCATTCGGGGCAATTATCTGTAATACCTTATGTAATACCGGCTTCCACCTGTATTACAACCGGTATTACCATAAAATAA
>JBJELW010000001.1:1741-3102 GCA_051879315.1 Roseburia sp.
AAGGAAGGTGATGATATGGCTTTATCAGATGACCAGCGTTTTGCCATGTATACCGCAGAGGAAATCGGTAATGCAATTAAGAAACGCCGCAGACAGTTAAAGATAACGCAGAAAGAATTTGCCCAAAGACTTGATAAGTCGGAGCGTACCATTCAAAAATACGAATCCGGCGAAATCACCATGAAGATTGATTTAATCAAACAGGTGGCTGATGAACTGGATATTCCGTGGCAGGAGCTTCTGGAAGCAAAGTCTGATAAGATTGGTATCGTATCCGCAGAAGAGGATTTTCCATCTTATCGCTTCCATAACCTGTCAGACGTTATCAATGCTTTATTTGCCATAACGGAGATTAAAGATATTGCATTCCAGCTCTCCTGCACCAAACCGCCTGAAAATCCCGAGTGGACGTCAGCGCTCATGGTTGACGGCAAAGGAAACGGAACCTATAATGCAGATTTCTGTCTCTTTATGGAAAACTGGATGAATAAGCTTGCCGCTTTACAAAGCGGCTCCATAAGTCAGGAACAGTTTGAGACTTGGAAAAGAGAAACTTTAGAATATTACTCTGACAGCTTCTTCTCCGATTTCAGCTCACAGAGAGAAAAAGCAAAAAAGAGCAAGGGAATAAAAAAGAAACCCGATTATTCAACCATTCAGATTGTTTCTACCAAAGAAGAGGATAACTAAATACCTCAATAATATTTGCAAAAATGTAGATTATATCATAGCCTTTGGAAACATGCACCCATAACTTGAATTTTCAAGCTGGTGCGATACATACCGCATTATGCGGTTCTGCTTTAGAACAATATCCGATTCAAGATTTTCGGACAATTCTAAAGATACTTACACTTTACAAAGGAGATGATGTTTATGCCAGCTTACAAAGACAACAAGACTGGTAAATGGTTCTGCAAGTTCTACTATACGGACTGGCAGGGCAACAACCGACAGAAGTGGAAACGAGGCTTCGCCACCAAAAAGGAAGCTCTGGCTTATGAAAGGGATTTTCTTGAAAAGCAGTCTGCCAACCCGGATATGACTTTCCAGAATCTCTACGAACTTTATATGGAGGATATGACCGCCCGCCTGAAGCAGTCAACCATCCTGACCAAGAAGCATATTTGTGAAACTCACATTCTGCCTTTCTTTGGCAAGAAGCCAATCAATGAAATCAAGGCTTCCGATGTGAGAAGATGGCAGAATCAGTTGATGAATTCCCCAAAAGGATATTCAAAAACTTATCTGAAAACCATCAATAATCAGCTCACCTGCATGATTAACTACGCAAAACGCTTCTACGATTTAAACACGAATCCCTGTGGTCAGGCTGGAAGCATCGGACAGGCAAAGGCAGA
>JBJELW010000002.1:0-3052 GCA_051879315.1 Roseburia sp.
CATCACCTTCCTTTGTTTGATTCGAGGTCCTCTGCCCTTAATACGATACAGCTCAAAAAAACATGACACCAGTATACTAAAATTTCCTGAAAATGAAAAGCGCAGCCTCCGTAAGGAAGCTGCACGTTTCATTTTGGAAATGTGAATTATCCGATAGCTCTCTGATATTCTTTCTGGATTTCCGCATTCACTGTTTCCGGATCCAGGGAGACAATGGATTCAGTAACGGTAAATTCATTATCCATGAAGGCATTGACCTGAAGGCGAACCTGAATAAAATTGCCATCAGGATCAAAGTAAAAGTTCGCAAAATAGTGCTGAGCATAGTCCTCACGATCCTCATACATTTTGTCAACACGGAACATCATGCACGACCCATTCTCATCAGTAAGTGTATCTACATAAGCTACATATGTCTTATTCCAAACAAAGCTTTCCAGCCACGGTCCGAAATAATCCATAGGCTGCTCACGCTCTACCCACACGATATCGCCGGATTCTCCCTGATGCCCCTCATTGTTGAAGAATTGGTCTTCAACCCACATATATGCGTGACGATTGAAATAGTCGCCAGCTTCGGTAATGTTCTCGCCTTCTGTCAGAGCGGTATGAATACTGAGCTTGTCGGAATCATTGCTGTAGTACTCACGAGAATAGCCGCTGGGACCTTCATATCCCTTGTCTTTCTGTTCACTTTTAATATAGAAGAACCCATTTTGAACCGCTTCAAAAATCGCGTTACACTTTCCGTAAGCCTCCGCTTCTGCATCGAATACTTCATCAGAAACAACTGGTTCGCCATCAATCTGGATAGTCTTCAGGAAGTACTCGGCCTGTCCATCGGATATAAGATTCTGATCGTAATAAACATCATAAACCAAGTCTTCCACAATGAAGAATTCATGCTGAACATTCAATGCTTCCGGATTTCCGTCCAGGAAGATTTCGATTTCCATATCACCATAAATGGAGCCGCCCGCCATATAGCCGATAGGAGCATTATAATCCTCCTGGAGTTCCGGTAAACCCAGCGCACGCATCCATTCAATCATATCTGTGGGTTCAAAACCCGGATGATTCCAGCAGGTAATGCCGCCAACGTCAATACCGTCTTTCATCAGAATGACAGCTTGATCGCCTTCGCGACTAGAAAAACCATCCGTAAGCACGATTCGAAGATCTCCGTATTTGATAATACTATCCGCCGTCTCCGCAGTAGGCAGATTCACGCAGACTCTGAGTTCCTCACTAGTCTCATAGTCCAGCTGGATTCTGTCAAACCATACATCGTAGACAGAACCACCCCTTGGATAAAAATGGTGTCGCCGGTAAGCAGTCATTTCTTCTCCTTCGGAAACGTTACTTTTGAATTCTGCCAGCCAACCATCACCTGATGTCATACATCCATCCAGGAAAAGTGTTGCATCCTCATAATCAGGGATACCAACCTTTTCCAACCAGAAGAAGGAACTGTCATCCGCATCATACACACCATCAGGGATCAGATAGCAGACAATACCACCCACTACATTCTCCCCATCCATAAAGAGAATGCTTCCATCTTCATCCTGCACATATGTAAAGTTTCCAGGCAGCGGATCAATATCTGCGTTAACCGTCAAGATCTGGGCGGTTTCCTGGATGTCATTCTGAACTTGTGATTCACTTGTGCTTGGGTTGACTGCGCAGGCTGCGAGCACACCAATGCAAAGTACAACACATAATATACTAACCCATAATTTGGGTTTCTTCCATTTTGCCATATTCATTACACGACCTTTCGTATCACCCTCGCCGAATGCAAGGGGCATGCCTGCGATGATCTTTTTATGGGTGGCCAGTCGCAGCAGAGAGGCTGAATAATCTGCCCGGATCTGTGGGCCAAAACGCTTGATCACCGCTTCATCACAGCTCATCTCCATATCCTTGCCGGCCAGAATGAAGGCAGCCCACACCAGAGGATTGAACCAGTGGATGCACAGGGCACAATATGCCAGTAACTTGATGATATGGTCACAACGGCGAATATGGTGCCGCTCATGAGCAATGATGTACTTTCGTTCTTTCGTTGGCACATCGGAGGGCAAATAGATTTTGGGGCTGAAGATACCCATAACAAAGGGAGTATCAATGTAATCGGCACAATAAACATTTCCGCTGTAAGCCATGGCACCGACCAGTTTCAGTCTCAGGCGGATGTACTGGATAACGCTATATAGCAGCATCACCACAGTGCCTGCAATCCAAACGTAGGAAGCAACCTGCATGATGTCCGGTTCCGTATGACTGACAGGTTCAGGCTGCTCTATTTGATTCCCAGACTGATTTTCTCCCGGAACAAATGTGAAATTACTCTCCTTCTGCAATTCTGCAGGAAGGTAATACACAATGCTGGTCAATTCTGATGCTTCCTGAACTTCTGGTGCCAATGCATTCAGAGCCGAAACCGGTGCCGTAAATGCCACCGGACACAGCAGCCGGAACAGGACAACGGACCAGAGTGCATAGGAAAAGATCTTCGGGGATCGTTTCAAAATGAGTCTGGCAAGCATAACAAGCAAAATCACAATACTGCCCGTCATACTCATATTTAATACTTGAGAAAACAAATTGCTCATGGGATTACCCCCTCATTGCATCGATGACCTTCTGGAGTTCATCGATTTCTGCATCAGACAGCTTTTTACGGCTGCCAAATGCGGCTAAGAATGCGGGAAGAGAACCGTTGAAGGTTTCCTCCACGAACATCTCACTCTGTCGGGCATAGAATTCCTCCCGGCTTACCAGAGAAGTAACCTTTTTCCCATCATTCTGGAATAGCTCCCGATCGCAGAGCCGCTTCAGAATGGTATAGGTAGTTGTGCGTTTCCAGTTCAATCTCTCCTCCGCCAGTTCCGTCAAACGACGGGAAGAAATAGGCTCGTTATCCCAGATGATATCCGCGAAAATAGTCTCGATCTCACCAAGCTTATATTCAGCCATAATATTTGCCTCCTTTGCTCTACTGTCAGTAGACAATTATACTCTACTACTTGTAGACAGAAAAGTCAAG
>JBJELW010000003.1:0-12166 GCA_051879315.1 Roseburia sp.
AGCCTTCATGTAAACATTCTGTCTTTACACAGCCTGTCTTAAAATCATAAATGCGGTTCGCATTTCTTCTGGTATCATCACTAATGCCAAGACAATAGCAAAGTGCCTTGTGGTACACATCCTGATACCTTACTTCTTTCAATTTCTCGTAGTAGAATTTCTCATGTGCTTCACTGATAAAAATAATTTCTTGGGCTTTTTCAGCTCCTGCTCCTAACGCTGTGTTTGTCATTGTATGACCTCCTTCTAAAGTGAATTGAAAAAGGCACTCCTTTTGGAATGCCCTAATATAAAAAATAGGGACACTCTTTTGAAGTATCCCTACGTTCTATCAATATATCTGATAGCTCTCTATTCACTTTCATATTCAGAATTTTTTGTGTTCCCGCAACCGAGGTCTAATGCCACAACTACGGTCACTTTCCTCACAAGCTCTTTTTCCTTGTGATTTTCACCAATCTTGTTGAAACTGAAAAACTCTACAAAGTGCGTAAATTCAAGGATTTCTACATATCCTTTCTTTGTAGCAACACCACAGTCTCCACATGCCCCGTTCCCGCGAACATATCCACGCAGCAAACCCGCTTCACCTGATATCCCCGGGCCTGCAGCACCTCTAAATCCCGCACCAGGCTGGTGGGCTTGCAGGAAATGTACACCATCTGATCCACCCCATAATCGATGATATGCTCCAGCGCCTTGGGGTGAATGCCATCCCGGGGTGGATCCAGAACAATGTAATCTGGCTTGTCCGCAATATCTCCGATCACCTTCAGCACATCCCCGGCGATGAATTCGCAGTTGGTGAGACCGTTTAACGCGGCATTCTCCCGGGCAGCCTCCACCGCTTCCTCCACGATTTCCACGCCGATGACCTTTTTCGCCACCGGGGACAACATCTGGGCGATGGTTCCCGTGCCGCTGTAAAGATCAAACACTACCTTGTCTGCCTTCTCATTCAGGGAATCTCCGATGTAGTCCCGGGCTGTCTGGTACAAAAGCTCCGCTCCCAAAGAATTGGTCTGAAAAAAGGAGAAGGGTGTGATCTGAAATCGAAGTCCCAGCAGCTCCTCATAGAAAGAATCCTTCCCGTAAAGCACCTCTGTTCCCTCGTCCTTAATCACATCTGCAATGCTGTCATTTCTGGTATGAAGAATCCCTGCAAAATTCCCGGTAAGCTCTAACGCCAACAGACGCTCCACCATGCCGGACAGTAATTCCTTCTCCGTTGCAACCGCTGCCTCATGCTCTGCCCCACTAACCGCGATCAAATTTTCTCCCCCATATTCCGGCATGCATAGTGCCTCCGGTGAAGCGGTAACCAGATCCACCAGAATCTGTTCTGTCTTTACGGCTTTTCGAACCAGCAGATGACGCAGATATCCCGTGTGACGCATTCTGTGATAAAAGGCTGTGCCCTTCTCCTGAAAATAATCCTGCACACAGCTAAGGATCTTCCGATAATCCTCGTCCACGATCTGACAGTCTGTCACGGACACAATGTCATAAAAGCTGCCTCTCTTGTGCATGCCCAGGGCCAGTGGTCCATCTTTAAAGGCATCTCCAAAGGTAAACTCCATCTTATTGCGATACCCGAACTGGTTGGGGCTGGCTTTTACCCCCTCGAATACTCCATCCACATCCGGCAGCACCTGAGCCAGAAGCTTTCTGATCTGGGAATCCTTCAGTGCCAACTGATCCTCATAGGCCAGATTCTGATAGGCGCATCCTCCACAGGTACCAAAATGCACACACTGGGGCTCTTTCAGTTCCTTCGGAGACGGTGCCAGCACTTCCAGCAAACGGCCTTCACATTTCCCTTTGCGTTTTTTCTGTATGGATACCTGCACCTTCTGACCCGGCAGCACATTTTTCACCGCTACCATTCCCTCCTCAGTCTCCACAATTCCTTTATTGGGAAATGCCAGCTCTGTCACAACACCTTCTATGATCTGTCCCTTTTTCATCTAAACGTCTCTCCTAATCAATTTTCTATCATAAAAAAATCGATGCCTCTATCCTCCATCGACAGGATGCACAGATAAAAGCATCGATTCATAAATTGCTATGCTGTACTTCGGTGAAATCCCCGACTACTCCTCCTCAGCATCATCTACAGCAGCTGCTGCAGTCTGAGCTGGTGCCTGTGCCGGTGCATGAGCCGGTGCTACGTCGTCTTCTTCCTCATCGAAGAAATCGTCTTCGAAATCGTCTTCAAAATCGTCTTCAAAATCCTCCAGGTAATCCGGTGTCAGGAAACGATACAGTCCATAGGCTGCTGCTGCAACTACTGCAATGATTCCGATTACCGCAAAAATGATACCTGCAACTGATTTCTTATTATTCTCTTTCATATCTTTCTTCTCCTTCTTATTTAATAATTCGTTGACTTTGCTTACATTGGTATTCAGCAACTCTTTTACATCGTCCAGCTTATCACTTAGATCGATCTTTTCTTTGCTCAAAAGATACTCTAATTTGTTCATGCGCTTACCCCATTTCTGTGATTTGTCCTTCCAATGACTTCATTATAGCATAGGATTTCCGAATCTACTATAAAAAATACAAAATTTTCTTAAAAATTATTACTTAGATTTGACCCAGACGCCATTTCCGTCTACATAATAATTTCCAATCCAGGTATTTTCCGCCATAGCTCCGCTCTTATTGAAGTAGTACCATTTGCCATCAATCTCCTGCCAGCCGGTAAGCATTCGTCCATCTCCGGTGGTGTCCATATAGTACCATTTGCCATCGATTTTATTCCAGCCGGTGAGCATACATCCATCTCCGGTGGTGTCCATGTAGTACCATTTACTGTTGATGTACTGCCAGCCGGTCTTCATAGAGCCGTCTGAAGCACTGTCACTGAGATAATACCATTTGCCGTTGATATACTGCCAGCCGTAAAGCATTTTTCCATCTCCGGTGGTATCAAAATAGTACCACTTGCCATCAATCTTCTGCCAGTCGGTGAGCATCTTTCCATCTCCGGTGGTATCAAAGTAATACCACTTGTTGTTAATATACTGCCAGCCTGTCTTCATGGCTCCGTCAGAGGCACTGCTGCCTAGGTAATACCATTTTCCGTTGAGCAGCTGCCAGCCGTAAAGCATTTTTCCACCACTGCTCTTATCAAAATAATACCATTCTCCTCCTATTTTCTGCCAGTCGGTAGCAGGGGTTCCGTCTGTCTGATAGTAGTACCAGCTGTCGCCCAACTGATACCAGCCGGTCATAATGCCACGATATCCCTTAGCATCAAACCAGTACCAGGTTCCTTCAATGCATTCCCACTTGTTTGCCGGATATCCGCCAGCCAGATAGTGATACCAGGTTCCCAGATCATCCTGCTCCCACACACCGGTACTCTTCACATAGGTAGATACTGCACCGGTTCTGGGTGTAATCACGTTCCGATAATTGGTAAACGCGAAATCAATATCCACGTTACCTGAAATTCCATCGAGTCTGGTTGTGCTTCCACCCTGCCAGATATCTCTTGTAATGTCCTTATCATATATGTAATTATAACGGGCAACCCATACTTCCACATCCCCTACTGCTGAAAAATCAATCTTGTCCTTATACCATGCCTCGTTGCAATAGATCATGGGAGTATAACCCGCCTTGCGGATCTCATCGCAGAATGCCTTTGCAATCTGTGTAATCTGCGTCTTGGACAGTTTCGATCCCTGGGTAGTCCAATCCTCCAGATCAATGGCCACCGGATAGGACACCGGATATCCCGCCAGATTGTCGATGACCCACTGTGCATCCAACACAGACTGAGCCGCATCCGTTGCCGTACTATAGAAATATACACCGGTGGCGATACCTGCGTTATTGGCCCCCTCCATGTTCTGTTTATAATAAGGATCCAACACCCGGGTACCATGTCCGATACGCACAAAGGCAAAATCGATGCCCTCTGCCCATACCTTATTCCAGTTAATGTCTCCCTGATACTTAGAAACATCGATTCCTTTCACCGAATTATTCTGATAACTGCTGTCTTCCACCATAGCTCCCTGTTTCGATCCTGACAGGGTAAAATACTTCCAGCTTCCATCCGGCAGCTTCTGCCAGCCGGTAAGCATCTCCCCGGTGGAAGAAAAATAATATGTATCGGTCACATTTGAATCATTGGTAATGGTCTGCAATCCGGTCTGCATCACGCCTTCACTGTCGGAATAATACCATGTTCCATTCAGCTGATACCATCCGGTAACCAGATATCCACTGGCATTAAAATAATACCATTTTTCATCGATGTTTTCCCACTTATTACATGCATAGCTGCCATCAGAATATTGATACCAGCGCCCTGTGTCATCTTCTTTCCACTCGCCTTCTGCCGCTTGTATATGCAACGGTATTCCCGTTGTCAACACTGCCACAAGGCACACCAGACTGACAAATTTTTCAAACCACTTACTCATTTTCTTCAAAACAAATCCTCTCCTATTACTCTTTACTACTGTTTTTTTAACTTTGCAAAGGATGCGAACATTCTTTTCACACCCATTCCGGCAAAATCTACTTTTACCTCATAGTCTCTGCCTCCGTCCACGATTTCCAGTACCACACCGGTTCCAAACTTCACATGGGAAACCGTATCTCCCACCTGATAATCCAGCGGTTCCTTGGTACCTGCTGTACCGAAACTTCGGGGTTCCGGCACACCGGTACGGCGCAGTGCCATGGGTTTTGCTGCAAAACTGCTTTGTGCGGACAGGCTGGGTCTGGGAATGTTAGGCTCCCGTTCCTTTTCCATGCGTCCTCCCAAAAGCTCTGTGGGAATCTCCTTTACAAACCGGGAAATCTTATTGTACTGGGTCTCCCCCCGGATCATTCTGGTTCTGGCACAGGTTACCGACAGCTGTTCCTTTGCCCGGGTAATTCCCACATAAGCCAGTCGACGTTCCTCCTCGATCTCCGCCGCGGAATTATCCGAGCAGATGGACATATAACTGGGAAACAGACCATCCTCCATCCCCACCAGATATACCTGGGGAAATTCCAGTCCCTTGGCACTGTGTAATGTCATAAGGACCACATAATCCTGACTGTCATCCACGGAATCCACATCCGCAACCAACGCTACCTCCTCCAAAAATCCGCTGAGAGAAGGCTCCTCTGCGCTTTCCTCGTAAGCCACCACTTTACTGATCAGCTCGTCGATATTCTCAATGCGGGAAAGTGCCTCATCCGTATTTTCTGCTTCCAATTCCTTCACATATCCTGTTTCCTGAATGATTTCCTGCAAAAGTTCTGAAACAGACAAAATCGTTGCCTTGCTGCGCATCACCTGAATAAAGGTTACAAAGGGTTTTAACTTGGCTGCACTCCGTCCCAGTGTGGAAATATCATCTGCCATCTGTAATGCCCGATAAAAGCTGATTTCCTGTTCCATGGCATAATCCTGTACTTTTGCCAGCGTAGTGGCTCCGATGCCCCGCTTGGGCACATTGATGATTCGTCGCACCGCCAGGTCATCCATGGCATTATCGATGGTTTTCAGATAAGAAAGGAGATCCTTGATCTCTTTTCTGGCATAGAAATTCACTCCACCCACGATTTTATAAGGAATATTTCCGGTGATGAACCGTTCCTCAAACATACGGGACTGGGCATTGGTACGATACAGTACCGCACAATCCTTATATTGATAACGCCCTTCCCGCACCTTCTCTGCAATATCATGGGCCACATAATTGGCCTCATCATATCCGGTGTCAAACTGACGGAATGCAATCTTATCTCCCTCATCATTTTCTGTCCACAGCCGTTTACTCTTGCGTCCCGCATTGTTTGCGATTACCGCATTGGCTGCATTCAGGATATTCTGAGTGGAACGGTAATTCTGCTCCAGCTTAATGACCACCGCATCCGGATATTCCTTCTCGAAATTCAGGATGTTATAGATATTTGCACCGCGAAACTTATAGATGGACTGATCGTCATCGCCCACCACACACAGATTTTTATATTTTCCTGCCAATAACTTGATCAATTGAAACTGGGCGGTGTTGGTATCCTGATACTCGTCCACCATAATGTAGCGGAATCGCTCCTGATAATAATTCAGCACCTCTAAGTCACTGCGAAACAACTCCACCGTTTTCATGATCAGATCATCAAAATCCAGCGCATTATTCTTACGCAAAACCGCCTGATACTCCCGGTACACCTGGGCCTGCAGGGTTTTCACGTAATCTCCCTGCGCCCGCAGCATACAGGCCTCCGGACTGAGCAGTTCGTCCTTGGATGAGGATATGGCATTCATAAAGCTGCGATCCTTGTACTGCTTGGGATCGATATTCAATCGCTTGCATATATCCTTGATGACGGTTTTCTGATCATCCGTATCGTAGATGGTAAAATTGGTATCAAACCCAATCCGGTCAATATATCGGCGCAGGATACGAACGCAGGTGGAATGGAAGGTGGCTACCCAGATGCTCTCGGAACCATATCCCACCATGTCATCAATTCTTTGCCGCATCTCTCCCGCAGCTTTGTTGGTAAAGGTGATGGCCATAATATGATAGGGATTCACGCCCATTTCCTCAATGAGGTACGCCGCCCGATGAGTCAGCACACGGGTCTTTCCGCTTCCTGCTCCTGCCAGCAGCAGCACCGGTCCCTCCGTGGTGAATACCCCCTGTCTCTGTTGTTCGTTTAATGTGTCGTAAATACTCATGAATGCTTCTCTCTTTCGACTGTGCTGTCCACATACACTAGGATAACAACGCCTTATCGTTTGCGAACTCTTCTCCGCTTACCTTCTCGAACTGCTGCAACAAATCGGCAACAGTAAGTTTTTTCTTGTCTTCGCCTGCAATATTCAGAATCACCTTTCCTTCGTGCATCATAATCAGACGATTGCCGTGGGCAATGGCATCCTTCATATTATGGGTTACCATCATGGCCGTCAGGTGATTTTCTGCGATGATCTGGTCAGAAATCTCCAAAACCTTGGCTGCGGTTTTGGGGTCCAGTGCTGCGGTATGCTCATCCAAAAGAAGGAGCCTGGGTTTCTGAATCGCAGCCATCAAAAGAGTGATGGCCTGCCTCTGTCCACCGGATAAAAGTCCAACCTTGCTGGTGAGACGATCTTCCAAACCAAGATTCAGCATCTTCAGCATCTCACGATACTTCTCGCGCTCTTCCTTTGTAATTCCCCAACGCAATCCTCTGGACTTTCCACGTCTTGCAGCAATAGCCATATTCTCTTCAATAGACATGGTGGTTGCCGTACCAATCATTGGATCCTGGAACACTCTTCCCAGATACTTGGCTCTCTTGTGCTCAGACAGCTTGGTTACGTCATCGCCTCCGATGTAAATCTTACCGGAATCCACCGGCCAGACACCAGCCACTGCATTCAATGTAGTGGACTTGCCGGCTCCGTTTCCACCGATTACCGTGACGAACTCGCCCTCGTTCAATGTGAGATTCACGCCGTCCAATGCCAGTTTTTCATTGATGGTTCCCGGATTAAATACTTTTTTTACGTTCTCGATTTTTAACATTGCTTCCATCTGCTACACCCCCTTTGCTGCCTTTCTCCGATCCTTCAGATAAGGAATAGCAAGGAAGATTGCTACCACAATTGCTGAGAACAGCTTCAAGTCGTCGGAAGGGAACTTCAGCCACAGGATGACGCTGAGTACCAGATAATACAGGATGGCTCCCGCAATCACGGAGAATAATGTATAAGCAAAAGCCAGCTTCTTTCCGGCGCAAATCTTTCCAAACAATACATCTCCGATGATCACTGCTGCCAGACCGATTACAATGGCTCCACGTCCCATGTTCACATCCGCAGCCCCCTGATACTGTGCATACAGACCACCGGCAAGTCCTACCAGACCATTGGAAAGCATCAGCGCCAACACCTTACAAAAATTCGTATTGATTCCCTGAGCCCGTGCCATCTGTGCATTACATCCGGTAGCGCGGATCGCATGTCCCTGCTCCGTTCCAAAATACCAGTACAGAATCGCCACAACCACCACACAGAAAAGGATGCAGGTGGTAAACACCTTGATTTTGGAAGCCGTATCCCCGGAAACATAACGCAGGGAAACGGTGAGATTATACTTATCCACACTTACAGCCTGGTTCGACTGTCCCATAATATTCAGGTTGATGGAATACAGTGCTATCTGCGTTAAAATTCCTGCAAGGATTGGCGGAATGCCAAGTTTGGTATGTAAGAGACCTGTTACCAGACCTGCAACCATACCTGCAGCAAACGCAAGCAGCAAGGAAAGCCATGGATTCATGTCTCCGCGAATCAGCATAACGGCCACAGCTCCGCCTGTTGCGAAGGAACCGTCCACAGACAGATCCGCAAAGTCCAGAAGTTTATAGGTAATATAGACTCCCAATGCCAGAAGCCCCCAAATCAGGCCCTGGGCAATGGAACCCGGCATGGCACGAAACAGTGCCATGGGGTCCAGGGAGGTAAAATATGCTGTCAATAACACAGTTTCCGTCCTCCTTAATTCTTCCGACTTAATTATTCGGTCTCGATTGCAACATAATCTTCAGGAATCGTAATTCCCAATTCATCACAGATGCTCTTGTTGTACTCTTTCACCACCTGAGGTGCGTACTCAATCTCCATGGTAGTCACATCTGCACCGTTTACTAAAATCTCATATGCCATCTCGCCGGCTCTGTAACCGATATCATAGTAGCTGATGGAAAGTGTTGCCACACCACATCCGGAACAGATACCCTCTTCACCTGCTACTACCGGAACCTTTGCGGGAAGTGCAATGTTATTGATTGCCTCGGTATTCTGGGCCATAGTATTATCGGTAGGAATGTAAATTACATCTGCGTACTCAATGGCGCTCTGAACGACAGAGCCAATATCGTTAGAATCTGATGCAGTAAACTCTTTGTAGCTGATGCCGTCCTCATCCAGATATTTCTCAAAATTAGTAGCCTGGAACTTGGAGTTAGGCTCTGCAGAGCAATACAAAATAGCAACATTCTTTGCATCCGGGAAAAGCTCTACCAGCATGTTTTCCTGCTCATCCAAGGGAGCCAGATCAGAAGTTCCGGAAATATTTCTTCCGGTGACACCGGTCCAATCGTCAATCTCCAGTGCCGTTGCATAATCCGTCACGGAAGTTCCAATGACAGGAATGTCGGTGGTAGCTGCTGCGCAAGCCTGCAAAGCAGTGGTAGCATTTGCCAGGATCAGATCCACGTCACTGGCCACGAAATTATTGGCGATGGTGGCCGCATTTGCCTGCTCATTCTGGGCATTCTGTACATCAAATATGACATTGTCACCAAGCTTTTCTTTCAGGGCATCCTGAAATCCCTCAGTTGCAGAATCCAATGCCGGATGCTCCAGCTGCTGACATATACCGATGGTATACACCTTTCCTGCGCCGTCCTCCACTACATCCGTTGTTGTGGAAGACGAATCATTACTAGTGCCCTCGCTGCTTCCACACGCCATCAGGGACATGGACATTGTTGCTGCCATAGCGACAGCCATAACCTTACTTAATTTTTTCATTATTTTCCTCCGTATCCTTTATAAATTTATAGATGCACAAAATGCTTCTTCCTTAAATTATATGTATGAGCGAAGAAATGTCAAACAAAGTTTCCCTATTTTAAAAATATATGTTTACTTTCACACTTTAATATGCTAATATTTCAAAGAAAGGGGCCTGTATACAGTCCCAAAGTAAAGCCAGACAAATTTGTCGTGCTTGCATGAAAGAAGGTTGTACCATGAGCAAAAACGTAAAAACCGATTCCATGGATCATTTATTTGATGCGATTTTATCTCTTGAAAACAAAGAAGAGTGCTATAAATTTTTTGAAGACGTGTGTACCATTAAAGAACTGCAGGCTATATCCCAACGCTACGAGGTAGCCAAGATGTTACGGGAAAATCACACTTATCTGGATATTGCGGAGCATACCGGTGCATCCACAGCAACCATCAGCCGGGTCAACCGTTCGTTAAATTACGGAAGCGACGGGTACGATCTGGTATTTTCCCGCACTCATATCATTGAGAATGATCAGTGAAATAACATAAAATATCATGATTCGAAATATAAAACGGTCAGAATCTGCCGGAACATATCCGACAGATTTTGACCGTTATCTTTCTACTCAGAGTCACCGGACTCCTGCTCATTTTCTTTTGCAGCTTCCTTCTTACTGCTCTTCGCTTCTTTTTTACTTTCTTTCTTATTTTCTTTTTTATTGTCTTCCTGCTTCGGTTTTCCCAGGTCAATAATTTTTTCTATCAACATCTTTTTTACAAACACATCAAAGCTAAGCATACAGATAAAGGCAAAATTCTGAAGGTATTCCTGATCCTCCCCCTCCGCATCCTGGAAGGTAGTATGGCTTATCTGATATTTTTTTTCAATATCCTTCGAGAGATTCTTGACTTCCTCCTTCTCCAGACTGAATACCTCCTCGTAAATCCGGGTCAGATTGATATTCTCTTCCTTGCAAAAATAGCGCTCTGTCAGAGGATTCAACACCTCCTGGATATCTCCTATACTTAGGATATTTTTAAAGTAATAGATAAAAATCAAAAGCAGCACATGCTCTTTGGAATATTTCTTTTTTACCGGGGGCGGAAGAAGATCATTCTTCGCATAATTATTAATCATGGTCTTGGTCAGGATCTTATCCTCCGGATATCGTCTGGAGGATGCCAGCTGGGTATCCATGAAGGTAGTGATCTGATCCATATACAAATCCAGATTGGGAATACTGTCCGGTTTGATGTAATCAATACGGGAAAGGCTTGCCATGATACTGTTTAATAAGTCGTTTTCGTCGATTGTCATAACTTGTCACCTCTTTTTAGATTATATAGTATTTAAAACCATGTGACAAGTTAATTTTTCTTTTGATGTGTCATCATATTACATTTATTTTAGCTTACCAAGAACAATATGTGGCTTTTAAAAACATTATATTCTGAAATTCTTTCATATTACTATGCGCCATTCCAAATACGGTCACGTATTTCAAACTTTTTCATAATATAAAAAAAATGCCTTTACGGAGGAATCATGAAAAAAAGAATATTCCGCAGGATTTTGTCCTGCTCTCTGGCGGTCGCTATGGTTGTCGGCCTTTGTGCCTGCGCAAAAAGCAGCACTTCCCCAGAGCTTACCACAGTTACATTGAATGAAGTGGCCCATTCTATTTTCTATGCCCCAATGTATGTAGCAATTGAAAACGGATATTTTGAGGAGGAAGGAATCGACCTGCAGCTCACCACCGGCTTTGGAGCTGACAAAGTCATGGCTGCTGTGGTGTCCGGTGAAGCGGATGTTGGTTTTATGGGAACAGAGGCCAGTATTTATGCCTATGCTGAGGGAAGCAGCGACTACGTATGCAATTTTGCCCAGTTGACTCAGCGTGCCGGCAATTTTCTGGTATCCCGTGAGCCCATGGATAGTTTTTCCTACGAAGATCTTGTTGGAAAAGAAGTGCTTGGTGGCCGTGCCGGAGGTACCCCGGAAATCGTCTTTGAGTATATCCTGAAGAAAAACGGCATCTCCCCTTCCGAAGTGAACATCGATCAGAGTATCGACTTCGGCTCTACTGCAGCAGCCTTTTCCGGTGGTAAAGGTGAATTCACTGTGGAATTCGAGCCCTCTGCCACAGCCTTGGAAGCTGCCGGAGAAGGATATGTGGTGGCTTCCCTGGGTGTGGATTCCGGTTATGTCCCTTACACCGCCTTTTCTGCAAAGCAAAGTTATATCGATGAAAACCCGGAGGTCATCCAGCATTTCACCAATGCATTACAAAAGGGCATGGATTATGTTGCCACCCATACCCCGGCAGAGATTGCAGAGGTAATTGCCCCTCAATTCCCGGATAATGACACGGAAACCATCACCACCATCGTTACCCGATACTATGAGCAGGAGACCTGGAAAACTGATCTGATTTTCACCGAAAGCAGTTTCAATCTGATGGTAGATATCTTAAAAGATGCCGGGGTGCTTGAGGTGTCTGTACCATATGATGAACTGGTGAACACCACCTTTGCGGAGCAGGCGATTTCCCGGGAATAAAATTTTCTGTCCTAATAAGGGGCTGTCGCACTAAGTAATTAGTGCACAGCTCCTTTTTTGCAAAAAACAAC
>JBJELW010000004.1:0-12145 GCA_051879315.1 Roseburia sp.
TCCCCGTAAAATTAAGCTGCACCTCAGGGAATCTCCTATAACCAAAATTTGCCCCAACAATTCCCAGCCCAACGCCCCGACAATCCCAATTTATAGTTCCCTACCCCCCAATTTATGAATATAACTCCAAAATCTTTTTGTATTTCCGATAAACAAGATAAATACCAACTGTACAGTCAAAGCAAACCATAAGCACTCCTATGACAGGCACAAGAAGAAACATAATTCCTGTAATAAAAAATGCGAGTGCGCAGTTTTTGTACAACATAGCCATCTCCCGGTTATAATCGCAAACATTTTTTACTTTTGACTTTAATGTGGTATCCCCGCTCCAAAAATTAATGGGCTCATCACTATCTTTGTTGTAGACAGAAATAATCAGAAACGGAAAAGCGCACATGATACAACTCACTAATCCAACGATTCTTCCAAACATAAGATGCACCTCCTCCGCCTTTCATATGCCGCATTTGCGCATTTTATAGAAATCAGTGATTTTCACTTGTTTAAAGCTAACATTTGGGATGACAGAGCAACCTGAATATTTCAATTATCGTCTTCGATTTCCCGCTTCGTCAAAATTCTCCTTCAATGCCTTTTCCACAAAATAAACGGGAAGGATCAGCACCACCAGTTGAACCGTCATGATAAGCAGTGTCATGACTCCGATCACGCCATCGGAACTATGGATGAAGGGCAGCTGGATAACTATGGTTGGAATCAGCAAAATGATTCCTGCCTTCATCCAGATTTGTCCGCAATAGTCATGGGCAAACTTCCAGGTGTCCATATTTTTCATGGAACGGGTTGTGCGGTATCCGTACACACCATTTATCTTCTTTGGTGTGTGCTTATACATCAGATATCCGCTGATTATCATGAGAAGCGGAATCAGTAGATTGCAAAGAAACATAGAAATCCAAAACCACATTATTATTCCCTCCCTTGCTCTTGGCATGAGGTGTCACCGCAGGTGACAAACATGCCCCCCAAAGTCGCTCCGCACTGCTTTAGAGACAACACCTGCTACCTGAAATACAGCCCTGCTATCTTCATATTTTCATCAAATGTAATCGTATACACCACGCTTACATTTTCATACGAAGCATTGACCTGGCACACTGCAAAGTGTCGATTCATCTGAGTGATCTCCGCCATGTAGATATTTCCAATGGACGTCCGGGTTCCCCAGTTTTCACTGATTTGGCTTTTCGCGTTTTCCATAGTATATACATTAAAAGTCGATTCCATCTCATGGGTTCCCATGCTTTGCAGGGTGTCATAGTCCCCCTGGTCCAGCAGATCAATGGTACGAAGCAGTGTACTTTCAACCTCATCCTGAGTAAACACCTGGCTGTCCTTGATATCATTCTGCTTAGGCAAAGCCCAAACAAGTAAAGCCCCAAGAATCACCAAAGCTAAAATAATGGTAATCACAATTTTCAGGATTTTCTGTACTTTGTATCGTTTCTTTTCCTCTGCTGAAATTGATTCATTAAAACTGTCTGCGATTTCCTGAACGTTTCCCATTTCAGCCATAATTTCCGTGAGGCTTTCTCCTGCCTGACTCCTGTCCTCCATCTCCGCCAGAAGTTGTTTTTTGATATCCTTTTTCTTTTTGGAACTGCATGCAATCTTTTTTACAATTTGCTTTACATATTTTTCAGCCGTCATCTGTCTCATCCTCCATCACCCGATTCACACCGCCGGAAATCCGTTTCCACATATTCCGGATCTGTACCAGAGCTGTTCTGCCCTCCTCCGTAATCCGATAATATTTCCGGGGAACCTGTTTCCCTTCTGTCTCGCTCCATTCACTTACCACCAGACCTTCATCCTCCAGACGATACAGCACCGGATATAGTGTACCGTCTTTTAAGGAAAAAATCCCTCCGCTTTTCTCCTTGATTTCCTGAATAATCTGGTATCCATATTTCGGTTCTGTTACCAGCATTTTTAATACCAGCATCTCCAGAACACCTTTTTTCATCTGCTTCTCGTATTTATCATTCATATACACAACCTCGTATATTGACACGAGGTGTCACCGCAGGTGACGGATACGCCCCCAAAGGTCGCTTCGCGCTGCTTTGGGGGCAAAACCTTGTGTCGGTTTTCATATTTGACTTGACACTATCACACTTTGTAATACAAAGTATATCGTCATACATAAACATTGTCAATATTTTCTAACAAAAAACACCGGGAGCTTCATTTAACCCGGTGTCTTCCATTCCAAACAAAATCAATATTTAGAACTTGATTCTTCGTTACGATTCAATCTATTGATTTCTTATTTCATTTCACATAATAAACATAGTTCTCTTTTCGCGGGGCTGCCTCCTTTAATGGTGCGGCAGCATATCCAAGGGCACAATGACCGATCCCCTCATAATCTCCCTCAATGCCAAGATCTGATAAAATTTTCTTCCCAAATTCCGATTCAAACTCTTCCTTGGCTCTGTGAATCCATATGCTGTTCACACCCAGACTTTCTGCTGCATTCATCAGATTTCCCATCACAAGTGAACCGTCATACTGATACGTTCTTACGGTCTTATCAGCCAAAACTACAAGGATGACCGGAGCGCCGTAAAAGGGATCAAAGCCTTCATCCCAGCCACCTATTTTGCGATTCTCTTCTGCAATCTTGTCACGCAATTCTTTATTTGTCACCGCAATAATGATGGGGGACTGCTTTCCCATACCTGTGGCAGCATATGTACCGGCCTTGACAATCGCATTGATTTTTTCATCTTCCACCATATCCGGCTTGAAATTCCTGCAACTTCTTCGTGTCTCCAAAACCTTTAATGTCTCATTCATTATTTCGCTCTCCTTAATTTGACACGAGGTGTCACCGCAGGTGACGGAGCCCTTGTGTCGGTTTTCATATTTGACTTGACACTATCAGAACCTTAATCTTTCATCTACAATAGAAAAATCCTTACTAAAACTTTATGGTCACATTCAGTGCCTTATCCGCATCAGCCGCGGTGCGAATGGCCTCGTCAATCTGCTCCAACGGGAATTCATGGGTGATGACAGATTCCAGGTTCCACTTTCCTGAAGCCATAATATTCATCACATCCGCAACATCCTCCGGCATATATCCTCCGGAACCGATCAGACTCTTTTGTGAATAGGTCATGTGAAGCAGATCCAGCTGTCTGATGGAATTATTTACCGCCACAGCAACAAAACGGCTCCCGATTTTTCCATGTTCCATAAACAGCTCCAGAATGGACTCCGCTCCGGCGGCATCGATGAAACAATCAATGTCTGCCGTAGGTCCCTTTAAGGAAGGTGCCGGGCCAAAGTATTTCATTGCCTCTTCCCTGAAGTTCTGGTCATTCATGTTGCAGACAGCAAAGCCCAAATTTTTCGCAATGTTCAGTCGGAAATCCGCCACATCGCAAATCATGACTTTTGATACGCCAAAATATTTCAGCGCTACTGCCGCTGCAATGCCAATGGTTCCACATCCGAACACCACAGCATGTTCTCCCGGTTTAGGCTGTCCCCGTCTGGCCGCTCTACAGCCCACCGTAAAGGGCTCAATCAGACAGGCCAAACGATCTGAAATTTTCTCATCCACCGAATACAGAGAATGATTCTTCTTTGCCTCCGGAATCAGTATGTACTCAGAAAATCCTCCGATGGTTCCCGCACGCTTGGTGTCATTTTTTGCATACAAGGGATAGGGATACACCCGTTCTCCCACCTGAAATTCCGTCACATTCTTTCCTACTGCCACAACCCGGGAAATAGTTTCATGGCCGAATTCCCCTCCCACTGTGATCTTATGTCCCGTGTTGGGTCCGTGGGTGAATACCGCCACATCCGTTCCGCAAATGCTGGAATATATATTTTGAATCACCACATCGTCATCTCCACATTCCGGCATGGGCAGTTCCCGCACATCCACGCTTTCTTTTCCCATGTAAATTGCTGCCTTCATCTTTTTCCTCCTATTGGCTATTTGACACGAGGTGTCACCGCAGGTGACATATACGCCCCCAAAGGTCGCTTCGCGCTGCTTTGGGAACAATATTATCCACCAATCAGACAATCATAACATTCATTATGGTGGAATTCAATGGCGACAGAGACGGTATCAGCATGAATAATTTTAATTCATGCGCGGTTGTCATCTTATGCATCCCCCTTCCCTGACATTGCCTAATTTTTTCTTCAGCGCGGCTTTTGCGCCGTGTCCTTCACTTTTCTGGTTGCAGATTTAATACACAACAGGGCTACAAGAATCATAATCACCGCAACACAGGTCATGGCTGCAAAGGAAACACGCATTCCGTGGAGGCTGGCATTTTCTCCGTAAGAATCCACAGATCTTGCTGCCACAGAACTCATGATTCCCACAAACAAAGCCGTTCCGATTGCCCCGGCAATGGTGCGCAGACAATTGATCAGGGTGGTGCCATCCGCTGTATCCTTTTCACTGATATTGCTGACTCCCCATGTGACAAAGGGCATCATCAGACAGCCGATGGCCACATTCCGGACAATATTCAGCACTGCGACCAGAATCAAAGGTGTCCTCAGGGAGACAAAACACATTCCCACGGTACCAGCAAAGAGCGCCACAGAACCGACAATGGCAAGTTTTCTCATTCCCAGCTTATCAAAAATTTTTCCCGCAATAGGACTGATAAATGCCATGGCTAAAGACCCCGGCAACGTAACCAGTCCGGAAATCGTGGCGGAATATCCCATCAGATTCTGAACATACAGGGGAAGGATAATAGAACTTCCCATCATAATCAGATAGAGCAGCATACTATTTACAACGGATAATGTAAAATCAAAATATTTAAAGGTCCTCAACTCCAGTAACGGTTGTTCAATATGCAGCTGACGATAAACAAAGACAATGCCACCGATGATGCCAACCAGCAATGGAATCCATACGGTAGGCGACAAAATTCCGCTGCTGATATTTCCCAAGCCTAATGTAAGTCCGCCAAATGCCAGGGCACTAAATAAAAATGAAGAAACATCGAATTTTTTAACGGATGTCTCCAATACATCTTCCATCACAAGCATTGCATAAATCAATGACACAAGCATGATGACAAGCGTGCATATAAAAATCATTCGCCAGCTGAAAAGATCCACCAGAATTCCAGCCAATGTAGGTGCTATAACGGGAGCCGCCCCAGCGGACAGGCCATACCAGCCCATGATGGTTCCACGCTTTTCCACAGGATAAATGCTCAACAAAATCACCTGTCCCATAGCGGATGCAATGCCGTTGCTGCAGGCTTGAAAAATCCGGCCTATCATTAAAACCGGAAAATTAGGCGCAAACACACTAATGCCTGTCCCCACTACAAAAATAACAATGGTCACTATGTATAATTTCTTTGTGGGAACCCGGGTGACCAGATAGGCCGTCAGCGGCATCATAACTGCCATTACCAGAGAATAGGCGCTGGTCAGCCACTGTCCGGTGGTGACGCTGATACGAAAATCAGCCACAATGGGTGGCAATGCCGTAGTCAATGCCGTCTGCAACAAGGAAACGGCAACGCAGGTAATAATAATATTCACAAAAATAAGTGTTCGTTTTTTTTCTGTCATAAAAATAATCCCTTCTTCTATTTACACTCACAATAAGGAATGTCCCTTTTCACAAACCTTGTAAATTTCTTCTAATTTTTCATCCATCAAAGGCTGTATCTTTTTTGTCTGCTTTTTAACGATCTCACGATACACAAAATACGGAAGAATCCAGCCGGCAAATCCCGGAATGGCAAGCAGCACACACAGCCAGATAATCGGCGGCTCATGGGTAATGGCAAACGTGGACCCTGCCATAAAAACAGTTCCTATCATTCCTATGGTAATGGACCAGATCAGTGCTGCGGTCGTCTTTGCCTTCTCCAGTTTCTCCATATCATTGGCACAGGCTTCAAAATTTCTCTGCAGCCGCGTCAGCTCCATTTTATTAATGATTTTCCGGTCACGCTTCATCCGAATGGTCACACGATGGGGGGTCCTGGCATCCGCCAGTTCCTCCTCGCCGATCCATCCGAAATTTTCGTAGCAGTCCAGATACATGGATGCCAGATTCTCTTCCACGGTGACCTCTTTATATTCATATCCCACAAAGGACTTTTTTCCCTCATTCATCACATCACTTCCTCACTGTTAAGTTTCTGATATCTGGGCAGTCTCACCGTAAACACAGTTCCTTTCCCAACACCACTTTTTACTTCTATACTGCCATCCGACAACTGGAGAATTCGTTTTACCAACGCCAATCCAAGTCCATTTCCTTCCGTAGAATGAGACGTATCTCCCTGATAAAACTTGTCGAAAATCCGCTTCACAGTCTCTTCATCCATCCCACATCCACTGTCTGCCACAGAAACCGTTACCCCCTCCTCATCGAATCTTTGAGACAATGTAATCGTCCCGCCCTGGGGTGTAAACTTGATGGCATTGGAAAGCAGATTGGTCCAGACCAGTTCCAAAAGGCCCGCATCTGCCTCTATCAAAGCCTTTTCCTCTAGTTCCGCTTCAAACTCGATGTTCTTTCGCTCCCAGGCATTTTCAAACTGTAAGACGCATTCGCATAGCTGGGCACACAAATCATACTGCTGCGGTGCGGGTTTTATAGTCTGTTTTTCCAGTTTATTCAGCTTCAGCATATTAGTAATCAGATTGGAGAGGCGCCTTGTGGCATGAAGAATGATCTCTGTATATTCCATGCGCTTCTCTTCCGACAGGTTTTCCACCCGGAGCAGCTCTGTATTATTCTGAATCACCGCCAGAGGTGTCTTAATCTCATGGGATACATTGGAGAAAAAATCTGTTTTCAACGTTTCTATGCTTCCCAATTCCTCCACCATCTTGTTAAAGTCTGTAAACAATACATCCAAATGTGTGTATTTATCGGCGGTATGATGGGGAGCCAGATACACGGAAAAATCCCCGGATGCCACCTTATGGGCCGCCTCCGAAAACTCTTCGATGGGTTTCTGATAATGTCTGGTTATCTGGAAATTGGTCCATAACGTAAAAACTACCGCAGCCAAAAGCCAAAGCCCTAAAACGGTAAGCTGATGATACATGGAGATACTCTTATAATCAATTTGGTCTCCAATCACTTTCATCTGTATGGTTGTAAATAATCCGAATGCCAGAAAGACCGCCAAAAACATAGAAATCGGAAAGATTTTTTTCTTTACCCGTGCATCGCGAAATCCTTTCTTTCCCTTCATCACAACACCGCCTTATATCCGATTCCCCGCACTGTCTTAATTTCAAATCCATCGCAGGCAGAAAACTTATCCCTCAGCTTTGTGATGTACACATCCACTGCCCTGAGGCTGGCTTCACTGTCCACACCCCAGAATTCATCCATAAGCTGTGCACGGGAGAATGTTTTATTGGGATAGGAAAGCAATTTATACAGAATACGGAACTCTCTGGTGGTTGCCGGAATTTCTTCCCCGTCAATCACAGCGGTCATGGCATCTGCATCCAGTTCCAGGTTACCCACAACCAGTTTCCGGTCCAGCTCTATATTGGCACGGCGCAAAAGAGCCCGAACGCGAAGAAGCAGCTCATCCAGCTCAATGGGTTTAACCATATAGTCATCAATTCCAAGCTGAAAGCCTTTCTGCTTGGACGGCAGATCATCCTTTGCCGACATAAACAGAATCGGGATATGTTTATTCACCCGCCTTACATTTTCGGCAAATTCAAAGCCATCCACCTCCGGCATCATAATATCCGAAATAATCAGCTCATATAAATTATGGTACATTTCCTCGTAGGCATCATTTGCATTCAGGCAGCCCTTTGCCTGAAACCCGCTGTCATTCAAATAGGTACACACCGTCTGATTTAATACGGCATCATCTTCCAACACGAGAATATTGATCACGTTTACTCCTCCGTTTTTATCTTTTTTGTGGCCCGGACTATTATGTACACTGCCATTCCAAGCACAATGATACTTACCCCTGTTCCGGTAGCCACTGTCATGATTTGTCGAAAAGACGCGTCCCTGACTTCCCCAAACTGTGTCACCATGGCTGTCTCCAAGGACAACACAGACACCAACGCTGCGGTGAGATTAATGACTTTTGCCACCGATATAGCCGGACTTTCATATTTTCTATACTTTATCACATTAACAATAGCCGTAATTACCATATAAAAGGTGTACAGTGCCATGGCATAAATCAGCATTCCCGGATATTCAAATCCACTGTCTTTGCTCACCACAAGAATAATGATTCCAGCCAATGCCCAGTCCAAAACCATTAAAATAATACCACATAACCGGCATATTTTTAACTCAGCAATACGATCCCCCTGTTTCTGGTTTCTTCGTCGCACATGACGAAGCAGGGAAAACCGCATCACCGCCAGCAAAATGTAATACACCGCAAGGGTGCCAAACCAGACAGAACGGTAATAAATTCCGGAAAAAAGTTTCATTCCTGCGTAGAGCAGGTTGATCATCAAACTGGGATACAACGATATCTCCGTCCGGAAATCTATTTCTGCGAAAAATCTCTCCACTGATGGAATACTAAGCAGCTTCTTTACCACGGGATGACTATGAAACCCTTTCCGAATCCATTTTACAATATCCGTAATTCCGGTAATGACAATAATCATTGCATAGGCAGACAGAATGTAAGAAAGATACGCAATTACAGGCAGCACCGTTTCCTGCGCCAACACGAAAAACACCAGAACAAAAGACGGGATTGCAATCAACAAGGTAGGCAATGGCGGCAGAAAAAATATTTTTTTCAGGATCTTCATCACTTTATTCTTATCCATTGCACGCCTCCCTATCAATCGCCCTGTATCTGTTTCGTACCCGCACAGATGCATCGTCTTGTTATTGTAGGCGTCTTACATTTCTCTTTTGTTAGAGTTTTGTTTCAGAATTGTTAAATCTTTAGCAACCAATCAGCAATATCGTACACTTCTATTCCCTCATATGTGTATTTAGGATGCTTCGTTCTTGCAATAATCATCTTTGGATACGCATCCTTTATTTGTAATAGAGGAGAATACTCCCTTTCAAAGGTTTCCTGACCAGATATATTATCACTAACCTGAATATATATTCTCTCACCGCCTCGTTGTGCAACGAAATCGATCTCCTTTTGGTAGAGTTTTCCTACATAAACTTCATATCCTCTACGCAAAAGTTCCACACATACAATATTTTCATATACCCGCCCGTAATCCATATTGCGGCTGCCTAATATCGCATAGCGCATTCCTATATCGCACATATAGAATTTGTCCGAAGTTTCTAAATATTTTTTACCTCTTATGTCGTATCTCTTAATATCATAGAATATAAATGCATTACACAGATACTTAATATATCTTCCTATTGTCACATGATTCGTCGGTATTTCATTAGCCGTCAAAATATCACTTACCCTATTAGGAGAAGTTAAATTGCTTATATTATCCATCAGAAACTCACTCAACTGACGAAGCACTTGCGTATCAGGCAGATTATATTTTTGTACCAAGTCTCTATTAACAATCGTTTCATATACTTCTTTGATATAAGTAGTTCTATCCAATTCCGTGTTATATGCATACGAACCTGCCAAGCCACCCTTGATAAAATATTCCTCAAACAGTTTGTCTTTGTCGTCTTGGTCGGCATAATATTCACAATACTCCTTAAAACTAAATGGGAACATGTGAATTTCAATATATCGTCCAGTAAACAATGTTGCCAAATCAGCGCTAAGCAAAAAGGCATTTGACCCAGTTATATAAATATCATATTTGTTTTTTGAATATAGGCTATTGATTGCCAACTCGAAGTTCGGACATAACTGCACTTCGTCAACAAACAGATAATTTTTCTTTTCCTTATCGTACTTATCTTCCACAAACTTGTGTAAAGCATGATATTCCTTTATTTCTTCAAACTCCAAATCCATATAGTCGATAAAGATAATATTGACATCCTCAAAATCACTTTTTAAATAATCAATATATGCCTGCATCAAGTTAGATTTTCCAGAACGTCTTATACCGGTAATAATCTTTATATCTGGCGTGTCCTTTAATGCTTTGATTCTTTCTAAATATCGTTCTCGTACAATCGTCTTCATTCTTTCACCACTTTCGAAACTTGAAATTTTTTGTTATTTTGAAATCAATTGTATTATATCACTCTATATATAATTTATTCAATATCGCACTTTCGAAACTTGATTTTTTTTATATTTTTGAAATCATCCCGATATAATTTTCTGTAAACAAAAAGGCAGGAATCCTCCTGCCCTTAGCACCCCTTATACACAAATAAAACATATGCTGTCATGAACAGTGATGCTATTACCGCACTCACTATTGCTTGTAATATAATCGACACATGGTTTAAACAAAAGTGATTAACTATAAACAACGCAAACCCCATAATTATAAATAGCAATATGCCAATTACTATCTTTTTACTTTTTTTCATCGTAGTTCCCCCCTTTTGAATTATAATTTTACCGCTCTATGACGATATTATATTCTATTTCCGCTTTGCTCCTGTCATATGCGATAAAACCACTACCTATCGTTATTACACCAGTATCATTCGATTCAGAGGTAAATGATGCAAGTAACTCATTTAACGTATCCTCGTCTTTACACTTTACCTTCAAATCCATAACACATGTGTCATCAAGTGTTTCCCTGTAACTGTAATGATAAGAAATTATTTCAATATTCTCATCTGTCGCACTTGGTAAAATGTTGTTGTACGATTCAAGCATTTCACTTGCTCTCTCATCATATTTCCCATAATCATGAGGATCATTTGTTTGTGAGTAAAATAATTCCCCTAACCCAGCAAATCCCAGACAGCCAATTGCAACAAATGCAACAGGTATTAGCGTAAAAACAATTACTTTTTTCACCATGTCTTTCTTTATAAAGATCTGAGCAATCGAAAGAATCAACGGTATCCCAATAAATACTGCGCAAATCAGCATAAATCCATAGCTGGCTATGCTAATATACTTATACTTTAACCCCACACACATTAATAATATAGTTACAATCAAAAACCAAATCAGCTCAACTATCCCAATAATCTTTACAATCTTTTCCTTCAACATGATTTTCTCCTCCCTTATCTAAGCGCTTCTTCTACTTAAATTAGCAACATTAAACTTGTACCAGTCTATAAATAAGTAATACCATACAAATAATTGCAACAAAACATCCTCCCATTATAATGATTGCCCTTTTATTTAAATTAAGTTTCGAACTCATACTATATATAATGATTAATCCAACTCCAAAATATAATATTCCCAATGTCCATTCTGGAATCGGTTTACTGGAATACATCAAAGCAATTAATGATACTAGTCCAATTAAGCCCAGTGCTCCTCCTAAAATTCCAAAGGTTTTTCTTACCATTTCCTTCATCGTTAATTTCCTCCTTCTTTTTACTTCTTTTCATATCGTTCTTTTTTTGCTAAAATTCTAATATAGATTCTAATTATAAACGCAAGCACCACCCCTAAATACGCATACTATAAATTCAACTTAATTCTTAAAAATTGCATATACTTATTGTCCACCATCAATTTTGAAAAGGATGACGAAAATAGCAATATAAATGAAACCACTTTTACCTCTATATAATAATACGAAGCAATCCCCAACATTATGGAGATTACGAAATTTGCAAAAACAACGAGCAAAAGTATTCTTTCATTCTTCACATAAGCTATATCTTTATAACACCTGAGATATCGAAGCAATATGAATATTAATGGTATCGCAACAACTCCTGTTATACAGGAAAACATGATCGGTGTCGATTGTATAATGTAGGGTATAAGAAACAGCCAGAACATCTTATCAAAAAGACGCGACCATCTGTAAATTTCCTGTTTTCTAAATTCTTCATTCACTCTGTTCATAACCATAAATTCTTTTTTTATGGAAAAAAAATTTTTAATTAGTTCCTTTTCAACCTGCTTATGGCAAAACAGCGTCACAAAAAAGGAAAGAGAAAAGAATACTGCACTCATTTCATATCCAAGCACTTCCATTACTCTAGCTGGCAGAAGAATTATCAGGGACCATAGAAATTGTAAAAGCAGAATCCCATATA
>JBJELW010000005.1:0-981 GCA_051879315.1 Roseburia sp.
ATATCCCCGTAAAATTAAGCCATATCCCAGGGAATCTCCCATAACCCAAATTTGCTCTCAACAATTCCCAGCCCAACGCCCCCGACAAAGCCCAATTTGTAGACAAGCATCTACATAGTTTAGTTTATTTGCTCATGTCCCGGGATTTGGCTGTGCAGGCGTTCTGTGCTGCCATGACGGTGTTGCGGAAGCCGCCTTCTTCCAGTCTTGCCACTGCTTCGATGGTGGTGCCGCCGGGGGAGCATACTGCATCCTTCAGTTCGCCGGGATGTTTACCGGTTTCCAACACCATTTTTGCTGCGCCTAATACAGACTGGGCTGCAAATTTGTAGGCCTGTGCACGGGGCATGCCATCCTTTACTGCAGCGTCGGCCATGGCCTCAATGAACATGTATACATAGGCCGGAGAGGAGCCGCTGACACCGGTAACCGCATCCATAAGACTTTCCGGCACCAGCTCAGCTTTGCCGAAGCTTTCAAAGATGGTTACGATTTCCGCTGTCTCCTCAGGGGACATATTTTCGTTGGGAGTAATGGCTGACATAGCCTCTAATACCATGGCCGGCGTGTTGGGCATGGTGCGAACCAGTTTTACCTGACGGCCAAATAGGGATTCCATCCGCTCGATGGTCTGACCTGCGGCAATGGCTACGATGATGGCGTCATCTGTGATGCTTTCCCGGATTTCCCGGATCACGGTTTCGTAGAGATAGGGTTTTACAGCAAGAAACAGAATGTCGGAATTCTGTGCCACCGCCACATTGTCCAATGTGGTGTGGATGCCGTATTGTGTGGACAGTTTGTCTATGGTTGCCAGGGTCTTGGCACTGGCGGTGATGTGATCCGCCGGAACTAAACCGGCGGCGATGATACCGCCGATCATGGCGCTTCCCATGTTGCCGCTGCCAATAAAACCAATTTTTTTATTATGAACTCCGTTCATAAGCGTTCCTCCTGATTAAGATGTAGCGGCAGGCATGT
>JBJELW010000005.1:1081-13619 GCA_051879315.1 Roseburia sp.
GCCAGGTCGTCGGAACGCATGAAAGTTATGAACTCCGTTCATAAGCGTTCCTCCTGATTAAGATGTAGCGGCAGGCATGTTTGCTTCACAACCATACCTGCCAGGTCGTCGGAACGCATGAAAGTTATGAACTCCGTTCATAAGCGTTCCTCCTAAAAACGCCACCGGCCCATGGCCTAAGGCCTGTTCCAGTGGCGTTTATGATGCTTGTATCAATTAGAAATCAGTCAGGTCTGCTGCGCGCTTCTCTAAGAATGCGGTCATGCCTTCTGTCTTGTCGTGAGTAGAGCAGGTAACTCCGAATAAGTTTGCCTCCATCTCAACGGCGTTCTTGATATCCATATCATATCCGTTGTTGATAGCAGCCTTTGCGATGGATACTGCGTAGCTTCCCTTGGAGATGATCTTTGCTGCCATAGCCTTTGCGGTGGACATCAGATCTTCCTTAGCAACCACCTTATTTACAAGACCGATGCGGTATGCTTCGTTGGCATCGATGTTGTCACAGGTGAAGATCATTTCCTTTGCGCGTCCCATACCAACCAGACGAGCCAGTCTCTGGGTACCGCCAAATCCGGGGATGATACCAAGTCCGCACTCAGGCTGAGCGAATACTGCATTGTCAGAAGCGATGCGGATGTCACATGCCATAGCAATCTCACAGCCGCCGCCTAAAGCGAAACCGTTTACTGCTGCGATGGTAACCTGACGCATATTCATAAGCTTGAAGAACGGAGCAGAAGCTTTGATACCGAATGCTCTTGCCTCAGCTGCTGTAAAGTTTACCATTTCTGCAATGTCAGCACCTGCAACAAAGGACTTGAATTCGTTGCCCTTCTTGTCCGGACCGCCGGTGAGAATCACGACCTTCACATCGTCTCTTCCCTCGATCTCTGTCAGAACCTCGTTTAACTCGTCTAATGTCTCAGAGTTCAGTGCGTTTAATGCTGCCGGTCTGGAAATTGCAAGTACGGCGATTTCGTTTTCCACAGTAAGTGTTAAGTTGTTCATGGATATGTACCCTCCTGATTGTAAAATTGATAATTTCTTAACAAAGTTTTAGATAAGTATAATGATATAACTTTTACTAGGGTTTGTCAACGAAAAGACCGGGGTTTTAGAGCAAAGGTGACGTGCAGTGTCTGCAGCAGTTCGCAATATACATCCGCAAAATATCAAATGTGAATTGATATTTTGCGGATTATGGGGTATAATTTGCGTTGGAAGAAACATACTTATTTAGTTGGAACCGTAGGTGACAAGGGATTGGAGATGATGGCATGAAAACCTGCAAAGAAAAGGCGGTGGAATGGGGACTTTCAGAACGGTCAGTAAACGATATGTGTAAAAAGGGCAAAGTGCAAGGTGCCATAAAGGTTAAGGGTATATGGCAGATTCCAGACAATGCAAAAAAGCCTTTGGATCACCGAGTTTCATCTGGAAATTATATTAAGAGGGGGGCAAAGGAAGAGAAAAAATCACTTCCTATTGGCATTTCTGATTATGTGCGGGCACAGTCCGAATATTACTATGTAGATAAAACTTTATTGATAAAGGAATTCTTAGACCAGAGACCATTAGTATCTTTATTTACAAGACCCCGAAGATTTGGAAAGACTTTAAACATGGATATGCTCAGAGTGTTTTTCGAGATATCAGAAGAGGATACAAGCAAGTATTTTATTGATAAGAAGATATGGAAGTGCGGAAAGGAATATCGTTCACATCAAGGAAAGTATCCGGTGATTTTCCTTACATTTAAGGATGTAAAGTTTGATACCTGGGAGGCAACCATTGATAAAATTCGCGGGCTCCTTCAGGAAGAGTACGGAAGACATCAGGAACTGATTGTGAGCGACAAGATTGCAAAATATGAGAAGGAATATTTCTTGAAAATACTGGAAGGAACTGCCAGTGAGGTGGAACTTACTTCGGCACTGGAGAGGCTGTCAAAGATGTTAGCCAATCATTATGGCAAAGCGTCGATTATCATCATCGACGAATATGATACTCCGATTCAGGAAGGATATTCGAAAGAATTTTATGATGAGATAACTGGATTTATGAGGAATTTTTTCTCAGGAGCCTTTAAGGATAACAAGCATCGTTCATATGGCTTCCTTACCGGTATACTGCGAATTGCGCAGGAAAGTATTTTCAGTGGGCTCAACAATCTGACCGTGAATTCTGTTATGGATGCGGAATATGATAATTACTTTGGCTTCACAAGTACAGAAGTTCGTGAGATGTTAGAATACTACGGAGCGGCACAAAAAGAACAGGAGTTGAAGGACTGGTATGATGGATATCTTTTTGGGAGCGAGGAAATCTATAATCCGTGGTCAGTGATTAATTACATCTCAAAAGGGTGTATTCCTCAAGCCTATTGGGTTAATACCGGAAAAAATGAAATCCTTGAGGATGTTCTAAAGGTTGCAACAGAGGATATAACAGAAAGACTCTATGCGCTGTTACAGGGTGAACGTGTGATTGCAAGAATCGATCAGAATGTAGTTTACAGATCTCTTTCCGAGGATCCTGCGAATAAATATAGTCTGTTATTAGTAGCCGGATACTTGAAAGCACCGAAGAAGGAACTGCAGGCTGATGGATCTTATCTGTGTGAGGTATCCATACCGAACAGAGAAATCGCAGCAGTTTATAAAAGTGAAATCTTATCCCATTTATTACAGATTGGAGCGATTACCAGAACGACTGCGAATAAGATCGCAGAAAGCCTTTATGCGAATGACCATAAGAAGCTGCAGAAAGCGATTGCTGAATATATGGATAAGTCAATCAGTTTTTATGATGCCGGATCAGAGGCGTTTTACCATGGATTGGTTCTTGGGCTGATGGCGTTGATGGATAATCAGTATAAGATAAAATCAAATAGAGAATCTGGGGACGGAAGATATGATATCAGTCTGACTCCTAGAGAACAGAGATATCCTGGAATTATCATGGAGCTTAAGTGGAAGAATAATCTAAGCGTAGAAGGACTTGAGAGGCTTGCGGATGAAGCATTGGTCCAGATTGACCAGAAAAGATACGATGCTGAAATGAAGGAAGATGCTGTTATGGATATCCTGAAGTTTGGAATCGCATTTTCAGGAAAGAAAGTAAGGGTTAAGACATTCTAAATGCATCGAATATCAGCAGAAAAATGGTGACGGAGAATTCTGTATCGGAACAGGAAAAGGTGCATTTCCCATGGTATTTTCCGGCAATCCGCTTCATGATTTCCGAACCGTAACCATGGGCACTTTTGTCTGCTTTTGTGGTGGTCACGTGATTATCCGAAATCCGGACTTTTTTGGAAACGGAATTACGGATTTCAATGGTAATGTAATTTTTGGTGGCGGCAGCGGAGGTGCGAATGTAAGCATTTTCCTGACCGGAGCAGGCTTCGATGGCATTGTCGTAGGCGTTTGCCAAAAGGCCGCAGATGTCGGGGCCATCCAGATGCTCCAGAGAGGAAAAGCTTCCCTGGAAGGAAAAATCGATGCCTGCTTCCGTTGCAATTTTCATTTTCTGGTTCACGATGGAATCTGCAATCTGATTTCCCGTCAGCATTTTACCGGAAGGGGAAAATGAACCACTCAGTTTTTCCACATAGCTGCGGACCTCATCATATTTTCTGCTTTCACATAAGGTCTCAATCACCGCCAGATGATTTTTTATGTCATGGCGCATCCGCCGTGTTTCCTCTTCGCTTTCTTTCACATCCTGCAGGGCGGAGAGTTGACTTTTTAGGTATTCCTTTTCGGAAAAAGCCAGACTTTCCCGGTAAATGCGGATGCGGTTTTCCGCAAGAAAATAGAAGTAGTATAGAATGCCAAAAATCAGTGCGGCAAAAATCAATAGTTTCCAGAGGATTTTGGCTGTCTCATTTGGAACCAGCAAATCTGTCAGCGTCAGTAGAAAGCCATCTACAAAGCAAAAGAAAAATAAAAATATGGCACCTACGACGTCTTTTCTGGAAAGATTCATGGCGAATTGGTATTTTTTCAAAACATGTCGTAAAGTCAGTAAAACCGCTAATAAAATAAAATCGCCCAAGAGATTATTGGGAGTGGATGTAACGCCCAAAATTGTAATCTCCCTTTCTAAAGACGGGAAGATACGTGCTAACAGGAATACAGGAATGATCTGTGTAACAAAATAAATGGCAATACTGGGAAGCAGCAAAGCCAGATCCAAAAGCCGTTTCCGGCTGAGAATCAGAACAGACAACAGCGGTCCTATGAAGACGAATAAAGAAACCCAGTTGGTACCTGCAAAGGGGAGAAATTGGGGAATCGTAACAGAGAGGAGGCAAAGCAATGCAGAAATCCCCAGATGTTTGTCTGTTAATATGGTGTGTCCGGAGAAGATATACTGCATGACCAGCAAGATATTAAAACCGGCACATGCATTTACCAGAATAGAAAAAAGTATAGCAGTCATTACTGGAGACCTCCCCTTAAGTATTGTTCAAAGGACTTCTGAAATCCTTTGCTTTTTCTCCGGCTGATGGAAAGTGTGACGCCATTGTCCAGGGTTAATCTGGTGTCATCAAATTCCCGGATATGTGTCAGATTCACCAGATATTTACGATGAATCCGGTAAAAAGGAAAAGCCGACAGCTCATCCTCGAATTCATTCATCCCTTTCCGCAAAGAGTAGGTATCATTTTCGCAGAAAATCTGTGTGTCCTTATCCTCTGTCTCCAGATAGAGAATTTCCTCCCATGGAATCAGAAAGGAGCCATCCGGCGTTTTTAATAAGATTTTAGAGGGTGGGCAAAGTTCTTTTTTTACCTCCTGCATCACGGAAAAAAGGGCTTCCTTTGTCACCGGCTTCAGCAGATAACGAAAGGCATGGACTTCGTAGCCCAGCGGTGCGTATTCTAAGTTCGAGGTCAGATAGACCAAAATCACATTGGAATCCAGTGCGCGGATTCTCCGTGCGGTTTCAATGCCATCATAGGGTTCCATCATGATGTCACAGAAAATTACATCGTAGGTGGCCCCTTCCTGGTATTTTTGAAGGAGATCCACCGGATTAAAAAAGGTGTCGATCTGATTGTCCAATTCATGCCATAGTATTTCCCGGATGTATTCCACAAAATATTCTTCATCATCGCAAATTGCAATTCGCATAGTAAATTTCCTTATCGTTTCGTATGCATTTTTTTGCCCTAATATAATGGATAAGTCTAGCATATCCCGCCGTTTGCGTCAATAAATCCACCGCTTACGGCAAAAGGGAACTGCGGGGGAAAATGCTGTGATAATATTAGGGGACGATTTAAGCAGAATAAGCGCAGAACAAGTGGATACAGGATGATAGTGTCAAGTCAAATATGAAAACCGACACAAGGGCTTCGTCACCTGCGGTGACACCTCGTGTCAAAAGGAGGAAACAAAATTATGAAGAATAAAAAATTATTAGGAGTATTGGTTTTATCGGCAGCCATGGTGTTTGGTGTCACAGCCTGCGGAGATGGAAACGAGACGGATGCAGGCACCACAGCGCAGTCGCAGGCTCAAGGAACTGAAGGGGAGGCAGATGCACAGGATACAGCAAATGAGGATACAGTGCCGGTATCTGATTTGGATTATGCTGTTTTAGATGATGGGACAGCAGCGATTGTGGGGTGTAGAAATGGAGATAAATACAAGATACTTGTTATACCAGAGGAAATCGACGGATATAAGGTAACGGCTATTGGGATTCCCAATATGGGACAAGTTACAGCGAATGCATTGTTTAATCCAGACGCTGATCCGACTTATGATGGGGAGACAACGGTTGAGAAACTTGTGATTCCGGATACGGTAACAGTGATTTCCAATACCTCAATTGGAAGTGACAAAAATTTAAAAGAAGTGGATTTGGGTAATGGTGTAGAAGTAATTGAAGAAGGGGCATTTGCACTTACAGGTATTGAGCAAATTGAATTGCCAAAGAGTCTTAAGAAATTAGAATATTCAGCCCTTCCTGGCCTATATATGAAAGAAGTGACATTTAAAGGAGAAAATCTTGAAGAGTGTGGCGAATTTTTTTTAGAAGGATGTATTGTGAAGGTTCCAGCAGGAAGTAAAACAGAAGAAATCATAAAAGGGATCGCTTCTGAAACAGGAGCTACTGTAATATCAGAATAGGATTATCTCAAAAATCCAAGAGTTTACTGAGTATTAGACAAAGCACAAATTAGTTCTGGAGGAACAAAATTATGAAGAATAAAAAATTATTAGGAGTATTGGTTTTATCGGCAGCCATGGTGTTTGGTGTCACAGCCTGCGGTACCGGCAGTGAGACAGGTACAACTTCTCAATCATCAAGAACTCAGGCTACTGACAGTGATGAGGAGGACGTACCTCAAATACCGGAGGGTATTAGAGACAATGTGGAGATAACCGTCACCGATATGGAACTATCTGATACATTAGATGATTGTGAGTTTATATTCGATGGTCAGAAATATATTCTTCCATTTGACTACACACAATTAAATAAAGATTGGGATATCTACCAAAGACGTTATGAAGAAAACCCAACATTATTGGGCTATAAAAGTCGTGATTATTCTCTTGAATCTGGTAAATTTGAAGACCACTACCCTAATTTTTTTGTAGAAGCTATATTTTATAATAACAGTAATGATGAGAGACCTGTATATGAAACAAAAATTACAGGAATATCTGAAAGTACAAATGGGGCCGCTGAATACCCGGAGCTGATTCTTTCAAAAGGAATTACATTTGGTAGTACAAGTAAAGAAATCGAAATGGCTTATGGCACCCCATATGATTTTTCGGAAGATGTAGATAAGGGAACCCGTTATTATGAATATCAAACGCTTTGTTCAATTACAAAGCTTCGTCTTGAAGAAGATAAAGTTGTTTCGATTCATTATGATTGGAGAGACCCTATTGATATACAATGTAATATTGACCAACCCCAAGGGTATACACTGGAGAATGCAGAGGATTCAGGAAAAGCAGTTAAAAATACAGAGACCGATGAATCTACAGATGTTTGGAAAACTATGACACTTACTTATAATGGACAGGAGTGCACCTTACCTTTCTCCATTAAAAATATTATCTCAGATGGTTGGACATTGGAGGAAGATTCGGAGGAAACTCTTGCTGACGGTGTTGCAGGTAATTCCCGGTTTTACAATATTGAATTTGAATCAGATACTTATGGAAGTTCTTCAATAAAAAATGTAGGGTTAAAGAATTATCAAGACAGCAAAGTTGACTATGAAGATACAGATGTATTTCTCTTATCCGTATCGAGCGCTGTATACAATTACAGTGAAAGTGAACTCATTGACATTGTGTTACCAGGGGGAATTACATGGGGAGCTAGTAAAGAAACTATATTAGAAAACTATGGTCAACCTATGTACATAGCGAATAAAAGTGATATGTTAGACAATGACTACTGCATTCTCAAGTATCAAGATGGAAATGGTAACTTTTTGAATCTTTCTGTTTATGAGAATGAAAAAGGATTAAGGTCATTTACATATGGAATATATCCGGAACAGTAAATTAGGGAAGGAGAATTTTTATGAAGAGAAATAAATGGATTGGAGTATTGGTTTTATCGGCAGCCATGGTGTTTGGCGTCACAGCCTGCGGAGATGGAAACGAGACGGATGCAGGCACCACAGCGCAGTTGGAGGCGCAGGGAGCTGAAGAGGAGGCAGATGCACAGGATACAGTAGATGAGGATACAATGCCAGTATCAGACATAGAGTATTTTGAATTAAAATATAGTGAAGAGTATAAGGAGTCATATGGAATCAATACAGACACTGATGTGACTATAGATGGGTGTAAAAACCCAGACCAGTATAAAACATTGGTTATTCCAGAGGAAATTGATGGTCACACTGTATCAATGATTGGACTTGCTGACTTTGGTACTTCAGTGCGTGTAGTGTTTCCTTTAAATGAAGATGGAAAATCCTATGCAACAGTTGAAAAACTTGTTATTCCAGACACAGTAAAAGCTATTGGATACAACGGAATAGGGTTTAACGATAATTTAAAAGAAGTTGAGTTTGGAAATGGACTAGTAAAGATCGATAAACACGCTTTTCTATGCGCCAGCAGGAGTCTTGAGAAGTTAGTTTTACCGTCAAGTTTAAAGAGTGTTGGTGAGGGAGCTTTTGGATTTTGTACGGATATAACTTTTACAGGAGAAAATCTTGAAGAGTATGATAGAGCTTGTGTAGAGGGTAGTACCATTAGGGTACCAGCAGGTTCTCAGACAGAAGAAGTAATACGAGAAGCATTAGCAGGAGACGAAGATAAATTTACAATTATTGCAGAATAAATGCGAAGTTATAAAGGATAACATCGATGTGACACACAAAGGAGATGTAGAATTGAAAAAATGTAAATATGTAAAAGTTTGCGTGGTAATATTATTAGTTGTTTTTAGTGTGATCGGCTGTGCATCCGATAATGATAAGGTTTCTGAGCCGCCAGAAGATAGCGGGATTACACAGGACAGTGAAAAAGTACAGGATGATTCATTCGTTTCGGAAGAAACGGATACATTTAGCTATACATACGACTTATTATCTGACTCATTTGAATGCAGTACCCCGGATACATTAAATATGCCAGACCATTTGGTTATTTATTATCTGACAGATATGTATGAACAAGTCCCTGTCATTTTATCACTTCCCTTAAAGTATGAAGATGTCATCAGCGTATCCAAGCAATATCAAGATTTGTCATGTGCAGGTAACAGAGAGTATTCTGAAGAGGAAATACTGGATAAATACGGGGAAAATCTTTGGTATAAAGACCTCAGTATTGGGGAAGGACTTTGTCTTGAGGTGATGAATTATAGCGAGGAAGAACAAACTGTTGGAGAATGCATTGAAAATAATTGGTATTTTTATGATATACGTGATGAATCTGTAGAAGAATTTGCAACAGATGCGAAAAACGGGAATATTCCATTGATGGAAGACGGCATGAGTTATGATGTGATAGGATGGTTTTTAGACCACTGGGGTAATCCAACATGGATGAAGGTATCAACTTTGAATATCTATAATGAGAGACAGATTTATATGGGGTATGACACTGAGGAGTATACAATATTATTTGATTTTGTGTATGATATTGACCATCCTCAAAAAAATTTATATATAAATATAAAATATATTCCCATAGAATGCAGAAAAGCTTATTTTGAGCATTATGACTACATGAAGACGTTTGACTATGAGATAGAAAAAGGCGAGATTACCATGTAGGACATATAGAAAGAACGGGCGTTATGTTTACAGCACAAATCCATTGGCAAAATAAATTGCATGGATTTGTGCTTTTTTTGATGACTTTATATGTGGCTGAAAAAGCATTGCACTTAAGATTTCCTTGTGTTATGCTCCTTTCAATGTACATTGTCGATCATCAAATCGAAATAAGGAAAGTGCAAAGTCAAATATGAAAAAGCGAAGTCTATTACTTTTATTATCAATTTCCCTGCTTTTGGCAGGATGCGCAGGAAAGGAAAATACAGTATCTGTGGAGCAGGAGACAGAAAGCGGAAACCAGTCAGGGGATGCCACCACAGACAATCAGCTGGGGGATGCCACCACAGACAATCAGCCGGGGGATTCCACCACAGAAAACCAGCCGGAAGAAACTTCCACCGAAAACGGCACGGAAGCTGCGCCGCGGATTCTGCATTTTGTGGATGCTTTTGGGGAAAGCTATGAGACAGAAATCCGGGAGGATTTTCCATTTCATTCCTATGATCTGGATGCCTTTCGCTGGCAGGAGGACCGGGTGAGCTATGAGGCAGAGGACTATGTTTGTCGACAGGGCATCGATGTGTCCGCTTATCAGGGAAATGTGAATTGGGAAAAGGTAAAAGCCTCCGGCTGTGAATTTGCATTTATCCGATTGGGATTCCGTGGATATGGGCAGGCGGGGAATATATGCCTGGATAAGAAATATCAGCAGAATATGCAGTGGGCCCAGGCAGCAGGGGTGGATGTGGGCGTGTACTTTTTCTCTCAGGCCATCAACGAGGAGGAGGCCATCGAGGAGGCCCGGTTTGTGCTGAAACAGTTAGAGGGATATGAGTTGCAGCTTCCGGTGGTGTATGACCCGGAGAGCATCATCGGGGATGATTCCCGCACGGATGGAGTCAGCGGCGAGCAGTTTACCAAAAACTCACTGGCTTTTTGCCGGGAGATTCAGGATGCCGGATACGATGTGATGATTTACAGCAATATGAAGTGGGAGGCCTTTGAGCTGGATTTGGCCCAGTTGTCGCAATATCCCATCTGGTATGCGGACTATGAGCCGCTGCCCCAGACACCGTATGATTTTACCGTGTGGCAGTACAGCGAGAGCGGGAAGGTGGATGGCATCGACGGAGCGGTGGATCTGGATTTATGGATTGAGAAAAAATGAGATAGTATATAGAAGTGGACGAAACAATCATGATAAAAATTGATTTGATTACCGGTTTTCTCGGAGCGGGGAAGACCACATTTCTGAAAAAATATGCCCGGTATCTGATGGATCGAGGGCAAAACATCTGCATATTGGAAAACGACTACGGCGCGGTGAATGTGGACATGATGCTGCTGCAGGATCTGCGGGGAGAAACCTGTGAGCTGGAGATGGTGGCCGGGGGCTGTGATGCGGACTGCCACCGCAGAAGATTTAAGACAAAGCTCATTGCCATGGGTATGTGTGGATATGACCGGGTGCTCATTGAGCCCTCAGGTATTTTTGATGTGGATGAGTTTTTTGATGCACTGTATGAGGAACCCTTGGACCGCTGGTATGAGATTGGAAATGTCATCACCATTGTGGATGCCCGGATGGAACGGAGTCTGTCCCGGGAAGCAGAGTATCTGTTGGGCTCCCAGGCTGCCAGTGCCGGAAAGATTGTCTTAAGTCATGGGCAGGAAGCCACCGGGGAAGATATTTCGGAAACCCTGGAGCAGATCAATCATGCCTTAGAGAGCATTTCCTGCAAACGTCGTTTTTGCCAGGATGACCTGTTGCAAAAAAATTGGGATGATCTGGATGAGACTGATTTTAAAGAGATTTTATCCTGCGGATATGAGACAGAAAACTATGTGAAAAACTGGGAGGAAGATAGTCTGGGGTTTACGTCTCTTTACTATATGGATATGCATCTAAAAAGGCAGGAGCTGCAGGATGCGGTAAAACGTATCCTGACAGATCCCGCCTGTGGTCATGTGTTTCGTATTAAGGGCTTCCTGAAGTCAGAGGATGGGCAGTGGCTGGAACTGAACGCCACCCGTGAAACCTTTCGGTTAGAACCCATTGCCCTGGGACAGGAAGTGATCATCGTCATCGGAGAAGGACTGGTGGATGAAAAAATCCGACTACAGCTTCAATCCCTTTAACAATGCACCCAACCCGGTGGAAGCGCTTTCGTTGCTGCTGTATGCAGCCAGATCTTCCGTTTCGTTTTCATCGGGGGTGGTGTCCACCATCTCTTCCTCCAAAGCTCGCATGCTGAGGCTGATTTTGCCATCATTGGTGTTTAAGATTTTCGCCTTTACCTTCTGACCTTCTTTTAACACTTCAGAGGGCTTGTTGATTCGTTTCTGACAAATCTGGGAAATGTGAACCAGACCGGACAGGCCATTTCCAATATTTACAAAAGCACCGTAGGGCATGAGGGATTCCACCGTGCCCTCCACCACAGAACCGGGAACCAGCATAGCCACCTTGTGGTTGTGCTCCTCCGCTTCCTTTTCTGCTGCCACAGACTTGCCGGAGAGTACCAGACGGTCCGCCTCCTCATCTGCAGTAATGACCCGCACCTGAAGGGTTTTGCCCACATAAGTGGAAGTGTCTTCCACATAGGCTGTAGTGATCTGTGAGGCAGGGATGAATCCGCGGATGCCCTCCAGATAGGCAACAACGCCGCCGTTGACACTGTCGGAAACTTTTACGGAGAGAATGGTGCCTTCCTCCAGATATTCCTTCAGCTTGTCCCAGGCCAGAACTTCGTTGGCTTCCTTCATGGACAAAAGAATATTTCCGGCACCGTCATCCCGGCAGATTACCGTGGCTTCCAGAGTGTCCCCCAGACGGATGTTGTCCACGATGGAAAAATCGGGATCACTGCTGAGTTCTTCGGCTTTGATAATGCCCGGTGCGTAATATTTTAAGTCCAGCGTAACCTGTTCCTCTGACACATCAATGACGGTTCCGCTGAGGATATCTCCCTCATTGATGCGGCGGAAGGATGCTTCCAGTTCTGCTGCAAAATCTTCCATGGTTTCTTTTACTTCGCTCATGTGTATACCTCCTAGTTTTAGCACATCTCGCTTTAACGTATCACAAACCGGTAAAAAACACAATGTTCTTTTGCAAACTCCAAGTGTTTCCGATTGCCAGCATTCTCGAATCCGGCTATAATGTATCTAGGAAAATAAACAAGGAACAAAATTATTTACCACCCGAAACATTAAAAACTCCAAATGAGCGGTAGAGAAACCTGATTGACTACC
>JBJELW010000005.1:13719-45960 GCA_051879315.1 Roseburia sp.
GCCCAAAGAATGAAAATCCCGAAATGAGCGGTAGAGAAACCTGATTGACTACCGCCCAAAGAATGAAAATCCCGAAATGAGCGGTAGAGAAACCTGATTGACTACCGCTCAAAGAATGAAAATCCCGAAATGAGCGGTAGAGTAACCTGATTTATTACCGCCCCAAACGAGAAAACCACATAATAAGCGGTAGAGACCGCCTTGGAGAATTTTTCGGTCGTAGTAATAGGTGTCGCAATTGACAATATAAGCAAATATGGAAAAGGTGCATTATGAGAGAACCATTTGATTTATATACATTAGTAGCCCCGCTTTTGGCGTGGTTTTCCTCCCACGCCCGGGTGCTGCCCTGGCGGGAACAGCCCACGCCGTATCGTGTCTGGGTGTCGGAAATCATGTTACAGCAGACCAGGGTGGAGGCAGTGAAGCCATACTTTAACCGATTCATGGAGAATTTGCCGGACATTGCCAGTCTGGCGGAGTGTCCGGAGGATGCCCTGCTGAAACTGTGGGAAGGTCTGGGTTACTATAACCGGGTGCGCAATCTGCAGCAGGCGGCCCGCACCGTAATGGCAGAGTACGGAGGCGAGCTTCCGGCGGATTATGAGGCGCTGCTGGGACTTAAGGGGATCGGCCACTACACCGCAGGGGCCATCGCTTCCATTGCATACGGAATTCCTGTGCCGGCGGTGGACGGAAACGTGCTGCGGGTCATTTCCCGGGTGACGGGGGATGATGCGGATATTATGAAGGCCTCTGTCCGCACCGCCATGGAGCGGGATCTGACAGAGATTATTCCGGAAGGACAGGCCGGAGCTTTTAATCAGGCTCTGATGGAATTGGGAGCCTGCGTGTGCGTGCCAAACGGGGTGCCACTTTGCGAGCAGTGTCCCTGGCAGGAACTGTGCCGGGCGAAGGCACAGGGACGCATCGATGAACTTCCGGTTAAAAGCAAGGCAAAGGCCCGCAGAGTGGAACAGCGTACGGTTTTCATCATAAAGGATGAGGATAAGGTCCTTTTGCGCAAGCGGCCCAATCAGGGACTTCTGGCGGGACTTTATGAGCTGCCCAATACGGAGGGACATTTATCCCGGGACGAGGTGGATGCCTATGTAAAAGAAATGGGACTTCTGCCTCTCCGCATCCTGCCGTTAGAATCGGCGAAGCATATTTTTTCCCACATTGAATGGCAGATGATTGGTTACGCCATCCGCATCGATGAGACGGTGGAGCATCCGGACAATATGCTTTTTGTCAGTGTGGAGGAAACGGAGAAAAACTATCCCATTCCGGCGGCATTTTCCCGCTATGCAGCCTATCTGAATATGCATTTGGGGATTGGGGAGGAAGAACATGCAAAACTTGCAAAAGAAAAGTATATGGAGTAAAGTAAGAGTACTTGAAGCTATATAGTAACTTGCATGATATTATAACAAATCCTCAGGGGGGAGATATGAGCGAATTAATAAAATTACACCCAGAATATGCGGATTGGATAAGAAGTATCGGTGTGAACTTTAAGCAGTTTCAAATAAAAGCTGTATCGAAGGTAAATGAAGAAATGTTAAGATTCTATTGGAATCTTGGAAGGGATATTTCTTCAATTGTAAATCGAGCAGAATATGGCTCAAAATTTTACGAAAATCTAAGCTTGGATTTAAAAAAAGAATTGCCGGATGTAAAAGCATTTTCTGTTACAAATTTGAAATACATGAAATATTACCATGACATGTATTCGCGAGATACAAATAATCAACAAGTTGTTGACGATTTTGTTGACGAAAAAATTTTCTGCATTCCGTGGGGACATCAGATTCAGATTCTAAGTAAATGCAAAGGTAATCAACAAAAAGCGTTATTTTTTGTTTATAAAACGATAGAAAATAATTGGTCCAGAGCAGTACTTATGAATTTCCTGGATACGAATTTATATGAACGACAAGGGAATGCAATTAGTAACTTTGATAAGACACTTCCAGATACGCAAAGTGATTTGGCTCAGGAAATGACAAAGGATCCCTATAACTTTGATTTTTTAACACTACGTCAGAATTATGATGAAAAAGAATTAAAAGATGCTCTAATGGAAAATGTGCAAAGTTTTTTGCTTGAGTTAGGAACAGGATTTGCATTTGTTGGACGAGAATATCGTTTGAAAGTGGGAGAAACAGAACAATTCATTGATATGTTGTTTTATAATATTATCAATCATTGTTATGTTGTGGTGGAAATAAAAACAAGAGATTTTGAACCAGGCGATATGGGACAGCTAGGAACTTATGTTGCAGCTGTGGATGGGATTTTACGGAAGACGAATGATAATCAGACAGTGGGTTTGCTTATTTGTAAGACAAAGGACAATATACTTGCGAAATATGCAGTCAACGCAGTAAAAGTACCAATCGGTATTTCAGAATATGATATGAATAATCTCATTCCAGAGGAGTATAAAAGTTCTATGCCTACAATAGAGGAAATAGAAAAAGAACTTAAATAAACAGATTAGATTAGTAGAAAAGAGGAACCTCCATGGCATTTGCCCATCTCCACGTCCACACCGAGTACAGTCTGCTGGACGGATCCAACAAGATAAGTGAATACGTTGCCCGTGTGAAGGAATTGGGCATGACCGCCGCGGCCATCACTGACCACGGCGTTATGTTCGGTGTCATTGATTTTTACAAGGCGGCAAAGGCAGCAGGCATCAATCCCATTTTGGGATGCGAGGTCTATGTGGCACCTAATTCCCGTTTTGACCGGGAGACGGTGCACGGGGAGGATCGCTATTATCATCTGATTCTTCTAGCGGAAAATAATCAGGGCTACAGCAATCTCATAAAGATTGTTTCCAAGGGATTTGTGGATGGATATTATTACAAGCCCCGGGTGGATATGGAGGTTTTGCAGCAGTATCATGAAGGCATTATTTCTTTGAGCGCCTGTCTGGCGGGAGAGGTGCAGCGTTATCTGGTGCGGGGCATGTACGACGAAGCAAAAGAAATCGCCCTGCGTTACGAGAACTGTTTTGGAAAAGGGAACTTTTTCCTGGAACTTCAGGATCATGGAATCCCGGAACAGCAGATGGTGAATCAGCAGCTGATCCGCATGAGTCAGGAGACCGGCATTGAGCTGGTAGCCACCAACGATGTGCACTATACCTACGCGGAGGATGCGGAGCCCCACGACGTGCTGTTGTGTCTGCAGACGGGAAAGAAACTTTCCGATGAGGACCGGATGCGCTATGAGGGCGGCCAGTATTATGTGAAAAGTGAGGAGCAGATGCGGGAACTTTTTCCCTATGCCCTTCAGGCCGTGGAGAACACTCAGAAGGTGGCGGACCGTTGTCATGTGGAAATCGAATTTGGTCATACCAAGGTGCCTCATTTTGATGTGCCGGAGGGGTATGATTCATGGACTTATCTCAATAAGCTGTGCCATGAGGGACTGGTGGAGCGTTACGGGGACAGGGCACCGGAACTTCGCGAGAAGCTGGATACGGAGCTTTCCGTTATTAAAAATATGGGCTATGTGGATTATTTCCTTATCGTATGGGATTTTATCCATTATGCCAGAGAACACGATATTATGGTGGGACCGGGGCGAGGCAGTGCTGCCGGCAGTCTGGTTTCCTACACCACCGGGATTACCAATATCGATCCCATCCGGTATAATCTGATTTTTGAGCGATTCCTGAATCCGGAGCGAGTGTCCATGCCGGATATTGACGTGGACTTTTGTTTTGAACGCCGGCAGGAAGTGATTGATTATGTGGTGGAAAAGTACGGCAAGGACTGCGTTACCCAGATTGTGACCTTCGGTACCCTGGCAGCCCGAGAGGTAATCCGGGACGTGGGCCGTGTCATGGATCTGCCCTACAATTTTGTGGACACCATTGCAAAAAGTATTCCGAAGGAATTGGGCATCACCATAGAAAAAGCATTGGTGATGAATCCGGAGCTGAAAAAAATGTACGATACCGATGAGCAGGTAAAAAAGCTCATCGATTTGGCGAAGCGTCTGGAAGGACTGCCCAGACATACTTCCATGCATGCGGCAGGAGTGGTGATTAGTCAGGCCCCTATGGATGAGTATGTGCCTCTTTCCCGGGCTTCCGACGGCACCATTGTCACCCAGTTTACCATGACTACCATCGAGGAACTGGGACTGTTAAAAATGGATTTTCTGGGCCTTCGTACTCTGACAGTGATTCAGAATGCGGTGCGCATGGCAGAGAAGAGCCATGGTATCACCATCGACATCGATTATATTGATTACGACGATAAAGCGGTACTGGCTTCCCTGGGCACCGGTAAAACCGATGGCGTGTTCCAGTTGGAGAGTGCCGGGATGAAGAGCTTCATGAAGGAGCTGCAGCCCCAGAGTCTGGAGGATATTATAGCCGGTATTTCCCTGTATCGCCCCGGTCCCATGGATTTTATTCCGGACTATATCCGGGGAAAAAGCAATGCGTCGGAGATCGTCTATGACTGCCCGCAGCTGGAACCTATTTTGAAACCTACCTACGGCTGTATTGTGTATCAGGAGCAGGTTATGCAGATCGTCCGGGATCTGGCAGGCTATACCTGGGGACGAAGCGATCTGGTACGCCGTGCCATGTCCAAGAAAAAGGGAAAGGTCATGGAGCAGGAGCGGAAGAACTTTGTCTATGGCAATGAGGAGGAGCATGTGCCGGGGTGTGTAGCCAATGGCATTGATGAGAAGGTGGCAAATAAGATCTACGACAACATGTTCGATTTTGCAAAGTATGCCTTCAACAAATCCCATGCGGCAGCCTATGCAGTGGTTTCCTATCAGACTGCTTATTTGAAATACTATTATCCGGTGGAGTTTATGGCGGCGCTGATGACCTCTGTTTTGGATAAATCATCCAAAGTGGCGGAGTACATATACACCTGCCGGCAGATGGGAATCGAACTGCTGCCGCCGGATATCAATGAGGGAATCAGCGGATTTTCTGTTTCGGGAAAGGCTATCCGGTATGGACTTTCCGCCATCAAAAGCGTGGGCCGTCCTGTGATTGAGTCCATTATCGCAGAGCGGAATGAGCGGGGAAAATTTACCACCTTGAAGGATTTCATCACCCGTATGTCCGGCAGGGATGTGAATAAACGGGCTATCGAGAACTTTATCAAGGCAGGAGCCTTAGACAGTCTGGAGGGCAACCGCCGGCAGAAGATGATGATCTATGGTTCCCTGATGGATAATCTGAATCAGGAAAAGAAGAATTCCATGGCAGGACAGATGACCCTTTTTGACATTGCTCCCGAGGAAGAAAAGGCGGATTATGAGATACGCCTGCCCAATGTGGAGGAGTATGATAAGGAAATACTTTTGGGGTTTGAAAAAGAAGTGCTGGGCGTGTATATCAGCGGGCATCCTCTGGAGGATTACGAAGAGAAGCTGCGGATCAATACCAATGCGGTCACCACAGATTTCATGCTGGATGAGGAAACCGGGGAGGTAAAAATCCGGGACAATCAGTCTGTTATGATAGGCGGTATGATCACGGACAAAGTGGTGAAATATACCAAGACCAATAAGGCCATGGCATTTATCACCGTAGAGGATCTGGTGGGTACAGTGGAAGTGATTCTTTTCCCCAAGGATTATGAGAAATTTTCATCATATCTGGAGGAGGACGCCAAGATCTTCGTGCAGGGACGTGCCACTGTGGAGGAAGATAAGGACGGCAAGATCATCTGCGAGCAGATCTATCGTTTTGATGACGCCAAACAGGAACTGTGGTTGAAGTTTTCCACCAAGGAGGACTTTGATGCGAAGGAAGAAGCACTGTACCAGCTGATGCAGGATTCAGACGGCGGGGATGAGGTGGTAATCTACATCGCACTGCCCAGAGCCATGAAGCGTCTTCCGGCCAGCCGGAACGTTGCCATCAATGGGAATCTGCTGGCCAGCCTTGAAGATTTTCTTGGTAAGGAGAATGTAAAAGTTGTAGAAAAGTCTTTGCAAACCATTGCAAAAAGACGTTATTAAGGTTAAAATAGGGTGGATTAGATAAAATTTTAGGAAATTGATTGCATAGAGGAGGTAACTTAACAATGGCAAAAGAGATCAACACAATCGGAGTTCTGACAAGCGGCGGTGATGCACCGGGTATGAATGCTGCAATTCGTGCAGTGGTTCGTGAGGCAATCGCCAAGGGAAAGAAGGTTAAGGGTATCAAGAGAGGATATGCCGGACTTCTTCAGGAAGAGATTGAGGATATGGAAGCAAAGGATGTGGCAGATATCATCCAGCGCGGTGGTACTATTTTACAGACAGCCCGCTGCTTAGAGTTCGTAACACCGGATGGACAGGCTAAGGGTGCTGAGATCTGTAAAAAGCATGGCATCGACGGTATTATCGTAATCGGCGGAGACGGATCCTTTAAGGGAGCTCAGAAGCTGGCTGCTTTGGGTATCAATACCATCGGAATTCCGGGAACCATTGACTTGGACATTTCCTGCACCGATTATACTGTAGGATTTGATACAGCAGTAAATACCGCAATGGAAGCCATTGATAAGGTTCGTGATACCTCTACTTCCCATGAGAGATGCAGTATCATCGAGGTTATGGGACGTGGCGCAGGCTACATCGCACTGTGGTGTGGTATTGCAAACGGTGCAGAGGATATTCTGCTGCCGGAGAAGTATGATTATGATGAGCAGGCGCTGATCAACAACATCATTGAGAAGCGTAAGAGAGGAAAACAGCATCACATAATTATCAATGCAGAGGGAATCGGACATTCTGTCAGCATGGCAAAGAGAATCGAGGCAGCTACCGGCATCGAGACCAGAGCTACCATCTTAGGCCATATGCAGCGTGGAGGAAGTCCTACCTGTAAAGATCGTGTATATGCGTCTACCATGGGCTGCATGGCAGTTGATTTACTTTGCGAAGGCAAGTCTAACAGACTGGTTGCTTACAAGAATGGTGAGTTCGTGGACTACGATATCGATGAGGCTCTTGCAATGACCAAGACTATCGATGAGTACCAGTACCAGATCAGCAAGAATCTGTCCCGTTAGTTTGTATGATTACCAGTAATAGTAATCCGCAGGTAAAGAACTTAATACAACTTGTCAAAAAAGCCAAAGCTCGCAATGAGCAGAGGCTTTTTGTCGTGGAAGGGGTGAAAATGTTTGCGGAGGCCCCGATGGGATGGATCAGGCAAGTGTATGTATCGGAAAGTTTTGAATCAAAAGAGGAACATAAAAAGCTGCTGGAGCATGTCAGTTACGAGGTGGTGTCGGATTCTGTGTTTAAAACCATTTCCGATACTCAGACACCCCAGGGCATTCTGGCTCTTTTGCAGCAGCCCTCCTATGAATTGGAGGATCTTTTGAATTGGCCAGATGGTTCACCGACATCAGATGGTCTTGGGGACCAGTCGGCGCATTTGCTGGTGCTGGAGGATATTCAGGATCCGGGGAATCTTGGAACCATGTTTCGCACCGGGGAAGGGGCAGGCATTAGCGGCATTATTATGAGTCGCGGCACAGTGGACGTTTTTAATCCCAAGGTGGTTCGTTCCACCATGGGCAGCATTTTCCGGGTACCTTTTTATGTGGCGGAGGATCTGAAGGATACCATAGAGGAATTGAAGAGACGGGGTGTAAAGCATTATGCGGCACATCTTTTGGGAAGCTGTTCCTATGATGAACCGGATTATACCGGGGCGACAGCATTCCTCATTGGAAATGAAGGAAACGGGCTCAGCGATGACATTGCATCCATGGCAGATTGTAAAATCCGTATCCCTATGGCAGGTCAGGTGGAGTCTCTGAACGCCGCCATTGCGGCTACACTGCTCATGTATGAGGCGGCCCGGCAAAGAAGATAAAGGCAAGAGAGACGGCAGGCTGAGGGACAGCTGGCAATGTGGAAAACAGACAGGATAGGAGAAGGTTATGTTTCGATTATGGGCAAAAATTTTCAAGGATAATCGCATGCTGAAGGATATAACGGTGTGTGATGATGCGGAGGACACCAGAACGCACAAGATTTTTAATGCCCTGGATGAGGCTTGCCGTCAGTTTGACCTGGGCAGACCCATCTGGCTGGATGCCACAGTGCGAGAATTTAAGCAGCACAGCAAGGCACGATTCTATCAGGATAGTTTTGTGGAGCAGATTGATTTTGATTTTTTGGAGATTCACGTTATCGAGGAAGATTAGGATTGTGAATATTTATTAAATATTTGTAAAAGATTTTTGAATTATCGGCATTTTGTACAAAAATGTGATAGAATATATTTTAAAGAGGGAGTTGACGTTTGCCCCGAGGAGGCGGCGGAGTCCTGAGGACTCAGGCAGCCACGAATTTAATGGGAATTTTTCTTGCACAAGTTGCATATAATATATAGTTGTCTGGGGGTGTGCAGAGTGGAGTCACCAATTGAAATTTCAGAAGGTGCAGATGGTTGGGACACGATTATTTTCCTGTATAATTCAGCATTAAAGGAAGTAGGAACCAAGATAGAAATCCTGAGTGATGAATTTCAGCATGTACATCATTACAATCCGATTGAGTACATAAAAAGACGAATTAAAACACCGGAAAGCATCGTAAAAAAATTAAAAAAGAACGGCTATGAAAGTACAATTGATAACATGGTAAACCATGTGAAGGATATTGCGGGAATCCGTGTGGTTTGTTCCTTTACATCAGATATTTACCGGATTGCCGAGATGATAGGAAAACAGAATGACCTTACCGTCATATCAGTGAAGGATTATATTAAAAATCCTAAGCCCAGCGGTTACAAGAGTTATCACATGATTGTGACGGTTCCGATTTTTCTGTCGGACCGGGTGGTGGATACCAAGGTGGAAATCCAGATCCGGACCATTGCCATGGATTTTTGGGCCAGTCTGGAACATAAGATCTACTACAAGTTTGAGGGAAATGCGCCAGAGTACATTAGTCGGGATTTGCAGGAGTGTGCAGTGATGGTATCTCAGCTGGATGCCAAAATGTTGTCCCTGAACGAGGCAATCCTTGAGGCGAAAGCAGCCCAGGAGGCGCAAGCCCGTATGGATGCTGCGGATGCAGGATAGGATGCTGAAAATTGAAGAGTGTGTTACGAAAACCAAATGGCATTCCGAAGCTTCGTAAGAAAGCGGGAATGCCATTTTTTTTATTTTTTCAAAATTCCATAATGTTCATCCATATACCCGCCGAAGATCGCATTTTTATATCCGGCTTTCTTCAAAGCTTTGACTGCCTTTTCCGTGCGGAAATTATAGCTTCCGATTATATAAAGGTATTTCTCCTTGTCAGGAATCCGCTTGCTCATCCGGTCCTCTGTGATCTTATCCAGAGGAATATTCACAGCGCCGGAAACATGCCCATGGTGGAAGTCATCCTTAGAGCGGCAGTCGATGAGCATGGCATTTGGGGAAGTGTGAGCTGCATTGGTGGCTTCGTTTACGGTTAATCTTTTTTTGAAAATACTCATTTTTTGTCCTTCTTTATAAGAAAATGTTCATACATAATAAAAAATGTACGTATATTGAACAAGTGTATATGATATAAATAAATTTACTGCGAAAACGATATTACGTCAATCGATTTTGTAAGTCCCTTCAGAAGTTTACAACTTGAAAACAGTGCAAATGAACAAACAAAACTCTTGTTATTTTGGGCAAAATGTGGTATTGTAATGTGAACGGATGTTCGATAAAAGCGAACATCGAAAGGAACTTTTAATGACATAGAAAATGTGTATCTGTGAAGTATGGAACAGATACGAAATATGTAAAAATTATGAAAATGTGAGGAAATAAAATGGCGAAACAGGAATATGGTGCAGAAAGTATATCGGTTCTGGAGGGATTAGAGGCTGTCCGTAAGAGACCGGGAATGTATATCGGCAGCGTATCAAGAAAAGGATTAAACCATTTAATATATGAAATCGTGGACAATTCCGTGGACGAGCATCTGGCGGGAGAATGCGATACGATCTATGTGACATTGGAGCAGGACGGATCCTGTACCGTGGAGGATAATGGCCGTGGAATTCCTGTGGGGATGCATAAGAAGGGCGTGTCAGCAGCCCGGGTGGTTTTCTCCACACTTCATGCCGGCGGTAAATTTGATAATTCCGCTTATAAGACCAGCGGTGGTCTCCATGGCGTGGGTTCGTCCGTGGTAAACGCTTTGTCCACTTATCTGGATGTGGAGATCAGCAGGGAGGGGTATATTCATCATGACCGCTATGAGCGCGGTGTGCCGGTGGTGGAATTGGAAAATGGTCTTCTGCCCAAGATCGGAAAGACGAAAAAGAGCGGAACCAAGATTAATTTCCTGCCGGATCCGGAGATATTTGAGAAGACCCGGTTCAAGGAGGATGAGGTGAAGAGCCGTCTCCATGAGACCGCTTATCTGAATCCGGCCCTGACCATTGTGTATGAGGACAAGCGGGGGGAGGAGACAGAGCATATTGAGTTCCACGAGCCGGATGGCATTGTGGGCTTTGTGAAGGAAATGAATAAGAATTCCGAGACACTTCACGACGTGATCTACTTCAAGGGTGAGTCTGAGGGCATTGAGGTGGAGGCAGCCGTACAGTATGTCAATGAATTCCATGAGAATGTGCTGGGCTTCTGTAATAATATTTACAATGCGGAGGGTGGAACCCACCTGACCGGATTTAAGACCACCTTCACCCAGGTGATCAATTCCTACGCCAGAGAACTGGGTATTTTGAAGGAAAAGGATGCGAATTTTACCGGTACGGACGTGCGAAACGGAATGACGGCTGTCATTTCTTTAAAACATCCGGACCCACGGTTTGAGGGACAGACCAAGACGAAGCTGGACAACCAGGATGCAGCACGGATCACGGGAAAGGTGACAAACGATGAAATCCAGCTGTTTTTTGACCGTAATTTGGAGACCTTAAAGACGGTGATCGGCTGCGCAGAGCGTGCGGCAAAGATTCGTAAAACCGAGGAGAAGGCCAAGACGAATCTTTTGACCAAGCAGAAGTTTTCCTTCGATTCCAACGGCAAGCTGGCAAACTGTGAGAGTAGAGATGCCTCCCAGTGCGAGATTTTTATCGTGGAGGGAGATTCTGCAGGCGGTTCCGCCAAAACTGCAAGAAATCGTATGTATCAGGCCATCCTTCCCATTCGAGGTAAGATTTTAAATGTGGAGAAAGCCAGCATTGACAAGGTTCTGGCAAATGCGGAGATCAAGACCATGATCTATGCTTTTGGATGTGGATTTTCCGAGGGCTATGGCAATGACTTCGATATTACCAAGCTACGGTATGATAAGATTATCATTATGGCAGATGCGGACGTGGACGGAGCCCATATCTCCACCCTGCTTCTGACGCTGTTTTACCGGTTTATGCCGGAACTGATTTATGAGGGACATGTTTACATTGCCATGCCGCCACTGTATAAGGCCATGCCCAGCAAGGGACAGGAAGAGTATCTGTATGATGATGCGGCTCTGGCAAAATATCGGAAAACTCACAAGGGACCTTTCACCCTGCAGCGGTACAAGGGACTGGGAGAGATGGATGCAGACCAGTTGTGGGAGACCACATTGAATCCGGAGACCCGTATGTTAAAGAAGGTGGAGATTGAGGACGCCCGCATGGCCTCCGATGTGACGGAGATGCTGATGGGAACGGATGTGCCGCCCCGCCGTAAGTTTATTTATGACAACGCAAGAGACGCAGAACTTGATGTATAAAGGAGAGTAAGATGGAGACAAAGGAACAGATTATCCGAACCGAATATTCGGAGGTAATGCAGAAATCCTATATCGATTATGCTATGAGTGTCATTATTGCCCGGGCACTGCCGGACGTGAGAGACGGACTGAAGCCGGTTCAGCGGAGAACTCTCTATGATATGCATGAACTGGGACTTCGCTATGATAAGCCTTACCGTAAATGTGCCCGTATTGTGGGTGATACCATGGGTAAATATCATCCTCACGGAGACAGCTCCATCTACGGAGCATTGGTGGTGATGGCTCAGGACTTTAAAAACGGAATTTCTCTCGTGGACGGACACGGTAATTTCGGTTCCAATGAGGGAGATGGGGCGGCTGCCATGCGATACACGGAGGCACGGCTTCACAAGATCACCCAGGAGGCCTATCTGGCAGACCTGGACAAGGATGTGGTGGATTTTGTGCCGAACTTTGATGAGACGGAAAAGGAGCCGGTGGTGCTTCCGGTGAAGGTGCCCAATCTTCTCATTAATGGTTCTGAGGGTATCGCAGTCGGTATGGCCACCAGTATTCCCACCCACAATTTTGGCGAGGTCATTGATGGCGTGAAGGCCTACATGAAGAACCCGGACATTACCACGGCAGAGCTGATGCAGTACATCAAGGGACCGGATTTCCCCACCGGCGGCATCGTCACCAATCAGGATGATCTGCTGCAGATCTATGAGACTGGCATGGGCAAGATCAAGATTCGCGGTAAGGTGGAGATTGAGCAGATGAAGGGTGGCAAGGAGCGGCTTGTCATCACCGAGATTCCCTACACTATGCTGGGTGCTAATATTGGAAAGTTCTTAAACGACGTATATGCTTTGGTGGAGACGAAAAAGACCAACGATATCGTGGATATTTCCAACCAATCTGCCAAGGGTGGCATCCGTATTGTTATTGAACTGAGGAAAGGCGCAGATGCACAGAATCTGTGTAATCTTTTGTATAAAAAGACCAAGCTGGAGGATACTTTTGGTGTCAATATGCTGGCGGTGGCAGACGGCCGGCCGGAGACTTTGGGGTTGGTGGACATTATCCGGCATCATGTGAAGTTCCAGTATGAACTGGCCACCAGAAAGTATAAGACCTTGCTGGCAAAGGAGCTGGAGAAAAAAGAGATTCAGGAAGGTTTGATCCGGGCCTGTGATGTCATCGATCTGATTATTGAGATTTTGCGCGGAAGCAAGAATATTGCAGATGCTAAGGCTTGTCTTACCCAGGGGGATGTCAGCAGGATTCATTTTAAGTCTGAGAAGTCAAAGAAACTGGCAGCGCAGTTGAACTTTACCGAGCGCCAGGCATCAGCTATTCTGGAGATGCGCCTGTATAAGCTCATTGGTTTAGAGGTGGATGCCTTGATGGCAGAACACGATACCACTCTGAAGAATATTGCTGAGTACGAGGAGATCCTTACCAATCGCGGCACTATGGCAAAGGTGATCATGAAGGAGCTGGACGGATATAAAAAGGCTTACGGAGCACCCCGGAAAACGGAGATCGCCAATGTGGAGGAGGCTGTGTACGAAGAGAAGAAGATTGAGGAGATGGAGGTTATGTTCCTCATGGACCGCTTCGGTTATGCCAAGACCATTGATCTGCCCACCTATGAGCGGAACAAAGAAGCTGCGGATACGGAGAACCGGTATGTCTTTAAGTGCATGAATACAGGCAAGATTTGTATCTTTACCAACACCGGGCAGATGCATATTTTGAAGGTGCAGGATCTGCCCTTCGGAAAGTTCCGGGATAAGGGACAGCCCATTGACAATATCAGCAAGTACGACAGCGCAAAGGAACGGTTTATATATATTGCCAGCCTGGCGGATCTTTGTACCCAGAAGCTGATCTTTGGCACATCTTCCGCTATGTTAAAGGTGGTGGATGGAAGTGAGTTTGATGTGTCAAAACGGACCACGGCAGCCACAAAGCTCCCGGAGGGAGACGAACTGTTGACGGTGGCTCCTGTAGATGACAGTACTACATTGGTGATGCAGTCCTCCAAGGATATGTTTCTTCGCATTGCAGCCACGGATATCCCGGAAAAGAAAAAGGGCGCTGTGGGTGTGATTGGAATGAAGCTGGCTGCGGGAGATGTGTTGACGGATATTCATGTGTTGCATGAAGGGGAGTCGGTGTCCGTCACCGTGAAGGATAAGGAAGTGGCACTGAACCGGTTACATGTGGGAAATCGTGCTACCAAGGGAGTTAAGAAATAGTGACATACCAGGAGGCGCTGCGGCGGATTGAAGAGACAAAAAAATACGGAAGTGTTCCGGGGTTGGAAAGTATCACAGAGCTGATGCATAGACTAGGAGATGTACAGGATACCCTTCCCATTATCCATATTGCGGGAACCAACGGGAAAGGCTCTGTGGGTGCCATGGTGGAGTCGGTGCTGCGTCAGGCAGGATACAGCACTGGGCGATATGCTTCTCCGGCGGTATTCCAGTATCGGGAGATCATACAACGGAATGGAGCCATGATTTCGGAGGAGGATTTCGCAGACTGTGCAGAAAGGGTGTTTGCAGCCTGTGAGGATATGACGGTCTGTGGGCTGGTTCATCCCACCTCTTTTGAGGTGGAGACCGCCATTGCCTTTGTGTACTTTGCATCCGCACCCTGTGATGCGGTTCTGTTGGAAGTGGGCATGGGAGGGAGGCTGGATGCCACCAATCTCATCCGGAAACCGGTCTTAAGTATTCTCACCACCATCAGCATGGACCATATGGCATTTTTAGGCGATACCCTGACCGCCATTGCCACGGAGAAGGCAGGGATTATAAAAGAGCGGTGTCCGGTGGTGAGTGCCATGCAGCAGTCCGAAGCAGAGACTGTGATCCGGAATATTTCCCAATGCAGGCAAGCGCAGCTGTGGATGGCAAATCCCCGGGAGCTGGACCATGTCTCCTATGATGTTGGAGGGATGGAGTTTGCCCAAAAAGGCAGAAGATATCGCCTGCCTCTTATCGGGGAAGCACAGATCCAGAATGTATCCTGTGCTCTGCAGGCCTTAGCTGTGTTGAGAGAACAGTGCGGGTATGAAAAACTGACGGATGCGTACATTGTGAAAGGTCTGGCGGATGTGCACTGGCCAGGCCGGTTTGAAGTGGTACGGAAGCACCCTTTGGTGGTATTGGATGGGGCACATAATGAGGATGCAGCGATAAATTTGCGCCGGACGGTGGAAAACTGTTTTACAAATCACAGGATAACTTATATAATAGGGGTACTTGCAGATAAGGAATATGAGAAGATCCTACGGATCATGCTTCCTCTGGCACATCGGGTGTATACAGTGACACCACAGAATCCCAGAGCATTGCCTGCTGAAAAGCTGGCACAGGTGGCCGGTCAGTATCATGACCGGGTGACAGCTGTGGCCTGCGCAGAGGATGCCTGCAGAATGGCAGTGCAAACCTGTGATGCGGATGATGTAATTCTGGCGTTTGGATCTTTGTCTTATCTGAAGGAAATCAAAGAAACATTGCAGTAAAAAGAGGCGCAGTGAAATGGATAAGGAAAAGATTGAAGCAGGTGTAAGACTAATATTGGAAGGGATTGGCGAGGACGTCAATCGGGAAGGTCTCTTAGAGACACCGGAGCGTATCGCCCGGATGTATCAGGAAATCTACGGCGGATTGGAGATGGATGCTTCGGAAGTATTGGAAAAGCGTTTTCATGTGGACCGAAATGAGATGGTGCTGGAGAAGGATATTACCTTTTATTCCACCTGTGAACACCATTTGATGCCCTTTTACGGAAAAGCCCATGTGGCATATATCCCCGATGGTGAAGTGGTGGGAATCAGCAAGCTGGCCCGCACAGTGGAGGTTTTTGCCAGACGTCCCCAGATTCAGGAACAGCTTACTGCTCAGATTGCAGATGCCCTGATGGAGCATCTAAAGCCCAAGGGAGCTATGGTGATGATTGAGGCGGAACACATGTGTATGAGTATGCGGGGAATCAAGAAACCCGGCAGCAAAACTGTCACCTATGTCACCCGGGGAGCATTCGCAGAGGATCCGCAACTGGTGGATAAGTTTATGAATTTGGTAAAATAGATGAAGTATGTGGCATTATTATTAGATCAGGAAAACTATCTCCGCCAGTTGGAACATCTGGAAGAACTGGAGGGAGAACGAATATTTTGTAAACATGGACTGGAGCATCTGATGGATGTGGCCCGGGTGGCTTGGATTCGCTGCCTGGAAGAGCATCTTCCGTATGACAAGGAGGATGTGTATCTGTTTGCATTGCTCCACGATATTGGAAGAGTAAAGGAAATAGAAGAAGGAATCTCCCATGCAGTGGCATCCGCCCAATATGCAGGGGAGATTTTAATGCATATAGGATACCCTGCCCGGGGACGGGAGCGGATTGTAAATGCCATTCTGGGACACCGGGGAGATTCGGAAAGTATGGAGGACTTTGCAGCGTTGATGAAGTGGGCAGATAAGGCCTGCAGACCCTGCTTCTGCTGCAAAGCGTCTGAGGAATGCAACTGGAAAGAGGAAAAGAAAAATAAAGCCCTGCATTGGCAGTAAGTTTGCGCCTTCAGGCACGGACTATATGAATCGTTGAATGATAGGAAGGAAATGCAGTATGGATCAGTTAAAGATAGGAAATCGCAGTTTTGATGTGGAGCATCACACCTATGTCATGGGAATCTTAAATGTCACCCCGGATTCCTTTTCTGACGGAGGACAATGGAATGGAATGGATGCTGCTTTAAAGCATACGGAGGAAATGATAGGTGACGGGGCAGATGTCATTGATGTGGGAGGAGAATCCACCAGACCGGGATATGTGCAGATATCCGATGAGGAGGAAATCGCCCGGGTCCTGCCGGTAATTGAGGCTATCCGCACACGGTTTGACGTGCCCATATCATTGGATACCTACAAAGCATCCGTGGCCGAGGCCGGACTTGAAGCCGGAGCAGATCTTTTGAACGATATCTGGGGATTAAAGTACGGATGGAATCGGGAACGGGATGGGTGGAATTCTCCCATGGCGAAAGTGATTGCAAAGTATGATGTAGCCTGTTGTCTGATGCATAATCGGGACAACCAGGATTACCGGAACTTTTTTGCAGATATGAGACAAGATCTTCAGGAAACCGTGCGTCTGGCTGAGGAAGCCGGAATCCGCAAGAATGGAATACTTTTGGATCCGGGGGTTGGTTTTGCCAAATCCTACGAGAACAATTTAGAATGTATCCGCCGGGTCGGAGAGCTGCAGAATCTGGGATACCCGGTGCTTCTGGGAACCTCCCGCAAGTCCGTGGTGGGGTTGACCTTAAACCTTCCTGCCACAGAGCGGGTGGAGGGCACTTTGGTTACCACCGTGTATGCGGTAGCTCAGTACTGTGGTTTTGTACGGGTGCATGATGTGAAGGAAAATGTCCGAGCCATCAAAATGGCGGAGGCCATCCGGGATGGAAAACGGGGATGACGGAAACCTGCGTGACAAGAGATGGAAACATGCAGGATGAAGAAAGGGAGAAAGTATGGATTGTATCAGAATCAAGAATCTGGAACTATATGCAAGACATGGCGTGTATGCGGAGGAGACAAAGCTGGGACAAAAGTTTCTGGTGGATGCAGAGCTTTTTTTGGATTGCAGGGAAGCGGGACAAAAGGATGATCTGGCCTGCTCGGTGAATTATGGGGAAGTCAGTCATTTCATCACCGGATTTCTCACAGATCATACCTATCAGCTGATTGAGGCGGCGGCTGAGCAGACTGCCCGGGCGTTGCTGCTGCAGTTCCCGTTGGTGGAAAAGCTTCGGCTGGCAGTGCATAAGCCCTGGGCGCCCATCGGGCTTCCTTTGGAGGATGTGTCCGTGGAGATTACCCGAAGCTGGCACACGGCCTATGTGGCTCTCGGGTCCAACATGGGGGATCGGGAGGCCTATATCCGGCAGGCCATACAGTCGTTGGATGAACTGGAGGATTGCCGTGTGGAACAGGTGTCTTCCCTGATAGAAACGGAGCCCTACGGAATGACGGAACAGGATCGGTTTTTAAACGGTGCACTGCGTCTGCGCACCCTGTATACGCCCCACGAACTTCTGGATCAGCTTCATCTGATTGAGAAAGCTGCGGGCAGAGAGCGAAAGGTTCACTGGGGGCCCCGTACATTGGATCTGGATATCATTTTTTATGATGAGCTAGTGATGGCGGATAAAACATTGACCATTCCCCACCCGGATATGCAGAACCGGATCTTTGTGCTGGAACCGCTAAAGGAGCTTTGCCCTTATTACCGGCATCCCATACTGCAGAGAACTGTAACCCAGCTGGCTGATGAGCGGATGAGAGGAGAAAGCTTTTAAATGGCAGTGTAAAGACCAGATGTTGGAGGAAACTTATGAAAACCGTATTATTTGATTTGGATGGCACCCTGTCTGACTCCAAGGAAGGCATCACAAAAAGTGCCCAGTATGCGCTGCATCATTTTGGTATCGAGGAGCCGGATCTGGATAAGTTGGAATTTTTTATTGGTCCACCATTAACCTATACCTTTGAACATCATTATGGCATGGATCCGGAGACGGCTGTGGCTGCCACGGCAAAGTATCGGGAACGATATAACGTGACCGGAATTTTCGAGTGTCATATGTACGAGGGCGTGGAAACGCTCCTTCGCCATTTGCGGGAGAAGGGATACCGCATCGGAATGGCATCCTCCAAACCGGAGGAATCCTGTAAGCGAATTTTAGATTACTTTGGCATCCGGGAATACTTTGATGATGTGACCGGTGCCACCATGGACGGGAGAATCGCTACCAAAGCGGAAGTACTTCGGGAGGCTCTTCGGCGTATGGAGGATGAGGATCAGGCCCGGGCGGTGCTCATTGGTGACACAAGATTTGACGTGGAGGGAGCCAGGGAAGTAGGAATTCCATGTATCGGAATCACTTATGGCTTCGGCAGCCGAAAGGAACTGGAAGAAAGCGGTGCAGCTGCAGTGTTCGATACCTTGGAGGAGGTGGAAGAATACCTTGAAACAATCTAATTGGTTTCGTATCTGGAACATTATCTATCCCATTGGTATGTACTTTGTGGTGATGAATGTTGTGATGTTTGTGTGTAATCTGGTGGTGGAAACCACGGATCAAAATTACATTTTTCAGCAGATGATTTCCACGGTGGTAACACTGCCTATTGTGTATGCCTTTTACCGGAAAGATGCAGTGGGGGTGGTGCAGGAAAAAAGGAAAGACGTACTCCTTACAGTCATGCTGGCAGTGGGAACTGCGGCCGCAGGGGTGGTGGTGAACAATCTTTTTTCCTTTACCGCCATTAAGGAGCAGTCGGGGACCTATCAGGAAATTTCGGATGCTTTTTACGGAAGTACGCTTCTTCCGGAGATCTTTGCCACCTGCATTCTGATTCCTATTCTGGAGGAACTGTTGTATCGGGGAATTGTCTATCAGAGATTGCGGGAGTGGCTGGGAATCTGGCCGGCAGTGTTGATTTCTGCATTGATCTTCGGATGTATGCACATGAATCTGGTGCAGTTTGTGTATGCGTCCTGCCTGGGCCTTCTTCTGGCACTGTGTGTGCAGTGGGGAGGACTGAAATGCTCCATAGCAGCCCATATGCTGACCAATCTGCTTTCTGTTCTGCGCACAGAGACTCATGTTTTTGACTTTATGCGAGGCGGAATTTTGAAAGAGGGAATCATTACTTTGCTGTTTGCGCTGATCTGCTTAGGACTGTTTTTGTCAGCCTTTTTTTGCGTGGTGCGTTCTCAGACGAAAAAGGATGAGTAAATTTGAAAATGCCGTACTTATTTGTGCGACGATAAATACTTATTTAGTGCCATAAAATGCCAGTAGAATTGTGCGAAAAACAAGCACAATTTGGCTGGCATATCTTATTTTGGCGTGTTTTTTTGAAAAAATTTTGGAAATTATAAAAAAGAATTGTGCGCAATATCCAAGGTTACAAGGAATAATTCGGTATAATTGAATATACAACATAAATATATAATCAAGAATTGTCAAATAATCAGACAACTGCAAGAAAAAAGATATTTACAAACCAAGTTTTTCAGGTGTAAACTTATGCTTAGTGAGAGGCAGCCCACGAAATACCTGCGCTAGGGCCGGTGTTTTGATGACTCATAATACAGCCAAGAAAGGATAAGGAACAATGGAAAAACAGTGGAATGAGAGCACGGCAGTTGCTCAGGGAATGTATGATCCCCGGTTTGAACATGATAACTGTGGTATCGGTGCCGTTGTAAATATCAAGGGCATTAAGTCCCACGAAACCGTGGAAAATGCATTGAAGATTGTTGAGAACCTGAAACACAGAGCAGGTAAGGATGCAGACGGAAAGACCGGCGACGGTGTTGGTATTCTGTTACAGATATCCCACAAGTTCTTCTCTAAGGCAGCCAAAGAGGCAGGTATTACATTAGGGGGAGAGAGGGATTACGGAATTGGTATGTTTTTCTTTCCTCAGGAGGAACTCAAGCGCAATCAGGCAAAGAAAATGTTTGAGGTCATTGTGGAAAAGGAAGGCATGAAGTTCTTAGGATGGCGAAAGGTTCCCACGGATCCTACCAAGCTGGGACAGAAGGCTGTGGACTGTATGCCTTATATCATGCAGGGATTTGTGGAGCGCCCCAAGGATGTGGAGAAGGGATTGGATTTCGACCGCAAGCTCTACATCGCAAGACGTGTGTTTGAACAATCCAATGACGATACCTATGTGGTTAGCTTATCCAGCAGAACCATCGTTTATAAGGGAATGTTTTTGGTAAATGAACTGCGTTTGTTCTTTGCAGATTTACAGGATAAGGACTATGAGTCAGCTATCGCAACCGTTCATTCCCGTTTCTCTACCAACACTAACCCCAGCTGGCAGAGAGCACATCCGAACCGTTTTATTGTACACAACGGTGAGATCAATACCATCAAGGGTAATGCGGATAAAATGCTGGCCCGTGAGGAGACCATGGATGCGGGAGCATTAAAGGGCGAACTGCAGAAGGTACTTCCGGTGGTAAATACGGAAGGATCCGACTCCGCAATGCTGGACAATACTTTAGAGTTTCTGGTAATGAGCGGAATGGACCTGCCTCTGGCAGTTATGATCATGATTCCGGAGCCCTGGGCAAATAACAACACCATGTCCCAGAAGAAGAAGGACTTTTATCAGTACTATGCAACCATGATGGAGCCTTGGGACGGACCGGCTTCCATCCTGTTCTCCGACGGAGATGTGATGGGTGCAGTGCTTGACCGTAACGGTCTGCGTCCTTCCCGTTACTATATCACAGATGATGACCAGTTAATCCTTTCCTCCGAGGTGGGTGTGCTGGATATCGATCCCACCAAGATTGTGGCTAAGGAGAGACTTCGCCCGGGCAAAATGCTTCTGGTGGATACCATTCAGGGACGTGTCATTGATGACGATGAGCTGAAAGAGTTTTACGCAAGCAGACAGCCTTATGGTGAATGGCTGGACAAAAATATGATAAATCTGGAAGACTTAAAGATTCCTAATCAGCGTGTTCCGGAGTATACCAAGGAAGAGCGCCAGAGAATGCAGAAAGCTTTTGGTTACACCTACGAGTCCTTAAAGGAGGCAATGCTTCCTATGGCGTTAAACGGTGGCGAGGGTACTTCTGCAATGGGTATTGACACCCCGCTGGCTGCACTGGCAGGGGATCACCAGCCTTTGTTTAACTACTTCAAGCAGATGTTTGCACAGGTAACCAATCCGCCCATCGACTCCATCCGTGAGAAGATTGTCACTTCCACCACAGTGTATATCGGCGATGACGGAAACCTGTTGGAAGAGAATGCAAAGAACTGCATGGTACTGAAGGCTAAGAGCCCCATTCTCACCAACACGGATCTGATGAAGATAAAGAACATGAAGGTAGAGGGCTACAAGGTTGTGGTTCTTCCCATCACATACTATAAGAATACCAGCCTGGAGAAAGCGTTGGATCGTCTCTTTGTGGAGGCGGACCGTGCATATCGTGACGGTGCCAATATCCTGATTCTTTCTGACCGTGGTGTGGATGAAAACCATGTGCCGATTCCGTCTCTGTTGGCAGTGTCCGGTTTGCAGCAGCATCTGGTTCGTACCAAGAAGAGAACCGCCGTGGCATTGATTTTGGAGTCTGGAGAGCCCCGTGAAGTGCATCATTTTGCTACCCTTTTGGGCTACGGAGCAAGCGCTATTAACCCATACCTGGCACAGGATACCATCAAACAGCTGGTGGATGAGCATATGTTGGATAAAGATTACTATGCAGCAGTGAACGATTATAACAATGCCATCGTGAGCGGTATTACAAAAATCGCTGCCAAAATGGGTATTTCCACCATCCAGTCCTACGAAGGATCCAAGATGTTTGAGGCAATCGGCATCGACGCTGCCCTGATTAATAAATATTTTACCAACACAGTGAGCCGTATTGATGGTATTACCTTAAAAGATATTGAGAGGGATGTGGACAGCCTGCATTCCGCAGCTTACGATCCGTTGGGATTGGAGACAGACCTTACCTTAGACAGCAAGGGCCGTCACAAGATGAGAAGCGGTGCCGATGCACACCTTTACAACCCCGCCACCATTCATCTGCTGCAGGAATCCACTAAGCGTGGAGACTACCAGATGTTCAAGCAGTATACCGATCTGGTAAATGAGGAAGAGAAGTCTTCCAATATCCGTGGATTGATGGATTTCAATTATCCGAAGAAGGGGGTTCCCCTTGCCGAGGTGGAGAGCGTGGATTCCATTGTGACCCGGTTTAAGACAGGTGCTATGTCCTACGGATCTATTTCCCAGGAGGCCCACGAGACATTGGCCATTGCCATGAACCGTCTCCATGGTAAGTCCAACACCGGTGAAGGCGGTGAGGATTTGGAGCGTATCGCCAGCAAGAACAGCAGAGTGAATCGCTGCTCCGCTATTAAGCAGGTGGCTTCCGGACGGTTCGGTGTTACCAGCCGCTATCTGGTAAGCGCAGAGGAGATTCAGATCAAGATGGCTCAGGGAGCAAAGCCCGGTGAGGGCGGACATCTTCCGGGTAAGAAGGTATACCCATGGATTGCAAAGACAAGACTTTCCACACCGGGTGTATCCCTGATTTCCCCGCCGCCACACCATGATATTTACTCCATTGAGGATTTGGAACAGTTGATTTATGACCTGAAGAACTCCAACCGTGATGCCAGAATCTCTGTGAAGCTGGTATCCGAGGCGGGAGTAGGAACGGTGGCAGCAGGTGTTGCCAAGGCGGGAGCACAGTTGATCCTGATCTCCGGTTATGACGGAGGAACCGGTGCGGCACCCAGAAGTTCCATTCACAATGCAGGACTTCCCTGGGAGCTGGGTCTGGCCGAGACACACCAGACATTGATAATGAACGGACTGCGTAATAAGGTTCGCATCGAGACAGACGGTAAGCTCATGAGCGGCCGTGATGTGGCAATCGCCGCACTGCTGGGCGCAGAGGAATTCGGTTTTGCCACTGCACCTCTGGTAACCATGGGATGTGTCATGATGCGTGTATGTAACTTAGATACCTGTCCGGCAGGTATTGCAACCCAGAATCCGGAGCTGCGCAAACGTTTCGCAGGAAAGCCGGAGTATGTGGAGAACTTCATGCGGTTTATCGCAGAGGAGTTGAGAGAAATCATGGCACAGCTTGGCTGCAGAACCATCGACGAGATGGTGGGACGCAGCGATCTGCTGAAGGTTCGTGAGGATTTGACAGAGCGGGAGAAGGAGATTAATCTCTCCAAGATTTTGAACAATCCTTTTGCGGGACCCAAGGATAAAGTGACCTTTGATCCCAAGCATGTATATGATTTTGAACTGGAGAAGACAAAGGACGAGACGGTTCTGCTGAAGCAGTTATCCGCTGCGTTGGATAAGAAGCAGAAGCGCAGCATCGACGTGGAGGTTACCAATACCGATCGTTCCTTCGGCACTATTTTCGGCTCAGAGATCACCAAAAAGTATGATGACACTTTAGAGGATGACACCTTTATCGTAAAATGTAACGGTGCCGGTGGACAGAGCTTTGGCGCATTTATCCCCAAGGGACTGACCTTAGAGCTGGTGGGCGATTCCAACGATTACTTCGGAAAGGGACTTTCCGGCGGAAAACTCGTTGTATATCCTCCTGCAGGTGTGAAGTACAAGAAAGATGAGAACATCATTATCGGAAACGTGGCACTGTACGGAGCTACCAGCGGGAAAGCGTTTATTAACGGAGTGGCCGGCGAGCGTTTCTGCGTGCGTAACTCAGGAGCTTCCGCTGTGGTAGAAGGAGTGGGAGACCATGGCTGTGAGTACATGACAGGTGGCCGTGTGGTAATCCTCGGTAAAACCGGTAAAAACTTTGCAGCAGGTATGAGCGGCGGTATCGCTTATGTGCTGGATGAAGACAATGATCTGTACACCAGACTGAATAAGGAAATGGTATTTTCCGAGGAGATCACCAACAAGTATGACGTTATGGAATTGAAGGATATGATCAAGGAGCATGTGGCACTGACCAATTCCGAAAAGGGGAAAGAAGTGCTGGATAACTTCAGCGAGTATCTGCCGAAGTTCAAGAAAGTAGTTCCGTTCGACTATAACCGTATGTTAATCGCCATTGCCCAGATGGAGGAGAAAGGTCTTTCTTCTGAGCAGGCACAGATCGAAGCATTTTATGCAAATACAAGAGGCTAAGGAGGGTACGCAAAATGGGAAAACCAACAGGATTTATGGACTATCACAGAGAGAATGCAACTGCGGTTGCACCAAAGGAGCGTATCAAGAACTTTAATGAGTTCCATACTCCTCTGTCACAGGAAAAACAGAAGCTTCAGGCTGCCAGATGTATGAATTGCGGTGTGCCGTTCTGCCAGTCAGGTATGACCATTTGTGGTATGACCAGCGGATGTCCCCTGCACAATCTGGTTCCGGAGTGGAACGATCTGCTCTACACCGGAAACTGGGAGCAGGCATACCATCGTCTGAAGAAGACCAACAATTTCCCGGAGTTTACTTCCAGAGTATGTCCGGCATTGTGTGAGGCAGCCTGCACCTGCGGAAACTGGGAGGAACCCGTTACCTGTAAGGCCAATGAATTCGGTATCATAGAAAATGCCTATGAGAAAGGGTATGCTGCGGCACAGCCCCCCAGAGTGCGCACCGGAAAGCGTGTGGCAGTTATCGGATCCGGGCCTGCCGGTCTGGCAGCTGCGGACCAGCTCAACAAGCGTGGTCATTCCGTAACGGTGTATGAGCGTGACGATCGCGTGGGCGGACTGCTGATGTACGGCATTCCCAATATGAAGCTGGAGAAATGGGTTATCGACCGCAAGGTGGATGTGATGAAAGAAGAAGGCGTGGAGTTCGTCACCGGTGTCAACGTTGGAAAAGATGTGAAGGCTGCCAAGCTGTTGAAGGAATATGACCGTATTATTTTGGCATGCGGAGCAAAGAATCCCAGAGATATCAAGGCACCGGGCAGAGATGCAAACGGAATCTATTTTGCAGTGGATTTCCTGGCAGCGACCACCAAGAGCCTTCTGGATTCCCAGCTCGCTGACGGAAAATATGTTTCCGCAAAAGGCAGGAAAGTGGTGATCATCGGCGGCGGTGATACAGGAAATGACTGTGTAGGTACTGCTATTCGTCATGGCGCAGTCAGTGTGACGCAGCTGGAGATGATGCCTAAAGCACCGGATCAGCGGGCAGAGGATAATCCATGGCCGGAGTGGCCTAAAGTCTGCAAGACAGACTATGGTCAGGAGGAGGCCATTGCCATGTTCGGTCAGGATCCCCGTATTTACCAGACAACTGTGAAAGAGTTCTTAAAGGATAAGAACGGTAATGTGTGTGGAATCGTTACAGTGAAGCTGGAAAGCAGGAAGGACGAGAAGACCGGGCGGATGCAGATGGTGGAAGTACCGGGGTCTGAGAGTAAAATGGACTGTGATCTGGTACTGATTGCAGCAGGATTTTTGGGTACCGAGGATTATGTGGCAAAGGCATTCGGCGTGGAGTTAAATGCCAGAACCAACGTGGCTACCGCAGAAGGAGCATATAAGACCAGCGTGGAGAACGTATTTGCAGCAGGGGATGTCCACAGAGGACAGTCACTGGTTGTATGGGCGATTCGCGAGGGCCGTGAAGCTGCCAGAGAAGTGGATGAGAGTCTGATGGGCTACTCCACACTGTCTGTACAGTAACATGACAAAAAGAGTTTCAGGATTTTACATTCCTGAGACTCTTTTTTCGTGCATTCCTGCAGATGCTGTGGTACAATTACAGTATCTATTGTCTATGGCGGAGGAAAAGCAAATGGAATTTTACAGACCCAAAGTATTGGTGGTGGATGATGATATAGAAGCACAGGAACTGATGCGTGTATATTTGGAGGATGTGGCCTATGTGACTACTGTGGGCAGCGGACGTCAGGCTATTGAATATGTGCAGGATCATAAAGTGGATGTGATTCTTTTGGATGTGGATATGCCCATCATGGATGGATTCCGTACTCTGGAGAATCTGCGGAAACAAATCAACTGCGTGAATGTTCCTGTGATTTTTGTCACCGGTATGCGGGACCGGCATACGGTGATGAATTCTTTGGTGGTGGGAAGTGACGGCTATCTGTTGAAGCCGGTGGAGAAACAGGTGCTGCGGGAAAAGGTTATGCAGGTGTACGAGCGGGGGCAGAAAAATAAAAACAAAAAGACCATTTTGGCCATCGACGACGATATGGCTTTTTTGAAGCTGGTGGACAGCTATCTGCGGGATACCTACAATGTGGTGATCATCAATTCCGGTAAGCTGGCGCTGAATTATCTCATGAAGCATACACCGGATCTGATTTTGCTGGATTATCAGATGCCGTTGTACTCCGGAACCAATCTTATGAGTATGTTTCCAAAAAAAGAGAACAATGAAAGAATTCCTGTGGTGATTCTGTCAGGGGCCATTGACAAGGAGGCACTGACAGATTTCTATGTGCACAAACCAGCCGCAGTGCTGGCAAAACCGGTTACCAGAGAAGTACTGTTGGAAACTCTAAATAAAACCTTACGGGAATAGGAGGTGTAGCATGGAGTATATCTGTCCCATTCTGATGTTTTGCGGTGGCACGCTGGCTGCTTATTTTGCGGTTAATTACATAATGACCCAGGATATGCGGTACTATATGAACAGGATCTTTTGCTTGTTGTGCATCCTCAGTTCCTTATGGAGTTTTGGCTTTGGCGGGGTGTTTTTGCAGGAGACGGCAGAGGCAGCGTTCCGTTGGCGGGCTGTGGGAATGATCGGAACCTTCGGATATCTGATCAGTGCAGTATTTCTGGTATGCCACCTGCTGAAGCGCAACAAATTGTTGGCCCGGTCACTGCAGATTTTTTCCTGTTTCGGGGTGGTGCTTTATTTTTTTGTTACCCGAAGAGATCAGGTGATTTTCCACAGAGAAGCAATCGGAATGACTTACTATTTCAAAGCCGGTTTGTGGAATAATCTTTATATAGCCTATTCGGTGATTCTGGCAGTGACTGTGGTGATCGCTTTGATTCGCACCATTTTGTTTGCGGAATCGAAACGGATGCAGGTCTTTGGGAAACGGTTTCTGATAGCGGTAGTGATTCTGGCTACGGGGATGATCTTTGATACAGTGATGCCCCTGTTGGGAGTCAAGGCACTGCCGGGCAGTTCCATTGCGCAGTTTATCTGCGTGGCGGTATTGTTTTATTCCATGAATTTTTTGAACCGCTCCCATATCAATATTGCAAATATGTCGGAATTTATCTATGAATCTCTGGCTGTTCCGGTGTTGGTGTATGATGCGGACCGCAATCTGCAGATCGCAAACGATACAGCCATGGAATTTCTGCATATTGTGCCCAATAGTTACGGGGATCCCAAGAATGATCTGGAGGAACTTTTCTCTATGGAGGGGAGAGCCTTTGATTTTGAGGGGCACAATCAGATGGTGGAGGCTATTTGCCGGCGCAGTCAGGCTTACTGCCATCTTTCCGTCAGCAAGATTTTTGACTCCTATCATGATTTGATCGGGTATATCATCATTGCGAATGACCAGTCAGAGCAGGTGCGTACCATGCAGAGACTGGAGGAGGCCAGAAGGGAAGCGGACGAGGCCAACCGTGCCAAAAGTACTTTTCTGGCCAATATGTCCCATGAAATACGTACTCCTATGAATGCCGTCATGGGATTCTCCGAATTGATATTAAAGGAAGAACTGGATCCAAAGGTTCGGGAGTATGTACAGGATATTCGAAGATCTTCCCAGAATCTTCTGGCATTGATTAACGAGATATTGGATATTTCTAAAATTGAATCCGGAAAGATGGAACTGGTAAATAACAACTATTATACGGCAAACCTATTGAATGACGTATCCGTGATCGTGTCCAATCAGGCAAGGGAAAAGGGACTGGAATTTAAAATGATTCTGGGCAAGGATATCCCCTGTCAGATGTACGGAGACAAAATACGGCTGCGTGAGATTATGATTAATTTGTTGAATAATGCCATAAAATATACTGAAACCGGCACCATTACTTTGGACATTGATGTGCTTGAGAAGACGCCGAATCAGGCATACCTTAAAATCGCGGTTTCGGATACTGGCATTGGTATTCGGCAGGAAGATCAGGAAAATCTATTCCAGAAATTTACCAGAATAGATCAGAGGATTCATCATGATATCGAGGGCTCTGGTCTGGGGCTGGCCATCGTCAAGGGTTATGTGACTCTGATGGGTGGACGTGTCATGCTGGACAGTACCTATGGAAAGGGTTCCACCTTTACGGTTCTGTTGAATCAGAAAATCATTGATGCAACTCCGGTGAACTTTGAATCATCACATGCTGACAATAACCAGGAAAGCAGTATCGGTTCCATGTTCATCTCTGATATTGATGTGCTGGTGGTGGATGACAATAAGATCAATCTTAAATTGGCAAAAAACACGCTGTCTGCTTATGGCCTTCATGTGGATGTGGCGGACAATGGTGCGGATGCAATTGAAATGTGCAAAGAGAAGAAATATCAGATGGCATTTATTGATCAGATGATGCCGGAAATGGACGGAATCGAGACCATGAAAGCCATCCGGAAGACGAATGACTATTATGGACCCAAAGGAGATGGAAAGATTATCGTTCTTACTGCGGATGCGGTTATCGGAGCAAGGGAACGGCTTTTGAATGAGGGATTTGACGAATACCTGGGTAAGCCCATGAACTTCCGGCAGTTGGAGCGGCTGTTTCTTAGATTTCTTCCCAAAGACAAAATCCGGCTGGAGCAGGCAGCATTGGATACAAAGGTGCTGATCACGGAGGAGGATATTCTGTACCTGAAGGGTGTCTTGCCTCAGGTGGACCTGGAGTATGGATTACAACAGTGCGGCGGTGGATTACAGGATTACCTGAAAATCTTGCAAATTATTCATGAATATGGGCCGAAGCAGATACGGGAACTGGGGGAACTGTGGATGCAGCACAATGTGGCGGACTATACAACCAAGGTACATTCCATGAAAAGTACGGTTCGCAGCATTGGAGCTATGGAACTGGGAATGCAGGCTGAGAAACTGGAACTGGCTGGAAAGTCAGGGGACGAGGAATATATTCGCAAAAACAGACAATCCTTCGATGAGAAATATCAAGAGCTGATGGTACAGGTTGAAGATGTTTTAATGCATTACGCACCGGCTGAGGATTCCGCAAAGAAAGACAAGGAAAAACTGGATGATCAGATGGCGGAGCATGTACTTACCAATATCCGGCAGTGTGTGGAGGATTTCGATTTTACCCATATTTTTGATATTTTAGAAGAACTAAATCAATATGAGATGCCGGAGAATTACCGGGAACTCTTCGAGAAAATCCGGCAGCTGATGGACGTTCTGGATGTGGACGCCCTGAGTGAGCTTTTAGAAATGGAGTAGATAAGAAATGCATTGGTATTATGATTGGACTTATATATTGGTATTGATCGGAGCCGTCATAAGTGCGGTGGCATCATGGAATGTAAATGGTACCTTTCGCAGGTACAGTAAGGTGAGAAACAGCCGTGGCCTTACAGGGGAGATGGCGGCACAGATGATTTTACAGGATGCGGGGATTTATGATGTGCGCATCCAGCATATTCATGGAAATCTGACAGATCATTATTCTCCCAACGAGAAGGTGCTGCGGCTTTCGGACAGCGTGTATGGTTCCACCTCTGTGGCAGCGGTGGGTGTGGCAGCTCATGAGTGCGGGCATGCGCTGCAGCATGCCAAGGGATATGGCCCGCTGAAGCTTCGTTCCCTGTCGGTGCCTATGGCAAATATCGGTTCTAAGCTGTCCTGGCCCTTGATTCTTCTGGGACTTGTGTTGGGCTGGACCGGATTTTTATATGCAGGTATTATTTTGTTTGTTGCAGTGGTGTTCTTCCAGCTGATTACCTTGCCGGTGGAGTTAAACGCATCCCATCGGGCACTGCAGGTGCTGTCCGGCAGGAATATGCTCTACGGCGAGGAGATGAGCGGGGCTAAAAAAGTGCTGAAAGCGGCAGCGCTTACCTATGTGGCGGCGTTGTTCTCCGCCATCCTGCAGCTGCTGCGCTTGATATTGCTGGCAAACAACAGACGGAGGAATTGAAGGTGAGTAAGAATTTAAAGAAAATGTTTCAATATTACAAACCATACATGGGAATTTTCTGGGCGGATCTTTTTTTTGCTGCATTGTCCGCGGCGGTAGCACTGACCATCCCGCTGGTGGTGCGCTATGTGACTTCTACGTTGATCTATATGGAATCAGGGGAAATCATGCATCAGCTGATTTATATTGCACTATTTCTTCTGGCACTTCTTCTGGTGGATCTTTACAGCCGCTTTTTCATCGGAAATTATGGGCATGTCATGGGAGCAAAAATAGAGTACGATATGCGGGCTGAGATTTTTGACCATATGCAGAAGCTATCCTTTTCCTTTTATGATGATGCCAAGGTGGGGCAGTTGATGAGCCGCATCACCACAGATCTGTTTGACATCACGGAACTTCTGCACCATGGTCCGGAAAATATCATTCTTTCTGTGTTAAAGATTGCCGGAGCACTGATTATTCTGGCCAATATTAACGGATGGCTGACTCTGGCGGCATTTGTGGTGCTGCCAGTGATGTTTGCCTTTGCGCTGATTCTGAATAAAAAGATGCGCCGGGCCTTCCGTAGAAACCGGCAAAAGATTGCAGAGATCAATGGACAGATTGAGGATAATCTGTCGGGAATCCGTGTGGTGAAATCCTTTGCTAACGAATCCATTGAGAACGAAAAGTTCAAGGTGGGCAATGACGGATTTCTGGCAGCGAAAAAGAACAGCTATAAATATATGGGAAGCTTTCAGGCGGGAGTGGGTGTGTTTACTACTTTGATTCAGGTGAATGTGATTTTGATCGGTGCCCTGCTCATTGCCAGGGGACAGGTCAATGTCAGCGATCTGGTGACTTTCCTTTTATATATCGGAGTGTTCACGGATCCTATTCGTACCCTGGTGGACTTTACGGAGCAGTTTCAGAACGGGTACACCGGATTTGAGCGTTTCCGGGAAATCATGGATTTAGAACCGGATATCCAGGATGCTGTGGATGCGGTGGAACTGTCTGATGTGAAGGGGGACATCAGCTTTGAGGATGTGTCCTTCCATTATCAGGATGGCACGGATAACGTGCTGAGCCATGTGACTCTTCAGGTGCAGGCCGGTTCTTACGTAGCCTTAGTGGGTTCCTCCGGTGCGGGAAAAACTACCCTGTGTTCCCTGATTCCCAGATTTTATGATGTTACCGGTGGAATCGTGCGGGTGGATGGAGTAGACATTCGAAAGGTGACACTTAAGAGTCTCCGGGATCACATTGGAATGGTGCAGCAGGACGTGTATCTCTTTGCAGGCACGATCTTTGAAAATATTGCCTATGGAAAGCCCGGTGCCACCAGGGAGGAAGTAATTGAGGCGGCAAAAAATGCCAATGCCCATGAATTTATCATGTCCTTTCCGGATGGGTATGATACCGATATCGGACAGAGGGGCATCAAGCTTTCCGGCGGACAGAAGCAGCGTCTTTCTATCGCCCGGGTATTCTTAAAGAATCCGCCCATTCTTATCTTTGATGAGGCAACCTCTGCACTGGATAACGAAAGTGAACGGGTGGTACAGGAGTCCCTGGAGAAGCTGGCGAAAAACCGTACCACCTTTGTCATTGCCCACCGTCTCAGCACCATTCGGAATGCGGAGCGGATCCTGGTGCTGACGGAGGATGGCATTGCAGAGTCCGGTACCCATCAGGAGCTTCTGGAAAAGGATGGGGTGTACGCAAAGCTTTATCATATGACGTAGGACGGGAGCATTGCTGACGCAGAAAAAACATAGCCGGTCGAAATTTTCGGTGTATACTTTAAAAAATTTTCTAAATAT
>JBJELW010000006.1:0-8837 GCA_051879315.1 Roseburia sp.
AAACTGAAAAAAATCATTCAGGCACTTATGGATAATGTGATTAAATTTACGGAGTCCGGCGGAGCATACCTGTATATCGGAGAAAGGGAAGAAGACTATGGAATTAATCTGAATATAGATGTATGGGATACCGGTATCGGCATGAGCGAGGAACAGCTTCAGCAGATATTTACTCATATTTATAAAGGGGATTCCGATTTTGAGCGTAGGACAGGAGGACTTGGCCTGGGACTCGCAATTGTGCATGGAATGGTTGCTGCAATGGGTGGATTTATCTCAATACAAAGCAGAATTTCAGAGGGAACCCATGTCCATGTAGTGATTCCGCAGCAGGTGGTGGATAAAAGGGCATCCTTAAGCGTAAAAAAGAGCAACAATTTTCAGATTGCCTGTTATTTTAATGGGGAGAAATATTCCCGTCCGGAGGTGGCAGAATATTTTTCTATGATGATAGGACATATTAAAGAAGGCCTTGGACTGAGTATCCGTCAGGCTGACTCTTTGGATGCGCTGAAAAAAATTGTGGAAGAGGGGCCAATTACCCATGTATTCGTCGCAAACTGGGAATATCAGATGGATCGAAATTATTTTGAAACCTTAAGCCAAAAAGTGTTTACTGTGGTCTTTGCAGATGATTCTTTTTTTCTACCGGCGAACAGTAATGTACATATTTTGAAAAAACCAGTCTATATATTGTCTGTTGTAAACCTGCTTAATTCCATAACACCGGGGACTTTCGGGAAAATCAGAAAGCAGGAAGAGGAAAAAGAATTATTTTTCACAGATGTAAAAGCGTTGGTCGTAGATGATGAGCGCATGAATCTGATGGTTGCAAAAGGGATATTAAAGACTTATGGAATCGAGGCTGATACCTGTCTAAGCGGGGAACTGGCCATTGAAAAGTGTTCTTTTGCGGATTACCAGATCATATTTATGGATCATATGATGCCCGGCATGAATGGAATTGATGCGATGAAGAGGATCCGGGAGCTGCGGAATAGACACTATAAGAACATTCCAATTGTGGCACTGACCGCCAATGCAGTGAGTGGTGCCAGGGATATGTTTCTAAAGGAAGGCTTTGATGAGTTTATTTCCAAGCCGATTGAAATAAACGAAATGTCGCGTATGTTACGGAAAACGCTGCAAGGAAGGGATGGTGAAAATGAAGATGAATAAAAAAATCCCCCTTTTGATTACAGCAGACAGTGTATGCGATCTTCCGGAAGAACTGACCCGGCAGTATGGAATTGCAATCAATCCGTACTTTGTCAGGACTGAGAATGGCCGCTTTGTGGACGGCGCGGAAATTGATTTGAATGATCTGCTTTTCTATATTGAAAGTGAAGACCACATTGTGAAATCAGAGCCGCCGGATGAGCATGAATATGAGGTGTTTTTTGAAGAACATCTGGCGGATGCAGAACAGATCCTGCATATTACCATGGCAAAAAAAACCAGTGACGGCTATTACCATGCGTTGAAAGCTGCAGAAAAGTCTTCAAATGTGACTGTATTTGATTCCGGTCAGCTTTCCAGCGGCATGGGACTGATTGTAATCCGGGCTGCGCAAATGGCCCAGGAGGGAGCCTCTCTTACACAGATCCTGGATGCACTCTCGGTTACAAAGAATCTCGTATCCTCTGGATTTATATTAAAAGAAACCGAATTCCTGCATCGCTCCGGCAGGCTTTCCAAGAGTGTAAAGAATGTTTGTGACAGGATGCTGGTTCATCCGATGCTTGCCATGAAGGACGATCGTATTGCGGCGAAACGGGTTTTGATCGGACAGTGGACAGATGTGATCTGCAAATATATCAGCTATGTTTTAAAAAGGACGTGGACGATTGACAAGGAAGTGCTTTTTATTACCCACGTGAATCTGGATGAGGAAACCCTGGAATTCATCAAAAATGAAGTAGAGAAGAGATGTCATTTTAAGAACATCTATTTTCAGAAGGCATCACCGGTTATCGCATGTAACTGCGGACAGGGAACCTGGGGATTGTTATTTTTCAGAAAAGAAAAAAAGGCTCAGAAGCAGACAGAGGCCGCGAAGACAAAGGGTACAGGGGTAGTAAAAAGGTTTGCCGACTGGTATGTGGAACTGATACTAAAAGAGGAATACAGCATTCAGCAGAGAATGATGCATCTGATCATGACAGCGGCGTTGGTCGGAGGAACAGCCTCTTTGTTTGCAACGCTATTTATGGGGGCATATGCAAGTGCGGCGGTTGTCCTGCTGATACTGCTGTTCGTGTTTGTTTCCATGTATTTATCGGTGAAAACCAATAATGTGCAGATGGCAGGAATGCTGATCTGTTTCGGAGCAAATATAGTTGCATTTCCGCTGATGTTCTTTACGTCAGGCGGAATTTACAGCGGTATGCCGGTATGGTTTGTTCTGGGACTGATCTTTACCTGGCTGATATTGAAGGGATGGACATGTCTGTTCATGTTTCTTTCAAGCTTTGCCGCTATGGCAGGCAGCATTCTGTTGGCCGACCAATACCCGGAGCTTCTTGCAGAGATGCCGGAGGGGTACATGGTTTACGATGTTATACAGGCAATTTTCATTGTGGCCTGTATTTTTGGCGTTATATTAAAATATCAGACTTATATCTATGAAAAGCAGAGAAAACAGCTCATGGAGCATGAAGAAGAGCTGATGGCTGCGAACCATGCGAAGAGTGCCTTCCTGGCGAATATGTCCCATGAAATTCGTACCCCCATCAATGGAATCATTGGCATGGATACTATGCTGCTTCGGGAGTGCGAGGACAATGAAACTCTCCGGGAATATGGCAGGAATATTCAGAGTGCCAGCCAATCCCTGCTTTCTATTGTCAATGATATTTTGGATATTTCAAAAATTGAGTCAGGAAAGCTGGAGCTCATTCCTGTGGAATATGAACTGTTTTCCATTATGAACGACTGCTATAATATGACGGCATCAAGGGCGGCAGAGAAGGGGCTGGAGTTTTCTATTTCTATCAATCCATCCATGCCCTGTGGTCTTTATGGGGATGAAGTGCGCGTCCGGCAGATTATCAATAATCTGCTTTCCAACGCAGTGAAATATACAAATGAGGGTAGAGTTGAACTGATTGTGGATTATGAGGGGAAAAGTGATGCCTTCATGATGATTGTCATTACTGTAAAGGACACGGGAATCGGCATAAAAAAGGACGATATCGGAAAGCTGTTTGAGAGCTTTACCAGAGTGGATGAAAAAAGAAACCGGAATATTGAGGGAACAGGCTTAGGGCTTAATCTGACCAAAAATCTGGTGGAGATGATGGGTGGAGAAATCTCCGTCAGCAGCGTCTACGGGCAGGGCTCCACATTTCAGGTTAGAATACAGCAGCAAATAAGAAATCATGAACCGATGGGGGATTTTGCAAGTCGGTATCATGAGCAGATGGAGAGAGAAAACCTTGATACAGAATTGGTTTACGCCCCGGATGCCCGGGTGCTGGTGGTAGATGATGTGCCGATGAACCTTTTGGTGGCAAAAGGACTGCTTAAATACACAGGGGTTGCGGTGGATACCGCGGAAAGTGGCATGGATGCGCTTGAGAAGATACAGAAGGAGAAGTATGATCTGATTTTTATGGATCACCTTATGCCGGTTATGGACGGAGTGGAATGTTTTCATCAAATGAGGGAGATGAAAAATCATCCCAATATTACCACCCCGGTTATCATTTTGACGGCCAATGCAATCCTGGGGGCACGGGATGAATATATGCAGGCGGGATTTGCGGATTATCTGTCAAAACCAATGCAGGAAAAGGAACTGAATATGGTTCTTTTAAAACATCTTCCACAGGAGAAGTTATCTCTCCGACAGCTGGGAAAACCGGAGAATTCATCAGACACAGAAGAACCGGTGATAAAGGAAACGAAAATCGACGAGTCTTCGGAAGAGAATGTGGGGAAGCAGGGACTTGCTGCAATTTCCGGTCTGGATGTCAGCATCGGTTTAAGTTACTGTATGGGTGATATGGATTTTTATCAGGAAATGATAGCGGAATATCTGAAAAATGATAAACGTGCCAGTTTGGAGGAATTTCTTGAACGGGAGGATATGGAGAACTATCGTATAACGGTACACGCGTTAAAGAGTACTTCGCTGACCATCGGTGCCGTGGAACTGTCAGAGCTGGCGAAACAATTGGAAATGGCCGCAAAAGCAGAAGATACGGAATATATTCGAACACATCATGGAGAAATGATGGAGAAATACAAAAAACTTTACACGAACCTTATGGAAATCGCTGACGTAAAGAATTGTAGTTTAAGTTGAAATTCGCTATACTGAAAAGAGAGCTTTTGCCATTCGGATTACAGCAAGAACGGAGATTATGATGGAAAAAAACAGAAATAAAATCAGAAAAAAAATTTTAATGACAATACCTGCAGCGCTGGTTTTGAGTCTGACAGCATGCGGTACTAAGGAAACAGTGAAAGAGGATGATGGAGAGTATCGCATTGGAATCTGTCAATGGGTAGAACATTCGGCATTAGATGAAGCAACAAAGGGCTTTGAGGATGCATTGACGGATAAACTGGGGGATGAGGTATCATTTGATGTGCAGATAGCACAGGGAAGTACGGAAGATTGTCAGGAAATTTTAAACGGTTTTGTGTCGGATGATGTGGATCTGATTATGGCAAATGCAACATCGTCTTTAAGGGCTGCTTCACAGGCAACAAACACAATTCCGATTGTAGCCACCTCCATTACGGATTATGGAACGGCTCTGAATATGAGGGAATGGACCGGAACATCCGGCATCAATGTGACAGGAACCTCTGATCTGGCACCGATTGAGAGGCAGGCGGATATCATTCAGGAGCTTGTCCCTGAAGCGAAAAAGGTCGGCATTTTATATTGCGCTGCTGAGACCAATTCCATTTTTCAGGCACAGAAGATGGAATCCATTCTTACTGAAAAAGGCATAGCCTATGAAACATATACAATAGCAGATAAAGAGGAACTTGAGAAAACCGCACGGGAAGCCGCGTCAGAGTGTGATGTACTCTATATCCCCACGGATAATACGATAGCATCCCAGGCAGAACTTCTGAAGGAAATCCTGATTTCAGAAAAGGTTCCCATGATTGCAGGGGAAGAAGGGCTGTGTGAAGCTGGGATTGCAACCCTGTCAATCAGCTACTATGAAATTGGCCATACCGCGGGTGAGATGGCATACGAGATTCTGGCTGAGGGAAAAGATGCGGGAGATATTGAAATCCGTTATGCAGAAAATGTTACGAAAAAATATAATCCGGAGATCTGTGAGGAATTAGGAATTACGGTTCCGGATGATTATGAGGCACTGAAATGATACGATAAGATGGAGCATTGAGATATGTTAGGGAAGGAAAAAACTGAAGCAAAGAAAAAGAATAGCTTCCGGCATGGGAAAAAATACAGTTATGGTTTCATAAGTGTAGTATTTGTTGTGTTGGTAATTGTGCTTCTTCTCAATGTTTTTCTGATTTACAGTATGGCGGTAAAACAGATCGAAACCATCGGAAAGAATCAGATGGAAAGCATTACCGAAAATTTAGAGGCGATGCTTTCAGAGTCCGAATATATGACCTCTGTCCTGGCCAATAATGTGGAGGACCGCATTCAGCAGGGAGCCTCCCGGGAAGAAATGGAAGTGTTTTTTGGGGAACAGAGTGCATTGCAGCAGCAGCTGTCTGATGGTGTCTGTATTAACGCTTTTCTGGTGCGTGATGAATATATTATTCTGCCGGGCTATGATCTTCCGGAGGATTATCAGGTGGAGGGGCGCATCTGGTATTCAGAGACATTAAAGCTGAATCCGGGGGATATCTATATATCTCCTCCCTATGTAGACCTTGTTACGGGAAATATGTGCTTTACCGTATCCGAACTTCTTTCTGATAAAAGAAGCATCGTTGCACTGGATTTCAGTCTGTCTAAAATACAGAATTACATCGAGGAAATGCAGAGTGACGACAAGAGTCAGGCTATCATTGTGAATAAAGAGGGAATCATCCTCGGTTGCTCCGATGCGGAGTGCCTGGGAAAAAGTCTGTCGGAGGTACTGCCGGAGTATGAAAAAGTATTCCGTAATGTTATTTCACAAAACCAAGATCAGATATCCTTTGACAGCACCATTAACGGAAAGAAAAATAAGGTGTTTTTTACCCGTACACAGAATGACTGGTATTTGATCCTGAGTGTTCAGGAATGGGAGTTGTATAAGGAAAGTTATCTTCAGCTAATAAGAAATTCTATTCTGAATCTTCTTCTGATTGTTATTGTTGTAGTTTTATATATTCGTGCCCAGAATAACCGCTTGCGGGCGGAAAAGGCGCTATCGATGAAAGAAGATTTTTTGTCCAATTTGTCTTCTCAGCTTAAGACACCGCTGAACCGGATTTTGAATTCCAGCAACAGGCAGGCGCAGGGCATGAGTACTGATCTGAAAGAAAATATTGACAGGATACAGGAGTCGGCACTGCTGCTGTCGAATATGCTGGACAACCTTTTTTCCTATTCCGGGCTGGCAAAGGCGGACCAGGGACAGAAAAAGAAAACATCGAAATCAAAAAGGACAATAAATGACTCAGTCATCGGAAGAAGAGTTCGGTGGCAAGTCACAGGTGTGCTCATCGTTGCGATGATTTTAGTGTTATTCTTTTGTGACAAGATGGTCATGGACTTGGGGGAAACCCGTATGTCCGAGGAGGTAAGCGGCTACAATGCGCAGCTGACTGAATGGATGGAGGACAGGAAGACCATTTTGGAAATGTTCTGTTATTCCATAGCCGCACAGCCGGAATTGTTGGAAGACCGTTCGGAGGCAGTCGCTTATTTGGATTCAATTGCGGAAGAATATCCGGAAATCTCCCTTGTATATATCGGGAATCCGGAAGCATCATGGAAGGTGATTATGAACAACGGCTGGGTGCCGGGGGACGATTACATATTGGAGGCCTACCCATGGTATGTAGATACCATGAATGATAGTGATGGTTTAGCTATTTCCAGCCCGTATTATGATACACAGCAGAAGGTATATATTTTAACTTTTTCCAAAAAGGTATATGGAAAGGACGGAACCTTTCTTGGTGTATTTGCCATTGATTTCAAGCTGGACATGCTGACGGAGGTTATGCAGAGCACGTATTCTGAGGATGGATATGCTTTCCTTATCAACAATAATGGGATTATTATCAATCATCCAAACGAAGAATATCAGCTATCAGGAAATCGTTCTGTGAATGTACAGAACTTAAATTATGCAGAGGCTTATTCCAGGAATTCGGAAATCACTGTTCTGAAGGATTACGATGGAAAATACAAAGCATGTATATCCGAACATGATGACTTTTCAAACTTTACCATAATGGTGGTGAAGGACTGGTGGTCTATCTATGGAGCACTTGTTTTTTATAAAGCGACTTTCCTGTTGCTGTTTGGTTTCTGTATTTTTGCTGTCAGATTTCTGATCCGCAGGCTGTTGGTATGGCAGAAAGCGGTAAACGTGCAGCTGAAGGATGCTGCGGACGAGGCAGTGCAGGCTACACAGGCAAAATCCCAGTTCTTAGCACAGATGAGCCATGAGATCCGCACCCCGATCAATGCAGTTCTCGGTATGAATGAAATGATTCTTAGAGAAAGCGAAGAGGAGGATATTCATGAATATGCAGAAAATATAGAAAGTGCCGGGAAAACCCTGCTGACGCTGATCAATAGCATTCTTGATTTTTCCAAGATTGAGGACGGAAAAATGGATATTGTTCCGGTGCGCTATGAAACCTCGAATCTTGTCATGGATCTGGTAAATATGATATCCGACAGGGCAAAGAAAAAGGATCTGTTGTTGGAATTACAGATTGATGAAACACTTCCCCGTTCTCTGTATGGTGATGATGTAAGAATAAGACAGATTATTGTTAATCTTTTGACAAATGCAGTGAAGTATACAAGGGAAGGAAAAGTAACTCTTGTCATGCAAAGACAGGAAGTGGCAGATGGGGACGAGAATATTGTCCTTCATGTGGAGGTGGCAGATACCGGCATCGGTATCCGGGAGGAGGACATGGATAAGCTTTTCGAGTCCTTCCAGAGGCTGGATGAGGAGAAAAACCACAATGTGGAAGGAACCGGCTTGGGCATTTCCATTGTACAGAGTCTGCTAAAAATGATGGGAAGTTCGCTGGAGGTTGAGAGTGAGTACGGGAAAGGCTCAAGATTTTACTTTGACCTGAAACAGAAAATCGTGGATGGAACACCGGTTGGAAAAGATGTTATTCAGCGGGAGAGAGTAATGAAAGAAGAAAAGAGATATCTCTACGCTCCGGATGCAGATATTCTGATCGTTGATGATAATCAGATGAACCTTAAGGTGGCGATGGGACTGCTTAAGCGAAGCGGTATCAAAGTGGATACTGCAACGGGCGGCAGGAAATGTATCGAAATGGTTCAGAAAAAGCAGTATGATATCATTTTTATGGACCACATGATGCCGGAGATGGATGGTATTGAAACCATGAAGGCTCTAAGGAAAAGCGATTTTCTTCCGGTGAGTACAAAAATTATCGTAATGACTGCCAATGCGATTGCCGGTGCGAGGGAACAATACATGGCAGAGGGCTTTGACAATTATCTTTCCAAGCCTATCGCCGTTGACGGGTTGGAAAAAGTATTGGCAGAGTATCTTCCTGAGGGAAAGGTATGCTTCAGACTAAAAGAAAGAAAGAAGGCAGCAAGTCAGGTGACGGCGCAGCATGTGGAGCCGGAAGCTGTGGAGTCAGAGAATATAGAATCAGGACATGCGGAGCCGGAA
>JBJELW010000006.1:8937-11531 GCA_051879315.1 Roseburia sp.
GGAGCCGGAAGCTGTGGAGTCAGAGAATATAGAATCAGGACATGCGGAGCCGGAACCGGTGAAGGCAGAATATCTTGGGGAGGACTTAACGTCCGATGATTCTTTCACTCCGGAAGAATTACAGCTTTTGTCTGATCAGGTACCCGAGTTGGATGTGAAAACAGGATTGTTATACTGTGCAGAAAGCAAAATGTTCTACATAGAGATGCTGATGGAATTTAGTGATGGAAAAAAAGATGAGGAACTGGCAGAATTTCTTCAGAAAGAGGATTGGAATAATTATCGGATAACGGTACATGCTCTGAAGAGTAATGCAAAAAACGTCGGAGCAATGGAATTATCTGAGGAAGCACGAATGCAGGAGATGGCGGCAAAGGAAAAGCGTACGGCGGATGTATCAACAAATCATCCGGCATTGGCAGAACATTATAAGGATTTGCAAGGCCGCATTCACGCTGCAATGAAATTGATTTTAAGAAGAAGTTGAAAGGAGTATGAGAAATGGAAATTAGCAGAACGATATATGCAGCCGGAAAACATGAATTTGATCCGGTTTATACGTATGATGTAGTCTATGCAAAAAGGGAGAAGCGTGATCTGACAATGCAGATTCTTACACCCATCCGGCCCGATTTTCCTCTTTTACCCAAGGAAAATCCGAACCTCATAGAAAAAAAGTTTATGGAAGCTCATAAAAAAGAGATGGAGGAGGGAAAGGAACATACCCCCTCCTTTATGGTAGAGGATTCGAAATCATTTCCCCTTATTGTGATGGTTCCGGGATCCGGATGGGCCGGTGCGGATGGACATGATGCAGTTACAAAACTGGTTGATCTGGCCAGAGCAGGCTACGTTGTTGCAAGTATCTCATATAGAGGGACATTTAAGGATGATGTCAGGTTTCCGGCTGCCGTCCAGGATACGAAAGAGGCAATTCGGTTTTTGCGTTCACAGGCGGATATCTATCACATTGACGTTGACCGTGTCGGGCTTATGGGGGACTCCTCCGGAGGACATACGGCAGCAACTGCTGCCTTTACAGGAAAAGAAGAAGAGTTCAATATTGGTGAACATTTGGAAGAGCGCACAGATGTGAAAGCATGCTGCCTTTTTTATGCACCGAATGATTTACTGAACCTTGTTCAGGACAGAATTGACGAAGGAAAGCATCTGCGTCCTGACGAAGGAGAGTATCCGTTTGAAGCATGGGAGATATTTCAGGAAGATTTTTATGATAACGCAAGGGAGCTTCTGTTTCATGCCAGTCCAATCAATTATATTGAGGCATCCCCAAATAAGCCACCGGTACTTTTTTTGAACGGGGATGATGATCCCATCATTCCAATGAAGCAGGGCTTACGGTTTTGTGAGAAAGTAAGAGAATGCGGTGGCAGAGCAGAGTTTGTGAAGATTGCAGGAGCTGGTCACGGAAAGGGCTGCTGGGGTAAAGAATCCATAGAGATTGTAAAGCAATTCTTTGATGTATATTTGTAAGCAGATAGCAACAACATTCTTCTTTGTCAATGTATGCAGCAGTTGTTTTTACAGCGGTTCCAAGTTTCAGGAACCGCTTTTTCGTGCATCTTGCGGCGCGCATTTCTAACAGTTGAAAGTCCCAATCTGCCTTAGTAGTGAGAAGAAAAGATTAATCCTACTGTAACAAATGAGAAAAAAACCGGATATATGAAATGAAAGGTTGATTTTCAAAGCGGCGCAAATCAATCTTGGAGCTTTGAAGAATGGGCGGTCGAAACTTTTGGGGTGCGTCACCTGCGGTGACACCTTGTGCCTAATTGAGAGGAGGGACGCTTATGGACAAAATCTGTTGTGATATTGTGAGGGATTTGCTGCCGGGTTATTTGTATGGAATCTGCTCGGAGGATTCTGGGAAGCTTGTGAGTGCGCACATGGAGCAGTGTCCGGCCTGTAAAGAGTTTTTACAGCAGGCTAAGAAAGAGGAACAGGGGAAAGAAGCAGCTAAGGTGGATGGTCTGCGTAAGGTGAGGCAAATGCTGGACCTACGGGTTCTACTTTGTTTTGTGGTCTGTGTGTCGATATTCCTGCTGATGGGGATATTCAGTGTGCAGCGGTATGGAAACATCCCGCAGAGCTTCTTTCGGATTAGTTTGCCACTTCTAATGCTGACCTATCATGGAGCTTTTGCAGAAGGGAAAAGATGGAGTCTTCCCAAGGGCAGGGATGGCAGTGGCATTGCATCTGGCTCTGAGCTTCGGCAGCTTTCTTCGGAATATGGATTCATTGGAGGAGGCGAGGCAGGGGCTTTTGTTTAACGCAGGAATACTGCTGCTGGAGTTTGCGGTGGTTGTGCTGGCTGAGATTGTGCCCGGACTGATACGGGGGCAACGTAGGAAATAGCGGTGTCTCATACTCTCCGTAGCGTAGAATCCGCATGTTTTCACCATATTCTACGCTGCGTGGGTGTGAAAATATATTTGAGAAGATTGAAAGATTTCTATAAATTGGGGGTTGTAGGGGTGTTGGGCTGGGAATTGTTGGGGACAAATTTGGGTTATAGGAAATTCCCCAAGGTACAGCTTAATTTTACGGGGATATCCCGGTTTTTCTGTTTTTCC
>JBJELW010000007.1:0-2859 GCA_051879315.1 Roseburia sp.
ATGGCGGCGGCGTGGCTGCTGGGTAGAATTCAGAATTTGCGGTATGCAATTCAGGATCGGGTATATGGATGATGGCCTCCCAACGTTTTTTGAAAATTCTCTTTGCAGATTCACACTGATTTGCTACAATTTAGGAAAGAGTTCAAGAGCGAATGGGAGCAAACGCATGGATGACAAAGAATTGATCGGCAAGATTCACTCTGCTATGTACCACCAATGCCAGCACCGTGGATATGCCACGCCGGTGGATGTGCTGATGGACATTGGAGTATTGCCAAAGAAGGAATACGAGGACTGGCGCTTTGGCCGGGTGCCCTATTTGGAAAGCGTCTGTCTTGTTAACCTCCGCAAGCTATCTTTCATCATGCACCAGATGCGAGTCTATGCAAGAAAGTCAGAATTGAAGCCATCCTTCTGTTATTACAAGCAATGGGGTGTTAAGAAGAAAAACGGCCAAGGCCATAAGCCGGTATTACCCCTGCGTTTTAGTAAAAGCGGAAACCCTGAAATCGAAAAGTGGTATGCAACTCACTTTGTAGATATGAAGCGTATTACCCAACTGAAAGAACAAGCCGAAAAAGAGAATATAACAAAAATAGGCTGCTGAGATTCACAATCCTTTCTCAGCAGCCTATTTTTTGAACTCAACAATATCATTCGGTGTACATCCGATGATATCACATAATTTTTCCAAAGTGAGCAACGTAATATTTCTGTTCTTTTTCAACGCATCCAGCGTTTTGTTATCTATACCATTTTTTAAGAGCTGATATTGCGTGATGTGTCGTTCGTTCATTGTTTTCCAAAGAGGACTGAAATCTATCATTCGGATCACCACCTTTAACGATGTTTCAAATAAATTATATGGTGGTTCCCCTTAAATAAATATTGTGGAGTTAATCACAATAATGTATAATAGCTACGTCTTCATGACAATGATTTGGAAACCTCCATCTCAGTATTTTTCACGGCCCAAAAAGTTTTATACAATGAGGTGTTGATATGGAAAATAATAGGGAATGTGAGTACAGCTGTTGTTTTACCGGGCATCGTCCAGAAAAGCTCCAAGCTCCAGATTCTCTTGTAATTAAAGAGCTGGACAGTGCGATCAAGAATGCTATTAACAACGGATATTCAACTTTCATAACCGGAATGGCAAAAGGAGTGGATATTTGGGCCGCAGAATTGGTACTGCGTGACCGGAGAAGATTTCCGCAAATTAAGCTAGTTTGCGCCATACCGTACAAAGGATTTGGTTTGCATTGGGATAAGGAATGGACGAGCAGATTCTTGCGAATTATTCAACAAGCAAATGCTGTCCACTATATCTGTCCGAAGTTCTCGTATGGAGCATATCAGGCGCGAAATATCTGGATGGTTGACCATTCCTCATTGGTAATTGCCGTATATAACGGTTCAAGCGGAGGCACCAGGAATACGATTGCATATGCGCAAGAGCAGGCTAACTGTAAAGTTCAATACATAACTCTATAATTACCCTGCCTGCTTTTGAAACATCTCATTCATGTACCAGTAACTCAGCAAATAATACGAAGAGGGACAGAACTATGAAGATAGAAAAAAGGTATTATGATATTGATAAAGAGCGTTGGGATCAAATAATCAATGAAGTACAACTTGAAGAAAATCAACTCACAGAATCGGAACGTGAAGCGCGGTTCAGGGATAGAGATTTGAAACTTCAGGAGATTTACTATGAGTGTGAAGAACGAATTAGACATCATAAGAAAATAATAGATAGGGAGAAGGTGCAGCAATTTCAGATAATTGTCCAGCAGGCTTTATGGATGGCCGAATACATAAAGGCAAACATAACTGTGGATACGGAGGCTAAGTTTCTAGGAGAAATCGTTTTAGAGGCGAAGGACTTTATAATTCCTTGCACTTGTAACCCCTCGGTCAAAAAAGTATTTTGCAGTCTATTTCTGGCCTCGGATGACATCTTTATTGGACATTCTTCTGGTTTGTGTAGAATGCAATTTTTATTTGATCTCTATAAAGAAGTTTCGGTTGACTAACCATTACTTCTGCATAAAAATAGAATAACATTCTAAGGGGCAGTCATAACGGCTGCCCCTTGTCACTTGCGAAAGGAGGTATTTTATATGGCGACCACAAGAATCATGCCACTTCACACAGGCAAAGGCCGGACAGTCGGTCAGGCCATTAGCGATATCATTGATTATGTTGAGAACCCAGAAAAAACGGATCATGGTAATCTCATTACCTGCTATCAATGTGATAGTCGGATTGCGGATGCAGAGTTTCTTTTTGCAAAAAAACGATACATCCAGAAAACCGGGCGAATGCGCGGCGAGGATGATGTGATCGCCTACCATCTACGGCAGTCCTTCGTCCCTGGAGAGATCACGCCGGAGGAAGCGAACCGGCTGGGTCAGGAGCTTGCCCGGAGATTTACCAAAGGGAACAATGCCTTCATCGTCTGTACTCACAACGACAAAGCGCACATCCACAATCACATCATCTGGAATTCTGTCAATCTGGAATGTGACCGGAAGTTCCGAAACTTCTGGGGCAGCACCAGAGCCGTGCGGCGGCTCAATGATACGATCTGCATTGAGAACGGCTACTCCATCGTAGAAAATCCAAAACCACATGGCAAGAGCTATAACAAGTGGCTGGGCGATCAGGCCAAGCCCTCTCACCGGGAGCTGCTGCGCGTTACTATCGACAACGCTTTATCTCAAAAACCCGCGGATTGGGATGCAATGCTGAAGCTACTGCAAGAAGCCGGTTATGAAATCAAGCGCGGTAAAAATCCTTCTTTCCGCTGCGAGGGCTGGGACCGCTCTGTCCGGTTGGATACGCTGGGAGAAA
>JBJELW010000008.1:0-2851 GCA_051879315.1 Roseburia sp.
TATCACAAAGTGGTGTTCTCTTTTCATTTAATCCGAATAAAATTTTACGCTAGCCAGCTCCCTTATATCCGCATATATAATTCCATCAAAAAAACACCTGCCACATGTGACAGGTGTCATCAATCTCTTTACGATTCTGCGGCTTCCTCCGAAGCATCTTCCAGAAACATCTGAAAATCCACATGGGACATTGCCGTATCCACCAAGTTTACACAGCTGTTTCCCATTCGATCGATATTGTGCAAAATATTGTTGTATCCAACAGTCAGTTTCGCGCTGCACTTTTTCTTTCCCACACGCTCCATATGGGCCTGACGCATCTTCTCATCCAGCTGCAGCACTTCTCCCTTACGCTGCTGAACATTCTTCATCTTCAGTTCATCTCCACTGACAATGGACTGCATCGCCTCTGAATACATCTCCAGAATCACACCCACAGATTTTCTCAGATCCTTCAACGCATCCTTAGAGAATTTATCCTTTTGGTTCTTCTGTTCTTCCACGTTCTCCGAAATTTCTTTACAGAGCATGGCAATACGATCAATATCGCACAACACATTCATCATGGCGGTTGCCTGCATCGCCTGTTCCTCATTCATGGTTCCTTCCGAAAACATGGTGGCCAGATATTCATTGACCTGCTGAGCCAGGTAGTGTGCAATTTCCGCATTCTCCCTGATGACCGCCAATATCTTTGCGTCTTCCTTTACGTTGCCTTCCTTCACCGTCTTGAGCATATTCTCCACCACATCACTACAGCGTATGATTTCTTTTGCCACCAGACTGAGTGCTGCCACCGGCTGTCCGATCAGCTTGTTATCCAGATATTTGGGCTGCATAGGATTCTCTGCACCTTTTCCCCTGCCATCCGGAACAATCTTCATCACGATCTTTACCATAAGCCAAATCAGCGGAATCCAGATAACCGTCATGGTTATGTTGAAAATGGTATGTGCATTTGCAATCTGACGGGAGATCACCTCCACCTCAGGTCCTTTTGGAGAAATGTACTGAATCAACCGCGCATACGGATTGATAAGCCAAATGAAAATGAACGCTCCTGATATATTAAAAATGGAATGAGCCAATGCCGTTCTCTTGGCATCCTTGCTCTGTCCCACGCTGGCTAAAAGTGCGGTAATGGTGGTTCCAATATTGTCACCCAACAGGATTGGAATGGCGCCGGTCAGTCCCAAAATACTGGTGACCCCATCCGGTCCCGCCTGGGATGCAAAGTTCTGAAGTACGGCAATGGTGGCACTGCTGCTCTGTACCACAAGAGTCATCAGGGTACCTACTGCCACACCCAGAATCGGGATGTCTGCAACCTTCGCGATCATATCCGTGAAAAATGCACTGGAAGCCAGCGGTTTCATCACATCTCCCATGGTTTCAATTCCAAGGAAAAGCAGACCAAACGCAAAAAGGGTCTGTCCTATATTTTTCCACTTTTGGGATTTGGTCACAAAAGCTATCAAAAATCCCGCAAAAATAAATACATAAATATAATCTGTTATTTTAAAAGCAATGATCTGTGCCGTTATGGTGGTACCGATGTTGGCACCCAATATAATGGAAATTGCCTGAGGCAGACTCATAAGACCTGCGCTGACAAATCCAATGGCCATAACAGTAGTGGCACTACTGCTCTGTAATACTGCTGTTGTAAGCGCTCCTGCCAAAACGCCCAAAACCGGGTTTTTGGTCAAAAGTGCCAATATCGCCTTCATCTTTTCCCCTGCGGCCTTCTGCAGGCACTCACTCATCATATTCATTCCAAAAATGAATACTGCCAAGCCACCCAAGAGACCAAAAATTATCTGCATCGTATCCTTCATCTTTTTAATCCTCCTGGGTCTGACTCTAACATTGCTATGAGAAATCTAACATCAGGTCTATGTAAAGTTTATGTAAAATCCGTTTCCTCCTATTTTCTCAGAATATCTACAGTATGGGCACCTGCCCCCATCAGTTCCGGCCGTTCACAGGTTGCCAACTGATATTTCACAAAAAGCTGAAATTCCTCCTCGCTGAGCTGATTCAAAAACGGCCGCATATAGTTTGCCGCTCCGTCAGACGAATACATTTTTTCCCGGCGCAGCCCCACCTCCTGCCGGAGACTCTCGATTTCCTCGATCCGCACATAATCATACAGATCCTCCGGTAAAGGGTGTACAGTAAAAGTATCGTCCAATTGTCCTTTTTCTATACATTCCAGCACATGACGTTCTTTAAATGCATAGGTGATCACCGAGTAATCATTCATGCAATAAGCCGCCATAATGATTCCTCCCGGCCGGGTCACTCTTTTTGCCTCCCGCAGTGCCGTCACCTTTTCCTCATGGGTCTTTAGGTGATACAGCGGGCCGAACATCAGCGTCAGGTCATAATAGTCATCCGGACACCTTTTCAACTTCAGTGCGTTTCCCTTATAGGCACAGACTGTGCTCCCTTTCTGCTTTAGGATTCCAAGATTGTGCTGTACCGGTTCAATGGCTGTCACATCATAGCCCTCCTCCGCCAAAGGCACTGCATAGCGACCGGTTCCGGCACCCACGTCCAAAATACGCACAGTCTCCGGCGGCATATTTTCCGGCAGATAATCGTGGATGTACTTCATGGAGACCCGGTATTCCACCTGTCCATGTCGTGAATTTAAACGCTTTTCCTCATTAAATTTATTGTAGTAAAGTTCCAACTGGTTCACTGAAGTCCTCCTTATTCTGGATTTCACAAATAAAAAACAAAATAAAAAATCCCACAACAGATTGTGGTCTGCTATGGGACTTGTACGTGGAAGTAAGGAGGCTCGAACTCCTGACCTTTCGCGTGTGAGGCGAACGCTCATCCC
>JBJELW010000009.1:0-45215 GCA_051879315.1 Roseburia sp.
CTTGCACATATTCGTCGGATCGGTAATTGGTTGCCATATTTAACGCAGCAACCTGACCGTTGTCATACAGCGACTTGAAGTATTCGGATGAAAAGTCGTCTTGCTCACAGTATCCGGAAATATTTTCATCCGAATCGGCAAGATCCAATACAAAATTCACACCGGAATCCTCGAGCAAATCGTCTACATACGGCGCACGCATATACTCATTGTCGCAGGGAGATGCGCCGCGATACAGTATTCCGCTCTTTAACCGTCCGCCGGATATTTCTCTGTAATTTGCGAAAATCGCATCACTTTCAAACTCTTCTCGTTCATTGGAAAACGTAAGACTGAACGCCTCCTGCGTAGAAATATATTTTCCCTTTTCATGCAGCGTAATCACAACGGTATCGTCTTCTGACAGTCCCGCCTCCTGCCAGAATGAACTGACATCATTATAACAGATATCAATATACGGATACCCTGGATAGCCGGAAATAATCGGTTCACCGAATTTTGCGTAATATCCGTTGTAAAAGGGAACATCGGTCAAGGAAAACCCGTTGCTGAACGCAATATCGCAGCTGTCACCAAAATCAAATCCAAGGGCGATAAAGTCGTCTATAGTGATTTCTGCGTAGGCTCCGTGGAATTTCTCTTCATGAATGACGGGTAATTCCTCTGTGGAAAGCACGGTGGTTTCTGTGGCAGAATCTGCAATGGATTCCTGCAGTTCCGGAGCGCTGCCCCCATTGTCTGTCTCGGTTGACGCGCATGCACACAGCATAGATGCGATTAACACACCGATAAATAAATAGCGTAACTTCATTTGATTCGTCACTCCTCTCGTAATCATTGTACCAAGTCGCTAATGCGACGGCAAGCCCTAAGTACATACTTTATAAAATCAGTTTTTCTATTTGGTTACAGACTTTTCTAATAGCCGCTTATAGCTGGCATCGATTCCGATGGCTCCCAGAGGTGCCGTAATCAGTATTCCAAGAACCGCCACCGACAGTACCAGCTTCCCGCAGGAAAGTCCCATGGCCAAAGGTACTGACCCAATGGCTGCCTGCACCGTGGCCTTGGGAAGATAGGCAATCACACAGAAAAGTCGTTCCTTTGCATTCAGCGGTGTCTTTAACATACACAGCCATACTCCCACACCGCGAAACAGCAGTGCAAGAAGAATCATGACAAGGGCCCCTAATCCTGCATCCAGTGTATAACGGATATCCACTGCCGCTCCCACCAGCACGAACAGGATTACCTCAGCCGCCAGCCACAGCTTTCCAAATTTCTCGGATAAGCGTTTGGAAACAAACTCCGTACTTTTCAGCTTTAATACACAGGCCATAGCCACCACTGCCAGAAGTCCGGACACAGAAACGATGCCTTCCAGCCATGTTTCCACCGCAATCAGCAGAAATGCAAATCCCAACACGATGATAACCTTCATGCTGTTTCGCACACAATGCTTATGGGCGTAAGCCGTCTCAAAAAATAACGCCAGGCCATATCCAACCACGGCGCCCAACAACACTCCCAGCAGAATGGACACCGGTATATTCACAAAATCCATGATCCGAGCTGTACCTCCCTGTGCCATGCTGACAAAGGTGGTGAACAGGACAATCACATAAATGTCATCACAGGAAGCCCCGGCAAGAATCATCTGGGGAATACTCTTTTTTGTTCCGTATTGCTGTTCCATCAGGGACACCATCCGGGGAACCACTACCGCCGGAGATACCGCACCCATCACCGCTCCCATCACCGCAGCTTCAATCCGGGTGACACCCAGCAGATAAGGTGCCAGCAAAAAATAGGCCAGTATCTCACAACTGGCCGGAACACAGGCCATCAGAACGGCCGGACGCCCTACCTTCTTCAAATCCGAAAGATTCAGGGACAACCCTGCCTTAATCAGAATAATGATCAATGCCATTTTCCGTAAATCCGAAGAAATGGACAATATAGACGGATCCAGGAAATCCAGCACATAAGGTCCCAGTACAATACCGGTTAACAGCATTCCTATGATCCTGGGCAGCTTCAGCTTCTGGACAATAGCTGCCATAGCCAGTCCAACCAAAAAAATCAATGCAAGCGATGTTAACATGTTGGTTCCTTCCTGCTTAATATGTAATGGCACGCATGTTTGTTTCACAAACATACCTGCCACGTCGGTCGGAACCATTCCAAAACATGAACTTCGTTCATGTTGGTTCCTCCCTCAAAAAAGCTGGTGACCCTGTGATCCCTCACAGAAGTCATCAGCTTTGTTAGTATAGTTCATCCTTGAAACAAACGCAAGGACAAATTAGAACCGTTTTACTTTTCCGGACGCGGTACGCTCAAATGGCTCCTCCCGTACAATCAAGCTGTACACCTTCTTAAAGCTCTGGGCAGTGGCATTGTATTCATCCACCAGTGCCTGCAGCGATGCCTGAATGTCTTTCACTTTATGTTTCTTTACATAGTCCAGATCCGGGAAGATTTCTGCCTCGATCACACCTTCCTTTTCACGGACCATAATTTCCTGTACCAGACGGGACTCGCCCAACTTATTCTCAATCTCCTCAGGCGATACATTCTCACCGTTTTTCGTGATAATCAGATTCTTGCAGCGACCGGTCAGATATACGTAATTTTCTTCATCTATGTATCCCAGGTCACCGGTGCGGAGCCAGCCATCCTGCAATGCAGCTGCTGTCTCCTCAGGCATCTCATAATATCCCTGCATGACGCTGCTGCCTCTCACCCAGATTTCGCCGTCCACGGTCTTTGCCTCACAGTTGGGCATCAACTTACCCACGGTTCCTTTTCGAATGTCCCATGGCAGGTTGGTACTGATAACCGGAGCACACTCTGTCATGCCATATCCCTGTAAAATCTTGATGCCATATTTCGCAAAGAAATCCAGATAATCCGGGTTCAGATAAGCACCCCCGCTGCAAATGGTATGCAGTCTTCCACCAAATACTTTCTTGCGGATGATAAACGGCGGAAGCGCCGGTGCATCCTGCAGCTTCTTTGCAAATACCTCAATCATCATGGGCACCATTAAAATCATTTCGGGCTCAAAAAGCTTGATATTATTAGCCACACGGAGCAGTGAATCGTTGACACAGATCACACTGCCCAGAGAAATTCCCTTTAAGATATCCATGCTGAGACAGTATGCATGATGGATGGGAAGTACGGAAAGAAGCACTGTTCCCTCTTCTATCTTCATATCCAGACAGGTGGCATTATCAGCCAGATTCTGGTGGGTCAGCATAACGCCCTTACTCTTCCCGGTAGTTCCGGAGGTAAACATGATGGTACACAGCATTTCCGGTTTTACCTCAGCATCGAATCCCGGCTCTTCTGCTGCCAAAAGCTGATTTAGGGAAAGCATGTTCTCGTCGCTTTCTTCCTTCTGCATGGAAATGATGTACTGAAGCTCCGGGCATTTTTCCTTTACCATGGCTGCCACATCCAGACGGGCCTCATCAAAAATCAACGCTTTGGCATGACTGCGGGCAATCAGTTCACACAGTTCCTCTGCCGGCAAAGACACATCCAGCGGAACTGCCACACTACCACTGTTTACGATACCCATATAGGAAAGCACCCAGGAATAAGAAGTTTTTCCGGTAAGGGCCACATGCTCTCCCAACACGCCCAGAGTCTGCAGTGCTGCAGACAACTTCTCGCTGTCATTTTTTAAATCGGTATAACTCTTGGATGCGACTTCTTTTTTCCCAACCTTAAAGCGCATCACATCATTGCTTCCATAGGCACTCTCCGCTCCCACCAGCAAATCTTTAATGGTATGATATACCTTCATGCAATGTCTCCTTTCTTTTGGCTACTCAGCCTGCAACCGGCTAATATAATCCAATGCTTCCTGTACGGTGATAATCTTGGAAGCCTCTGCCTCATCCACCTCGATGTCAAAAGTCTCCTCCAGCTCACCCAACATGGTCATAAAATCGAAGGAAGAAAGACCCAAATCTTCCATAAAACGTGATTCCGGTGTAATGCTTGCAGCATCCACATCCACATAGTTTACAATAATCTCTCTTAACTGATCTAACATTTCTCTTTCCTCCTAATTCTAATATGTAATGGCACGAGTGTTTGCTTTGCAAACCCTCCTGCCAAGTCGGTCGGAACCATTACAAAACATGAACTTCGTTCATGTTGGTTCCTCTCGGGTATCGCCCCCTCGTTTCACTCGGCGGCACGTCGGTCGGAACCATTACAAAACATGAACTTCGTTCATGTTGGTTCCTCCCTAAATAAGCTTGATAATTTCCCCGATGGTCAGGTACGGGTTCTCGGTTCCTTTAAACATGATCTTGCACAGATAGTAGTAGAAATACTCTAACTGCTCTCTGCTGACAGCCTTCACCTGATGCTCGAAGTTAAAGTCTAATCCATTATCCTCCGGGCGGTGCATTACCGTTAAGTACATTCCCTGTGTGGTGGCACCGTTTGGATACCATTTGGTACGGTACTTGATTTCTCCCAGCTGGGTCAGTCCCTGCTCCTTCAAAGTCATGGGCTGATAGGTTAAGGACATGGGCTCATAGGTAGCTCCCTGAGGAGTATTGTACTTCTGTCCTCTGTATGCAAAGTATTCCACCGGATCATAGTTGGCATGGCGGAACATTTCATTCTGCGTATCACGGATCTGGCGCACCGCATCAATAAATCTGGTGTCTTCGGGCATAATGGTGCGGAACGGGAATGAGTGAATTCTTGTTCCACCGGATTTTTTCTCCTTCAAGGTTGCTCTCCGGGCAATGGCCACATTGACGGACACATCCTCGTTTCCATTCATTTTCTGGAAATAGGTACGGATTCCCATAAGCAGCAGACACACCAGTGATACATGATTATCCTCGCAGAATTTCATCAGCCGCTGGGTAGGCTCCTCCTCCAAATGGAAGATATCCAGTGCGGAGTCTACGCTGTCACTGACATTGATGGCAGCCCGGCATGCCGGATTTTTATCACGTCTTCTCTGAGCCTGCAACAAAACATCTCCGTTCAGACCGTTAAAGATAGGCTCTGAAGTATCAATCAATTTGTGGAAATACTCCTCATCCTTTTTCTTTGCGGCACTGCCTGCCTCATAGGCCAGATCCTTTTCCAGCTGCTCTATGTAGGAAGCCATTTCCTTGGGATAAGCGATTCCCTCAAACTTGGTGCTACAGTAAATCTCAATGATATCCCGCAAAAAACAAATTAATGACTGAGCATCCATGGTGGTGTGATCCACCAGGAAATAAACTCCGTTATATCCATTGGGCATTTTAATCATCACAATGCGGTTCATGAAGGAATCCTCCCTCTTAAAAGGAACCGTGGTCCACTGCCGCATGATTTCATCTGCCTCATCCATGGTCTTGTCGGAGAAATCCACAAACTCAATCTTGCGGTTGTCCTCCTTCACCACATACTGATACCATGTGCCATCTTTATCCTTGGCAAACTGTAACCGGATACTGTCGCAACGCATACACGCTACGTGAATGGCACGCTCCAGTTCTTCCCAATCAATTTCTGTCTCGATGGTCAGGCTGGTACCGATATTAAGCACCTCTTTTTTGGGACTAAAACTCATATAGTAAAAATGAAATTTCTGAGCCGCTGTCAGCGGATAAACCTTATAACCCTTATGTGTCTTCATTATTTGATTACCTCCTCAATCATCCAGTCTAATGCTTCTTCGTAAGCCTTTGTATCCTTGTAGTAGCTCTCTGCATGAGCGGCTCCCTCAACGATCAAAAGTTTCTTCTTCGTCTGGCAATTGTCGTAAATTTCATGGCACATGGCTGTAGGCACAAACGTATCGCTGCTTCCGTGTATCACCAAAAGCGGAACCTTTATCTTTGCTGCCTCTCTGGCTGCGTTGCACTCGTCCATACCGTAGCCTGCCAGTTTCCGGTTCACCAGATCCGACAAGGGAATCAGCGGAAATGCCGGGAGATGATACATGGAATGAAGCACATGGGTAAAAACATTTTTAGGTGAAGTAAAGGCACAGTCCGAAACAATCCCCTTCACCTGCGGCGGCATCTCCAGTCCTCCGGTCATCAGCACAGTGGCTCCACCCATGGAAGTTCCATGGAGCAGAATCTGCACATCCTCCCCACACTCTTGTATAATCCAGTTTATCCATCCCAGAGCATCGTAGCGATCCAGACATCCAAATCCCACATATGTACCCTCGCTCTGTCCATGCGCTCTGGCATCCGGCAGCAGCATGCTGAATCCATGTTTCAGATAATAATCGGATAAAGCTGTGTAATCGGTCATACCCTGACTGGTATATCCGTGAAAACAGATGGCCACCTTCTTCTTATCCCCCTGAGGGAAAAATGTGGCATGAAGCTTCAAACCATCTTTGGAAGTCTGGTACACATCCTGATGGGGCTGTGCCAGCATGTACTCCTTTCTGCTGTCGATAAAATCGAAATACTGACTCCAGTCAGTGCCAGCCATTTTCATGGTCCGCTCCACCTTCGCGTGACTTCTAATCATGGTTCTGTGGTAAAAATATGTCGTTTCTGCAGCAACGCCTACTACCACAGCCCCTGCAGCAAGAGCCGCAATCTTCAATGCACTCATGTTGTTCCTCCTATTTTATAAGCGTTCCTTCTACTTCTTTTTGCTATCGATAATGTCTTTCAGCTTTAATGCCTTATCGATATTTCCCTCCACCTTCAGGCGCTGGGTGGTAAATGCCAAAATCGGGTCCAATTTACCATCGGCAATCTTGGCAAATACTTCCGGTGTTGCGGTAAACACAGCATCCCGATCATGATACTCATAAGGCTCCACGGACAACTCTCCATCCTTTGTCTCCACATAAAAAATACCTCCGGCCTCTCCGATAATATTAAACTGGAATGCCAGATGCTCGTGAATTTCACTGATGTCAGCCTCCATAAATTTTGCTTTCAGATCTGCAAATACATCTGCAAATGTCATAACATACCTCCTTTTGGCGCAACGGTTCGTTTTCGACCGCTGGTCGAATTGCTTTACTTTTAATTTAACATCATTTCGACCATCGGTCAATTATAAGCCCAAATATTTTTCCAAAATTATTTTCGACAAAAGATACCATGAGTGATATAATATGCCCTGAGGTGTCGTCTCGAAGAGACGACGGATCCCTGAGGGCTAGGCGTAGGCAAAAGTGAAGTTTGTCCTCAAAGCAGCGCGAAGCGACCTTTGAGGACCTGCGCACGCATCAGCGTGTTTCCTTATGTGAACGCGCCCGCGAACTCGGAAAACCGAAGGTTTTTCGAGTCTTTTGCTGTAGCGCACTGCCCCCTAGGCGTAGGCAATGATAACGAGGAAGGAGAGTAAGATGGCTGACACAGAAAAATACCAAAGAATATTAGATGCGTTGGAATCTCTTTTAGAAAAAAAGAAAATTCAGACGATTACTGTCAGCGAGATTGCCCAGAAGGCCGGCATCGGCAAGGGAAGCATCTATTACTACTTTCCCTCCAAGGAAGCAATCTTAGAAGCGCTCATTAACAGAACCTACGAGAAGCCCTTGGAGACAGCGGCAGCTCTGTCTACCCAGACAGATATCTCTCCCTTTACCCGGATGGCTATGCTTTTTCAGGCCTGTCGTAACTCCTCCGCAGAGTTTTTAAGACAACGTGCTGCCAAAGCCAACGCAGAAACACAGGAGAATGCTCTTCTCCATCAGAAATATTTAAATCATGTAATTTCACAATTGAAACCTGCCCTGACAGAAATCATTCGGCAGGGAATAGAAAGTGGTGATATTCATTTTTCCGATCCGGCCGCTTTGGCAGAAATTGTGTTGATCGTTCTTGCGGTAAAATTGGATAACACCATCGCGCCCTCCGACACGGAGGGCATGGAACAGACACTTCATGGTCTGGTAGAATTATTAGAAAAAGGGACTGACACTCCCCCCGGGTCTTTGAATTATCTATCCTTGATGACTTAATAAAATGATGGACTTTCATACGCATCATAAGGCATCTCCACCACGGAATGCCCGGCAAACATATCCACCATATCCATACAATTCATCCGGTCTATGTTTTCAAACCCGTTTTGATCTGTCACTGCATAATAGGTAATGGCCGCATATAATTGATCGTCCTTTAATGTCTGTGCGATTTCATCTGCACAATTCTGAAATTCTTCCTCGGATTTATCTGTATATACCACCACTGATACAAAGGGAATCACCTTTTCTCCCACAGCATAAGCATCCTCCAGCGTGGAATCCATGCCAAGGGAATCATCAAATGAGCTGGAACCCATAGACGATACATATACCTTTGCATCCGCAAACTGGGTATTCACAACATCCTTTACTGACTGCTCATAATCCTCACGTATAATATAGCCAAACAAATTGTCCAGGCTCTTTGCCTCCCCTTTTTCTTCCCATGAGAGGATAACCGCACTCTCCCCCTCTTCCATCAGGGATTTTACATATACATGGATTTCATCCCGGTTCTCCACACTGTCCCCAATATGTTCCGTATAGAGCACTTCATAATCCACTCCATACTTTTCTTCAAATTTTTCCAGCGCCTGCCTATTCACTTCATTTTTGCTCATACACCCGCCTTGTGTAATCACCAGTGCAGCCATAAGGGCACAGCCAAGAATCCTTGGAATTTTACTCCAGCCCATTTACAAATTCCTCCTCTGTTTTGGTGTACTCCACTTCTACCTGGGAACCGGATTTTACCAGGAACTCCGTGACGCCGTACTCTGTACCATGTCCACCCCAGTTGTAGGTGTATCCCAGACGGGTCCAGGGATAATCTCCATAGAAATAGGAATCCAGAATATTCTCGTCAAACCACGCCTTATATTCCTCGTCCACATCATCTGAAAGGGTTACTGTCATACTGCCATCGGTGGCGTCCATCTGGTACGCAGGTCGGATCACATCCTCGGGATCAACCCAAAAGGCAGTGACCGTGGTACATTCTTTCTCCTGTGGCAATCCCAGCAAATGCTTTAAGGCCAAATCATAATCCTTGTCTTCTTTCATCTCTTCCGCAAACCGTGATGCCATTTCCTTCTCAGTAAAGGTCCACACTTCCCCCCATTCCAAAGTAACGGCCTCCCCTTCGGGATAACTGTCCGGATAGCTGTGGAATGTCAGCAGCAAAACACGCCCCTGATCATCCCAGGTCACCCGATCATCCTCTCTGGTCAGGGATACCAGATCCATAATCTCGTCCTCATCTGCAAATACTGCATCTTCCACAGACTGTTCGTACAAATCACTCTGATTCTGTGACTCCTTTCCACATGCACCCATTGCAGCTGCAATCATTGTCAACATAGTTGCTACGATTACTCTTTTTTTCATCTGTTTTGTCCTTTCTTATCGACTGAATGTCTAATCACTTTCAACTATTCTATCATATTTCGTTTTGTTTTTATATATTTTTGCACATAAAAGAACTGCCACTCCGCGACGAGAAATCGCAAACCGGCAGTCCTTATTAGAGTAATAGCTACAGTCAAGTGACCTAGAATCTGTGACCGCCGCCCCCTCCGTGGTGACCGCCACCGCCACCTCCGTGGCCGCCGCCTCCTCCACTGCTGGATGATGGCGGATCATAGACTCTGGTCTGGTTCACCATGGAAGCATTAGGATTACTGATGGTGCACTTGGCAAACACGCCCTCCAGCAATTCATCACGACTGGGCTTCTTCGCTTTTGAAACCATTCTCACCACAATGAAATTAATAAACAACGCCAGAATCAATGCCAGAAATGCATTGCTGATGTATTTCATAGGCTGGGCAATTCTTCCACCGGACAGTACAGTGGTGATCTGGTCGATGGCCTTGGATGCACAGCTGTAATATTCCGCATCGGATGCATAAGTGTAAACATTGTCTGTAATGGTATTTGCCCGGGACTTACTGATGGTTTTATAATTTTGTCCGATGCTGTATATGTAGATCATACGCTCGTCCATATCAATTAAGAAAATGGTGGAGCTTTCATACCCATACCGATCCTCCAGGGTATCTGCCGCATACTCGTAGGTGGCATCATCTCCATAGTTGGGATTATAGTCAGTGGTCACAAACATGAGGTTTCCGTATGCCGTAGCCTCCTGCATTTCTGTGGCCAGCATTGCCTGTTCTCCTGCAGTCAGGAGCATTGCCTCATCCTCAATTACAGCTTCATATCCGGTATCCGGATTTACATATACCGTCTCCGCCAGACATTTCTGAGAATTTCCAAAGAAAAACAGGATTCCCAACACACATCCGGTTAACCAAAGACTTATTCTTTTCATCGGTTTATTCATGCTCCTCACCTCCTCTTTTGTTCAACTGGGGCAAAGGTCTGGTGGATAAAATATTGTAACCCATGATAATACTCATCATGGTGCACAGCACTGCAGCCAGGGCTGCCACCGCACCTGCATAATAGAACCAGTCTGCTACTGGATTGATGATTGCCACCATAGTAGCAATCAGGATTGCTACAAATCCCCACATAAATCCCGGCTTACGGTACTGTTTCGGCAGGTTCGTATACATTGTCAGTCCCCTTACCAGCGGGAAAATGCTGATTCCCAGAATAATCACCATGTAAAGCCAGGAATGCTGCAGGGTGCTTCCTATTACACTGATAAACGGGAATCCAAAAATCAGCACCATATACAAAATAACTATTTTTGATGCCAAATTGTTTTTTGCCGCCTTCACGGATGCTTTCTTCTTCTCTTTTCCAAAGGCCAGTGCATCCATATCTTTACGCACCCCTGCCTTCGACAAATAACCCTTGTTGTCCAGTTGCAACTCTGTACGACCGATTTCCTTTATCTCATGAACATGAATAAACATAGCCACCAATGCAATGATCGCTGTCGCCAGCATGACAAACACCGGTGATATATTTGCAAACAAATTCAACAGTATAAACAATGGGATTGCCAGAACCAGTGATCCCAGCAGATATTTCTTAATATCCACCGGAAGATCGGAAGCAACCTTTCCGGTCTGGCCGTTCACCGTGGCATAAGCCACACGGTCGCCCTTTCGATAGGAAAGGAACCATACCGGAAACATGGCCCGGTCCACCTTTTTACAATTGGTACATAAGAGCCGGCTGGCCTGCTCATCATTAGGCATCTTAATTGTTTTGTCTTTAAACAGCGGCTCCTCCTTAATCTGGTCTATTGTGGCATTATTTGCCAGGTCTTCTGCATCTGACCGATACAGGCTCTCCTCCACGTCCGCAGTGTCAGCATAAAAGCCTGCCAGATAAGCAGGATAAAACTGACTCATTCCCTTTACGTCGAAGGGTGCGATGTTTTCGCTGATATTGTCCGCAAAGGATGAGGATGCATCGAAAGAAATTCCCTTGTAATAGGCATCCACCTTTCCGGAAAGGATGTAGTCTTCCGTAATCTGGTAGTTTCCGCTGCGATAACTCTTTTTAGCCTGCAGATGCATATTGCCATTCTGTCTCATATCATATACCCAGTAGGGCATGTAAATGGCACGGAACTTGTCTATGGATCCATCCTTCAGTTCCTTCGGGGCAAAGAATGCTCCCTTCATCAATTTACTGTAAGCAGACTGGCACTCCTCCTTGGTCACCTTAAACGGGATAATATAATCCGGTTTCTTTTCGTGACTGAGTCTGCTGCTGAGAATGGTGGATGCGCCACAGAAGCTGCAAAATGAAGTAGCTTCATTATCCATACTCAGAATTTCTCCTCCACACTGGGGGCAGGTAAAAATCGTGGCATCAAAGGTGTCCGCATCCTGCGAACCCTGCGCTCCCTGCTCAAAGCCATCCTGCTCAAACGCTTCCTGCTCCTCCGCGTCGTGACCTTTTTCAACGGTCTTTGGATCATAACTGGAATTACAGTAGGGACACAGCATTTGCTGGGACGCTATGTCAAACCGTAACTCCCCTCCACAACTTGGACATTCAAACATTTTCTCTCTCCTTTTCTTTTGTTCCTAGTTTATTCATCCTAGTCCCAAATTACGATTCTATTTTACGCTTGTTTTCTTGACACTTCGGTTTTTAAGTTCTTCTCCCCCTTCCTTATGCAGTGCAAGAAACAACTTCTTTCCTGCATCATTTCTGGTATACACCAGATCATATTCTCCCATAGCATGTTTCAGGCAATCGTAAAATCCCTGTGCCAGCTCCTTTTTCGAAGCAAAACAATCCGGCACACAATAAATGCCATCCGATGCTTTATGGTTTCCACGTTTCACCAGAAGATATCTCTGGTTATCCACAGCTGCAAACAACTGTGTCACACACCCGGCAAATAATTCCTGATCTTTTTTACTGCCGGACTGCAGGTAAACCGTAGGCTCTCCTGTCTCGCTGAGCCCATCCGTTACCCGGCCTGCATTCTCCTCCAACTGTCCGGTGGAGGCTAATGCCCGATAGATTCCTTCCCCGTATGCCCGCAAACGCTTCCGGGCCGAATTATATTTTAATGTGGCCGGCAACGCTGCCAGCGCAGAACCTGCCGCCACAATTCCTGCCAATCCTGCCGCCGCTGTAAGTAATCCCCCGGAGGCAATTCCTGCCACAGCAAACAATGCGGCTGCTCCCACTGCCGAAGCTGTGAGCCTGCCTGCGGCCTTCCGATATACCGTCTTGGAAATGCTTGCTTCGGATACAGCCGTCTCCTCCACAATCTGCATTTCTTTTGTTTTTGTCACCGCCTGCTGCCAGCGTTTTCTCAGCTGTTCCCGCTGTTTTGCCAGCTCAAGCATTTCCTTGTTGATTTCTGCAATATGTTCCGGTGTGTAGGGCTCTCCTATGATGGAGAGACGCTCCATACCGCTTTCAATCACATCCTCTGTATAATGAAGCCCTAAGAAATGCTCCATCCGTCGCTTCAACAGAGCAAAATCTTCACTTTCCTGCTCCTGATTTTCATTCAGACACACCAGATGCCAGATGTTGCTGCTCTTCTCCGGATTCTGTTTCCACACACGGATGGCACGTCCCCGCATCTGATTACTTAGCATAAAGGAGCCCACAAAGCTGGCCAGAATCAGGGAATTGATACAGGGAGAATCCCAGCCCTCCCCCAACAGGGACTTGGTGCCGATGAGCACCTGCATATATCCCTGGGAAAATACCTCTGTCACCGCACCGGTGAGGAAGTGGGCATCTCCCACCGCATTGACCTTCACATAATCGGACTCCGGAAGCTGTCCCACCGATGAGAAATTGATTTTCCCGGTGTCTCCCACTGCCTGCAGCAGACTGTCCTTTGCCTCTGCCGGTATGATTACAATGGTGCCACACAACACGCCAAGACGTATTTTCTTCTCTGACGCCAAGGTCCGCCGCAGCTGTTCAAAAAAGGGCAGCACGCCCAGCGCATTCACCTCTGCGCTGTCATCTCCCAGAGACTGTTCATATTCCTTACGTATATAGTCTGTCAGAATCAGCATCCGAAGCTGATCTCCCATATTCCGGCTCTCACTCTCCACAATGGCCTGAATGCTGCGACTCTTGGCTTTGGAATTCATCAGAAGCTTCTCGATGGCTGCATTTGCTGTCAGCGTCACCTGCTTTTTGTCAATGAATCCACCAGCCTTCAGCTCTGTAATAACCTTTTCCCGGTATTCCTTGTCCGCGGAATACATCTCCGCATCATCGTAGAGGAAACTCTGCAAATATTGCTCCAGCTTTCCCGCAGTCATACCTGCCGTATGGGAAACTCCCATGGCTTCCATCAGCTCCGTATCTGCCAGGAGCTTTTTCTGCATCTCCTGGCTGCGCTCCTGGAACTTTCGAACCTCAGCCTTTTCCTCCTCTGTGGGGTAATTAAAGTATACAAAATCCTGGTGCGGGCAAAGGCTTCCCTCCTTCACCAGCTCCGGAATAGTAATCTCCTCATCCACTTCCCCGCACATCTGCATATAGCGTTCCCACATGGCAGGGGTAGAGTCGTAGGGCGGGGTGGCGGTTAAAGCGATAATCTTCACCTTGCCCAACGCATCCTTAAACTCCTCTAAGGCTTTCCACCATTCACTGCGCAGATGGTGGCATTCATCCAGACACAACACGCCAACGCCGGCATTCTTCATTTCGGACACCACATCGAAATCACTGTAGTCCACTTCCTCCACAGCTACACAGTCATCCGACTCCTCGTCCGACATCTGTTTTCCCTTATACCGCTTCATGGCACTGTGCAATGCCTGATAGGTCACCACAGTGATACACCGGGGTTCCTTAAAATCCTGTGATATGTAATCCTCCGGCTTTAATCCATCGCAGAGAAATCCCTCAGCGATCCGGGCTACCCACTGTTCACGTATGGTGACGGAAGGCGCAAAAACCAGTGCCGGTTCCTTCATCCGTGCAATCAGCTCAATACCCAGGGTTGTCTTTCCTGAGCCTGGAGCTGCCACAATATGAATATGCCCGTCCTGAATATACTTTTTTGTGTTTTTCAGCACCCTGTCCTGATAGTTTCGCCAGGTCCCCTTAAAGTGCAAAATATTTTCATAATTCATTCTCAAAACCCTTTCCAAAAACCCTCTTTTGTTCCCATTATATCTTTTCAGTTATGTAGACTGGGTTGCCCCAGTCATCTATAATCAAGCAGCTGATCCGAACTGCACCTTGGCAGTTCAAAGTATTTCACTCATTACAATTGTTTCCGGTAATATTCTCAGCTGCGAATTTTATCTGCAACTTCAAACAATCAGGCTGCCATGATTGAAGTGCTTGGTAATTATACTTTATTGTATGCCTGCCCGCTCCGAAGGTTCCTTAAAACTACACATCCCCCTTGCATCCTCCAATCAGAATACTGTTCCTGCTCTGTTCCTTCACGCGATAAAGCATCTGGTCCGCCGCCCGCAAAAAATCCTCTGCTTTCTGCTCCGGCCCGGGTATATCAAAACAAATCCCCTGAGAAATGGTCACGATCGAAGCCGCCTGGGAAAATTCATGTTTCATAGACAGATCCTCGATCTCCTGTTTTAACTCCCGGGTCAGCCGCTCCACATCACTGCGGCTGCAGGCTTCATAGATGACAATAAACTCATCTCCACCATACCGCGCACAAAAGATCTTACCCGTCTCTTCCATCTTCTGCAAAATGCGGGCAATTGCACGGATACAGCTGTCTCCGGCCTGATGTCCATAATTGTCATTATATTGCTTAAAATAATCAATATCCAGGATCTCCACGCCAAAAGGCTCAACGTTTTCCCGGGCTGTGGCAAATTTTTCCTCCACATAGGAATTCAGGTGGAATCGATTGGCCAGGCCGGTCAGGGGATCTGTCTGGGAACGTTCCAACAACTTCCGGTTCTCCTGCTCCATCCTGCGGCGATAACGCTGACTCTCCTCCAGTTCTCTCCGCACCGAAAGCATATGAAGCACCATACGCCGGCTCTCTTTTTCCAATGCTTCTTCCAATTCAAACAGATGCACTGTGATCTGCCGGTAGCCTTCCTCATCTCCCTCTTTCAGAAAACCTCTGGCCTTCAAAGTGAGAATCCGCTTCTGCATGTTTCCGGAATCTGCATTCCGCGCCATGGTCTCCAGCTGTTCCAAAATATACCGCAACTCCTGGTAGCGTTCCAGTCCCAGCAGCATGAGACAATATTCATACAGATCATCAAAAATATCCAACAGAGGCATCTGTTGACAAATCAATTCATGCACGTTGGAAATGGCTTCATCCCTCTGTCGGCTTTTTCCCTGCAGCTGAAAAATCCGGGCCTGGCTGCAGGCATAAACCAACCGGTCCTCCTCCTGCATATAATCCCCACACTCACTGCGGATTCTGCTCATATAGTCTATGGCCCGATCCAGCTGCTGCCGATAGATACAGCTGTTGATCATCCCAATATAAATGCTCATCAGTGCATTATAGTATTCCGCTATCTCCCGATATTGCTGCAATAGGGTATAACTCTCCTCGAGATAATGCGCTGCCTGGGCGTATTCCCCGCAATTGTTGTACATGGTTCCGATATTGATCCGTATCATAATTCCCACGTCAAACAAATCGTATTTCTCACAATAATTTAACCCCTTCAGATAGTAGTCCAGCGCAAAAGGAGCATTGCCCTGATTCATGGCTGTGATGGCCAGGATATTATATCCACGCACCAGCAGACCATATTGTCCGGTATGCTCCAGATAACTCAGGGAGCGGAACATGCTGTGAAACATCTGCTCCAGATCATTGCGCAGATAGTACACCTCGCCGCTGTGATAAAATGCGTATCCCAACAGCCATTCGTCCTTCTGCTCCCTGGCATATTCTTCTATTTTATTACAATAAATCAGTGTGGTATCCGGATCTGCTCCGCGGCTCTTCTGTACCTCATCCAGCCAGCCGGATACCTCCTGGTCGTAGCCCTTTGTGCCCATGCTTTCACCCTCTTTGGCATATATGATTCATTATAAAGGGGAACAAACCTTTTTTCAAGATAAACGAAGTTGCACATTTCCGCTACTTTTCTGCGAATTCGTTTAAATATCTCTGATTGCTGTCAAACCGGCAGTTTTGGGCATTTTCCTGCACTTTATCACCATAGGCCTGTACCATTTCCTCTGTCACAAAGTGTACCGTAGTTGCATTTTCCTCACCATCAGTGTAGCAAAACTCTACCTGGTCTATCCCCTGCTCTAAAATACTCCGATAATTGATATAAAGAAGATAATCCTGATAACCCTCCACCATCTCCCAATATTTATCATACTCCGGAGTAGTCAGATTATACAGATTCATAATGTCATACAGTTCCGAATAATCCCGATTGACATAGCTTTCCTCACAACATGATAAATAATAATCTTCACCGGAGTAGTTCGCTTCGTCCATCACCATTTCCGCCAGCAGCGAAACGATTCCAACCGAAAGCAACACAACAAAAAACACCGCCACAGACTTAATGACAAATGGTATTTTTTCTACTTTATACTCCCCTGTTTTATCCCTGAACTGAAATAATTCCTGTATCCTTATTTTAATTTTATTCTTCATACTCCCAGCCTCTTCTTTCTATAATCATTTTTTTCAGTTCATCATACTCCTCTGAATGACAGGAAGTCTCCGCAAATGTGTGTATTTCCTCCTCTGTCATTTCAAAGATTCCCATCAGAACTGCCGATACCTGCTGCTGCATTTCCTCTAAAAACTGCCGGTTCTCCTCGTATTCCAGATCATAGAACCAGTAGGTATCTGCCTCAAGTATTTCATGCCCTGTTTCCAGAAGGTATTTCGTAGAAAAGCTTGCCGGCTGTTCTCCCTTTCCCCAGTCGAGTACCTGCTGAACATTGAACGCTGCCTGAATAAATTCTGCATATTTTCCATAAAGCAGCACCCGTTCGAAATACTTTTCATATTCCTCTGTCCCAGATACATCGTATTGTTTCAAATATGTCTGCAATGCTTCATTGTCATTGGCAGCCAGTAAAGCCTCCGCCTCTTCCACAGAAGCCTGACTCTGCCTGTGTGCCCGGACCACCGATTCCACTCCGCCGAAAACAAACGCAATCAGCAGAAATATAATAACCAACAGCATTGCCATTAATAGAATCACGTTAAAAATTTTGTTTGTTATGTAAAGAGGCATGGAATGCAGAATCTTTTTTTTCGTCAGATTCATCTCTGTCGTTTTCTCTTCCTCTTCCTGTTTCCATGCGATTCCCAGCGGATTGGGCTCGCCACAGTATGGACACTTTACATCTTTTGCCGGATAATCATATCCGCATTTTGCACATTCCATTTCACTTCTCCTCGCTTACTGTCTTTCTTTTAAATGAGATATTGCTCTCTGCTCCAGTTCCTCTATCACTTCATCTTCATTATCCTCGCAAACGCCTCCGGCTTCCTCCAGCACTTCTTGTGTCTCCTGGCGTGGTATTCCATACTGTTCTTCCAGATAATCGTAACACTGTTCCCTGTAATCCTCTACAATATCCTGTTCATCGTATTTATAATACGCATCCTCGCAGACCTGACACTGTTCCAATGTCCATACAATGTTCTGGATATTGGAAGGCGGCAGATTCTCCATGGCCAGATACTGAAGATATTCTTCATCTTCCTCAAACAGACTGGTCAGAGGTCTTTCCATTTTCACAATCTGATAATATTTTTCAAATTTCTTTTGGTAGGGATTCTCCAACGTGTCCATATATTCCAGAATTCCGGCATAATCACCCTTCTGATACATTTCCTCCAGCTTTTCTATGGCAGTCTCGTCCCTGTTGTTCACAATCCTGTTTTTCAATTTGATTCCGGCAAACAGCAACAAGCAGAATACCATCACACCAATCACTGCAAAGATGATACCCTTTGCAGTAAAAGATGTCATTCTGTGTGCCACCTTGTCCGGCATATTTTCCCACTTCTTTTTTTCCTCATGGAGATCTCTAAGTTTCTCCTCATGTGTCTGCACGGATTTTTTAAAATTATCTCCACCGCAATAGGGACATCGTTCCGTATTTTCATCATACTCTGCGCCACAATTTTTGCATATAATCATTTTTTCTTCCTCTGTAAATTTTCACAAACTGTTGACTTTACACTTCCAATATTTTTGTCCCCGGCAGAGCCGGACACAAAAAAAAGTATAACACACCCCATATAGATTGTATCATACTTTTTTCTTTACTTTTTTATGAAATTATCTTACATAGAAGAATGCTTACTCGAAGAAGCTGGCCGGATCCACCGGAACCCCGTCCTTTTCCATGGCAAAATACAGGTTGCATCCTTCCTCGGAATAATACTTGGTAGGCTCTGCCACATATCCCACCAGACTTCCCTGCATCACCATGGCGCCTTCCTCGTAGGGCACCTGCTTTAACTGCCCGTAAATCACGCTGTAGCCATCTCCGATATCCATGGTGACCGTGCAGCCGGTAACTTCATTGGTGGAAATATCGGTTACCACTCCATCCACGGCACAGTTGACCCGGTCATTGACATTACAGCCTATAATAATGGCCGGATTATACTTATACTGGTCCAGTGTAGCAAAATAAGTGGTCTGATCCATGCTGTAATTCATCAGGACCGTTCCCTGCAAAGGCCAGTTGACACTGGTATCATCCGTAAAATGTAATACCACATTTCCGCTGTTGTCCGCCATGGTTTCGGCGATCAGCTCGGAATCTTCTTCCTCAGCAGCTATCGTTTCCTCCTCCCCGTTCACATCCTGACTCTCTGGCACCACGATACTGTCCGCTGCCGCCACTTTTTCCGAAGTTCCCTGTGGAACTGATTCTGTATCGGCTTGCATTCCAAGCATTTCCTCTGTATCCACCGCCGCCAGCTGAGACTCCTCCTGCTGCTGTTTGTCATTGTTCTGCTTCACATAGATTGCTGTCATGGTGGCTGCTGTGGCCAGCATCACCGCGCAGGCTATTACTAACGATTTTTTCATGTCATCACCATCCATATAAAGATTTTCCCATATTTATTCTCAAATGAATTTGCATATTCGATTGCAGACACGCTTTCGCTCTTGTCGGAACGTAACGGTACTAAATTCGTGCTATGCACTCATTAAGTGCCGACGTTCCTTTACGGTCTGCAATTGAATAGCAAAATTCATTTTCGGAATATATTGATATGAGAATTGTTTTATGGATAGTGTTGACAGTTTTTTGATATTTATACATTTTTTATGGAAGGGTGGTCAGTTCCATATCAGAAAAATAGTATTGCAGGATTTCTTCGGCGGTACTGCCCTCCTTTGCCATCTCGTTGGCCCCGAAACAACTCATCCCATATCCGTGGCCCAATCCCTTGGTCACCACACGGATTCTCCCGTCCACTTCCTTTATGAAAAAAGCCGATGAATTCCAGCCGAAAGTGTTGCGGAACTCCTCCCCGTCCACAGACAGATTTCCCAGTTGAAGGGTTTTGACATATCCGCTGTCCTCCCGTTCTGCAATGACCAGCTGCTCCATCAGAGTATCCTGAGTCAGTTCCGCCTCGGGATATTTTTGCAATGCCAACCGGATAAATTCATCCTTGTCATAAAAAGTAACCCGCAGATAATCCTCAGACCGCACATCGACTTTTGACTCCACACTTTTTAAATAATCCTGTCCACCCTGGGCAGCTCTGGTATACCCGGAACTTACCGCGCAAAAGGGGCACTGCACCAGTTCTCCCTGATAAAGCAGCACCAGCCCTTCGGTCTGTTTTACACAGGATTCCAGCTTCCCGTAATAGTCTGCATAGGATTCCCGTCCAAATAATTCCTGCATCTGCAGAGTATCCAGTCCCTGTTCCGGCTCGTTGCCTTGTTCCAGTGCATATTGGTAATTCGTCCGCACCAGAATGGCCTGGGCTTTTAACGCCTCCTCCTCATAATCTGCCGGCATTTCCCGGGCCAGTATACCCACAAAAACAGCCAGCAGGTCCTCATCCTGCCGGCTGTTGTCTTCTGTACTAAGTTCTTCATACTCCGGCAGCAGCCTGCTGCCCTGAAAAAGCAGCGTTACCACCAGAGGAAGTCCCACTATGATCAGCGCAATACACGCCATTTTTTTGATTGTTTCACCCATGTACCCATCCCTCTTCCAGCCATTTCCGGAGCATGTGTTTCTCACCGGCTATGACTATTATATGCGGGCACTTCATGGGTAGAAGTCAAAATTCTCCGCTACAGCTTTGCTCCCACAATATCGGAAAGCCGTGCAAACTGTTCCAGGGTCAACGCCTCTCCCCGGATATTCACCGGTACACCCAGCTCTAAAATGCTTTCCTGGATCAACTCCTTGGACAAGGAAATGTCCGGTGCATTATTCAGACCGTTGGCCAGGGTTTTTCTCCGCTGGTTAAAGGAGGCGCGGATCAGGCGGAACATCAGCTTCTCATCCTGCACAGTCACCGGCGGCTCCCAGTGTCTGGTAAGCCGGATCACTGCACTTCCCACACTGGGTCTTGGCATAAAGCAGTTGGGCGGCACATTGGCCACAATCTCCGGCTTGGCATAATACTGCACTGCCAGAGATAATGCGCCGTACTCTTTACTGCCCGGTCCCTGCTGCATCCGGTCTGCCACTTCCTTCTGCACCATGATGGTAATGCTGTCGATGGGCACATGACTCTCAAACAGCCCCATGATAATAGGGGTAGTAATGTAATAGGGAAGGTTTGCCACAACTTTGATGGGCTGACCGTTGTTTTTCTCTGCCGCCAGTGCATTGATATCCACCTTCAAGATATCCTGATGAATCACCGTCACATTGTCATAATCCTTTAACGTATCCTGCAAAATCGGAATCAGATTGCTGTCGATTTCCACTGCCGCCACTTCTCTGGCACTCTCACACAAATACTGGGTCATGGTACCGATTCCGGGACCGATTTCCAGCACAAAATCCTCTTTCGTCACCTGGGCAGCCTCAATGATACGGTCCAGCACATGGGTATCGATGAGAAAATTCTGGCCAAATTTCTTTTGAAAATTAAAATGATATTTCTGCAGAACCTCGATGGTGTTCTGCGGGTTTCCTAATGTTGCCATTCTGTTTTTCCTTCTTTACTATTTATGTAATCCTTTTGTGTTTAGCTTACTGTCGCAGGACTTAACATTTCACCTTGGGAAACAGCCGACAGGCATTTTCCCAGGTTACCGCCTCCACCGTCTGCGGGTCCTGTCCGGTCAATTCCGAAATGGTCTGTACCACATAGGGAATGTTGGTGGAATCGTTGCGGCTGCCCCGATGTGGCTCCGGTGCCATATAAGGACAATCCGTTTCCAGCAGAATATGTTCCAATCCCAGATCTGCCACCGTTTCCTTCAGTTTCTTGGCGTTCTTAAAGGTCACCACGCCTCCCACGCCAATATAGTATCCCATTTTCACAAACTCTCTTGCCATCTCTTTCGAATAAGAATAGCAATGAACCACTCCAGGGATTTGCTCTGCGTGCTGCTCTTTCATGAGCCGCATGGTATCCTCTGCCGCATCTCTGGAATGAATGATCACCGGCAGACCGGTGTCACGAGCTAGCTGCAACTGTCGAATAAAGGCTTCCCGCTGAGCCTGCTGCACTGCCGGCTCCTTATCCCAGTAATAATCCAATCCGATCTCACCGATGGCCACCGTTTTCTCCCAAGCCGCCTTTCTCCGCAGCCAGTCAAAGACCTCCTCCGTCAGATCCGAAATATCGCTGGGATGAATCCCTATGGCTGCATAAACATGGTCATAGGTTTCTGCCAGCGTCACGCTGTCCAGGCAGCCCTGAAACTCTGCTCCCACATTGATAACCCGACCGATTCCTTTATCCGGGAGGGATGTGAGCAACTCCGCTCTGTCCCCGTCAAACTTCTCGTCGTCGTAATGTGCATGTGTTTCAAATATCATAATATTATTCCTTTTTCGCTGCAATATATTATTCTATATCCTTAAGTTTCCGCATTTTGCATGTATAATGTGCCAAAAGAACTTGCTGCTTAACGGATATTCTTATAGTAGAACACCGCCAGCTGGGTCCGGTCCCGCAGTGACAGCTTATCCAATATGGTACTGATATAATTTCGCACAGTGCCCTCACTCAAGAACAGCGTTTCCGCAATTTCCTTATTGCTTTTACCGGAAGCCACCTGCTCTATGATTTCCTGCTCCTTCTCACCAATATCATACTGTTCATAGTCGAAGGATTCCCGGTTCTGCATCAGAACCGGTATTTTCCCCACGATTTCACCGCCAAATACACTTTGTCCCTGATATACCGCCCGAAGTGCAGGAACAATTCCTTGAAAATCCTGTTTCAAGATATATCCCTTAGCACCCAGATTCAGTGCTTTCACAATATATTCGTCATCAGAAAAAGTGGTCAGAAACAGAATTCGTGCCTGGGGATATTCCGACAAAATTGCCTCTGCAGCATCCAATCCGCTCATGGTTTTCATCTGTATATCCATCAAAAGCACTTCCGGCTGATATGTCCTATACAGCTCCAGGGCTTCTTTTCCGTCGTTTCCCATGGCCACCACTTCCATATCCGCAGCCGCCTCCAATATGGTCTTTAAAGAAATGGCCACCAGTTGATCATCATCCACCACAATTACTCTCATGCTTTCGTGTCCTTTCCTATCGTAATAAAAATCCGAAATCCGTCTTTATTTTCAATATTGATGCTTCCCTGCAGCGCCTCTACACGCTCCCGCATATTGTACAGGCCAATGCCATCCTGCAGACTGTCCACCGGTTTGCCTGCGGCACTGTTTCCATTATCCTCCACGCAGAGCTGATAAAGCGCCGGATGCTCCCGTATGATGATGGTCACCTGATCGCCGTTGCTGTGCTTTAAGATATTGGCCACCGCTTCCTTTACAATGGCAATAAAACAGTACTTGATCTTCCTGGGAACCGCACCGGTGACATCATATTCCAGATGCACCTGATACTTAGGCTGCATGTCCTTGGTGGCATCCAGTATAGACTGCCTTAAGTCGATGGAATCATTGTGCAGATCATGGATACTCTCCCGGATATTGTTCATGGCCTGATTCAACGTCTCATTGATCCCCACCAGTTGCCCCTGCAAGGGCTCTTCCTGATAAATCGTCTGCAATGCTCCCATCTGAAGAATGCTACGGGACAGCATATGCCCCACATTATCATGGATTTCCCTGGCAATACGATTCCGCTCCTGCAGAGTAGCCACATGGATCTCATAATCCTGCTTTTCTATGAGTTCCCGGTTTTTTGCCCGCATGAGATTTTCCAGTTCTTTGTCACTGTCCCGCAGCACAATCAGCTTATGCCGACCTGCCAATACCTCTCCCGTCCTTTTATTCAGGAAAAATGCCAGCACACAACCAAACAACCACAGCGCCAGCTGCATCGCAGTCAGACTCTGCCACACCAATCCCAACAGCAAGCCTGCCGCAAGCCCCCACCAGAACCTCTCCCGAAACACTTCATAGAGCACCAGTGGAAAAAACAGAATAAACTCCGGCACCATCAGCAGCGCCAGAAGATAAATGACAAATAGAATCAGCTTTTTACCGGGCTTTTCCACGTAAAGAGCCAGACCGGACAAACCCACCATGGCCACCGCCACGAATACAGGCAATGCATAGCTTTCCTGCCCTATCAGCAAAAAAGCACACAACACAAATAAAAGTAATTGATCCGTTACGCGCTCCATTTCCGGGCCGCCTCCTTTCATCCCTTCCATATTACTATATTGCCTCTGAAAAAAACAACCTCATCCTGTGGGAAATGACATTTGTCATGTCATCTCCTGACGTTTTTCACTTCAATCAACCTTTTTCCTCTGATAGAATGAGACCATCCAATGATACGAAAAAGGAGGAACCTTATGTCAACACCCGTTGTTAAAATCGAAAATCTTGTGAAACGCTACAAGGAACTGGTGGCGTTGGATCATTTTAATCTGGAAATACAGGAAGGAGAAGTATTTGGTCTGCTGGGCCCCAACGGTTCCGGCAAAACCACCACCATCAACTGTCTGCTGTCCCTTTTAAGCTACGACAAAGGTAATATTCAGCTCTTTGGCCAGCCCATGCGTCCGGACAGCTATGACATCAAGGCCAAGATCGGTGTAATCATGCAGAACGTGGCGGTATTTGACGAGCTTACCGTTTATGAAAACATTGACTACTTCTGCGGTCTTTACATATCCGACAAGACCCTGCGAAAGAAATATGTGCAGGAGGCCATCGACTTTGTAGGCCTGCAGGAATTTACAAAGTTTTATCCCAAGAAGCTCTCCGGAGGACTGCTGCGCAGGCTTAACATTGCCTGCGGTATCGCCCACAAGCCTTCCCTGATCATCCTAGACGAGCCCACCGTGGCAGTGGATCCCCAGAGCCGTAACAAAATCTTAGAGGGCATTCAGGAGCTGAACCGACAGGGAGCCACCGTGATCTACACCTCCCATTATATGGAAGAAGTGGAACAGATCTGTACCCGCATTGCCATTATGGACAAAGGAAAAAATCTCGCCATCGGAACCAAGGATGAGTTAAAGCGTATGATCAAAAAAAGTGAGACCATCTCCATTGAGATTCGGGAAATCAGCACAGAAGATTTACAGGCCATCCGCAATCTGGAGCATGTGTACAACGTAGACTACAAAGATCACACCCTGACCATTGACTGTAGCGGCGGCAAGCACAATCTGCTGCGGGTTCTGGATTACCTGAAGGAAAAAGAGCTGTCCTTTGGCCGGGTGTATTCCGAACTTCCCACGTTAAACGATGTGTTCTTAGAGATCACCGGAAAAGAATTAAGAGATTAATTTTCCGGCACTATTGAGGAGGAAACCATGTTGAGAATTTTTCAATATTCTTTTAAACAATTATTGCGGAACCGCACGGAACTTTTCTGGCTCCTGCTGTTTCCCATTCTGCTGGGCACCCTGTTTAAGGCGGCCTTCGGTTCCCTGATGGATGCTGAGTGCTTTGAACCCATTCCCGTGGCCATCGTGTGTGGCGACGGTTACGCAGCAGATGGATTCAAACAGCTGGCGGATGCTTTGGGGGAGGAGGGCGAAGACCAGTTTCTGATTCCCACCTACTGTGATGAGGAGAATGCCCTGACCCTATTGAACGAAAAAGAAGTGGACGGCATTATCTATGCCGACGAGAACGTCACCTTAAGTGTGGCTGCAAACACCGACGATACCGTCTCCCAGTCCACCTTAAAATGCCTCGTGGATCAGTACAATCTGGACGCGGCGGCCATCACGGAAATCGCCATGAATTCCCCGGAGCTGATAGCAGATGCCGTATCTGCACTGGAAAACACCTCCGGCTACACTTCGGAGATTTCCTTTAACAGCAAGATTTTAGACTCTTACGATCAGTATTTTTACAACCTGATCGCCATGAGCTGTCTCTATACCGCATTGTCCGGTCTGTACATTGCCATCAACAATCAGGGAAACCTGTCTGCACTGGGTGCCCGGAAAAATGTCGCCCCCACCCACAAACTGAAACTGATCGCAGGAGAACTTTTTTCCTGCATCATCTTCCGGTTCCTGATCAACCTCATCGGCTATGCCTACATTGTGCTGGTACTGCAGATTGATCTCACTGCCCGGCTGCCACTGGCTATCCTTACCATTTTTGTCAGCTGCGCTGCAGGCACTTCCCTGGGATTTTGCGTCGGCTCCATCGGCAGAGCATCGGAAAACACCAAAATTTCCGTCACCATTGCCTTTGTCATGTTCTGCTGCTTTTTAAGCGGTCTTATGATGGGCAACATGCGAATGTATGTGGAGAAATACTGTCCCATCATCAACCGGATCAATCCAGCCGCACGGATTTCCGACTGTTTCTACTCCCTGATCGCCTACGACGATCTGAACCGTTATGTAGGAAATATCATTACCCTGCTGATTTTTTCTGTTATTTTCTGCTTCGCAGGATTCTTACTGACAAGGAGGAAAAAGTATGCAAGCCTTTAAGTCATTTTTCAAGATAGCAAAAAAGAAAGCACCATCCCTTACCATCTATGCTATCATCTACCTGATTCTCATTGTGGTGATGAGCAATGTGTCCATGGAAGATGCTGCGAATTTCGAGATGAGTTCCCTGAACGTGGCAGTTATCGATAAAGATCACTCCTCCGCCAGCGAAGCGTTGACAGAATATCTGGGAAGCATCCACACTTTGGAAGAATTTTCTGACGTGGATGAAGAACAAATCCAGGATAATCTGTATTATGGCATGATTTCCTACGCCTTAATCATCCCCGAAGGTTTTGAAGAAAAGCTTTTGGCGGGGGAAAGGGAGGATTTGCTGCAGGAAGGAATGTGCCACAACAGCGCCAACGGGTACTACATCGATCAGCAGGTAAATTCCTATCTTACGGCCTGTTCCCTGTATCTGGCCGGGGGCTGTGAACTGGAGGTTGCCCTGGATAAAACTTCAGACTCCATCCAGGATCTTCCTGAAGTGACGATGGTGGTTGACGAAACTTCCGATACCCGGGAGACTTCCTCTGCTGCCTACTATTTTCAATATCTGGCATATTTTCTACTGACCATCCTGCTGATGGGCATGACCTCTGTACTGATCGTCTTCCGACAGGAGGATATGGAGCGTCGGATTAACTGCTCCGCACAACCCATGCTGGTGCGGAATGTCCAGATATCGCTGGCAACCATTATATACAGTGTTTCCATGTGGATCCTTTTCCTTCTGGTGGCATTTGTCATTTACGGTCCCCACGAGATGCTGTGTGAAAAAGGTCTTTTATGTATCGGAAACAGCTTTGCATTCCTGCTGGTTACCATTGCACTGACCCTGTTTATCAGCCTGTTTTCCCCCAGTGGAAATGCGCTGAACATGATCACCAACATCCTTGGTCTTGGCATGAGTTTTCTCTGCGGTGTGTTTGTCACCCAGAGCTACCTGTCGCAGGGCGTATTAAATGTGGCACGGTTCCTGCCTGCCTACTGGTACATCCGGGCCAATAACCTGATCTACGGAATTTCCGATGAAGTTTTCTCTGGTCAAAGCTATCTCATGTGCGTGGGCATACAGCTTCTGTTTGCCGTGGCGTTGTTTGTCGCCTACCTGGTGGGCAATAAGCAGTTAAAGCAGCAAAGAAACGGTTAATAAAAAAAGGGCCGCTGCCCTCATGATTTTTCATCATGGGAACAGCGGCCCTTTTCTCACTGGTTGAGTTTGTGTACTTTATCCCTCAATAGCGATATATTTCTTATCCTCTACTGCCGGTTTAGCTTCCTTCTTGGGAACAGCGATCTTTAACACGCCATCCTCGAATTTTGCCTTGATATCCTCCTGGGTGATATCTTCTCCTACATAAAAGCTTCTGCTGCAGGAGCCGGTGTAACGCTCTCTCCGGATATATTTTCCGTCGTCGTCTTTTGTATTGTTTGATGTATTGGTGGTGGCATGAATGGTCAGATAACCATCCTTCAGCTCAGCCTGCACATCTTCCTTCTTAAATCCCGGAAGATTCATGGCGATTTCATAGCCGCTGGCCGTCTCCTTCACATCTGTGTGCATAATGTTATTTGTGGTGTTGCTGAATCCCGTGAACTTCGGGAAAGCAGGTACATCAAAAAAGTCATCCAACAGGTTCTCTCCAAAAATACTAGGCATCAACATAAGTCATTCCTCCTTCATTTTTCGGATATCTCATCCGTTACATATGTCAATTAGTATCTGGAACATCTTTTCTTGTTCTGACTATGTTATAACATCATTATTAGCACTCGTCAAGAGTGAGTGCTAATAATTCATATTTTTTTCACAATTGTCTGAAAATACATTTTTCAACCGCTTATGAATTACACCACAGGAAACACAACCTTCGCCGTGAACAGATCTCCGTCCAGTTCAATGATAAACTGTCCGCCCATCAATACAGTGAGGTTGTCCGCAATGGAAAGCCCCAACCCGCTTCCCTCAGTGCTGCGGGATTCGTCTCCTCTGACAAACCGTTCTTTCAGTTCCTCGTCCGTGTGCTGCAGCGGCTGCTCCGAAATATTCTTAATGAAAAAGACCGCCTGCCCCTCCACGACCTCTAACGTTACATATACTCTGGTTCCAACCATGGCATACTTCGCCACATTGTTATAAAGATTTTCCAACACGCGCCAGATCCGCCGCCCATCCGCCATGATCACCACCGGCTCATTGGGCAGTTTGGTCACTGTAGTCAGAGACCTTGCCTCGAATTTCTCCACAAATTCACCACCGGTCTGATAAATCAGCTCCACCAGATTGATGCGGGTCATCTGCAGACTGATGGCTCCGGTACTGATACGGGATGCCTCCACCAGGTCCTCCGTCAGCTGCCGCAGACGGGAGGCTTTCTCCTCCAACACCTGAATGTAATTTGCCATCCGTTCATTCTCCACCTTCTCCATCTTCATAAGATTCACATAATTGATGATGGAGGTGAGGGGCGTCTTAATATCATGGGATACATTGGTGATAAGGTTTGCTTTCATCCTCTCGTTTTTCGTTTTATCTTCCAATGCACGCTGCAAACCACCGCCAATGCTGTTGATGGCTTCCGCCAGTTTCCGATTATGATCGTGCATATGTTCCATGGGAATCTTATAGGAAAGATCTCCTTCATTGATCTGATGAATTCCTTTCAAAATCTCCTGTTTCTGAACCCGATCCCGAAGCAGCAACACACTGACCACTGCCAGCTGCAACAGCAGCAAAACGGCGCACCAGACCAGACGCCGGCCAAAAGTTCCATAGGACAACGCACACAAAACAACCACATTAATTCCCAGCGTTACAATCACCTGTACTGATGATTTCCATGTGTTTATGATCCGTTTGACACTCACCAGCACCCAGCGGGTAAAACTGTTCTCCCACAGGGCACCTGCCTTCATCCGACGGATCATGCTGAGATAAAAGATGAGAAAAATACCATTATATAAGAAGCTGATACTTCCCACTACCACCATCATACCCGCCACATCCCAATCATATCCGATAGCCGCAGCGATAAGGATAACCGTTAAAACAGAAAATACCACAAATCCCAAAACCAGAAACTCCGTCTTGATCCAATCCACCAGATTCAGGTGTACCAGCTCATCCGTCTCTTTCCTCCCCGCTGCCAGTGTCAGATACACAAAAGAAAAGAGCCAGCCCATCAAGGATACAATCAGCAGGATAAGACTCGCAAGTCCCCATGGATGCAAAGTTACAAACTCCTTCCTGGCTTCCGTAAAATCATCATTCTCCGCGAAACCGGTGTCCACTGCCACCAAAAAAGTAGACTGCCTTCCAAGGCCAAGAATATTTCCTTCCATGCTCTGGTAATAATAATCCTCTATTCCCTCCACATTGCTGCGAAAAACCAGTGTGTCATCACTGGCATAAAAATAACTGCCCTGCTCTTTCCCGTAAGCCAGCAAATCCATAGAGGGGGCTGCATTCTCCATGTTGGTGTATACCACTTTTCCGGCCTCAATGTACATATATGTCAGATTGGTCTTCTCCCCGTCAAAACTATTAAGCCCCTTCCGATACAGGGACTCCTCCTGTCCGATCCGATCCAGCACCGCCTGCAGCTGCTGATACAGCTGATTTGCCTCCTCCTCCGTGAGAATGTTCATGGAGACACTGTCACTGATAGAAATTCCGGAAATCGGCAGATAGTCTTCCTGTATCTTACCTTCATACATCACATATCCGCTTTTTGACCACACGATGAGATCAGAAAGTACATAACTGCACTGCATATCATAGGCAGAAAGTTCCTCCGTATCTTCCATCTGCTTTTTCCCGCCGCCTCCGGAAATATTGATCACCTTCCCGGGGTTATAAACCCCGTCGGTCTCAAATTCCTGGCGAAGACGCAGATATTGTATCAATCCGTCCAGCTTATCCTGAAACACGCTGCTGTAATAAGACGAGTCTACATATTCGTCATCCGTAAGCCGTTCCATATTGATGATATTTTTTTTATTCAGTGTCACCAAGAGAAAGCATGACATTACAAAAACCACAGCACAAATGACCTCTGCGATGCCAACCAAAGTCTTACAAAGGTTTGAATAACAATTTCTTTTCATAAGCAGATTTTATCCATTCTTTTCTATTTTGTAGCCCACTCCCCACACAACTTTTAAGTAACGGGGCTCCTTAGGATTGATCTCGATCTTTTCCCTAATGTGACGGATATGTACCGCCACTGTATTATCTGCACCGATAGCCTCCTCATTCCAGATACTTTCATATATCTGTTGAATGGAAAAGACCTTTCCCTGATTCTTCATCAAAAACAGCAGAATATTGTACTCGATGGGGGTCATTTTTACCAGTTCACCATCCACCGTAACCTCCTTCAGGTCGTCATTGATGACCAGTCCTCCCACCTGATAAATGGCCTCATTGGGCTCCAATGCGTTTCCCAACTGTGTATATCGGCGCAGCTGAGACTTTACCCTGGCCACCAGCTCCAATGGATTAAAGGGTTTTGTCACGTAATCATCCGCCCCGATATTCAGACCCAGAATTTTATCTGCATCCTCAGACTTGGCTGAAAGAATAATGATCGGTATGGCACTGTTTTCCCGAATTTTAAGTGTGGCCCGGATTCCATCCAGTTTCGGCATCATCACATCAATAATCAACAGCTGTATATCCTGCTGTTTCAGTATGGTAATAGCCTGTTCTCCATCATAAGCCTTATATACCATAAAGCCTTCCTGCTGCAGATAGATTTCAATGGCCTCCACAATCTCCTTATCATCATCGCATACCAGTATATTCATAAATTCTCCTTTCCCTCTGTCTTATTATTTGGCGATTGCGAAACTTTTTGCAAATGCTGCCTGTGTGAGACGATTCATTGTGAATCGTCTCCCTCCAAAAAGTTTCGCAATCGCCAATACAGTTATAGCATAGCAAAAAAAACAAAAATACGACAGCCATGTTTCTTAAGAAAAGTTTAATTTTTGGCCCAAGTTGCTATTTCCCCCTAAGTTTAGTATTATAAATAAGGAGGTTTTAAGTATGCGAAAGCACTATATTTTTATTCCTTTAAAGAAAAGTGATATCTCGTCTTTTCGCAGGGTTCTGATTAGCAGCCTGTGGCTTCGCCCCTTCGCCTGTCTGCTGGCAATAATTGCACTGTGTACAATGGGTTACTGGAAACGACAGGTCCTTGCGACGGATTTTCGCTGCCTGGTTCTTTTTGCCCTGGCCTCCTGCATTGTTCTCTACCTCTTTATCGTGGAGATTTTCCGACTGATTCAGGCCGGCACATTAAAAAAATCCAGCCTGCTGCCCTTTATCCACACTCCCAAGGAAGATGATTCCTTTTACTCCGAGGAACTTCCCGGCGGTTTTATCATACAGACAGAGCCGGTAAATTATGTGGATATTGCCCAGTGCAGGGATCAGCTTCGCACTTTATCCTACTGCTGCGACAACGAGTTACTGCTCCAGTATTTAGACCGCTGCATTAATGGCAAAGATCAGCGGCTCATCAACAAGGCAGTAATTTACATGGAAATTATTCTCACACAATTAGAAAAAGGTAACAAGGATATCCTTGCTACCTGTGATACACTAAAAAACTGTCGGGAGGATCTTTTATAGACCCTCCCCTTTTTTCCATTTAAAATATTCTGCATCCAGATCCACCTTCACTTCCACAGGTTCCGGTTTTTTCTGCGCCTCTCCCATGACCTCGTCCAAGGGGATACCGGCCTTTCGGAAATACTCCTCATTGATGCGAATCTCCGGCTTGATTGCTGCATAAGGGGATTCCTCCTCCGGCTGTGAATCGTTCTTCTTCCCTTCTTTTTCCTTCTGTAACTGGTTATTTCTTTCCTCGATGAGCTTTAAGTATTTCTCTGTATCCACCATATCCTCCAGTTGGCTTTTAAGCTCCAACTGATTGGACTTTAACAGCTGCCGGTGCTCCTCCATCTGGGACATACTCTCCTCTAAAATCGCCTGAACGCGATCCTGGGTCTCCTGCATCATATCCTGCACTCTTTGCAGTGCCTCGTCAGAATAGAGAATGGATGCAGCGTAAATATCCTCTGCATTTCTGCTGGCCGCAAAGATGATTTCGTCCCCTTTCTTTTTGGCCTTGCGATCCCCCTTCTCCCGGCTCTGCTTCACAACCTCGTACTCATCCATCATCTCATAGATACAGTCATTGAGATGATTCAAATGTTCAAACATTTTCTTCTTCTCAACAATAATCTTTTCCCCTGATTTGTCATACAACTCACTTTTTGATATCATCACATGAATATCACGCAAAATCCGCTCTAATTTATCCTGAGTGCCCATGACTTCTCCCTTCAGATCCTGATTAATTGATAAAACGGATGTCCTCTGACCCTTCTTCCACCAGTCCCAGCAGAACAGGCTGTTCCCCTGCTGTCTCCAGCAATTCTACTGCCTGATCGGTCTGTTCCTCCGATACCAGCATCAACATACCGATTCCCATATTAAAGGTTTTCCGCATAAGTTCCTCATTCATGTTGCCATCCTTATGCAGCATATCGTATAGCGGTGGAATACTGTCTGCTTTCTGCTTAATAACCGCACCATGTCCCGGTGTCACCAGCTTACGCACGGCACGATCTATGCCACCGTGTGCCACCTGCACGCATCCCTTTAATTCCAGCTTAGAATCCGCAATGGCCTGCATACCTTTATGGTACATTTTTGTGGGGGCCATCAAAAGTTCTCCCAATGTTGCACCCAGACTCTCATAATATACCTCCATGGAGGTTTTGGTCAGATACAGTTTTTTTCTGGCAGCCACATATCCATTATTATGTAATCCATTGGATGGCAGACCGATAATCACGTCTCCTCCCTTTACCACCGGGGGTTTTTGATCCCGGGTCTTGTCGGATATCCCAGCCGCAAATCCCACCAGATCATACTGATCATAGCTGAAAATCTCCGCCAGTTCTTTGATTTCACTCCCTACATGGGGGATACCTGCCACCTGGCAGCCCCGCTCAATGCCCTCCTCCAGTTTTTTGATATGCTCTGCTTTCGGACGGGCACTGGAAATATTATTGTAGAACAAAATCGGTGTTGCGCCGGCAGCCCAGATATCATTCATGCAGACAGCAACGCAATCATAACCCACCGTGTCAAAGCATCCCATCTCCGATGCCAACATCAGTTTTGAGCTCACCGCGTTACTTTTTGACACCAGCACAGGATTCTCATACATAAAAAAATCCTTCAGCGGTATTTCATTGTTCAATTTCTTTAAGTCAAATTTCTCTCGCACTACTTACTACCCCAAATCTTTTTCATAATCACTTTGTATCTGTTCCGTATCTTTCCGGATACAAACACTTTACCAATAGCATACCACATTATGGCTCCGGCTGTGAATCTTTTTTGAATTTTCAGCAAAAAAAAGCTTGCCTGCAAAGCTTTCCGCATCAGCGGCGTCTGCAAGCAAACCTTTTTATTCGTTAATATCATTACTACTGTTTGATCTCGATACGCACCAGCGCTTTACGCAGGGCAAACTCTGCCCGTTTCATATCCGTGGATGCTGCCTTCGCATTGATTCTCTCCGTAGCACGCTCTTTTGCTGCCTGGGCACGTCTCTCATCAATCTCATCCGGCCATTCGGCAATCTCCGCCATCAGTGTCACCTTGTCTCCCAAAATCTGGGCAAACCCGGCATGCACTGCTGCCTCCTTCACATCGTCCCCGTTGGTAATGGTCACAATGCCGGGGGCCAGCACGGTGGTCAGGGGAATATGATTCTTATAGACGCCAATCTCCCCTTCCGCGGTATTAAACTCGATGAAAGTTGCATTCCCGGTATAGAAAATCCGGTCAGGAGTTACAATCTCAACCTTAAAAATGTTTTTGTCCTCTGCCATAGCATCACCTTTCTGCTTACGCGTCCTTCATGCGGGCACGCACCTCATCGATGGTACCGGCATTCAGGAAGTAGCTTTCCGGTACATCGTCATGCTTTCCTTCCAGAATTTCCGAAAATCCCCGGATGGTCTCTGAAACCGGCACATACTTTCCATCCATACCGGTAAACTGTGTGGCAACGAAGAACGGCTGGGACAGGAAACGCTGTACCTTTCTGGCACGGCTTACCACCAGCTTATCATCCTCTGACAATTCATCCATACCAAGAATTGCAATGATATCCTGCAGCTCCTTATACTTCTGCAAAATCTCCTGTACACCTCGTGCCACCTGAAAATGCTCTGTTCCCACCACTCGGGGATCCAGAATACGGGAAGTGGAACCCAGCGGATCCACCGCAGGATAAATTCCCATCTCCACGATGGAACGATCCAATACCGTAGTCGCATCAAGATGGGCAAATGTAGTAGCCGGTGCCGGGTCTGTCAAGTCATCTGCCGGCACGTAGACTGCCTGCACGGAAGTGATGGAACCGTTCTTTGTGGACGTGATACGCTCCTGCAAAGCACCCATCTCCGTCTGCAAAGTAGGCTGATAACCCACCGCGGAAGGCATACGTCCCAAAAGTGCGGACACCTCGGATCCTGCCTGAGTGAAACGGAAAATGTTGTCGATAAACAAAAGCACATCCTTTCCGCCCTGATCACGGAAATATTCCGCCATGGTCAATCCTGTTAAGCCCACTCTCATACGGGCTCCCGGCGGCTCATTCATCTGACCGAACACCATGGTGGTCTTGTCGATAACGCCGGACTCTTTCATTTCATAATAAAGATCATTTCCCTCTCGGGTACGCTCGCCAACACCGGTGAATACGGAATATCCGCCGTGCTCTGTGGCGATATTGTGAATCAGCTCCTGGATCAGCACGGTTTTTCCTACTCCCGCACCACCAAAGAGTCCGATTTTTCCACCCTTCTGGTAAGGACAAAGCAAATCTACCACCTTGATACCGGTCTCCAGAATCTCAGTGGAAGTAGCCTGCTCCTCAAATGCCGGTGCTGCTCTATGGATGGGCATATACTGCACATTCTGCGGTTCCGGCACATTGTCGATGGGCTCTCCTAACACGTTAAACATTCTGCCCAGGGTATTCTCACCCACCGGTACCAGAATGGGTGCTCCGGTGGCCAGTGCATCCATACCACGCACAAGTCCATCGGTGGGTCCCATGGCAATACAACGCACTGTATCGTCACCTAAATGCTGGGATACCTCCACCACGAGACGCTCTCCGTTCTTTCTGGTAATATGAATTGCCTCGTTAATCTCCGGAATCTTTCCCTCCGAAAACTTGATATCCAAAACGGCACCAACGACCTGAGTGATCTTGCCAATATTTGTTTCTGCCATTTTTTTCTACCACTCCTTTTCTCTTTTCCGGTGCCATCCGCTAGGAAATCGCGGATGCACCTGCAATAATCTCTGTTAATTCCTGTGTAATAGAGCCCTGACGCGCTCTGTTGTATTTCAATGACAAATCACTGATCATATCCTCCGCATTGCTGGTAGCAGAGTCCATCGCCTGCATTCTGGCTCCGTTCTCGCTGGCCAGAGCCTCCACCAGTGCCCCGTAAAACAAACTGGAGATATATTTGGGGATAATCCCTTCCAGGGCCTCCTCTTCATTGGGCTCATAATTCATCTGGGTCTGCTTCTCCTCCTCAGACAAAGCAACATCCCCCAATTCGATGGGCAGAAGTTTCATCATCTTCGGCTCATGTACCACAGTATTTTTAAAATGTGTGTACGCCAGATAAATCTCGCCAATCTCGCCTTTTTCGTATTGATCCAACAACTCACGGGCCAATGCGGAAGCAGCGTCATAAACCGGTGCATCCATCAGCTCCGGATCCTCATAGGCAATGGTATAGCCTCTGTGTGCCAGATATTCCCGGCCCTTATTTCCTATGGCATAAATCAGGGTATCCTCTTTCTCAAAATCCCCTTCCGTCACCAGTTTCACCACATTGGAGTTATAGCCTCCGGCCAGACCCCGGTTAGAGGTAATGACGATCACAGCCTTTTTTCTGCAGTCACTGCCCGTCAGATAGGGATGGTTCACAGCCCCGCTTCGGGCCAGCATGGACGTAACCGTATCGTACATATAATTAAAGTACGGATTGGCCGCCTCAGCTCTTCCTCTCGCCTTTTGCAGTTTTACGGTGGAAACGAGCTTCATGGCCTTTGTGATCTGCTGGGTGCTTGAAATACTGCTTTTGCGCCGCTTAATGTCTCTCATGGACGCCATAAAATTTCACCGCCTTTTCTATAGGCACTTAAAAGGATGCCTTGCATTCTTCTATGGCCTTGATCAATGTCTGTTCTGTTTCCTCGTCCAACTGCTTTGTGGTACGGATGTTCTCCAGAATCTCCGGATACTTTGTCTCCACATATTCAAACAACTCTTTTTCAAAATCAAGGATCCGTTCCACCGGAATATCCAGCAGATACTTTTTGGTGGCTGCATAGATAATTATAACCTGCTTTTCCACCGGCATAGGCTGATACTGAGGCTGCTTCAACATCTCCTTGATACGCTCTCCCTGTGCCAGCTTCTCCTTGGTGTCTGCATCCAACTCGGATCCAAACTGGGCGAAGGCTGCCAGCTCACGATACTGTGCCAGCTCTGTACGGATGGGCGCAGCAATCTTTTTGATTGCTTTGATCTGTGCAGCACCACCTACACGGGATACGGACAGACCAGCATTTACTGCCGGCCGGAATCCTGCATTGAACATATCGGTCTCCAGATAAATCTGTCCATCGGTAATGGAGATTACGTTGGTGGGAATATACGCAGACACGTCTCCCGCCTGTGTCTCGATAATGGGCAGTGCAGTTAAGGAGCCGCCACCCAGCTCATCGGATAATCTGGCTGCACGCTCCAGCAATCTGGAATGCAGATAAAATACATCACCCGGATAAGCCTCACGTCCTGGTGGACGCTTCAACAGCAGGGAGAGGGTTCGGTATGCTGCGGCATGCTTGCTGAGATCATCATAGATAATCAGCACGTCTTCCCCGTTCTCCATCCATTCCTCACCCATGGCACAGCCGGAGTAAGGTGCGATGTACTGTAACGGTGCCAACTCACTGGCGGTGGATACCACCACAGTGGTGTAAGACATGGCTCCGAACTCTTCCAATGTTTTTACCAGGGAGGCTACCGTGGATGCCTTCTGTCCGATGGCCACATAGATACATTTTACATTCTGCCCCTTCTGGTTGATGATGGTATCAATGGCAATTGCCGTTTTACCTGTCTGTTTGTCTCCGATGATCAGCTCACGCTGTCCACGTCCAATGGGCACCATGGCATCGATTGCCTTGATACCGGTCTGCAATGGCGTATCAACGGATTTTCTGGAGATAACACCGGAAGCCACGCGCTCGATCTGACGGAACTTGTCAGTCTCGATGGGGCCCTTGCCGTCGATAGGCTGTCCCAACGCATTTACCACACGCCCCAGCAGGGCATCTCCCACCGGTACCTCCACCACGCGGCCCGTAGTCTTTACGGTATCTCCTTCGTTTATGTTCTTCTGGTTACCCAGCAATACAGCTCCGACATTGTCCTCCTCAAGGTTTAAGACCATGCCGTACACCTCGCCGGGGAACTCTAACAGCTCACCCTGCATGGCGTTGTCCAGGCCGTGGATACGGGCAATTCCGTCCGCCACCTGAATGACTGTTCCCACGTCCGCCACTTCAAGCTGCGCTGCATATCGCTGGATCTGTTCTTTGATGACAGAACTGATTTCTTCTGGTTTTAAATTCATGAAGCGCATTCACCTGCTTTCAATTGTATTTTTGTCAATTCGCTGCTGAGTTTCTGCAGCTTGGTCCGGATGCTGCTATCCACCACCCGGTCTCTGATTCGGATCACCATTCCTCCGATGAGGGATGAATCCACCTGATAATGCATTTCAAAGGAATCATAATCCGTGGTGTCTAAGAGCCGTTGTAAAACAGCACCCTTCTGACTGTCGGACAGTTCCATGGCAGAGGTGACATAAGCCGTTCCAATGCCAAGCCGCTCTTTCGCCATATCGATGAAATAGGTAAACACCGCTTCCATTTCCCGGAAGTGATCCTTCTCCACCAGCATGCGCATCAGCCCCACCAGCTCATCTGCAATTCTGCCCTTAAATATGTTCTCAATGATCTGCTCTTTTTCTTCTTTAATGATCTTAGGATGCTCCATCAGCTTCGCCAGGTCTTCATTCTCCTTTAACACGGTCAGAACACCCCTGGCCTCCTCCAGCCATTCCGCTTCCTTTCCGTTTTCTACGGCCAGCTGAAGCAATGCATCCCCATATGTTTTCGATACTAGCTTCGCCATGTGGAATCACCTATCTCTCTTAAGGTCTCCTCTACCAGAGACTCCTGAATGACGGGATCAATGGATGCCGTCACCACCTTCTGTGCCATCATGGCTGCTACCTGAATCATCTCCTGCTTCACATCATCCATCACACGCTTCTTCTCAAGTTCAGCTTCTTCCTGGGCACGACGGATAATACGGGCAGCCTCTTCCTTGGCCTCATCCACGATGCGGCTCTCATTTTTGAGTGCCTTCTGACGGGCTTCGCTAAGGATCCCCTCTGCTTCTTTTTCGATATTCTTCAGCTTTTCTTCATACTGCTGCTTTAAATCAGCAGCCTCTTCCTTATCTGCTGCTGCAGCTTCCAGATCTCCGCTGATTCGCTTTCGTCTCTCCTCCAGAATCTTACGAACCGGATGAAACAGGTTGTAGGACATGATGAGAAACAACACAAATACGGAAATGGCTAAGAGCACGGTATCGTGCAATAGCTGAAAGTCCAGATTAAACAATCTTTCCATTTTCTGCTCGCTGCGCCTCCTTTCTTTTCGTTTTAAGTCTTTCTCTTATAATAACGGCTTTACGAAAAGCAAAAGCATTGCAACCAGCAAACCATAAAGACCGGTGGTCTCGGCAACGGCCTGTCCCAATAACATGGTGGACATGATCTTTCCCTGTGCTCCCGGATTTCTACCTACTGCTGCTGCTGCGTGTCCTGCTGCGATACCCTGTCCAATACCAGGTCCGATACCGGCGATAACTGCCAAACCTGCACCAATTGCTGAACATGCTAAAATTAAATCTTCTCCTGTAATCATAATACGAATCCTCCTAAATTTTGTTGTTTTCATGCCATCCGGCACATTTTGTTTACTCTGTTTCGGTTTCCATCTGCTGGTTCACGTAAGTCATTGTCAGCATACAGAAAACATAAGTCTGAATTGCTCCTGAGAACAAATCAAAATACACATGCAATGCTGCCGGCCAGATAATAGCTATCTTGGACAAAAGCCCGTAAACCAATGCCATCATCACCGTCCCGGACAAGACGTTTGCGAACAAACGCAGAGACAGGGAAATGGGTACTGCCACCTCACTGATGAGGTTAATGGGAAACCAAATGGGCAGCCACGGGGGCAGCGGCGAACACATATCCTTCCAGATTTGCTTCGGTTTCTGATACTTGAACTGGGCAATGTGTATCAGGAAAAACGTGATAAGACCTAGAGCCAACGTAGTTCCATAGTCTGCTGTGGGTGGTCTTAGTCCAAACAGTCCTGAAATGTTACACATCAGGATAAACACGAAAATCGTGCTGATATAATCCACCAGCTTGGGTGCGTTTTTCCCCATGGTACTCTTCACCACGCCGTCCAAAGATTCCACCATAAGCTCCACAACATTTTGGAATTTTCCCGGCACCTCTGTGGCTTTTTTCATTTTATGTTTCACCACAAAGGAAAACCCGATCAATACCAGCATAACAATCAAAATACACACATGGGATGTGGTGATCCACACTTCATGCCCGAACAACTCGTAGGAAAACAACCCGTGTATCATAAAATCAATATTGTCGCCGGATGCTAATAAAATCTCGTGATCCACTCTTTCACCTCCTTATTCTTTTTGCATTCTCTCCGGAAGTTCCTCTTTCTCCCTATGCATCTTCGAGATAACTTTATGTGTAAAGGGCTGTAAGTACGCTCCCGCCTTTAAGCCCAATACGCCGATAAACAATGTGACCACATTTCCCAGTTTAAAATATCCTGTGAGAAAACAGACCACCAAAATCACTGCATAACGCAGCATATATCCAAAAGTAGTTCTTGTCCTTGCACCTTTCTCTGCCAGATCCATGGAATCCCGCAGCACCACCGCCATGTGAATGGCTGAGCCGCCGGCCAGAATAATTCCTATCCACAGTCCGGTGGTATATCTGAACTTATCCTCTACAAACCAGATTCCCAGAATCTGTACAAAAATTCCGTAAACAACAATTCCCAGCAACAGTTCCGGCAATACCTGGTTAATCCTTTTTAACATGATGCCTCTTCCTCTTTGACTGACGGCTGTATAACCGTTTCGCCATTCTGTAAATATTCTGAAAGCCCGCCAACGCTCCCACTGCAAACAACAGGATCACCACCATGGGGTGTCCATACCGCCTGTATATCCATACCCCGATGCCGGTACAAAGCATGATTGGAACGATCATATTGATTCCAAACTGGAGAACCATCACCAACGCATCAAAAACATCCCGACTCTCCTTCATGGCGGCTCCCTTTCCTTTCCTCTCCCGTGCCTGTGTCCGGGCTCGACGAGAATCTTTTCTTTCCAATTAAATTAAATATACTACAAATCGATACAAATTTCTTTATGATTTCTCTGGTAACGGTAAAATTTTACTCCTGCCGCTGTCAACATCCGCTTGGACGCAATGACTGCCGGCGTATCACTGTATTTATCATCGTCATATACCAAAGTTTTTATTCCTGCCTGAATAATTGCTTTTGCGCACTCATTGCAGGGAAACAGGGTGACGTACATCTTCGCCCCTTCCAGGCTTCCGCCCCGATAATTTAATATGGCATTCAGTTCACTGTGTGTGCTGTAAAAATACTTATTGTTGAGGGGTTCACCCTCCCGTTCCCAAGGGAACTCATCATCGGAGCAGCCGGTGGGAAATCCGTTATAGCCCATGGACAGGATCTTGTTCTCCTGACTGACAATACAGGCCCCCACCTGAGTATTGGGGTCCTTTGACCGCATGGCAGACAACTTTGCCACACCCATGAAATATTCATCCCAGCTGATATAATTTGTTCTCTTGCCGCTCATATTCTGTCCTCCTTGCAAGCAAACCCAATCCTGACGACACAAAAAGGATACCTCTGATGGTTGGCTCCCTCACAGCTGTATCCTTTTTCATTTTCCGTTTATTTTGTTCCAAAAATACGATCTCCGGCATCCCCTAATCCCGGCACAATATAACCATGCTCATTGAGATGGTCATCTAAGGCTCCAATGTACAGATCCACGTCCGGGTGAGCCTCCTGCATGGCTTTTACCCCCTCCGGTGCAGCGATAATGCACATGAAGCGGATATTTTTTACGCCTTTATCCTTTAACATCTGTATAGCTGCCACCGAAGAACCTCCTGTGGCAAGCATGGGATCCACCACAAAAACTTCCCGCTCTCCACAATCCTCCGGGAGCTTGCAATAATATTCCACCGGTTTTAACGTCTCCGGATCCCGGTATAACCCGATATGCCCCACTTTCGCAGCGGGAATCATATTCAGCATTCCATCCACCATGCCAAGTCCGGCGCGCAGAATGGGTACCACAGCCAGCTTTTTACCCTTCAACTCCTTCACCGTAGCCTTGCAGATCGGTGTCTGAATCTCAATGTCCGCCAACTGCAGATCCCTGGTCGCCTCGTAACACATCAGCATTGCGATCTCGCTGATCAGTGTACGGAACTCCTTGGATCCGGTTTCCTCTCTGCGGATCCATCCGATCTTGTGCTGGATCAACGGATGATCCATTACCATCACCTTTGCCATATTATTGTTCTCCTTCGTTTATAATCTTGATTAGCTTTTTAATTGTGCGGCTCAATGTTTCAAAACACAATCCGTAGGACTGCAGTGTGCCGCCATAAGGATCCATAATAGGTAATTCTTCCCCAACCAGCTCATTTAATACCACCAGCTGCTCCGGATCTGCCTCAGGTAAAAGATCCAGAAGCTTCTGCCGCTGTGCCTCTTCCATGGCAATCACCAGTGTGTCCGGATCCACATCCTCCGGCGTAATCTGTCGGGACATGTAGCCTTCCAGATTGATTCCGTTGCTGATCATCACCGCCTCAGCCTTCTGATTCAGCGGTTCCGGGAAAAGCACCACCAGCCCTCTGCTCTCCACTTCCACGGAGCAGTTCACTGCATTTTCGCGAAACAGCGCTTCCGCCATAGGCGCTCTGATGGTTCCGCTTTCCGCCACAAACACAATCCGTTTGTATGCCTTCATAAAAAACCTCCTTACACCGTGAGAACCTGATGTCCTGCAGCCTTCAACAGTCGATTCATGATTGCCTGCCCAATGCGGGGAGTTGCGAAACTCTCGGAATAGATCCGATCCACTCCCAAGTCATCAAATTCTCTGAGAATCCGATACAAATGCTGTGCAATGGCATCTTCGTCCTCCCGTGCACCTATGCTGACCACCTCGCCCTGACAGTAGCGCTCTGCGGTTTCATCCGTTCCAATAATTCCGACCCGTTCTCCCCGGGCCATCGCCTGTGCGGTCAGCTCATTTATCTTTGCTACCACTTTATCCTCATCCCCATCGATCAATACCAGATCCGCCTTGGGCGCGTAATGTTTATACTTCATCCCCGGTGCCTTGGGCTTCCGATCTGAATCCGATGCGATAATCCCCGGATCTGTCTCCACGTCGCCAATCACCTTTGCCAACATCTCCCGGGTGATATAACCCGGTCTTAAGATCATGGGTGTCTTCTCCGTCAGATCGATAATGGTGGATTCCAGCCCGATTTGTACCGGGCCCCCGTCCAGAATCAACGGGATTTTCCCATCCAGATCCAACGCCACATGTTCCGCCATGGTAGGGCTGGGTTTTCCGGATGTGTTGGCACTGGGTGCCGCAATATATCCGCCACTTTGACGAATCAGTTCTAATGCCACCGGATCACTGGGCATACGCACAGCCACCGTATCCATTCCTCCGGTGGTCTCATAGGGTACTTTGCTGTTTTTCTTCACAATCATAGTCAGAGGCCCCGGCCAAAAAGCCTTCGCCAACGCCTCGGTCTGAGACGGCACCTGATCTGCGATCGCTACCAGGTCATCAAAATCCGCTATATGCACAATCAGTGGGTTGTCAGAGGGTCTTCCCTTTGCCTCATAGATCCGTCCGGAAGCCTCTGCATTCAGCGCGTCTGCCCCCAGACCATATACCGTCTCCGTGGGGAACGCCACCAAACCGCCCTGACGGATAATCTCTCCCGCCCGTTGCATTTCCTTTATATCAATGTTATTTCTGTCAATTTTGACTATGTCCGTTCTCATAGGACCCATTATAACACTTTTGCACAACCGGGGCAAGTGGACAAACACTTGTCATTTGCTAATATTTGTGGCATAATGAACTTTCAGAATCATTTATAATTCATTACTTTCGCAGTAATGGGATTTTGAGTAGAGATTTACATTTTTATGAATGAGAAAGGGGAAACCCATGACAATTACAAAAAATGCTTTTGGAACAACCGAGGACGGAGCGGAGTTTTCCACCTATACCATTGAAAATTCTTCCGGTGCCTCTATCACAGTTTCTGATTATGGATGTCGCCTGATCAGTATTAATGTACCGGACAAGCAGGGCGAACTAAAGGATGTATGTCTGAAATATCCGGAGAGCAGCTATTATCTGAAGGACACCATCAGCATGGGCGCTGTGGTTGGACGCTGCGCCAACCGTATTGACAAGGGACACTTTATCTTAAACGGCAAGGAATATCAGTTAGCCATCAACAATGGCCCGAACCACCTGCACGGTGGTCCCACCGGATTCGGCCAGCGCATCTGGGATACCACCATACAGGACGATTCCATTATTTTTTCGCGATTTTCTCCGGACGGAGAGGAAAATTATCCGGGAAATCTGAATGTATCCGTGACTTATACCTGGTCAGAGGACAACGAACTTTCCATTGTCTATGATGCATCCTGCGATCAGGACACACCGTTTTCTGTCACCAGCCATGGCTACTTTAACCTGAACGGCGAGGGATTTTCTGATGTATCCGACCATGAGCTTTACATCGATGCAGACTATATCACGGAGCTTAATCCCACCCAGATTGCCACAGGAGTATTGCTGCCTGTAGAAAACACACCCTTTGATTTTCGCACCATGAAATCTGTGGTACAGGATATTTTGACGCCCCATCCTCAGTTGGCCATCGGTCATACCTATGACCAGAACTTTGTCATCAACGGCGATGGTTTGCGGGAGGCAGCGGTTCTGCAGTCCCAAAAAAGCGGTATCCGCATGACCTGCTTTACGGATCAGCCGGGTGTACAGCTGTATGTGCCCTGTTTTATCCCCCGGGGAGAAAAACCGGATAAGGCCCACCCCATGTACTGCGCAGTATGCTTAGAAGCACAGCACTTCCCTAACGCAGTCAACATTCCGGAGTTCCCTTCCGTGATCCTTCATCCGGATGAGAAATATCACTCAAAGACATTGTATCATTTTTCTGTAATCTAGATAATCTTATAACCTATGCGGCATAGAAAAAGACTTCTGTAAAAAGACACAAATCCATTTTACAGAAGTCTTTTTTGTCGCATTCATCTGCTCAGTGCCGCTAGAGTAAATTTTTACTCGGAAAAATAAAAAAATTAAGATAGAGGACACCACT
>JBJELW010000010.1:0-122973 GCA_051879315.1 Roseburia sp.
CCCGAAGCCTGTTTAACTCCACCTTCAAGACCAATCCCTGGCTGGAACGGGGCATTATGACGGGCATCACAAGAGTCAGCAAGGAGTCTATTTTTTCAGATCTGAATAATCTGGAAGTAGTGACAACCACTTCCGATAAATATGCCACATCCTTCGGCTTTACCGAGGAAGAAGTGTTTGCTGCACTGGAAGAGTGTGGCATGGGAGAACAAAAGGAAGAAGTCAAGCGATGGTATGACGGATTTATTTTTGGAAAACACAAAGATATCTATAATCCATGGTCCCTCTTAAATTTCTTAGACAAGGGATATTTTACCACTTACTGGGCCAACACCAGCTCCAACAGTCTGGTGGGAAAGCTCCTGAGGGAAGGGAACCGGAACGTAAAAGCACAGTTTGAGATGCTGTTGCGGGGAGAGACCATTCGTACACCCATCGACGAGCAGATCGTGTACAATCAGCTGGATCATAACGAGGATGCGGTCTGGAGTCTGCTTTTGGCAAGCGGTTATTTAAAGGTGCTTTCCTATGACCGGATGGAGCTGCTCTCCCCCGGACAAGAGCAGATGTATGAGCTGGCGCTGACCAACTACGAAGTGGAGCGTATGTTTGATGGTATGGTGCGCAGTTGGTTTGTGGAAGCAAAGGGAGACTACAACGATTTTGTCAAGGCTTTACTGCAGGATGATATAGAAGCCATGAACGTATATATGAATGAGGTGACACAGGAGGTATTCAGTTCCTTTGATTCCGGAGCGAAGCCATCCCGCAATGCGCCGGAGCGCTTTTACCACGGATTTGTTCTGGGGCTGCTGGTGGATCTTCAGGACAGATATCTCATTACCTCCAACCGGGAAAGTGGTTTCGGCAGATATGATGTGATATGCCCTGAGGTGGCGCCTCGAAGAGGCGACGGAGTCCTGAGGGCGTGTTTGGAACAGAAATATGATGTAATAATGGAACCAAAAAATCCCCAAGAGGATGATGCCATTATTCTGGAGTTTAAAGTTATCAATCCCAGAAAAGAGAGCAGCCTGGAGGACACGGTGCAGGCAGCCCTGGCACAGATCCAGGAGAAACAGTATGCTGCCCGGCTCATAAGCCGGGGGATTACGGCGGAGCATATCCGCAGCTATGGATTTGCCTTTCAGGGGAAACAGGTGCTGATCGGGTGAGCAGACCAATATGTAGATAAAGCAGATCGGATAGAAACGGGGCGATTTTGTGACAAACCATGGAAAAGTGCCGGTGGATACGTTGCTGGCGGAGAGTTTTAAGGCGCTGGCTGTAACCCAGCCCATAGAGAAAATTACAATTAAGGAGATCACCGACAAAGCGGGGGTAATCCGCTCTACATTTTATAATCATTTTCAGGATAAATATGATCTGCTGGAATGGATTGTTTCCAAGGACCTGATGGATCCGGTAAAGCTGTTGATTCAAAACGGCATGTCGGAGCAGGCGGTAGTGATCATTCTTTATAACATTGAACAGGAAAAGGAATTTTACATGAGAGCCAGTCGTCTGGAGGGACAGAATTCCTTCGAGGAAATTGTAAAGCATTGTATCACGGAACAGCTGATAGAGATTTTGGAAAACAGTATTATGGCTCCCCACATTCCATCCGGCTGGTTGACTAAGGAGCGCATTGCCGCATACCATGCCCAATCCCTTGCTTTTCTTGTTATCAGCTGGATACAGAGCGGTATGGAAGTGTCCCCACAGGAGATGGGAAAGGTTTATAACTACATGATACATAACTCCATAACAGAGATTATCGGTGATGATTGAGACGCAGCACTGCCGGACTACAAAACAATGATTTTGTAGTACCTTGTTTTACGGAAAAACAAAAATGTACAGAAAACAACGACAGGACAAAAAGATTGAATATTTCAACTATTCAGTCTTTTTTTTATACTCCTTTTATCGAAAAACATATATCTTTTGACAGAGAGGAAAGGAATGAGGAAACCATGATTAAATTTGGAAAAGGAGTTGTGAAGTACCGGGTACAGATTTTTGTGCTCAGCCTGGTATTGTTGATTCCGGCAGCATTTGGTTATTTTCACACAAGGGTGAATTACGATATCCTGTCGTATTTGCCCGAGGACTTAGAGTCCATGAAAGGACAGGACATTCTGGTGAACCAGTTTGGAACAGGAGCCTTTTCCATCTGCGTGATTGAAGGGATGGAGGATCAGGATATCGCCTCCCTCCGCAGTCAAATGGAACAGGTGGATCATGTCAAAGCTGTGGTCTGGTATGATTCCATCGCGGATCTGTCCATTCCCATGAGCATGCTACCGGAGGAGCTGTATGAGGTGTTTAACAATGAGGAAACTGACAGCACGCTGATGGCGGTTCTTTTTGACACCTCCATGTCGGCGGATGAGACCATGGATGCCATCGAACAGATCCGGTCACTGACCACCCGGCAATGCTATCTCAGCGGAATGTCTGCAGTGGTAACGGATATCAAGAATCTGTCTGATCAGGAAGTGCCGTTTTATGTGCTGATTGCAGTTGTACTCTCTGTGATTGTGTTGTCCCTTACCATGGATTCAGCCATTATCCCGCTGTTTTTCCTGTTGAGCATTGGAATGGCCATTGTGTATAATCTGGGGACCAATGTGTTGAGCGGAGAAATATCGTACATTACACAGGCGCTGGCGGCGGTGCTTCAACTGGGAGTAACCATGGATTATTCTATTTTCCTGTGGCATAGTTACGAGGAAAATCAGGAACGTTTCCCGGGAGATAAGGAACGGGCTATGGCACATGCCATATCCAATACCATCACCTCTGTGGTGGGCAGCTCCATTACCACGGTGGCAGGCTTCGTGGCACTTTGCTTCATGAGCTTTACATTGGGACTGGATCTGGGTGTTGTTATGGCAAAGGGTGTGGTCTTCGGTGTTATCTGCTGCGTTACCGTTTTGCCGTCCATGATTCTTATCTTTGACCGGATTGTGGAAAAGACAAGGCATCGGACATTGATACCGAAAATGAAAAAAATGCCGGGCTGGATTACCAATCATTTTTATATCTTTCTGGTGCTATTTGTGGTGATTTTGGTGCCGGCTGTCTGGGGATACACCCATACAGATGTCTATTATGACCTGGCAGGTACATTGCCGGATTCCCTGGAAAGCATAGCAGCAAATAACAAGCTGGAGGAGGAGTTTGACATGGGCGCTACCCATATGATTCTTGTGGATAGCAGCCTGCCGGCAAAAGAGGTTTCTGCCATGATTGATGAAATCCATGAGGTGGACGGCGTGAAAACAGTCCTTGGCCTGGATGGAATTTTAGGACCGGCGATTCCAAGGGAGATGCTTCCGGATTCCGTGACCTCGATCCTGGAAAATGAAAATTACAAACTGCTTTTGGTTGCATCCGAGTACAAGGTAGCTTCCCAGGAGGTAAACGACCAGTGTGATGCCATCTCCGGGATTATCAAAAACTATGATCCGGATGGCATGCTGATCGGGGAAGCACCCTGTACGCAGGATCTGATCACCACCACGGACAGGGATTTCAAGGTGGTCAGTGCAGTGTCCATTGGATTGATCTTTGTGATTATCGCTGTGGTTTTTCAGTCGGTATCACTGCCTGTGATTCTGGTGGCTGCCATCTATTTTGCCATCTTTATCAACATGGGAATTCCGGCTTATACCGGTACCACATTGCCATTTATTGCGTCCATTGTCATCGGCACGATCCAGCTTGGTTCCACGGTGGATTACGCCATTCTTATCACCACCAAGTATAAGAAGGCGAGATGTCAGGGAGCAGAAAAAAAGGAAGCTGTTACCGCAGCGTTGCAAAGTTCCATCCGCTCCGTCATCGTCAGTGCACTGAGCTTTTTTGCGGCAACCTTCGGAGTGGGCGTCTATTCGAATATTGATATGATCAGTTCCCTGTGTACGCTGATGGCCAGAGGAGCCATTATCAGTATGCTGGTGGTTATCTTTGTACTGCCGTCATTTCTCATGGTGTTTGATGGTCTGATCCGTGTTTCCAGCAGGGGCTTCTGTCATAAAAAAGAGATGATTCCGGCAGTTTCGGAGCATGCATAAAAATAGAAAATCAGAGAAATAGGAGGATTCTATTATGAAGTTTACAGAATTAAAGCAGAGATTTAAAAATAAATACGCAATTCGTGTCATGGCAGGTGTCCTGATGGTAACGGTTCTGGGGAGCAGTGCAGGAGTGTGGCATGTGTACGCGGCGAAGGAAGAGGTCTCCACAGAGGAAACAGTTGTGGAGGATGTGGAAGATGAGGAAGAGGAAAGCGGGGATACCTTTTCGAAGATTTTTTCGGTGGATCAGAGCCAGGAAGATATCGGAAAAGAAGAGACGGTTTACATGCTTGCAGATGCCACCGGAAACGTCACCCAGACCATCGTCAGTGACTGGCTGAAAAACAGGGAAGGCAGTCAACAGCTTGCAGATGCGTCAGACCTTGAAGATATTGAAAATGTAAAGGGAGATGAAACTTTTACCAGAGACGGAGACAGCCTGATCTGGGAAGCAGACGGGGCGGACATTTTTTATCAGGGCATCACCGATAAGGAGAGTCCCATTACGGAAACTATCACTTATTATCTGGATGGGGAGGAGATTGCACCGGAGGAACTGGCCGGTCAGAGCGGCCGTGTCACCATTCGTTTTGACTATACCAATCGGGAGAAAGTAACCCAGACTGTGGATGGGGAAGAATATGAGGTTTATGTGCCTTTTGCCGTGGTTACGGGAATGGTATTGGAAGACAGTTTTACCAATATTGAGGTGACAAACGGGAATGTGTACTCAGATGGAAAAAATAATATTGTGGTGGGTGTAGCCGTGCCGGGACTGAAGGAAAGTCTGGATGTCTCTGAGGAAGATTTCGAGGAGGAAGTGTCCTTCCCGGATTATGTGGAGGTATCCGCTGATGTGACAGACTTTGAACTGGGTATGACCATGACCATGGCATCATCGAATCTGATGTCACAGATTGGAGCAGACGGAACTCTGGACCTGTCAGAGTTGTCGGCAACCATTGATGAGATGAGCGACGCATCCGGACAGCTGGTGGACGGAAGCGGCGAATTGTCAGAGGGCATTGGAACGCTGGGGGACAGTCTTAAGGAGTTTTCCCAAGGGGTCACGGAGGCACAGAGTGGAGTGAAGGCTTATACGGATGGTGCGGAGAAGGTGGCCGATGGGGCCAGCTCCTTAAATCAGGGCGTGAAAACTCTTACGGAGGCAACCCCTGCATTGACGTCAGGAATTGACCAGCTGCTTACAGGCACTAAGACAGCGGCCGCAGGTGCAGAGCAGCTGGATCAGGGCGTGACACAGCTGGTGGATGGAATCGGCAGTTTGAAGAACACGGTGTCCGCGTCCATCACAGATATCGTATCGGGAGCAGAAACCATCTATGCCACAGATGAGGAGGCAACGCAGGCTTTCTCCCAGGCACTTTCCGAATATACCGTTGCGGCAGCATCTTATCTGGGAACATTAAACAGCCTGCAGGCACAGGGGGTAACCGGTTTTATTGTGGTGGATGAAGCAAGCAACGTTTATCGTCTGGATGATGCCACCAATGCCTATCTGGTGGAGACAGCAGGGGTGGACTTTAATGGACTGTCCGATGCTTATGTACTTCAGCTTTCCAACATTTCCACTGTGGTGGCAAATGTGGGAGCATCGGGAAAAGCGGGAGCGCTGCTGCAGGTACAGAGCGGTCTGGCTGCCTTTGATGATACCAGTCTGGCGACTTTGAAAACAGGAGCTTCCACACTGAACGCCGGATTGGGCGGTGAGAACGGTATTGTGGCAGGAGTTTCATCTCTGAGTGATGCGGTAAACGGCAATCTTGTATCCGGTATCAATGAATTGTCTGCAGGGGCTCAGTCTCTGGCGGATGGAGCAAATACATTAAAGGAAAACAGCGGAAGTTTGAATGAAGGAATGGCTTCCGTAAAAAGTGCCACGGATCTTCTGGTAAATGGAGTAGATCAGCTGGAAGAGGGGTCCCGGGAACTGGCAGATGGAATGGAGGAATTTGACCGGGAAGCGATTCAGAAAATGGCAGATACCTACCACGGGGATGCTGAGGTGCTGTTAAACCGTCTGCAGGCATGGAAACAGGCAGGGGAGGAATATCAGACCTTTACCCAAACGGCACGGGGCGTGAAGGGCAGTGTAAAATTTGTATGGGAAACTGCAGCAATCAAGACTGAACCATAGTACACAAAATATCGGAACAAACTGTAAAGAAGTAAATCAGCATAAGACAGAATTGTAATTTTAATGGAAAACCGCTATACTACTAGAAGAAACGTAACTGTTCAGAACAGATTTATGTGCAACCGCATAAATCGTATGAAAAAATAGTTACAAAGAAACTTAGTATGGCGGTTTTTGTGTAAAGTGACACCTCATGCCAAAATGGAGGTAGATATTCCGGCGGAGCGCATCCGGAGCTATGGATTTGCCTTTCAGGGGAAAAAGGTGCTGATTGGATGAGGGATTTGGATGTTGGAAAGAAAAGTCAGACAATTTACCAAAACCTTACAAAAAGAAAAACAATTATAGGAAGATTTTTTAATGATATTTTCCAAAAGTATGGTACAATAGTATGTGACTCGTAACTATGAAGGAGTTGAATAGTTACAAACATAATTATTTCGGAGGGGGCACATGGAGGAAAAGCCAACAAATGGTTTAAAAGAACAGGCAGAACGCCGTAAGCGCATCGATCGCATGAAGCGCGGCATTGTGCTGACCATCAGTTGCTGGATGATCATATCGATGATTCTGTGTGTGGTGCTTCTTTGCAGAGTGGTTGTGTTGCAGCATCAGGTAAATGATTTGAAAGATGTCTTGTCGGTAACGTCTGTTGATGGAGATGTGGACGTTTCTATATCGGAGGCTATGGCAGATACGCAGCAGTCTTATGATGAGCCACAGAGTACAGGCGAGATTGCCAATGCGGCGGAGAATCTGGCTGGTGAGGAAGACGTTCACAAGGTATATTTGACCTTTGAGGATGGACCCAGCAGCAATACAGAGGAAATCCTGGATATTCTGGCTGAATATGATGTGAAGGCCACTTTTTTTGTTGTAGGAAAGGAAGATGACACATCCAAGGCGCTTTATCAGCGAATTGTGGCAGAGGGACACACCCTTGCCATGCATTCCTATTCTCATAAATACAGCACTATTTATAATTCTGTGGAGGATTTTTCGGAAGATCTTTTGAAACTTCAGGATTATTTGTATGATGTTACGGGGGTACGGTGCAAATACTATCGTTTTCCCGGTGGCAGTGCCAATCAGGTCAGCAACGTGGATATGAGTGAGTTTATCTCCTATCTGAATCAGCAGGGGCTGGTTTATTATGACTGGAATGTTTCCAGCGGAGATGCTGCCTCTCAGGCATATACGCCGGAGGAATTAGTTGACAATGTGACCGCGGATGTAGTTAAATATAAGACGTCGGTGGTACTGTTGCACGATTCGGATACCAAAACTGCCACAGTGGAGGCGTTAGGGGATATGATCGAAGCCCTGCAGGCAGAAGGTGTGGAATTATTACCGATTACAGATGACACGACAGTCATTCAGTATATAGATGCGTCAAGCGTACAGTAGATAAGAAAAACGGCACGAGGTTTTGTCGCCTGCGGTGACACCTCGTGCCAAGATTTGGAGGTACTTAAATGAGCTTTTTTAAGGATTTTAAAGAGGACTTGTCCCAGGCGGTGAATGAGCTGCTTCCCGGGGATGAGGGAACACTTCCGGAGGAAGAACAGGATGTGGTTGTGAATACCCTGGAAGAGGAGCTGGATGTACAGTCTGAGCTGTCCAAGCTGGATGGCCTGCTGGAGAAGGTCAGCCGGGAGGCGGAGAAGCCCGCACAGGAGCCGAAGACTGCAGAGCCGGAAAAGAAGGAAGAACCGCTGGAAGAGCCGAAGACAGAAAAGGTGGTTTCTGCAATGGAACAGTTGTCTGCGGCACAGTCAAAGGCAGAAGAGCCCGAGACAGAGGAGGCAGAGGCCGCAAGCGAAGAGCAGCAGCCTGAGACAGAGGCGGAGGCAGATGAGCCCACCGCACAACCGGAGGCACCGGCTATTGAATTGGTTATGAATACCGTGGCAAAGACCACACAGGAGGAAAAGAAAATGAGTGATATAACAGTAGATACCATGACAAAGACAGAGACACCGGCAGTAGCCCCGGCCAGCACAGCAGTTACCGATGAAGTGACCGTAATCACAGAGAGCACTTCTATTACCGGTAATATGTCATCCACCGGATCCTTTGATGTGAGAGGAACCATCAACGGAAATATTGACTGTAACGGCAAACTGCAGGTTACCGGTACATTAAAGGGTAACAGTCAGTCCGCAGAGTTCTTTGCAGATGCAGCGAAAGTGGAAGGCGAGGTTGTCAGTACAGGTACCGTGAAGATCGGTTTAGGATCTGTTATTATCGGAAATATCACAGCAACATCAGCCGTGATTGCCGGAGCCATCAAAGGTGACATCGATGTGCAGGGACCGGTGGTTGTGGATACCTCCGCAGTGGTTATGGGAAATATTAAGTCCCGGTCTGTACAGATTAACAACGGTGCAGTGATCGAGGGATTCTGTTCTCAGTGCTATGCAGAAATCGATGTGGAAAGCTTATTTGGAGATGCAAAATAATGAAAAGAGTATTTTTGAAATTAAGTGGAGAGGCATTGGCCGGGGACAAAAAGACCGGTTTTGATGAGCCCACCGTCACAGAAGTGGCAAGACAGGTAAAAATGATTACAGACAGCGGTATTCAGGTTGGAATCGTCATCGGAGGCGGAAACTTCTGGAGAGGCAGAACCAGCGAGACCATTGACCGTACCAAGGCTGATCAGATTGGTATGCTGGCTACCATTATGAACTGCATTTATGTGTCGGAGATTTTCCGTTCTGTGGGTATGAAGACTCAGATTCTCACACCCTTTGAATGTGGCAGCATGACTAAGCTTTTTTCCAAGGATCGTGCCAATAAGTATTTTGAAAAAGGAATGGTAGTATTCTTTGCGGGCGGAACCGGTCATCCGTATTTTTCCACTGATACCGGAATTGTGCTCCGTGCCATTGAGATGGAAGCTGAGGGCATTTATTTAGCCAAGGCAATCGATGGTGTATATGACAGTGATCCGAAGGTAAATCCGGCAGCAAAGAAATACGATGAGGTTTCCATTCAGACCGTCATCGATGAGAAGCTGGCAGTGGTGGATCTTACCGCATCTATCATGTGCATGGAAAATAAAATGCCCATGTATGTATTTGGCTTAAATGAGGAAAACAGTATAGTAAATGCCATAAACGGCAATTTCAACGGAACAAAAGTAACAGTATAAAGGAGATATTAAAATATGGATAGCAGATTAGCAGTCTATGAGGAGAAGATGGAGAAGTCCTACGATAATCTGATTGAGGAGTATGCCACAATCCGCGCAGGCCGGGCAAATCCTCACATTTTGGATAAGATTACCGTAGATTATTACGGGGCACCCACACCGCTTCAGCAGGTGGCAAATGTCAATGTGCCGGAGCCGCGAATGATTCAGATTCAGCCTTGGGAACCGTCTCTGGTAAAGGAGATTGAAAAGGCAATCCTTACCTCGGATATCGGGTTGAATCCCACCAACGATGGCAAGGTGATCCGTCTGGTGTTCCCGGAGCTTACGGAGGAACGCAGAAAGGATCTGGCAAAGGATATTAAGAAAAAAGGTGAAAATGCCAAGGTTGCAGTACGTAATATCCGCCGGGATGCCAATGATGCCTGCAAGAAGCTGAACAAGGCAAATGAAGTGTCTGAGGATGAGCTGAAGGAGTTAGAGAACGACACACAGAAGCTGACAGACAAATACATTGCTAAGATTGATGAGGCAGTAGAAGCAAAAACAAAAGAAATTCTTACCGTATAAAAGCAGGGGTGGGGGCATAGCGGTTTCGCATGCCCCTTATTCATTGCAGGTATGATTATAATCATACCTGCAACGAATCTTGTTATGCGCACGGATTCAGAAAGGAAGAAAGTCAGCAAAGCTGACCTGAATCCGGCGCCAAGTCTCGCAGGAGCTCGACTTGATGTAAGCACGGATTCAGAAAGGAAGAAAGTCAGCAAAGCTGACCTGAATCCGGCGCCAAGTCTCGCAGGGGCTCGACTTGATATAAGCACGGATTCAGAAAGGATAAAAATATGAAAATTCCACAGCATATTGCAATTATCTTAGATGGAAATGGACGATGGGCGAAGAGTAAAGGGATGCCCCGGAATTACGGACATACAGTGGGAGCGAAGAATGTGGAGACCATCTGTCGGGCAGCGGGGGAGATGGGCATTAAGTATGTGACCATGTATGCATTTTCCACAGAGAACTGGAATCGTCCGGACAGTGAAGTGGAAGCGTTGATGAAGCTGTTAAGTTCATATTTGAAAAACTGTGTGAAGACAGCAGAGAAAAATAATATGCGGGTGCGCATTTTAGGAGATATCACCCGGTTGGATCAGGAGTTTCAGCGGCAGATCCTGGAATTGGAAGAGGCATCGGCTGGTTATACGGGATTGAATCTGCAGATTGCCATCAATTACGGATCCCGGGATGAAATGATTCGGGCTATGCGCAAAATGTGGGCAGATGGAATTACCGGAGATGAGATTACGGAAGAGAAATTTTCCTCTTATCTGGATACGGCAGGGATTCCGGATCCGGATCTGATGATCCGAACCAGCGGCGAACAACGGCTGTCCAATTATCTTTTGTGGCAGCATGCCTACAGTGAATTCTATTTCACTGATGTACCCTGGCCGGACTTCACACCGGAGGAGTTAAAGAAGGCTGTGGAGGCCTACAGTAACCGGGATCGCAGATACGGCAAAGTTTGATGGCTCGTGTCAATTTAAATATGAAAAACGGCACAAGGGTTTCTCACCTGTGGTGACACCTCGTGTCAAAGGAGGAGCAACAATGAAATCTTTTTTGGTTCGATTAGGAAGCGGTATCGTGTTGGTGATACTGGCTCTGATATTTATCATCACAGGCGGAGATCTTCTGCTGGGAGTGTGCGGTGTCATATCTCTCATCGGATTGTTTGAATTGTATCGGGTGTTTAAAATTCAAAAATCTGCTCCGGGGATCCTGGGATATCTGGCAGTGATCGTGTACTACCTGAATTTGAAGTTTGGATTTATTCCGGATCCAATGATTTTTGTGCTGGGACTTTTAGTTCTGCTGATGTTTTCTTATGTGTTTACTTATCCCAAATATCATACGGAACAGTTGCTGGCAGCCTTTTTCGGTGTGTTTTACGTGGCGGTGATGCTTTCCTGCATTTACCTGACCAGAATGCTTCCAAGCGGCGCATACATTGTGTGGCTGATCTTTTTGTGTTCATGGGGGTGTGATACCTGTGCCTATGCGGTGGGAGTTCTCATCGGAAAGCACAAGATGACCCCAAAGCTTTCCCCGAAGAAATCCTGGGAAGGCGCGGTGGGAGGGGTGGTTGGCACCGTTTTATTGACGCTGCTGTACTGCTTTGTCTTCCAGGGACGGATGGGAACCACCAACCGTGATATTATATTTTTAGCTGCAATTTGTGCAGTGGGAGCGGTGATTTCCATGATCGGAGATCTGACTGCGTCCGCCATCAAGAGAAATTACGAAATTAAGGATTACGGTAAGCTGATTCCCGGACATGGCGGAATCATGGACCGGTTTGACAGTGTGATTTTCACAGCGCCAATCATCTATTATCTGGCGTATTATCTGATTGGAAGGTAATGAAAGAATGAAAAAAATTGCGATATTAGGTTCCACCGGTTCCATTGGAACCCAGACACTCTCCATTGTGGAGGAACAGAAAGATATTCAGGTGGAGGCAATGGCGGCAGGCCGCAATATCACTCTTCTGGAACAGCAGATTCGAAAGTTTCACCCCAGTCTTGTGGCCGTATGGGAGGAGCAGGATGCGAAAAAATTAAAGGAGCAGATCCGGGATCTGGACGTGACGGTATGTTGTGGAATGGAGGGACTTCTGCAGGTGGCAACCTGTCCCCGGGCAGAGATATTAGTCACTGCCATTGTGGGAATGCTTGGAATCAAACCCACCATTGCAGCCATTCGGGCAGGGAAGACCATTGCATTGGCTAACAAGGAGACTTTAGTGACGGCCGGTCATATCATCATGCCTATGGCAAAGGAGTGTGGTGTGGACATTCTTCCGGTGGACAGTGAACACAGCGCAATCTTTCAGTCGCTGCAGGGAGCTGCGGGGAATCCTATCCATAAGATCCTGCTTACTGCATCCGGCGGGCCTTTCCGTGGAAAGACAAAAGCGGAGCTGACCAACGTACAGGTGGAGGATGCCCTGAAGCATCCCAACTGGAGTATGGGACGAAAAATCACCATCGATTCTGCCACCATGGTCAATAAAGGACTGGAAGTGATTGAGGCAAAATGGTTGTTTGATGTGAAGCCGTCGCAGATTGAAGTGGTAGTACAACCCCAGAGTGTCATACATTCTATGGTAGAGTTCGAAGATGGGGGAGTGATTGCCCAGCTGGGCACAGCAGATATGCGTCTGCCCATTCAGTACGCATTGTATTATCCCCAGAGAAGACCTCTGAGTGGGGATCGTCTGAATTTTGCAAAGCTTGGTCATTTGGATTTCCAGGCACCGGACTTGGAGACATTCCGTGGCTTGCAGCTGGCCTATGATGCCTGCGAAAAAGGTGGAAATCTTCCCACGATTTTAAATGCGGCTAATGAAAAAGCGGTGGCCATGTTTTTGAACCGGCGTATCGGATTTTTGACTATTACAGAGATTATTGAGAACTGTATGCAGCATTGCGGATTTGTGGCAGCACCAACGGTGGAGCAGATTCTGGATACGGAGCAGGAAGTGTATGAGTATATAGAGAGCAGGTGGTAATTTGAAGATTATAATTGCAATTTTAATGTTTAGTTTCATCATAATCTTTCACGAGTTGGGACATTTTCTGCTGGCAAAGAAAAACGGCATCCGTGTCAATGAGTTTTGTCTGGGATTGGGACCTACCATTGTGGGCTTTACCAAAGGGGAAACGAAATATTCCCTGAAACTGTTACCCTTCGGCGGGGCATGTATGATGGAGGGGGAAGACGAGGAGTCAAAGGACGAGAGAGCCTTTAACAATAAATCTGTGTGGGCCAGAATGGCAGTGGTGTTTGCAGGACCGGCCTTCAACTTTATTCTGGCATTCCTTCTGGCTGTGGTGGTGATTGCAGTGGCTGGTTTTGACCGCCCTGTGGTGGCAGATGTGATGGAGGGATATCCTGCAGAGGCGGCAGGACTTCAGGCGGGAGATGTGATTACTGAACTAAATGGGAAAAACATTCACCTGTACCGGGAGGTCAGCATTTACACCTATCTCCATGCGGATGAGAATATCGAGGTGGAGTATCAGCGTGACGGAGAGACTTACACCTGCACACTGACACCGAAGTATGACGAGGAAAGCAACCGTTATCTGTTTGGTATTTACGGAAGCGGCACCAGGGAACATGGAAATGTGTTCCAGGTTTTGAAATACAGTGTGTACGAAGTGAAGTATTGGATCTGCACTACCTTGGAAAGCTTGAAAATGCTGGTGACCGGGCAGGTGAGCTTCAACGACCTTTCCGGACCGGTGGGAATCGTAAAGTCCATCGGGGATACCTACGATGAGGTGAAAACCGGCGGTTTTCTGATTATATTTTTAAATCTGATGAATTACTCCATTATGTTGTCGGCAAACCTGGGCGTGATGAATCTGCTGCCATTGCCGGCGCTGGACGGAGGCAGACTTTTCTTCCTGATCATTGAGGCTATCCGGCGCAAGCGGGTAAATCCGGATCATGAAGGAATGGTTCACTTTGCAGGATTGGTACTGCTGATGCTTTTGATGGTGGTGGTTATGTTCAATGACATACGGAAATTATTCATATAATTTTTGAAATGGGAGATAGCAATGGAAAGAAAAATCACAAGAGAAGTGCGGATTGGAAATCGTGTGATCGGAGGAGGAAACCCGATTCTGATCCAGTCCATGACCAATACAAAGACGGAGGATGTAAAGGCTACCGTGGCACAGATTCAGGCACTGGAGGCTGCAGGCTGTGATATTATCCGCTGTGCAGTGCCCACCATGGAGGCGGCGGAGGCCTTACAGGAGATAAAAAAACAGATATCCATTCCCTTGGTGGCGGATATTCATTTTGATTACCGTCTGGCCATTGCAGCCATGGAGCATGGTGCTGATAAAATTCGTATCAATCCGGGAAATATCGGGAATGCAGACCGTGTGAAGGCTGTTGTGGATGTGGCAAAGGAGCGGAACATCCCTATCCGTGTGGGTGTAAACAGCGGCTCCCTGGAGAAGAACCTGGTGGAGAAGTATCAGGGAGTAACTGCAGAGGGAATCGTAGAAAGCGCATTGGATAAGGTGCATTTTATTGAGGACATGGGATATGACAATCTGGTAATCAGTATTAAGTCCTCCGATGTAATGATGTGTGTCAGAGCCCACGAGCTTATTGCGGAGAAAACGGATCACCCTCTTCATGTGGGCATCACGGAAGCGGGCACCATTATCAGCGGCAATATTAAGTCATCTATTGGTCTTGGATTGATTTTAAGTCAGGGAATCGGCGATACCATCCGGGTGTCTCTCACAGGAGATCCCCTGGAAGAAATCAAGTCTGCCAAGCTGATTTTAAAGACCTTGGGTCTTCGCACCGGAGGAATCGAGGTGGTTTCCTGCCCTACCTGCGGAAGAACCCGCATCAATCTGATTGAACTTGCTAATCAGGTGGAAAATATGGTGGCGGACATCCCGCTGGATATTAAAGTGGCAGTGATGGGATGCGCAGTAAACGGTCCCGGAGAGGCCAAGGAGGCAGATCTGGGCATCGCCGGAGGAGACGGCGAGGGACTGATCTTCAAGCACGGTGAGATATATAAGAAAGTGCCGGAGGAGGAACTGTTAGCCCAGCTGCGCAGTGAGTTATTGAATTGGAGTGAGTAAGATGGCAAAGCTTTTTTATGAGGTTTTTCCAACGCTTAAGATGCAGGGAGACATGGATGCGCTGTTAAAGGAAACCCAGGTGACCAAGGTGGTTTCCAATGCAGCCCATACCTCCCTGCGTATCTATATAGAAAGCAACCGGTTGATTCCGAAACCGGAGATTTATAGTATCGAAAACGAAATTAAGGGACAGCTGTTTTCCGGAAAGGAGATGGCTGTTAAAATAGTGGAGAAATTTATTTTGTCCAGTCAGTATACACCGGAGAAGCTGATGGACGTTTATAAGGATAGTATTCTGGAGGAGCTGCATAACTACAGTGTGCTTCTCTATAATCTTTTTAAGACCAGTCATATGGAGTTTGACCGGGAAGATCATATGATATTGTCCATGGAGCAGACCATTGTGGCCGAGCGCCGGGGAAATGAACTCATTGATATTTTGGAGAAGATCATTTGTGAGCGCTGCGGGTTAAAGCTGATGATTGTGCCGGAGTACACCCCGGCCCATGAATCCAAATACATAAAAAGTGCAGAGTCCCAGATTGATGCGGAGGTGTTCCACATTGTGTCCCGTACCAGGGGTGTGCTGGATCAGAGCATGTCTGTGGGAGGGGAAAGTGCCCCGGTGACGGAGGCAGACCAGACGGAGAAGGTTATCCCATTCAAGGCACCGAAGCCGCAGCAAAAGAAAGGGGAAAGCTTCGGCAAGCGGGAGTTTGTGCGTCGCTCTGACAATCCGGATGTGATTTATGGAAGGGATTTCCAGGAGGAGGCCATTCCCATCGAAAGCATCGTAGGGGAAATGGGTGAGGTGGTGATCCGCTGTCAGGTTATGACGGTGGAAACCCGGGAGATTCGTGGAGAGAAAACCATTATCATGATGGCGGTGACCGATTTTACCGACTCCATAATGCTGAAGATCTTTACGAAAAATGAGTACCTGGACGAACTGATGGGTAGCTTAAAAAAAGGTGCCTTTTTAAAGATCAAAGGTGTCACCACCATCGATAAATTCGACAGCGAGCTCACCATAGGTTCTGTGGTGGGTATCAAGAAGATTCCGGATTTTCGGGAAAATCAGGGGCGGATGGATAACAGTCCGGAGAAGCGTGTGGAGCTTCACTGCCATACTAAGATGAGTGATATGGATGGTGTGACAGACGTGGGGGATCTGATCAAACGGGCCCATGAGTGGGGACATAAGGCCATCGCCATTACGGATCATGGCAATGTGCAGGCATTTCCCATTGCCAACCATGCACTGCCGGATGATCCGGATTTTAAGGTAATCTATGGTGTGGAAGCATATCTGGTGGATGATTTGAAGGATATCGTGGAGAATTCCAAGAATCAGAGCCTTATGGACAGCTATGTGGTATTTGATATTGAGACTACCGGTTTTTCCCCTTTTGTCAACAAGATTATTGAGATCGGTGCGGTGAAGGTGGTAAATGGAACCATTACAGATCGGTTTTCCACCTTTGTGAATCCCCAGGTTCCCATTCCTTTTCATATTGAGAATCTTACCAGTATCAATGATGAGATGGTGATGGATGCCCCCACCATCGAGCAGGCTCTGCCGCAGTTTATGGAATTTAGCGCCGGTTCAGTAATGGTAGCCCACAATGCGGATTTTGATATGAGTTTTATCAAACACGGTTGTGAGGAACTGGGGATAGATTACGATTTTACCATTGCAGATACGGTTTCCCTGGCCCGGATGCTTTTACCCCAATTGAATCGTTTTAAGCTGGATACCGTGGCAAAGGCGGTAAATGCCAATCTGGATAACCATCACCGTGCAGTGGATGATGCGGCTTGTACCGCAGAAATATTTGTGCGGTTTATCGAGATGCTGCAACAAAGAAATATTGAGACTTTGGATCAGGTGAATGAGGAAGGCCGGGTCAGCAAGGAAATGGTGAAAAAACTGCCCACCCATCATGCCATTATTTTAGCCACCAACGATATTGGACGGGTGAACCTGTACCGGTTGATCTCCTTGTCCCATATTGATTATTTTCATACCAGACCGAGAATTCCTAAGTCTGAGTATTTAAAGTACCGGGAGGGTCTTTTGATTGGTTCTGCCTGCGAAGCGGGAGAATTATATCAGGCTATTTTACAGGGAAGACCTCAGGAGGAAATTCTTCGTATTGCGAAATTCTACGATTACCTTGAGATACAGCCTCTGGGTAATAATATGTTTATGCTGCAGGATGAGAAGGCTCCGGTGAGCACTATCGAGGAACTGCAGGATATCAACCGGCGTATCGTTAAGCTGGGGGAGGAACTGGACAAACTGGTGGTGGCCACCTGTGATGTGCATTTTATGGATCCACAGGATGAGATTTACCGCAGGATTATTCTGGCGGGAAAAGGATTTAAGGATGCGGATGATCAGGCACCTCTGTACCTTCGGACCACGGAAGAGATGCTGGAGGAATTTGCTTATCTGGGCAGTGAAAAGGCCAGAGAGGTGGTCATCGACAATACCCAGCGGATTGCGGATATGTGCGAAAAAATCTCGCCGGTCCGTCCGGACAAATGTCCTCCGGTCATCGAAAATTCCGACCAGATGCTGCGGGATATCTGTTACAACAAGGCCCATGAGATGTATGGGGAACAGCTCCCGCCCATTGTGGAAGAACGGTTGGAGCGTGAGTTAAAGTCCATCATCGGAAATGGATACGCCGTAATGTACATCATCGCCCAGAAACTGGTGTGGAAGTCCAATGAGGACGGATATCTGGTGGGATCTCGTGGCTCCGTAGGTTCCTCCTTTGCGGCCACCATGTCCGGAATCACGGAGGTGAATCCTCTGTCACCCCATTATTATTGTTCCCACTGTCACTTTGTGGACTTTGATTCCCCGGAGGTGAAGGCTTACGGAGGGCAGTCTGGCTGTGATATGCCGGATCGGCGGTGCCCCAATTGTGGGAAGCCTCTGGTGAAGGATGGATTTGACATTCCTTTTGAGACCTTCCTGGGATTTAAAGGAGATAAGGAGCCGGATATTGATTTGAACTTCTCCGGTGAATACCAGAGTAAATCCCACAAATACACAGAAGTAATATTTGGTGATGGTCAGACCTTCCGTGCGGGTACCATCGGTACCCTGGCGGATAAGACCGCATTCGGTTATGTGAAAAATTATTACGAAGAGCGCGGGGTACACAAAAGAAACTGTGAGATCGACCGGATCGTGCAGGGATGCGTGGGAATCCATCGTACCACCGGCCAGCATCCGGGTGGTATCGTGGTACTGCCGGTGGGAGAGGAGATCTACTCCTTTACCCCTATCCAGAAGCCTGCAAATGATATGACCACGGACATTATCACCACCCACTTTGAGTACCATTCCATTGACCACAACCTGTTGAAGCTGGATATACTGGGACACGACGATCCCACCATGATTCGTATGCTGGAGGATCTTACCGGTATTGAGGCACAGAAGATTCCATTGGACGACCAGTCGGTGATGTCGCTGTTTAAAAATACATCTGCCCTGGGCATTACCCCGGAGGATCTGACCAACTGTACTCTGGGAGCTTTGGGTATCCCGGAGTTTGGAACGGATTTTGCCATGCAGATGTTAATTGACGCGGCCCCCCAGTCCTTTTCCCATCTGATTCGTATTGCAGGGTTATCCCATGGTACGGACGTGTGGCTGGGAAATGCCCAGACACTGATTGAGGAGGGAAAAGCCACCATTGCCACAGCCATCTGTACCCGTGATGATATCATGATTTACCTGATCAGCAAAGGACTGGATTCCGAGGAATCCTTTAAGATTATGGAGGCTGTCCGTAAAGGTGTGGTGGCCAAGGGAAAGAGTGATAAATGGCCGCAGTGGAAGCAGGACATGATTGACCATGATGTGCCGGACTGGTATATCTGGTCCTGTGAGAAGATTAAGTACATGTTCCCTAAGGCCCATGCGGCGGCTTATGTAATGATGGCATGGCGTATTGCCTACTGCAAGGTGTTTTATCCCTTGGCTTATTATGCTGCTTATTTTTCCATCCGGGCCACAGGCTTTGATTATGAAATTATGTGTCAGGGAAAGGAAAAATTAAATTCCTGTGTGAAGGAATATTACCGGCGCAGTAAGTCAGATAATAAAGAAGAAAAGCTCAGTAAAAAGGATGAGGATGTATACCGGGATATGCGTATTGTGCAGGAGATGTATGCCAGAGGCTACGAGTTCCTGCCCATCGATCTGTACAAGTCCCAGGCCACCCGTTTCCAGATCATAGACGGAAAACTGCTGCCGGCATTTTCCACCATCGGCGGGATGGGGGAGAAAGCGGCGGAGGCAGTGGTGGAGGCTGCCAAGGATGGCCCGTTTTTATCCAGAGATGATTTCAGGGAGCGGACCAAGGTCAGCAAGACGGTGATCGATCTGATGGACAAGCTGGGGATTTTCGGGGATATGCCGGAGTCCAACCAGTTGTCGCTGTTTGATTTTTAATTTATACCATTTTCCGGTCGGCAATCGAATAGCATAATTCATTCTCGAGGAAATGAAAAGAAAAAAGGAGAGAAACTATGGGAAATGTTTATGAGAAATTACTGAGTGCTTTGGCATCGGTGAGGGAAAAAACAGATTTTGTGCCCAAGGTGGCGCTGGTGTTAGGCTCCGGCCTTGGAGATTACGGGGAGGAAATCCAAAGGGAAGCAGTTATTGATTATCATGAGATTGAAGGATTTCCGGTATCCACCGTGCCCGGACACAAGGGCAGATATATTTTCGGATATGTGGGGAATGTTCCTGTGGTATGTATGCAGGGAAGAGTTCATTACTACGAGGGATATTCCATGCAGGATGTGGTGATGCCCATTCGGCTTATGCGTCTCATGGGGGCAGAAATCCTGTTCCTCACCAATGCGGCAGGGGGGATCAAGCAGGGCATGCATGCCGGCGATTTTATGATGATCACCGGACAGATCGCCAGCATGGTTCCGTCCCCATTGATTGGACCCAATATAGAGGAGCTGGGTGTTCGTTTCCCGGATATGAGTGAAGTCTATGACAAAAAGCTGCAGGCGATTATCCGCAGGGCATCTGTGGAGCATGAGATACCCATTTGGGAGGGAACCTACATGCAGCTGACTGGACCGAATTTTGAGACCCCGCAGGAGGTGGCCATGTGCCGTACCCTGGGCGCGGATGCGGTGGGAATGAGCACGGCTTGTGAGGCCATTGCAGCGAAACATGCCGGAATGCGGATTTGCGGAATTTCATGCATTTCCAATCTGGCCTGTGGTATCTCGCCGGATCCTTTGACCCATGAGGAGGTTCAGCAGACGGCAGATCTGGTGGCTCCCAGGTTTAAGGAACTGATTACTGCAGCCATATCCGCTATGTAATTGCGTTGGAGCACAATGGATGATAATAAGAGAATTGTGTCAAGGAAGTGAGGCATTTTATGAACATTCGCTTTTACAATGGAAAAATATTGGTGACCCCGGAACCAAACAGCTTTCTCATTCAGGAAGGAGAACTTTGGGTTTGCGGGGACAGGATCGTCTATGTGGGGGATGGCAGTGATACGGAGCAGGTTTTTACTGATCGGAAAGAAAAATGGATCATCTGGGACCGGGAAATCGATATGAAAGGCAATCTTCTGATGCCTGGTTTTAAGGATGCCCATACCCATACTGCCATGACTTTTCTTCGGTCCCATGCAGACGATATGCCGTTGCAGCAATGGCTGAACCAGCAGGTGTTTCCCTACGAGGCGAAGCTGACGGAGGAGGATGCCTACTATCTGGATATCTTGGGAATCATGGAGTATTTAACCAGCGGTATCACGGCGAACTTTGATATGTATCCCTTTTCCATGGCTCACGCCAGGGCATCTGCAGATTGTGGATTCCGCACGGCCATGGTTAGCGGATTTAACGATTTTGTCAGTTCCATCGAGGAGATGGAGGAGCACTATCATGTGATCAACGAATACAGTCCACTCACCAGCTACTTCTTGGGATTTCATGCGGAGTACACCATTTCTAGGGAACGGCTGGGACAGGTGGCGGCACTGGCGGAGAAGCTTCATGCGCCGGTGTACATGCATAATTCCGAGACACAGGCGGAGGTTACCGGATGCAGGGAAAGGTATGGCGTCAGCCCTACCCAGCTGATGGAGCGCATGGGTATTTTCCAATATGGGGGTGGCGGATACCATTGTATTTATTTGGATGAGGAAGATATCGATATTTTCAAACGCAGAGGACTTTATGCGGTTACCAATCCCGCTTCCAATCTGAAACTGGCCAGCGGAATTGCCCCGCTGAACCGTTTCCTGCAGGAGGGGATTCCGGTGGCCATCGGAACGGACGGTCCTGCCAGCAATAATTGCCTGGATATGTTCCGGGAAATGTTTCTGGTGACGGGGCTGGCAAAGATCCGGGAACAGGATGCTGCCTGCATGCAGGCGGAGCAGGTGCTGTACATGGCCACCGCCGGCGGCGCCCATGCCATGGGGCTTTCGGACTGTGATTGCCTGGCGGTGGGGAAAAAAGCGGATCTGATTCTTATCGATCTGTACCAGCCAAACATGCAGCCGGAGAATCATCTGGTGAAGAATCTGGTGTACAGCGGAAGCAAACAGAATGTGAAACTCACCATGGTAGATGGCAGGATTCTTTATGAGGATCAGAAATTCTCCATAGGATTTGATCCGGAGGAGATTTATCAAAAGACAAACACGATTGCCAGGAGGATATTTGGATGAAGGTAACATTTGTACACCACAGCTGCTTTGTGGTGGAGATTGAAGACGTGGCTCTGATTTTTGACTATTTTGACGGGGAGCGGGTCAATGGTTTTCACTTTACGGGAAAGCTTCCCGAGTTTACAGCGGAACAGAAGATCTATTTTTTTGCAAGTCATAGTCATCAGGACCATTTTGATATGGATATTTTGAAGCTGGTGGACCGTTATCCCCAGGTCACCTACGTTTTGTCCAAAGATTGCAAGATGTCGGATCGTTTTATGAAGCGGCATAGCATACCTGAGGCGGCAAAAGAACGGATTCATTATGTGACGGCAGATAATCGGTATCAGATTGATGATCTGAACATAGAGACCCTTCGCTCCACGGATGCAGGGGTGGCCTTTCTGGTAACGGTCTGCGGGAAAAATATCTATCACGCCGGAGATCTGCATAACTGGAAGTTTGAAGGTGTTGGAGAACTGATCAACGGAAAGACGGAGCGTGAGTACAAGTTCCAGATTAAAAAGCTGGCAGATAAACACATTAACGTGGCCTTTGTGGTGGTGGATCCCCGCATGGGAGAGAACACCTATCTGGGATTTTCCCATTTCATGCGAAATGTGGATGCGGATCTGGTGTTCCCCATGCATATGTGGCAGCAGTTTGATGTGATAGAAAAGTACAAAAAAATGTGTGACAACCGTCTGATGCTGGAGCGCATTGTGGATGTCACCCATGAAAATCAGGTATTCGAAATATAAAGTTCTATTTACATTTGAGAAAATAAAAGCTATAATGTATGAGATTGTGGATTGGTGGGACGATCCATGAAAAAGGAGGGATTGGTTTGGCATTTTTAGCAAGCTTTTTACAGTATTTTATTATATTTGTGATTTTGGTAGCTTTAGCGGCAGGTGCATGCTTTTTGGGAATTTTCTTAAGAAAACGCAAGGACGCTAAGCTTTCCGCAGCTGACGCAAAGGATCAGAAGTAGAACCGGCAGAATACTGGCTGCGATAACATCCGCCCATTTGCCCGGAGCAAATTTTTGATGGACAGATGTTCCTGAGTTTAGGAGGAATTATGATGAAAAAGTACGGAGTGAATGAATTACGAAGAATGTATCTGGAGTTCTTTGAAAGCAAGGATCATCTTGCCATGAAGAGCTTTTCTTTGATACCCCACAATGACAACAGCTTACTGCTGATCAACGCTGGAATGGCACCGTTAAAGCCATATTTTACCGGACAGGAGATTCCGCCGAGAAGACGTGTGACCACCTGTCAGAAATGTATTCGTACCGGTGATATTGAGAATGTGGGAAAGACAGCAAGACATCTGACCTTTTTTGAGATGCTGGGAAATTTTTCTTTTGGAGATTATTTTAAGCACGAGGCCATTGCCTGGAGCTGGGAGTTTTTAACCAAGGTTTTGGAATTGGATCCGAATCGTCTGTATCCATCCATCTATGGGGAAGATGAGGAAGCATTTAAGATCTGGAACGAAGAGATTGGTGTTCCTGCGGATCGGATTACCCGTTTTTACCGTGACCCGGAAACCGGGGAATGTGATAACTTCTGGGAGCATGGCGCAGGTCCCTGCGGCCCCTGTTCCGAAATCTATTATGACCGTGGAGAAAAGTACGGATGCGGAAAGCCGGATTGTAAGGTGGGCTGTGACTGCGACCGCTTTATGGAGGTTTGGAATAACGTATTTACCCAGTTCAACGGGGATGGCAAGGGCGGCTATGAGGAGCTGGCCCAGAAGAATATCGATACCGGTATGGGCTTAGAACGTCTGGCAGTGGTAATGCAGGATGTGGATTCTGTATTTGATATTGATACCATGAAGGCCATCCGTGACAAGGTATGTGAGCTGTCCGGTAAGACCTATCAGACTGATGCTATGGATGACGTGTCCATCCGTCTGATTACGGATCACATCCGTTCCGCTACCTTTATGGTATCTGATGGTATTATGCCTTCCAACGAGGGAAGAGGCTACGTGCTTCGCCGTATTATCCGACGGGCAGCCCGTCACGGCAGAATACTGGGCATTGAGGGAACCTTCCTGGCACAGCTTTCCATGACTGTCATTAACGAGAGCAAGGATGGTTATCCGGAGCTGGAGGAGAAGAAGGACTTTATCTTAAATGTGCTCACCCAGGAGGAAGAGAAGTTTGCAAAGACCATCGACCAGGGTCTGGCTATCCTGGCAGAGATGGAAGAGGAGATGGTGAAAGCAGGCAGCAAGGAACTGTCCGGAGAGAATGCATTTAAACTTTATGATACCTACGGATTCCCGCTGGATCTGACCCGGGAAATCTTAGAGGAAAAAGGATTCACCATCGATGAGGCTGGATTTGAAAAAGCCATGGAAGAGCAGCGTACCCAGGCCAGAAACAGCCGCAAGGTAACCAACTACATGGGTGCAGATGCCACCGTTTACGATGAGATTGACCCTGCGGTTACTTCGGAGTTTGTGGGATATGACAGTCTGACGGCCACATCCAAAATTACAGTGCTGACCACGGAAACCGAGATCGTGCAGGCATTGACGGATGGAGAAATCGGAACCATTATCGTGGAGAAGACGCCTTTCTATGCCACCATGGGTGGCCAGCAGGGGGATAAGGGTGTAATCCGCACCGCATCCGGCACTTTCCAGGTGGAGGATACCATCAAACTGTCAGGCGGCAAGGTGGGTCACATCGGAAAGATGACCAGCGGCATGTTAAAGACCGGCGACGAAGTGGAGTTGTCCGTGGATGCCTCACTTCGCGGTAAGACCTGTAAGAATCACTCTGCAACTCATCTGCTTCAGAAGGCACTGCGTGAGGTGCTGGGTACTCATGTGGAGCAGGCCGGATCTTATCAGGACAGTGAGAGAACCAGATTTGACTTTTCTCATTTCCAGGCTATGACTGCTGAGGAGTTGGAAAAGGTGGAGAACCTGGTGAATGAAAAGATTGCCGAGGCCATTCCGGTGCAGACCGATGTGATGAGCATGGAGGACGCCAAAAAGACAGGTGCTATGGCCCTGTTCGGTGAAAAGTACGGAGATACCGTTCGCGTGGTTTCCATGGGAGACTTCTCCAAGGAGTTCTGTGGTGGAACCCATGTAAAGAATACAGCAGATATTGCAGCCTTTAAAATCGTATCAGAAAACGGTGTGGCTGCCGGTGTAAGACGTATCGAAGCCCTGACCGGTGAAAACGTATTCGCATATTACAAAAAGATTGAGGAAGAACTGGCACAGGCTGCTAAGGCGGCAAAGACCACTCCGGCATCTCTGGTGGAGAAGATCGAGCATATGCAGGCTGAGATCAAAGCTCTTGCCAGCGAGAATGAATCCTTAAAGAGCAAGGCTGCCAAGGAAGCATTAGGGGATGTAATGGATCAGGTGACTGAGGTGAAGGGCGTGAAGCTTCTGGCCAGCAGCGTATCCGGTGTGGACATGAACGGCTTGAGAGATCTGGGCGATCAGCTGAAGGAAAAGCTGGGCGAAGGTGTGGTTGTGCTGGCATCTGACTGCGACGGCAAGGTAAATCTGGTGGCTATGGCTACGGATGAAGCCATGAAGAAGGGCGCACATGCCGGCAATCTGATTAAAGGAATTGCAGCAAAGGTCGGCGGAGGCGGCGGCGGACGCCCCAATATGGCCCAGGCCGGCGGCAAGAATCCCGCAGGTATTCCGGAGGCATTGAAAGAAGTTTCCGTTGTACTGGAACAGCAGATTCAATAAAATTTTCCAAAATCTGAGAAAACAGTTGACGTGACACAAATTTATGGTATAATGTATCCTAGTGCAAAAAAATTACCCAAACAGTTGAATATGCACAATAGGAGGCTGGAGGGAGGTTAGGTGTGAGACAATGTCAAATGTGATCGTAAAAGAGAACGAAACGTTAGATAGTGCTTTACGCAGATTCAAAAGAAACTGTGCAAAAGCAGGTATCCAGCAGGAGATCCGCAAGAGAGAGCATTACGAGAAACCAAGTGTTAAGCGTAAGAAAAAGTCGGAAGCTGCTAGAAAACGTAAATACAATTAATTAGCACGAATTAATTATGAGGGCTGCCACAGTATGTGGCAGCTTTTTTCATTGTAAATCCTTTCATACAAAAGCATATTTTGGTAGACAAGTCATATATTTAGTCGTAGGGAAAATTCCTTACGACTTTTTTGTTCATAGGAGGATGGATTATGCTGGAACAGATCTTATCGATTTTTCCCACACATATGAGAACAGGGCTTCAGAAGGGCCTGGCTGAAACCGGACTGGAGGAATTGCGGGTCCGGGTGGGACAGCCTCTGGTGATCCGCACCCAGGTGCAGGATTTTTTCTGGGAGGAGCGGTACGGCGTGTGTACCACAAAACCGGAGGGAGCTTACTGCATGACAGAAAAGGATATTTCGGATATGCTTACCTATCTCAGCCGTTATTCCATCTATGCTTATGAGGAGGAGCTGAGAAACGGTTTTATCACATTAGAAGGAGGGCACCGGGTGGGTGTGGCAGGTCACGTGATTATGGATAATGGTCAAGTGCGCAAGATGTCCCGGGTTTCCTACTTAAATATTCGGATTGCCCACGAAAAAAAAGGATGTGCAAAAGAAATCTATCCCTATCTGCTGAATGAAAACAGACTGTATCACACGCTATTGCTGTCCGCTGCAGGTGTTGGAAAGACCACCTACTTAAGGGATCTGATCCGAATGATTTCTAATGGGGAAGGGACGGGAAAACCGCTCCGGGTGGGCGTGGTGGACGAACGGTCCGAGATTGCTGCCAGCTATTTGGGAGTTCCACAGCATGAGGTCGGGATACATACAGATGTGATGGATGGATGCAGTAAAACCCGGGGAATGCAAATGCTGCTGCGTTCCATGGCTCCGCAGGTGATCGCGGTGGATGAGCTTGGGGGAGAGGAAGATTTTCTGGCAGTGGAACAGGTTCTAAATTGTGGATGCAGTATTCTTGGAACCATCCATGCAGCCAATATACAGGAAATGATGCAGAAGCAACGGTTGAAACACTGGCTGGAGCAGGAGATTTTTGAGCGGTTCGTAGTGCTTAGTCCCGGAGAAAACGGTTTGCGCCAGGTGGAGATTTATGATGAAAAGCTGGAGTGCCTATGCAAAAACTTATAGGATCTGTCCTGATTCTATTGGCTGCGCTGGGGTATGCCGGTTCCAGTATATGCAGCCAGAGAAGGCATTTTCATCAGCTTCTGTTGTGGAAAGAATACATCTGGATGATCCAAAACAGTATGGAAAGCTGGAACCGTCTGGTCATTCCTCTTTTGGATGAACTGGGGCAGAAAGCGGAGGAACCTTTTGCCGGTTTTTTCAACGAGCTGGCATATTCTCTGAAAAACTATGATGCATCGGATGTAATGGGACAGTGGTCCAGACTTGCCCATGAAAAAAGGGGAGAGTTCGGATGGAGTCCCGGGGAGTGGGAGACTTTTTTGGATGGAGGCAGACTGTTCGTACTGTCAGATAAAGAGATGATTGGGAAGGAAGGAAATCAACTTTCCCGGAGGGTGGACTTTTTTATTGAACAGGCACAGGCAGATGCCGGCAAGCGTGAGAAATTGAGTATCTATCTCAGCACATCCGCCGGAATTATGCTTATTTTACTATTTATCTAGAACGGAGGAGCCATGGGAGTAAATTTGATATTTAAAATTGCGGCAGTGGGTATTCTGGTCACTGTGATCAGTCAGGTGTTAAAACACAGCGGCAGGGAGGAGCACGCCTTTCTGACCAGCCTGGCGGGACTTCTCATTGTATTGTTCTGGATCGTTCCATATATTTATGAACTGTTTGAGACGATGAAGGATCTGTTTGCACTTTAGAAGTGATTGGCGGTTAGGAGTGAACTATGGATATTATAAAAATTGCGTTGTTTGCCATTGCTGCTGTGGTGTTGGGAATGCTGGTACGCTCACTGAAGCCGGAGTTCAGCGCCCTGATTGGAATGACAGCATGTACCTGCATTTTTCTTCTTCTGGTACATAAAATTGAGCTGGTGCTCAGTTATATTGATACGATTCGGAATTTTTTGCCGGTGGATGGAAAATTTATGACACTGCTGTTAAAAATGATTGGAATCAGCTACATGGCCGAGTTCGCCGGGGATATTTGTAAGGATGCGGGATACCAGACTATGGCAGGACAGATCGAGTTGTTTGCAAAAATATCCATCCTATTGATCAGTATGCCGGTTCTCATGAGTTTCCTGGAACTAATAGGAGAGTTTCTATGAAAAAATTTGCATGTATATTATTTTTTGTAATTTGCTGTCTGAAGTGTTGTATACCGGTGTATGCCTCGGATGAAGAAAATTCCTATGTGCAGGACATGCTTCAGGAAATGGAACTCTCCGATCTGGAGGATTATCTTCAGGAGAAGGATGTGACGGAGGACGTGTCATTTTCTGATCTGGTTCAGCAGCTGATCCGGGGAGAAATTCCTTTGGATGCAGAGGAAATCTGGAACAAAATTGCCGGGACTTTGTGGGGGGAGCTGTCGGAAAATAAGAGTCTGCTGATGCAGGTACTGCTGCTGGCAGTGTGTTGTTCTTTTATCCATAATTTTTCCGATATTTTTCGAAACTCCCATATTTCTGATATCTGTTTTCTGTTTATTTACATGGAATTGATCATGCTGCTTTTACGTTCTTTCTCCATCATGTATCATCTGGTGAACGAAACTTTGCAGGAGCTGGTGGACTTCATGAATATGCTGATTCCTGTTTTTTGTATGGTTTTATCTGTAGGAATGGCAAATATGTCAGCGGCAGGATTTTACGAGCTGGCATTTCTGGTGATTTACCTGGTACAGTGGCTGATGCTGATGGTGTTGGTGCCGGCAGTGCAGAACTATGTGGTTATGGAATTTATCAATCATTTTGTTCCCGGAGAAAAACTGCAGCGGATGTGCGAATTGTTGGAGGGAGGGGTGCGCTGGTGCTTAAAATTCATGGTGGCGGTGGTGGTGAGTCTCAATGTGATCCAAAGTATGGTTGCCCCTGCCATTGACCGGCTGAAGGTAAGCTCTGTCAGCAAAACTTTGCAGATGATTCCGGGTGTGGGAAACGCAACCGGGGTGTTCAGTGAAATGCTGCTGGGAGCAGGGATGGTGATGAAAAATTGCGTGGGGGTGGCGGGAATTGTTGTTTTGGCCATGATCCTTTCCGTTCCGGTGATCAAGCTTTGCCTGCTGTCGGTGCTTTACAAGGTGACAGCGGCGGTGACGGAGCCCATTTCCGATAAGCGGATCTCGGGCTGCATACAGGGAATATTCACCGGCAGTGTGCTCATGCAGAAAATTATCTTTACCGCAGTGACGCTGTTTGTCATCACTCTGGCAATGATTGCGGCATCCAGCAGTTTTATCATGTAGATGAAATTCGTTTAGTAAAATGCTGATACGGAAATTTACGGAGGGATTATGGAATCAGTCATTCAATGGGTTCGCTCGATTGCAATTCTTTACGTGGTGGGGCAGGTGCTGGTTTATCTGGCTCAGGGAAAAAAGTATGAAAAATATATTCATTTCTATGTACAACTGGTATTGCTTTTAGCCATTACCCGTCCGGTGTTTTCTTTGCTGGGGGATGAAGAAGAATTCCGGAATCGCATTTCCTTTCATGAATTTTCTCAGGAGATGCAGGAGCAGAAGGCTCAGTTGGAGCAGCTGCAGTCAGGAAGCAATGATTTGTATATCCGGGAATGTGAGCAGCTTGTGGAGGAGGATGTGAGTGAATTTTTGGGGGAACAATCAGATAATTTCGGGGAAGTAAAAGTGACTCTTTCGGAGGAATTGGAAATAGAACATATTGGTGTTTCTGTGGGAAACGGAACGGATGCAAGGAAATTATCCGATGCGTTGTGTGAACATTATCAATTGTCGGAGGAACAGGTGGAGGTAGATGCGTGGTGAGTCCGGAAAAAAAAGAGAGAGAGGAAAAAAACAAGGGAACGCAGCCGGAGTGGCTGGAGCGTTTGAAACAAAAGAAATGGAAAAAGACAGATTTTATTGTATTGGCCCTGGTGGGAGTATTGCTCCTGGTTATTTCACTGCCCACCGATTCCGGCTCCGATGCAAAACAGCAACAGGGCAGCCAGGAGGCGGAGGAGTCCCAGACCAGACAGGATGTCCAGGACCAGCTGGCGGAGATCCTGGGTAAAATCGAGGGTGTGGGAAAGGTTGATGTTATGATCACCTATGCGGATTCAGGAACCAGTGTTGTGGAGAAGGATGAGTCCACCACCAGGGAAAGCAGCACGGAGACCTCCGCAGATGCGTCTACCGACATCCAGACACAGATACAAAGGCAGGAAGAGACAGTTTTTGACGGGGATGAGGAACCTTTTATCACCCGTGAGCTTGAGCCGGAAATTGAGGGGATTTTAGTGGTGGCGGAGGGAGGCGATAATGCGGCAGTGAAACAAAATATTTCCGAGGCAGTAATGGCATTATTTGACGTGGAACTACATAAAATTAAAATAGTAAAAATGAACTGACTGGAGGCAGAGCATGAAAAAAATCTTTAAAAAGAATCAGCTGATTATTACGGCACTGGCCCTTATGATTGCCGTGGCAGGTTATATCAGTTTCGTAGGGGAGCAGGGGAATGACAAGGAGGTGGCACAGCAGGCCAGTGCGGATGCCATGGATGAAGCCTATACATATGATATTGCCGATGATGTGGAGATACAGGAGGAAGATATTTTTACAGATACAGAGGATCACAGTACGGAGGTGGCGCAGGAGATTGCCATAGAAAATCCCGGGGAAGCCGTGCTGGCCAGTTCGGCTACCGGAACGATGGATTATGCGGCGGAAATGAAGCTGAACCGGGAGCAGATCCGTTCCAAAAATAAGGAGGCTTTAAACGATATTATCCAGAATGAAGCATTGGAAGAAAGCCAGAAACAGGCAGCTGTGGATCAGCTGGTGGCATTGACGGATATCGCAGAGCGGGAGGCAGCGGCGGAGATGCTGCTGGAGGCAAAGGGATTTACCAGTGTGGTGGTAAGCATCACAGACGATACAGCAGATGTGGTATTGGATATGGGGGAAGTCACCGATGCCAAGAGGGCTCAGATTGAAGATATCGTGAAGAGAAAAACCAATATAGATGCAGCCAATATCATTATTACTCCCATCGAAAGCAGCGAAACCGACACAGAATAGAACAATATCAGTTGAAGTGAAAGAGAAAGATGGGTATACTATTATAAGAAAACCTCGCAGAAAAGGAGGAAATACAGATGAAACGAGTATTTTTGATTGTTTTGGACAGTGTGGGAATCGGTGAATTGCCGGATGCGGCTGATTATCAGGATGAGGGAAGCAACACGCTCCTGGCTGCATCCAAAAGTCCCTACTTTTCCATGCCGAATATGAGAAAACTGGGATATTTTAATATTGATGGAGTTGAAATCGGTGAGAAGGAGCCGCGGCCGACCGGATCATTTGCACGGTTGGCAGAGGTGTCTAAGGGGAAAGATACCACCATCGGACACTGGGAGATTGCGGGTGTCATATCCAATCATCCACTGCCTACTTTTCCCGAAGGATTTCCGGAGGAAATTCTAGAGCCTTTCCGTCAGGCCACCGGACGTGATGTGCTGTGCAACCGCCCTTATTCCGGTACAGAAGTAATCAAGGATTATGGACCGGAGCATGAGAAGACAGGTGCACTGATCGTGTACACCTCCGCGGATTCTGTCTTTCAGATTGCAGCCCATGAGGATGTTGTCCCGGTGGAAACGCTATATGAATACTGTGAGATTGCAAGAAAGCTTCTCGTCGGAAAATATGGTGTGGGACGCGTGATTGCACGCCCCTTTATCGGTAGTGACGGAAATTATACCCGTACTGCGGGACGTCATGATTTTTCTCTGGAGCCGCCGGCAAAAACCTGTCTGGATCTGCTGCAGGAGGCCGGTCTGACTGTGCTTTCTGTGGGAAAAATTGTGGATATATTTGCCGGCCGTGGCATTACGGAGTATGTGCGTACCCAGGGGAATGCGGACGGAATTGACAAAACGTTAGCCTACATGAAGAAAGATTTTACTGGATTATGTTTCACAAATTTGGTAGACTATGATATGTTGTACGGACATCGCAATGATGTGGACGGATATGCCCGGGCGCTGAGCTATTTTGATGAGCGGCTGCCGGAGCTTCTGGCAGCTCTTGGGGATGAGGATATTTTGATGATCACGGCAGATCACGGATGTGATCCCAGCACGCCATCTACAGACCATTCCAGGGAATATGTTCCATTGCTGATGTACGGGAAGCCGGTGACGGCAGGGAAAAACTATGGGACCCGGTCCAGTTTCGCGGATATTGCAGCTACGATTCTGCGCTGTTTTGATGTGCAGCAGTGTTGTGCTGGGGATCCTTTAATTATCTGACGCAGAGCTGATGCAGAACAGGCATTAGGATTTGCGGGGGAGAATTGATACTTTAGGAGGAATCATTTTGGCTGATTTTAGAAAAGAGATTGAGAAACGCAGAACTTTTGCCATCATCTCCCATCCGGATGCAGGAAAAACCACATTGACGGAAAAGTTCCTGTTATACGGAGGTGCCATTAATCTGGCAGGGTCGGTAAAGGGCAAAGCTACGGCACGACATGCAGTATCGGATTGGATGGAGATAGAAAAAGAGCGAGGAATTTCTGTTACATCTTCGGTGCTTCAGTTTAATTACGATGGATATTGTATCAATATTTTGGACACACCGGGGCATCAGGATTTTTCGGAGGACACTTATCGTACACTGATGGCAGCAGATTCTGCTGTGATGGTCATAGACGGATCAAAAGGTGTGGAGGCACAGACCAGAAAATTGTTTAAAGTCTGCGTTATGCGGCATATTCCCATTTTCACTTTCATCAACAAGATGGACCGGGATGCCAATGACACTTTTGAACTGTTGGATGAGATTGAAAAGGAACTGGGGATTGCCACCTGTCCGGTGAACTGGCCTATAGGTTCCGGTAAGAATTTCAAAGGGGTCTATGACAGAAATACGAAAAATGTCATGCTCTTTTCCGATACGTTAAAGGGAACCAAGGAAGGCGAAGAAAAAGATTTTCCTGTGGATGACCCGGCGCTGGCCCAGGAGATAGGAGAAGAGTATGTAGAGCAGCTTTTAGGGGAAATTGAATTGTTGGACGGAGCCAGTGCGGAGTTTGATATGGACCTTGTTTCCAAAGGCGAACTCTCTCCTGTATTTTTTGGCTCTGCATTGACTAATTTTGGTGTGGAGACTTTTTTGAAACACTTTTTGCAGATGACCACCTCTCCATTGCCCAGAAATTCCGATAAAGGAGTCATCGATCCTTTTTCTGAAGATTTTTCTGCCTTTGTCTTTAAGATCCAGGCCAATATGAACAAAAATCACCGGGATCGTATTGCATTTATGCGGATATGTTCCGGGCGGTTTGATGCAGGCATGGAGGTTAAGCACATACAGGGTGGAAAGTCCCTCCGCTTGTCCCAGCCGCAGCAGCTCATGGCACAGGAGCGTAAAATTATTGAGGAGGCATACGCGGGGGATATCATCGGTGTATTTGACCCGGGAATATTCTCCATCGGTGATACACTGACCACAGCCAAGGAAAATTTTGCCTTCGAGGGAATTCCCACCTTTGCTCCGGAGCATTTTGCAAGGGTGCGTCAGGTGGATACCATGAAACGGAAGCAGTTTGTCAAAGGTGTGATGCAGATTGCACAGGAGGGTGCCATCCAGATTTTCCAGGAGTACAAAGGCGGCATGGAGGAAATCATTGTGGGCGTAGTCGGCGTGCTTCAGTTTGATGTATTAAAATATCGTCTGGAAAATGAATATAACGTGGAAATCCGGCTGGAAAATCTGCCATATGAACATATTCGATGGATTGAGAATAAGGATGTGGATATGGACAAGCTTACGGGAACTTCGGATATGAAGAAAATTATGGATCTGAAAGGGAATCCGTTATTGCTTTTTATCAATGCGTGGAGTGTTGGCATGACCTTAGACCGCAACGAAGGTTTGATTCTGTCGGAGTTTGGTAAAAATTAAAGGGGGAATATGTTCCCCCTCTTTTTTTGTCTGTAAGTCGGTAAAGTTGATATAAAACTATATCATTTTATTTTGCTGATCCCGGATCTGTTCCAACTGACCGATGGCTCTTCCCTGATTCAAGGCAGTGAGATCACGGAAGATTTTTAGAAGCATATCCTCCTCCGGTGTGGTGGTTTGGGAGTAAGTGCTGCCATCTTCCCGGAGCATGGATTCCGGAGCAGGATCACCGGTGAGAAGATAGTAGGGATCCACGTCTAGAAATTCACAAATTTTTATGATTTTGTCGGATGAAGGATTACTCTTTTGCGTTTTCCAGTTGCTGATTGCACTGGGGGATAATCCTGCGTAATTAGACAGTTCTTTTTGTGACAAATTCTTCTCCTCTAAAATTGCTAAAATACGTTGGCTGATGGTCATAGTATGCTCCTTCTCGAAATAATCATAAAAATGAATTGACAAATTCACAAATGTGAAATACAATATAGTATGGATTTATGCTTTGTATTATACAATAAAATTGCAGGATACTCAAGTGTTGTGGTGGTATAGGGGAGATGCGTACATGACGAAGAGACAGATGACACCCATGGGGAAAGAGATTAAACGCAGACTGGTTGAGCTTGAAATGAGCCAGGCAGACCTAGCTGAGCAGGTCGGAACCAGTCCCCAGTATATTAACCACATTATTTTTGGTGAGCGCTCCGGTGAGAAATACATAGAAGCTATCTGTCGTATATTGAATATCTGAGACGGATGGCTCTTTCTGCCTTCTATTCTATGCATTTTACGTAGTCTGTTTAAAATTCTTTTTAGTTTTATGAACCCAATATTGTAATTTGCAATATTTCGTGCTATGATGACTGTGTCTTTTAGTTCTCCCAGTGGGAGTAAATCTTTTTATGATTTCACATGTTTGAACTCTTGTTTTTGGATCTTTTATTTTTCCCAAAATCCAGTTGACAATTAAAAGCAAGTATATTACTATAGTATCAGGGCGAACATAAGTTCGCATAAGGAATATGACAGATTCTGCAGATGCAGGATAAGATAGGAGAAGAATATGGCAAAAGAGTCAAGAGAAGATAAGTTAAAAGCCCTGGATGCAGCGATTTCTCAGATTGAGAAGCAGTATGGAAAGGGTTCAGTGATGAAGCTGGGAGATGAGTCCAGCCGAATGAATGTTGAGACGGTTCCCACCGGATCCCTGAGTCTGGATATAGCTCTGGGGCTGGGTGGTCTTCCGAAGGGACGTATTGTGGAGATCTACGGACCGGAATCCAGTGGTAAGACCACTGTTGCACTTCATGCTGTGGCAGAGGTGCAGAAACGGGGAGGTATTGCAGGATTTATCGATGCAGAACATGCATTGGATCCGGTCTATGCCAAGAATATTGGGGTAGATATTGATAATTTGTACATTTCACAGCCGGATAACGGAGAACAGGCGCTGGAAATTACAGAGACGATGGTTCGCTCCGGCGCGGTGGATATTGTGATTGTGGACTCTGTTGCGGCATTGGTTCCCAAGGCGGAAATAGACGGAGATATGGGAGATTCCCATGTGGGACTTCAGGCCAGACTCATGTCTCAGGCACTTCGTAAGCTGACTGCGGTGATTAGTAAGTCAAACTGTATTGTAATCTTCATTAATCAGCTTCGTGAAAAGGTTGGCGTGATGTTTGGAAATCCGGAAACTACCACCGGAGGCCGCGCATTGAAGTTTTATTCTTCCGTGCGTCTGGATGTGAGACGAATCGAGTCCCTGAAGCAGGGTGGAGAAGTCGTGGGAAACAGGACCAGAATCCGTGTGGTGAAGAATAAAGTGGCACCGCCATTTAAAGAGGCGGAATTTGATATTATGTTTGGTGAGGGGATTTCCCGGACCGGCGATATTCTTGACTTGGCATCAGAAGTGGGCGTTATCAATAAGTCCGGTGCATGGTATGCTTACAATGGCGAGAAGATTGGACAGGGACGGGAGAACGCCAAGCTTTTCCTGAAAGAGAATCCGGATATCTGCCGGGAGGTGGAGGCGCAGGTGCGTCAGCAGTATGGTCTGGATGGAATAGAGGAAGAGGCTGCGGAAGAACAGACAGGTCCGGAAGCATTACCGGTGAATGAAGAGTAGTATGACAGCGACAGTTTTATCTTTGGAAAAAATTAGAAATAACAGGTATAAGGTATGTATGGATAACGGTACATACCTTATCCTTTATACAGGGGAATTGCGTAAATATGGGTTGCAGGAGGGTGCCAGACTGCCGGAGGAGCAATACCGGGAATTATATTACGATGTATTCGGAAAACGCGTCAAAAAACGGGCACTGGCCCTTTTGGAAAAAATGGACCGCAGTGAGAAGAATCTCCGGGATAAGCTGCGGCAGAACGATTATCCTGAGGATCTCATTGAGGAGGCTATTGCGTATACGAAACAATATCATTATATCGATGATGCCCGATATGCGGAACAGTATGTTGCCTGCAGACAGGGTGAAAAAAGCACTTTACAGTTGCGTCAGGAACTGATGCGTAAGGGAATTGACCGCGCAGTGATCGACCAGGTTATGGAGGAAGGTTACGTTTCGGATGACCGGGAGAAAATTATTGCATTCCTGAAAAAAAGAGGATATGATCCGGAAAAGGCGGATCGCAGCGGACAGCAAAAAATTTATGCATCCCTGATGCGCAAAGGCTTTCGAAGTGAGGATATTTTAAGTTGCATGAAGTGTAGTGACTACTTGACATAATAGTAGAAAAAGTATAAAATTTACTTATTGTTATTTATGACAGACAATGCTATGTTTTATGTTATATGTACAATGAAAACTTAATAAAGGAGGTGCTCCTGTGCAAGAAGTGATTATTGCTGTGATTGTTACATTTGTTATTACAGCTGTTGTCGTTTGGTTCATTGCAAATGCCTATCAGAAGAAGGTTTCTGCTTCTAAAATAGGTAGCGCAGAGGACAAGGCAAGAGAGATAATAGATGAGGCAGTAAAATCCGCTGAAGCCAAGAAAAGAGTGTCTTTACTTGAGGTCAAAGAGGAGTCCATTCGTGCAAAGAACGAGTTGGATAAGGAGATTAAGGAGAGACGATCTGAAATCCAGAGAAATGAACGCCGCGTGGAACAGAAAGAGGCCAACTTAGATAAAAAGTTGGAGGCCATTGAGAAGCGTGAAGCTGGGTTTGCAGCGAAAGAGGAAGAAATCAATAAGCAAAAGATCGAAATTTCAAAGCTCAATGAAGAGCGTGTACGGGAACTGGAAAGAATCTCAGGACTTACCTCCGAACAAGCAAAAGATTATCTTTTAAAGACTGTGGAAGAAGATGTTAAGCTTGACACCGCAAAAATGATTAAAGAGTTGGAGAGTCAGGCAAAAGAGGAAGCGGCAAAGAAGGCAAAGGATTATGTGGTAACTGCCATTCAGAAATGCGCAGCAGATCATGTGGCTGAAACGAGCATATCAGTTGTCCAGCTTCCGAATGATGAGATGAAGGGAAGAATTATCGGTCGGGAAGGTCGTAACATCAGAACCTTGGAGACCATGACCGGAGTGGATTTGATTATCGATGACACGCCGGAGGCAGTAATCCTTTCCGGATTTGATCCGATACGTAGAGAAGTCGCTCGTATTGCGCTGGAGAAGCTGATTGTGGACGGACGTATTCATCCGGCCAGAATTGAGGAAATGGTTGAGAAGGCGCAAAAAGAAGTCGATACAATGATTCGCGAAGAAGGTGAGGCAGCAACCTTAGAGGTTGGTGTTCACGGCATTCATCCCGAGCTGGTTAAGCTGCTGGGACGTATGAAGTTCAGAACAAGTTATGGACAGAACGCATTAAAGCATTCTATCGAGGTCGCACAGCTGGCAGGTCTGTTGGCTGCAGAGATTGGTGAGGATGTGAGAGTTGCAAAGCGGGCAGGTTTATTACATGATATTGGTAAATCCATCGATCATGAGATTGAGGGATCACATATCCAGATAGGTGTGGATTTGTGTAGGAAGTACAAGGAATCACCGCTGATAATTAATGCGGTGGAAGCTCATCATGGCGATGTTGAGCCGGAGTCATTAATTGCATGTCTGGTACAGGCTGCTGATACGATTAGCGCAGCGCGTCCAGGTGCAAGACGTGAGACAATGGAAACATATTCCAACAGATTATCACAGTTAGAAGAAATTACAAACAGCTTTAAAGGAGTCGAAAAATCTTTTGCTATTCAAGCGGGTAGAGAGGTTCGAGTAATGGTAGTTCCAGAACAGGTCAATGATGCTGAGATGGTATTGTTGGCAAGGGATATTTCAAAACAGATTGAGTCTGAATTAGAGTATCCTGGACAGATCAAGGTAAATGTGATTCGTGAATCACGTGTTACCGATTACGCTAAGTAAAAGTAAGGGAGATACGGAGAGATTCGTATCTCCTTTTTTATGGGAAAGGAAGGAAATATGGAAGAGATCAAACGCATTGGGCGTACGTTAAAATATGAGGGAGCCATTGTGGATGTATATGCGGACAGTATCCAGATGCCGGATGGCAGAGTGGCACAATGGGATTACATTGAACACCGAAAGGGGGCAGCAGCGGTGGTTCCGGTTACACCGGAGGGAAAGATTCTGATGGTGCATCAGTATCGGAACGCGTTGGATCGGATGACAATTGAAATTCCCGCCGGTGCAAGGGACGGTGTGACAGAGGATACCATGGTATGCGCCATGCGAGAACTGGAGGAAGAGACGGGATACCGGGCAGGCCACATGGAAAAACTGATTTCTTTGAAAACCACAGTTGCCTTTTGCAACGAATTTATTGACGTATATCTGGCCACTGATCTGACTCCGGGCAAACAGCATTTGGATCCGGATGAGTATATTGATGTGCATGCGTATGATCCGCAGGAACTGTTACAATTGATTTATCAGGGGAAAATACAGGATAGCAAGACGGTTTCCGGAATTCTGGCATATTGTTATCAAAAAGAGAATAGAATGAAATAAATATAATTCAGACAAGTGGTTTATGGATAAAAGAATTGCCCGTGATCATAATAAAAACTATTTGCTATTGGAAATAGATTTTTTTCTGTTTTTTTTGACGGGAATTATATTGGCAAATATTTATCAGTCGTCAGTTGCCAATCACTACGGAATTGTGAATAGTTATTTTCTTCAGCAATTGAAGCAGACGAGGATAGACCGGGCGGATTATTTGTTTTATGTGCTGGAAATACGTTTGCCGGTGCTTTTGGGAATCTTGATTCTTGGGATGACTTCGGTGTATGCAATTGTCCATTTCCTTTATGTATCATGGTTTGGGGTGTCCTTCGGCTTCCTTGTGGTCACATCCATCATGAATCTGGGGCTGGATAAAGTGCTGTTTATTTTGATGTCAGTGTTTCCTCATGGAATTTTCTATCTTCTGGTGTACGTTGGCATCTTGCACCTGCAATGGCAGTATCATAGGGATACTCACAGGAGGCGATTGCGGGAATGGATGGTTCTGTGGATATTGATGGGTATGACTTTTCTGATTGGTGTTCTGTTGGAAGTATACATATCACCGGAGATTTGCAGAAGATTGATATAACAAAAAATGATTAAAAAGGGGCAGGAGGGAAATATTCCTCCGTGCCCCTTTCGAATTGTATTATAGGTGATTTACTGGTTCATATCAGCAATCGTATAAATCAGTTCTCTGGTATCATCCCATCCAAGACATGGATCGGTAATGGATTTGCCGTACACGTGATCACCGATTTTCTGGCAACCCTCTTCGATATAGCTCTCGATCATGACACCTTTCACCATATCATGGATGTCCTTGGAAACCTGACGATTGTGCATCACTTCCTTGACAATACGAATTTGTTCCTTAAACTTTTTGTTGGAATTGGAGTGGTTCGCATCAATAATGGCTGCAGGGTTCTTTAAATCGCGCTCATTATACATTTCGATGAGTCGCATGATATCCTCGTAATGATAATTCTGTGTACTGTTTCCGTGCTTGCTGACCGCGCCGCGAAGGACTACATGGGTCAGATCGTTTCCTGTGGTTTCTACCTCGTAACCGCGATATACGAAGTGATGAGGATGCTGTGCTGCGTAGACAGAATTCAGCATGACGGAGAAGTCTCCACTGGTAGGGTTTTTCATTCCGGATGCTACGTCAAAACCGCTGACAGTAAGACGGTGCTGCTGATCTTCCACAGATCGTGCGCCGATGGCTACATAGGAGAGCAGATCCTCAATATAACTCCAGTTCTCCGGATACAGCATTTCGTCTGCAGAGGAAAGACCACTTTCCTCAAAAGCGCGGATGTGAAGTTTGCGCATGGCGATGAGACCAGCCACCATATCCGGAGCCTTCTCGGGATCTGGTTGTGTGGCGATGCCTTTGTATCCTTCCCCTGTAGTACGGGGTTTGTTGGTATAGACACGAGGGATGATGATCAGACGATCTTTCACATCTTCGGCAATTTTGGTAAGTCGGCTTACGTAATCACAGACAGGATCTTCGCTGTCTGCGGAACAGGGGCCGATGATGACTAGAAAACGGTCATCTTTCCCGGTGAGAACATCACGGATTGCTGCATCACGTTCTTTTTTTATCTGGGCTAAACGCTCAGGGAGCGGGTATTCTTTGATGATCTCTGCCGGGCTGGGCAATTGATTTAAAAATTGAAAACTCATATTAATTCTCCTTTGGTTAAAACTTCTTTTCTTATATTATAAGATTCATTTTTCTATGTCAATGACAAGTTGGTCTTGATTTTTTGGGTCAATTATGCTACTATAAACAAGTTGCAACCGTAGTCTAATGGATAGAACGTCAGACTCCGACTCTGATAATGCGGGTTCGATTCCCGCCGGGTGCATTTTTTTGTCCTCATTTGTGATAGAAGATACATGGTACAGTTACGAAGCATTTGGAGGAAGAACTGATGAAAAAAGCAGAGATGAAAGAGAAGTTAAATGCTTTTTTGAAAAAGTCAAATGTCTTTTTGAAAAAGTATGGAAGATATATTTTAGCAGCAGTTTTGTTTATAGTTTTAGTATTTCTTATGGTGAAGTGCAGTACAGAGTCCGGTGGAGAGGATCTGGAAAGTACGGAAGTGGAGGCGTTAGAGCCCTTTGAGGTGGATAAGGTGAAGGGCTTGAACGATCTGATTACCAATTATTATGCGGCGTACGCAGAGGGAGATCTGGAGACTCTTCAGACCTACGCCACTCCGGTTTCCGCAAACGAGCAGAGCTTTATTGCCATGTTCTCACAGTATGTGGAATCTTATCAGGATATTACCTGTTATACCAAGCCGGGACATGAGGACGGCGCATATCTTGTTTCCGTTTCTTTGAAGATGAAATTTGAAGGTGTGGATACGCCGGCACCCGGATTGGAATTCTTCTATGTGAGAACCAATGAGGACGGCCAGCTGTATATCGATAATCTTTACAGCAGTTACAATCGTCTGAACGGCGAGGTGGAGACTGATCCAACGATTCAGGCTCTGATCAATACGTTCCAGAACGATTCCGAAGTGCTGGCTTTACAGGCTCAGGTTCAGGAGGAGTACGAGGATGCTTTAGCTTCCGATGAGATCCTTGCTGCCATGGTGAATACAACTATATCCGATGCATACAACAGCTGGGCAGCGACCCTTCAGCCCACGGAAGTATCTGAAGCGGAAACAACGGATACAGAGACGACGGATGAGGAGAATGCGGCGGATGACACCGCAGAGGAAGACCAGACGACCACTGCTGCAGGACAGACAGTTTACACCACGGATACGGTAAATGTCCGGAAGGAAGCAAGCAGCGATTCCGAGTTGTTAGGTCAGGTGAGCGTCGGCACGGCCATTACCCGCTACGAAGCAGGGGATGATGGATGGAGCAAAGTGGATTACAACGGAACAGAAGCCTATATCAAGAGTGAATTTTTATCAGAGAGTCAACCGGGAGCTGTTGAGGGAACCGTTGATTCCAATGGAATTGCCGAGGGAACCAAGGTGCTGCTGTATGATACAGTAAATGTAAGATCCTCCATGAGCGAAACATCTTCTAAGGTAGGTGTAGCCTATGCGGGAGAGACGGTAACAGTCATCATGAGTTACCAGGAGGGCTGGACGAAAGTGTCATGGAACAATGAGACCGGATATATTAAGACAGAGTTATTAAATGACTTTTTGAATCGATAACAGATATCAATGAAATAAAGAGAAGGGCGGAGGTCGATACGGCCTCCGTTTTTTGACAGGACAAATTATGGATGATGCAGGAATCAGAATCAATAAATATTTAAGTGAGGCCGGGGTCTGTTCCAGACGAGAGGCGGACCGAATGGTGGAACAGGGACGAATTACCATTGATGGGAGGATAGCCCGGATGGGTGACCGCATTTTGCCCGGGAATCAGGTTTGCCTGGATCACAAACCGGTGACAAAGCAGGAATGCCCCATTTTGATTGCTTTTAACAAACCGGCGGGTATTGTCTGTACCACTGCAAAACAGGAAAAGAATAATGTGGTGGATTTTATCGGTTACCCCATCCGGATTTATCCAATCGGACGTTTGGACAAGGATTCCCAGGGACTGTTGCTTTTGACTAATCAGGGGGATCTGGTGAATAAGATTATGAGGGCCGGAAATTATCATGAGAAAGAATATGAAGTGACGGTGGACCGGCCCATTACAGAAAGCTTTTTGAAGGGGATGGGCCGGGGTGTTCCCCTGGAAGAGCTGGGGGTGGTTACAAGACCCTGTGTGGTAAAAAAACAATCCGACCGGAAATTTGGAATTGTTTTGACCCAGGGATATAACCGGCAGATTCGCCGCATGTGTGAATATTTCGGATATCATGTGGTGACATTAAAAAGAATCCGTATTATGAACATTCGTCTGGACGGAATCAAAGAGGGGACCTATCGGCCGGTGACAGAAAAAGAAATGCAACAACTTCGGCGGATGCTGGAAGATTCCACCAGTGAGACGGTAAAAGGAAGGAAAAAAAGAAATGGCAGATGCAGTACAGAAACAGATTGAGGATTTGAGAAAACAGATTGAATATCACAGCAATCGATATTACAATATGGATGCACCGGAGATCACAGACTACGAATATGATATGCTGATGCAGCAATTGAAGGCATTGGAAAAGGAACATCCGGAGTATGTAACGGAGAATTCCCCCACCCGTAAAGTGGGGGGGAATGCCAAGCGTGAGGCGGGAGTACTGGTTCGCCATAACGTGCCTATGCTCAGCTTAAACGATGTGTTTTCCAAGGAAGAAGTGGATCAGTTTGTCCATGATATGCAGCAGCAGCTCACTGACCCGGAATTTGTGGTGGAATATAAGATTGATGGTCTGTCCATGTCCCTGCGCTACGAAGACGGAGTCCTGAAACTGGCAGAGACCAGAGGAGACGGAATCAATTTTGGGGAGGATGTTACGGCAAATGCCAAGGTGATCGGGGACGTAAAACATAAGCTGAAGGATTCCGTGCCTTATCTGGAGGTGCGTGGCGAGGTCTATATGACCAATGAGGCTTTTGAACAGGTAAATGAGAGACAGGAACTGTTGGGAAAGAAAAAATTTGCCAATCCCAGAAACTGCGCAGCGGGAACCCTGCGCCAGCTGGATACCGGAATTACCAGGGAACGGCAGCTTTCCATGTTTGTGTTTAATATCCAGCAGACCAGGGGGATTTCCTTTGAAACCCATACCCAGGGCTATGAGTTCCTGAAAAAACAAGGTATTCCGGTGATTCAGGATTATCGTGTGTGCCATACCGCCGAAGAAGTGTGGGAAGCTGTCTGTGCTATCGGAGAAAACCGGGGAAACCTGGGATATGACATTGATGGAGCAGTGGTGAAACTGAACCGTTATGCAGACAGGGAACTTCTGGGAAACACCAGCAAGGTGCCCAGATGGGCCGTGGCTTACAAGTACCCGCCGGAGGAAAAGGAGACGAAAGTGCTGGATATAGAGTTATCTGTGGGACGTACCGGAAGAATCACCCCCACAGCTGTTTTTGTGCCTATCCGCCTGTGTGGCACCACGGTATCCCGGGCTACGTTACACAACCAGGATTATATCAATGAGCTTGGGGTAGGAATCGGAGACACTATCGTGGTATATAAATCCGGAGAAATCATTCCTAAGGTCAAACAGGTGAAAAAAGAATTACGTCCGGAAGGAACCACAACTTTCCGGATCCCGGACCGGTGTCCTGTATGCGGCGCAGAAACCTGTCGGGAGGAGGATACGGCGGATATCAGATGCACCTCACCCAACTGTCCGGCACAGCTGGAGCGCCATATTATCAATTTTGTGGGCAGGGATGCCATGGATATTAAGGGGTTTGGAACGGTTTATATTGAACAACTGGTAAAATTAGGATATATTAAAGATATTGCGGATATTTTTGTTCTGAAAGAGCACAGACAGGAGTTGATCGATCAGGGAATTATCGGAAAAGAGAAAAATACCGATAAATTGCTGGATGCTATTGAGCGGGCAAAGGATAACGACGCGTATATGCTGGTCAGTGGGCTGGGTATTCCCAATGTGGGAAAAAACGCGGCTAAAACTCTCTTAAAGTACTTCGGTTCAGTGGAGGCTCTGATGGAAGCGGACGAGGAGAAACTGACGCAGGTGCCGGATATCGGTGCCATCAGCGCCAAAGCCATTTTGGATTACTTCCGGTCGGAAAAAAATGTTGATATCATCCACCGGTTAAAGTCATACGGCGTGAATCTTCAGAGCCTGACGCAGGAGACTGTGGAGGGAAAATTAAGCGGAATGACCTTTGTGATTACTGGAACACTTCCGGGTATGGACCGCAAGGAGGCAGCGGAACTGATTGAGAAAAACGGCGGGAAAGTGACCGGATCCGTGTCCAAAAAGACCACGTATCTTTTGGCGGGGGACAATGCCGGCAGCAAGCTTGCAAAGGCGCAGGAACTTGGAATTCCCGTGCTTTCAGAAGAGGAATTGACACAGATGTTATAAGGGACGAAAAGAGGTTTTAAGGTATGCCAATCAAGACAATGAACGATCTGCCTGCAAAGGAGATCTTAGAGAAAGAAAATATATTTGTAATGGATGAGAATCGGGCGCAGCATCAGAATATAAGACCTTTGGGAATCGGTATTTTGAATCTGATGCCTTTGAAGGAAGACACTGAACTTCAGGTTTTGCGCTCCCTGTCCAATACACCCTTACAGGTGGATGTTTCATGGATCACGGTAAGTTCCCATGAGTCAAAAAATACTTCTAAGAGTCACTTGAACAAATTTTATCAGCCCTTTGAGGAAATCAAAGACTCCAATCTGGACGGGCTGATCATTACCGGTGCACCGGTGGAGATGATGGAGTTTGAAGATGTGGATTACTGGGAGGAGTTTTGTCAAATTCTGGAGTGGACCAAGACCCATGTCACTTCCACCCTGTATCTCTGCTGGGGAGCACAGGCAGGGCTGTATTATCATTACGGGATCAAAAAGCATTTGCTGGATAAAAAGATGTTCGGTGTTTATGAGCATCGGGTAATGAATCGAAAGGTACCGTTAGTACGTGGTTTCGACGATCACTTTATGGCCCCTCATTCCAGACATACCCAGGTGTTGCGTGAAGATATTGAGAATACAGGAGAGCTGGCAATTTTGGCGGAATCGGATGAGGCCGGAGTATTTCTTGCAATAGCAGACGAGGGAAGAAAAATTTTTGTGATGGGTCATCCGGAATATGATCGTCTGACTCTGGATAAGGAATATAAGCGCGACCTGGCCAAGGGACTGGATATTGCGATGCCTGTGAATTATTACCCTCACGATGATATCAATGAAAAACCCTTGCTGCAGTGGCGTTCCCATGGCAATATGCTGTATGCAAACTGGCTGAATTATTATGTATATCAGCAGACACCTTACGAATTTATCAATACGAAAGAAATTCTGAGCAGATAAAAGGCACAAGGACTCCGTCACCTTCGGTGACACCTCGTGCCAAAGAATGGGGCGATGAACATGAAACCAGGAAATAATTCCGTAGAGGGACAGATGGATATTTTTGAGGCGATGAACCGTGCAGCGGAGGCGGTAGACCGCATGGTGGAACAGGAGCATCGGACAAAGCAGGGAAAGAATGTGAAAGCAGCTCCTTCCAAGCCGGAGAGCAAGGAGGTGGAACCTCCGGTACAGAGTGGAAAGGTGAAACGTATGGAGGGTAACCGGATGCATGCCTCCATGCAACGGACATTCATTAATACGTCGGATGATGATTTTGCCACTGTGGCCTATATTGATTACAATATGGTTTATTGGAAAGACTGGAATGCACCGGCATCGCTGCGTTGTTTTAAAACGGCCAAGGAAGCGGTGGATTTTTATGTGGAGAAGCTGACCGGATTCCAGGAAAACCTGTATGCCAGTCCGGCAAAGGAACATGAACCTTTTTCCGATGTGGTGCAGGTGGCAGAAGATTTGTTTGTGGAAGAAGGATGAGACTTTTTTTCTGGGACTCATCGAAAGAAAATGTTTTCAAAAGTGGTGTTATCTGCTATAATAACCACATAAGTATAAACAGGAGGCGTTTTATGGCTGAAAATAGAAAAGTGTTTAAGATAAAAGAAGACAATCTGGGTCAGGTGCATATTGCCGATGAGGTGGTAGCTATCATTGCAGGACTTGCAGCCACTGAGGTGGAGGGTGTTGCCTCTATGGCGGGGAATATCACCAATGAGCTGGTGAGCAAACTGGGCATGAAGAATTTGTCCAAGGGTGTAAAGGTAGATGTGATTGAAGACACTGTGGATGTGGAGGTGTCATTGAATATCGCATATGGTTTTTCTATTCCTGATGTGTCTGCGAAGGTACAGGAAAGAGTTAAGAATGCCATTGAGACCATGACCGGCCTGTCTGTGGCTATGGTAAATGTAAGGATTGCTACGGTTGATATGAGAAATACCAAATAATGCTTTTGCAACAGAATGAAATGATGTATAATAAAGAATGCCTTTGTGGCATTCTTTTTCCATTCGTAGGAAATTTTCGCAGAGAGGAAACCAAATGAGCAGAAGAGAGATAAGAGAATTGATTTTTAAAATGCTTTTTCGTGTGGAGTTCTATCAGGGAGCCGAGTACGAGGAGCAGTTGGCGCTTGTTCTTGCAGAGCAGGAGGAGCAGGGGATGCAGGAGAAAGACCGGGCCTATATGGAGCATAAATGTCGGGAAATTGTTGCACAATTAGAACAGATTGATGCATGGATCAACGAAAAGAGCAAGGGATGGAAGACAAGCCGTATGGGTAAGGTGGAACTGAGCATTATCCGCCTGGCTGTTTACGAAATAAAATGTGAGGAGGATATTCCCACCGGAGTGGCCATCAATGAGGCTGTAGAATTGGCAAAGAAGTTTGGTACAGAAGATGCACCGGCTTTTGTGAACGGTGTTTTGGCAAAACTGGCATGACAAAAAATATTTACGGAGTATACCAGATCAATCAATACATTAAGAATATGTTTGCCCAGGATTTTATGCTGCGTAACATCTGCATAAAAGGTGAAGTATCTAACTGTAAATATCACAGCAGCGGGCATATTTATTTCCGCTTAAAGGAAAACGGCAGCGCCATGGACGCGGTGATGTTTGTGAAGGACCGCAAAGGACTGAAGTTTTCCATGCAGGATGGAGATCAGGTACAGGTCACCGGTTCCATTCAGGTATATGACAGGGACGGCCGGTATCAGCTTTACGCCAAGGAGATCGAACTGGCGGGCGCCGGAGATTTGTATCAGCGTTTTGAACAGTTGAAACGGGAACTGGAGGAAATGGGGATGTTTGCCCCAGAGTACAAAAAGCCCATTCCCGGATATGCCACAAGAGTCGGCGTTGTCACTGCACCCACCGGTGCGGCAATTCAGGATATTCGCAATATTTCCAGCCGGAGGAATCCTTATGTGCAGGTAATTCTGTATCCGGCGCTGGTTCAGGGCGATGGAGCGGTGGCAAGTATTGTGAATGGTATCCGGGCACTGGATGCCATGCATCTGGATGTGATAATCGTAGGAAGGGGCGGCGGATCTATCGAAGATTTGTGGGCCTTTAATGAGGAGGCTGTGGCCCGGGCGATTTTTGAATGCGAGACGCCGGTGATCTCAGCGGTGGGTCATGAAACAGATACCACCATTGCGGACTATGTGGCGGATCTCAGGGCCCCCACACCCTCGGCGGCAGCGGAATTGGCGATTTTTGACTGGAATCAGTTTCAGGAGAAACTTGCCTCCTATGGGGAGCGGTTTCACCGGGAGATGGAGAATCTGATCAAAATAAAGAGGGGCAAATATCAAACGCTGTCTGCAAGACTTCAGCAGTTAAGCCCCCGGAACCAGCTAAATGCAAAGATGCAGTATGCAGGAGAGCTGCAGTTTCGGCTGGAAAGTGCCATGCGGGATATTCTGGAAAAAAGAAAGGCAAGATTTGCGCTTCTGGCACAGCGTATGGAGGATCTCTCCCCGCTGAAAAAGCTGGGACATGGATTCGTATATATGAGTGATGAACAGGGAGAGGCAATCTCCGGTATTAAGCAGGTCCGGCCAAAGGATCGTGTGGAGGCCATACTTCCCGATGGAAGTATGACTTTGTTGGTGGAAGAAATCAGAACGGAGGAACAGCGGCATGGGTGATACCACAGAAAAAACAGACCAGCTGGAGGATCTGTTTGCAGAGATTGAGGAATTATTGACGCATATGCAGGGAGATGTTTCGCTGGACGAGGCATTTGCTGATTATGAAAAGGGAATCGGAAAATTAAAACTTTGCAATGAACAGATAGAACAGATCGAAAAGAAAATGATGATGCTCAATGAGCAAGGAAATATAGAGGAATTTTGATATGCAGATTCAGCAGCAGATAGAAGAGAAGGTCCGGCAGATCGAGAAGGTGCTAACAACGTATCTTCCCCGGGAACAGGGGCATCAAAAACAGGTAATGGAAGCCATGAATTATAGTTTTATGGCCGGAGGAAAGAGACTCCGCCCTATGCTTATGCAGGAAACTTACCAAATGTTCGGTGGAACATCCCGGGTGGTTGAGCCCTTTATGGCAGCCATGGAGATGATACACACCTATTCCCTGATTCATGATGATCTTCCGGCTATGGACAATGACGAATATCGCAGAGGGAAAAAGACCACTCATATTGTATATGGCGAAGCTATGGCTATTCTTGCAGGAGACGGCCTACTGAATTACGCTTATGAGACGGCTTTTCTGGCATTTGATCTGGAACCGGAGAATCCCCGGATTCCCAAGGCCTTACAGGTGCTGGCAAGAAAGGCGGGAATCTATGGAATGGTGGGAGGCCAGACCGTGGATGTGGAGACTGACCAGACCAGGCAGGTTTCCAGAGAGCAGATCGATTTTATCTATCAGTTGAAAACAGGGGCGCTTTTGGAAGCTTCCATGATGATCGGAGGCATTCTTGCCGGAGCATCCCCGGAGGACCTGGACAAACTGGAAAGGATTGCCGGCAAAGTGGGGCTTGCTTTTCAGATTCAGGACGACATTCTGGATGTGACCGGGTCCGCTGAGATTCTGGGGAAACCGGTGGGTAGTGATGATAAGAATCAAAAGGCTACTTATGTAAGCTATGAGGGACTGGATAAGGCAAAAGAGGATGTGATTTCTTATTCCCGGGATGCCTTGCAGGAACTAAAACAGCTTTCAGTGAAAAATGAATTTTTGGAAGAATTGATCCGTTATTTGATAGATCGGGAAAAATAAAGGGGTAATTCTCATGATACTTGAGAAAATCAATCGGGAAAACGATATAAAGAACTTGGAAACCTCGGAACTTACCACGTTGGCGGATGAAATCCGGGAATTCCTGATAGAAAAAATTTCTGTGAACGGTGGTCATCTGGCATCCAATCTGGGGGTGGTGGAGCTCACCATTGCTCTGCATCTTTGTCTGGATTTTCCACAGGATAAGCTGATATGGGATGTGGGGCACCAGTCCTACACCCACAAGCTTCTCACCGGGCGCCGGGATGGTTTCGATGTACTTCGCAAATACGGAGGAATGAGCGGCTTTCCAAAACGACATGAGAGCGACTGTGATGTCTTTGAGACCGGGCATAGTTCCACATCCATTTCTGCAGGATTAGGCTATGCCATGGCCAGAGAGGTGACCGGTGAGGAATATCGCGTGGTGTCTGTGTTAGGGGATGGGGCACTGACCGGAGGAATGGCTTTTGAAGCATTGAATAATGCATCAAAATTAAAATCCAATTTTATCATTGTGCTGAATGATAATAATATGTCCATTTCCGAAAATGTGGGCGGTTTGTCCAGTTATCTTACTGGTCTGAGAACGGCAGAGTCCTATCAGGATCTAAAGAGTGGTATTTCTCACTCCCTGAGCAGCATTCCGGTATATGGAGATAAGATTGTGGACCGGATCCGCCGGACAAAAAATGGAATCAAGCAGCTTGTGATTCCGGGAATGCTTTTTGAAAACATGGGTATTTTGTATTTGGGACCGGTGGATGGTCACAATATCCCGGCAATGATCAAGCTGTTTAAGGAAGCTATGAAAGTGGAAGGTCCGGTGATCGTTCATGTCAGAACCCAGAAAGGGAAAGGATATTCACCGGCAGAGCGTCATCCAGCCCGGTTTCACGGTACCAATCCCTTTGAAATTGAAACAGGGCTGCCTAAGGTAAGGCAGGAAAAGGCTAACTATACAGATATTTTCTCCACTGTGATGCGGAAGTTAGGGGACCGGAATGAGAAAGTGGTGGCCATTACGGCTGCCATGGCGGATAACACAGGACTCAAGCGGTTCCGAAATATGTTCCCGGACCGGTTTTTTGATGTGGGGATTGCAGAGGAACATGCAGTGACCTTTGCGGCGGGATTGTCCGCAGCGGGTCTGATTCCCATAGTGGCCATATATTCCTCCTTTCTACAGCGGGCATACGATCAAATTCTTCACGATGTGTGTATTCAGAAATTACATGTGATTTTTGCCGTGGACCGGGCAGGGCTGGTGGGCAGCGATGGCGAGACCCATCAGGGTATTTTTGACTTGTCTTACCTGGGAAATATTCCCAATATGACGGTGTTGGCGCCCAAGAATAAATGGGAACTTTCCGACATGATCAAGTATGCCTTAGATTTCGACGGCCCCATTGCCATTCGCTATCCCAAGGGGGAGGCGTATGATGAGCTGAAGGAATTCCGGGAGCCAATCCGGCTGGGACGCTGCGAAGTGTTGGGGGAGGAGAAAGATGTTCTTCTTCTGGCAGTGGGCAGCATGGTAAAAACTGCTGTGTCAGTGCGGGAGAAGCTGCATGAAAGCGGAATCTCCGCTACGGTGGTGAACGTCCGGTTCGTTAAGCCTTTTGACGGGGAATGGATCCTCCAGCACATTTCTGATTACCGCGTGTTGGTGACTATGGAGGAAAATGTTATCACCGGAGGATATGGACAACAGGTCCTGTCCCTGGTGAATGATTTGGGCATCTCTATTCCGGTGATTAATGTGGCTATCCGGGATCAGTTTGTGGAGCAGGGAAGTGTAGAACAGTTAAAGCAAATGCTGGGACTGGATGCGGACAGCATTGTAGAACGGATCGTAGACATATATACAGCATTAGATTCCTGACAATAAAAAGAAAGAGAAAAAACATGAAAGAGAGACTAGATGTACTGTTGGTACAGCGGGGACTTGCCGTTTCAAGGGAAAAAGCAAAAACCATGATCATGGAAGGAAACGTGTTTGTGGATGGGCAGCGGGAGGATAAAGCCGGAACCAATTTTGACAATCAGGTAAAAATAGAGATCAAGGGAAGTACCCTGAAATATGTAAGCCGGGGAGGTCTGAAGCTGGAAAAGGCCATGAACCATTTTGATATCTCACTGCAGGATGCGGTGTGCATGGATATCGGGGCCTCCACGGGAGGATTTACGGACTGTATGTTGCAGAATGGAGCGAAGAAGGTGTATTCTGTGGATGTGGGTTACGGTCAGTTCGCGTGGAAGCTGCGCACGGATCCCCGGGTAGTATGTATGGAGAAAACAAATATTCGTTATGTCACACCGGAGGATATTGAGGATGTGCTTGATTTCGCTTCAGTGGACGTGTCCTTTATCTCACTGACCAAGGTGCTGATTCCTGCAAGGGAGCTTCTGCGGGACGGGGGCGAGATGGTATGCCTGATAAAACCACAGTTTGAAGCCGGTCGGGAGAAGGTCGGAAAAAAAGGTGTGGTCCGTGATCCGGCTGTTCATGAAGAGGTAATTGAGCGTGTGATAGAGTTTGCCCGTGAAAACGGATTCCGTGTGTTGAATCTGGAATATTCCCCCATCAAGGGACCGGAGGGAAATATCGAGTATTTGGTGCATCTGCAAAAGGGACAGCAGGGAAAGAAGGAGGAGACAATCGATGTTAAGGCCATAGTGATGCAGGCACATACATCGTTGTCTGAAAAAGCATGAAACATTTTTTTATCATTGCAAACGGAGTCAAGGACGAAGCATTGCAATTCACCGGAGAAATGAAAAAATATATCGAGCAGGCCGGAGGCACCTGTGATTATTGTATCAATCAGATTGACCAGGGAGTCAGGCGGGTCGATCCGGATCGGATTCCGGAGAACGTAGAGGCTGTTTTTGTCATCGGCGGTGACGGCACACTGATTCGTGCAGCCAGGGATATTGTGGAGCGCCAGCTGCCTGTGATCGGTGTAAATCTCGGTAAACTGGGCTATCTGTGTGAACTGGAGGGGAATAATGTGTACCAGGCCATTGATGCCCTGCTTCGGGATGAATATACCATTGAAAACCGGATGATGCTGGGAGGCTATACGGTTATGCAGGGAGAACGCAGCAAGGAGCAGATGGCGCTCAATGATGTGGTGATTCACAGAACCGGTGCGTTGCAGATCCTACATATGAAGGTTTTTGTCAATGGAGAATATCTGGCCAGTTATCTGGCGGATGGCATCATTGTTGCCACGCCCACCGGCTCTACCGGATACAGTATGTCGGCAGGTGGGCCCATCGTGGATCCCAAAGCAAATCTGCTTTTGATTACCCCCATCAATGCACATAATCTTAATGCCAAGAGCATTGTCATCGATGCGGACGCAGAGGTGATGATAGAGATTGATACCAGAAGAAGTGAAAAGGATGAACGGGCGGAAGTAAGCTTTGACGGGGATACCGGAGCGGCACTTCGGGTAGGAGACCGCATCGTGGTGCATCGGGCACAGATGTCCACGCGGATTTTAAAGTTGAATAAGATAGGTTTTTTAGAGATACTCAGAAAGAAAATGCAAAATTACACCTAATGGAAAGGAGGTAGAAAAATGAAGACAGGGCGGCATGCCAAGATTCTGGAGCTGATACAAAAGAACGAGATTGAGACGCAGGAGGAACTGTCCGCGCGCCTGGAGGAGCAGGGATTTCATGTGACACAGGCCACCGTCTCCAGGGATATACGCGAATTAAAACTTACCAAGGTGGCTTCGGAAAATGGCAGGCAAAAGTATGTTGCACTGACGGAAAAAAGCGGAGAAATGTCAGAGAAGTTTGTGCGCATATTCCGGGATGGGTTTGTTTCCATGGATATGGCACAAAACATCCTTGTGATAAAAACGGTATCCGGAATGGCCATGGCGGTGGCTGCAGCTTTAGACGCCATGAAATACCATGAGATTGTAGGAAGTATTGCCGGGGATGACACCATTATGTGTGCAGTGCGCAGTGTGGATGAAACGGCAGTCTTAATGAAACGTCTGCGCAGACTTCTGGGGTAAAAAGCAGGTTGGGTTGAGAGAGAGGAAAGTGACAGGAATTTTTTGGAGAAAAATTTCTGTCAATACATATCGTATGAAGGAGAGGAAATGTTAAGAAATCTACATGTGAAAAATTTAGCACTCATTGACGAGGCAGAAGTGGATTTTAAGGAAGGCCTGAATATCTTAACCGGAGAAACCGGTGCCGGAAAATCTATCATCATAGGCTCCATCAACCTTGCACTGGGGGAGAAAGTTCCGAAGGAAATGCTCAGAGACCAGGATGAAAATGCCTTTGTGGAATTGATTTTCGAAGTGAAGGACCCAAAGACTGTTGCAGCATTGGAAGAGATGGATATTTTTCCCGAAGAGGATCAGGTCATTTTGAGCAGAAGAATTGCCAATGGGCGAAGCATTGCCAAAATTAACGGAGAAAGTGTTCCCGTATCCAAAGTGCGGGAGGCATCCGGACTACTCATCGATATTCACGGACAGCATGAGCATCAGTCCCTTTTAAAAAAACAGTATCATCTTCAGATCCTGGACGAGTATGCAAAGGAAGCACTGGGGGATTTGAAGGAGCAGTTGGATAAGGTATATCAGGAGCATCACCAGATTCTCCGGGAACTGGAGAAGAATTCTCTGGACGAAGAAAGCCGGATGCGGGAATTGTCCCTGCTGGAATATGAGATCCATGAAATTGAGGCTGCAGAGCTCTCAGAGGGAGAGGATGAAGCTTTGGAGGCGGCCTACAAAAAGCAGGCCAACGGAAGGAAAATTCTGGAATCTCTGGGGACGGTTCAGCAGTACCTCAGTCAGCAGAATGCCAGTGCCTCCGAACTTTTAAATTGTGCTCTGCGGGAGCTGAATATGGTATCCGGTTACGACCCTGCCCTGGCACAGATGGCGGAGGAAGTGTCGGAAATCGACAGCCTGTTGGGAGATTTGAACCGTGAGGTGGCGGATTATCTGGACGGTGAGGAATTTGATGAGGGAAAGTATCGTCAGATGGAACAGCGGCTGGATGAACTGAATCACCTGAAAAGCAAATATGGACACAGCATTTCGGATATTTTGACATCACTTGAGGAAAAATGTGAAAAAGCGGAAAAGCTTCGGAATTTTGAGGAATATCGGAAAAAACTCCAGCGTGAATTGGAGGAAAAGGAAAACTGCATGGAGACACTGTGCGGACAGATCAGTGAAATTCGAAAAAATTATGCGAAAAAACTTACCGAAGCGGTTCGCACACATTTGATGGATCTGAATTTTCTGGATGTTCGTTTTGAGATGGAGTTTGAAAAACGTGACAGCATTCGAAACGACGGATGGGATGATGCGGAATTCCTGATTGCGATGAATCCGGGAGAAAGTTTAAAATCACTGGGAAAGGTTGCCTCCGGAGGAGAACTTTCCCGTATCATGCTGGCGCTGAAAACAGTGTTGGCGGAAAATGACAGAATTGAGACATTGATCTTTGATGAGATTGATGCGGGAATTAGTGGAAGAACTGCACAGGCGGTATCAGAGAAGTTGTTGCTGATTTCCGGTGGACACCAGATCATCTGCATCACACATCTGCCCCAGATCGCAGCTATGGCCGATGCACATTTTTGCATTGAAAAATCTGCGCAAAATGAAACCACTATCTCCACGATTCACCGTTTGAAGGAATCGGAAAGTGTGGCTGAGCTGGCAAGAATGCTGGGCGGTGTCCGAATTACGGATACGGTGATGCAAAGTGCCCGTGAAATGCGGGAATTGGCACAAACTGCTAAGAACAATCGGATTTAATCCGTGAAGAAAAACGCATACTAATCGAAAAGGAAAGGAGGATTGGTATGCGTTACGAACGATTACGGCAAAAGGCTGTGAAGTTTTTTCGGCTGCAGATGGTGCTGTGGATTCTGTTTGCCTACCATCTGATGCTACAGATGATTCCTGATGATCTGTATTTGGATGACGGTAACCTGACAAACGTGAATCTTTCGGTGCCGGTACGATTAGAATGTGCGGATTCCGGCAGCCAGGTGATCGATACGGCATCGGTTTTGCAACAGGAAAAGCTTGAGCGGACCACACAGGACCAGGTACAGCTTACTGCAAAGTTGTTTGGATTGATTCCTGTTAAGTGTGTGTCCGCAAATATAGTGGAACCCCAGAGTTTATGGGTCAGTGGAGAAAATATCGGACTTTATGTGGAAACGGATGGTGTACTGGTACTAGGCACAGGCGATGTGACAGATGGAAGCAGCACCCACTATTCACCGGCACTCAATGTGTTAAAAGCAGGTGACTATATTTGCGGGGTGAATGAAAGTACCGTTTCCACAAAAGAAGAGTTGATCGATGCCATAGATGCTGCCGGGGGAGATTCCGTGATATTGTCCGTCCGGCGAAAAGGAGAATTATTGCAGCTGTATATCAAGCCTCGTGCAGATGCGGATGGCATTTACCGGATCGGTGTCTGGGTCCGGGATGACCTGGCAGGAATCGGTACACTGACCTATATCGATCAGGCGGGACATTTTGGGGCATTGGGACATTGTATTTCTGATATCGATACAGGGGTACAGTTGGATATAGCGGAAGGAAACCTTTATGAGAGTACAGTGATTGATATTGTGAAGGGAATGAAGGGGGAACCGGGGCAGCTATCCGGTGTCATCAACTATCGGGAGGACAGCAGACTCGGCACCATATGGGACAATTCCAAACAAGGTGTGTATGGTACTGTGGATGAGGACTGCGGACTGTTGGAACAGTGCGTGGCATATCCGGTGGGTTATAAGCAGGAGATTGAAACCGCGGATGCACAAATTTTGTGTCAGGTGGATGGAAGTATCGAAAGTTATGCGATTACCATAACGGAGATCCACTATCAGGAAGATCAGGAAAACAAAAGTATCCTGTTTGAGGTGAAGGATCCTGAACTGTTGGAACTGACTGGAGGGATTGTCCAGGGCATGAGTGGAAGTCCCATTATTCAAAACGGAAAGGTCGTGGGAGCCGTTACCCATGTATTTGTAAATGATCCCACAAAGGGATATGGAATATTCATTGAGGATATGCTGGAGCATAGTTAGTGGATTTCGGACGTGAATCAGCCAGCTTTCAGCATTACAGATAAAAATGTGTCAAGACTTCCTAAAAAATGGAAGCAAAAATAACGTTGGCGACAGCTTTCGACATTTCTTTTGAGGTAACCTGATTAAGATATCAAATAGCTTCACCGGAAATATTAGGAGGGTTCTATGGAAAAACTGAATGTTGCAATTGCAGATGATAACGAGATTATGGTAGAACTTTTGGATGAAATCATTGCGGGAGATGAGGATTTACAGGTAGTAGGCACTGCCAAGGATGGACAGGAGGCTTACCAGCTGATACGGGAGAAGCAGCCGGATGTGATGCTTTTGGACATTGTTATGCCCAAAATGGATGGTTTATCACTTCTGGAGCGGGTAAGGAACGATAAAACGATAAGCAAATATCCCAGATTTATCATCATCAGTGCCGTGGGCCAGGACCGGATCACGGAGGATGCGTTTAATCTGGGTGTGGATTACTATATTATGAAACCTTTTGACAGCGACATAGTGCTCAGCCGGATTAAAAATACAAGAAAGCCGGCAGTCAGGGATACGGCCGAAGATAACAAACGTGTTCGGGCTTATGAGAAACAGCTGCCGGGACCGGAACGGGATCTGGAAAGTGATGTGACGAATATAATCCATGAAATTGGTGTGCCCGCACACATCAAAGGATATCAATATCTTCGTGAGGCAATTATCATGTCAGTCAATGATATTGATATGCTGAATTCCATCACCAAGATTCTCTACCCTACCATTGCCAAGAAATATCAGACGACTCCCAGCCGGGTAGAGCGGGCGATTCGTCATGCTATTGAGGTGGCCTGGAGCAGAGGAAAAATGGATACCATAGATGAGCTGTTCGGATATACCATCAACAATGGCAAGGGAAAACCGACAAATTCGGAATTTATTGCGCTGATTGCAGACAGGATCCGATTGGAGTATAAAGTGCATGCATAAAAACACCGGGTTCATTGGATTCTATTGTATGTTTTTTCTTTTCTTTGTACTTTGAATGGAGTATAATGGTTATAAGAAATTGTGGAATCCGGGGGTGTGCATCATGAAAAAAATCCTTTTCGTAACATCGGAAGCTGTTCCTTACATTAAGACAGGAGGGTTAGCTGATGTTACAGGCTCATTGCCAAAATATTTTGACCCAGAAAAATACGATGTGCGTGTGATTTTACCTAAATATGTCTGCATGAAAGAACAGGATAAAAAGAAATTGCACCACGAGTTCCATTTTTATGTAAACCTGGGATGGCGCAAGCAGTACGTTGGAATTTTGAGCGCGAAAAACGATGGAATTACATATTATTTTGTGGATAATGAATTTTATTTTGCCGGTGATCAGCCATATCATCATATCTATGAGGATGTGGAGAAATTTGCATTTTTCTCGAAAGCCGTGCTGGAAGCTCTTCCCAGGCTTTCTTACAGGCCGGATATCCTGCACTGCCATGATTGGCAGACTGCGCTGGTTCCGGTTTATCTGGAGCAGCTTTATAAGGCTGATCCCTTTTACCAGCATATAAAAACTGTTTTTACGATACACAATCTTCAGTTTCAGGGACGTTTTCATCTGCGTGCGGTCAGTGATATCACCGGTTTACCGGAGTCTCTGTTCCGCCCGGATAAGCTGGAGGCGTATGGCGAGGCCAATTATCTGAAGGGTGGCATTGTTTATGCAGATGCCGTTACTACAGTGAGCCCCACCTATGCGAAGGATATTCTCACTCCCGAGGGTGGTGAGGGACTGGATGGCGTTTTGCGGAGTCATGCTTATAAGCTCACCGGCATTTTGAACGGCATCGATAACCATGTGTATGATCCGGCTACAGATCCTTACATTCCTTGCAACTATGGCGAGAACGATCTGATTGCAGGAAAGGAAGTAAATAAAAAGGCGCTGCTCCAGAAAATGGGGCTGCCCTATGATCCGGACTGTTTGGTGGTGGGAATGGTATCCCGTATCACGGAGCAGAAGGGATATGCGTTGGTAAACTACATGATGGAGGAATTGTTATCCGGAGGGAAGATCAAGCTGATTGTACTGGGCACCGGTGAGGAGCGCTACGAGAACATGCTGAAACATTATGAATGGCGCTATCCGGAAGTCCTGAAAGCCAATATTACCTATTCGGAAGAATTGGCCCACAGCATTTATGCGGGAGCAGATGCGCTGCTGATGCCTTCCCAGTTTGAACCCTGTGGTCTGAGCCAACTGATGAGTATGCGGTACGGTACAGTACCCATTGTACGGGAGACCGGAGGTCTTAAGGATACGGTCATCCCTTACAATGAATATAAAAAGACAGGAACAGGTTTTTCCTTTGCTACATATAATGCCCATGATATGCGAAATGTGATTTACTATGCACATCAGATTTATAGCAGTGACAAAGAGAGTTGGTATGGAATTATGCGCCGTGGAATGGAGCAGGATTTTTCCTGGAATCATTTGGCGAGGGCATACGAAAAACTATACGAGAGTCTGTAGGTTTCACACCATGCGAAGGGTATCCCTGTCCAAAGAATAATAATAGATATGATCTGAGAGGACTTCCTCTTTTTCCAATTGGGTCCGGTTGATTTCACGTACCATTTCACTGAGTTCATCCGGACTCATTTGTGTATCTACAGGTAATAAGAGCACTTCGTGAATACTGCTGGGAAGAATGTACAAATCCCGTTCTAACTGGGTGGCAGCCTGTTTTAAACTGTCAGGGTACAATAATGCACAGGCACCAAAGGATTTTTTTTCATTGGTCAGAACAAACAGGGGAGGTATATTCTCGGCGTCCTGAAGCTCGGAAAGGGCGGCGTTTTCTGTATCATCACACATCATTTCCATCAGCATGCCGGTAAGCGGCTGGCAAAGCGGCGGGAGAGTTCTAGGGGTGTTGCGTCGGGCGTGTTGGTATAGTTCGTCGGCGGAGATGTCCCACAAGGCCAGATGGTTGTTGCGGATCAGGATTGTGGCATTGCCGGTGCTGTGTGATTCTACCAGGCAATAAAAAACGATTGCCAGATCCAGATAGGGAAAATGGGGGATGTCCTGTAACAGCACCTGGTTCTTTTCATAGTGGATTAATTTAAACATGATACGATTTTTTACCTGCTCGAAATCGGTAAAAAAAGAAAGATCTATGGGTGCATCCGGTTTGGCGCTTTGGTAAAGATTCAGGATGTGATTTATGATTTCCTCCAAAGTGGTACCGTTGCAGTAGTCGGAATAAAAGTCGTTCAGGTAGATTGTGGGTGCGACGTTACAATCGGACTCCATAATGGTGAGACCGTCCAGAAACACGTCATTATTTTTCTGAATGGACTGGATGTTGACGCTGGTTCCCTCCGGAAAAGCATTGCACATGTGCTCGCGGATATAAGATTTGAAAAGCTGGTATGTCATAGAAAGACCTCCTGATAAAATTAGAATGGATAAAATTGAAATAATTAAATTGGAAAATTGCACGAACCGTGCTGTGTGAAATATATTAAAAAAAGAAAAGCCGATAATCGGATTCGAACCGATGACCCCTTCATTACGAGTGAAGTGCACTACCTACTGTGCTATATCGGCATGTCAATCAGACACCTGTATATTATATAGATAAACTTCTTATTTTGCAATTGTTTTTTTAAAAAAGGTAAAAAAAGTTGTGCCAGCAACTGATTATTGTTATAATGTAACTGTTATGTGATATCGTTGGGAGAATGAGACGGTAGAAAAAGAATGGATGAACTGAGTGAATTGGAGGAGTGCAGAATGGAAATAAAGGAATTTCTTTCCAAAGGAACAGATGAAAAAAGGAAAAAGAAAATTATTTTGGTAAAGAAAGAAACGTCATCAAAGAAACATTCATCAGATATTTCACGTAAGCTTCGTGATTTTGTGGAGAATCGTGCGCTAGTCTGCCTGAGTGGTTTTGTTTTGCTTGCGTTGTTGACGATTATTTTGGGGATTGCAGTATTTCACATACCGGTGTTAACCGTGGTGCTGGTAGTGCTGATTGAGGCCGGTATGGCCGCGTGCCTGCACAATCTGCCCATCTGGCTTCATGGGCTTGTGTTGGTGGCGCAGGTTCTGTTAGGGGGAATTGTTTCACAGATCGTGTTTATGATTCTGGCAGTGCTCTGTTATGTTTTGGGAATTTTTACATTGAAGTTTGAGGCAGAGAAAAGTAATTAAGAAGTACATATAAGAGGAGTAATACAATGGACCCTAAGCAGTTAATTGAAATTTTAAAGGGACATAAGACCTATATTCAGACACATAATTTCCCGGACCCCGATGCCATAGCCAGTGCCTTTGGCTTGCAGTTTTTTTTGAAACAACATGGAATCCGGGCGGATATCTGTTATGATGGACGTATAGAAAAATTAAGCACCAAAAAGATGTTCAGTGTTTTCGGTATAGATATTTTGTCTAAGGATGAGATATCTGATATGCTTGAAGAAGATTATATTGTGACGGTGGATTCGCAAAAATATAATTCGAATCTGACGGATTTTATAGGGGATGAGGTGGCTTGTATCGACCATCATCCCACTGTTTTTGCCTGCGAATATGCTTATAAAGATGTCAGAATGGTGGGAGCCTGTGCCACATTGATCGCAGAATATTTTTGCCGTACCCAGACGGAAATGTCACCTGAAGTGGCCAGCTGTCTGGCATATGGGATTAAGATGGATACTGCAGATTTCATGCGTGGGGCTACAGCTTTGGATGCGGAGATGTTCTCCTATGTGTTTCAGAGGGCGAAGCCAGAGTTCCTTTCGGAGATGTATGCCAATGTTATGGAATTTTCGGATCTGAAGGCCTATGGAGCTGCCATTGACAACATCCATGTATACGGAGAAGTCGGGTTTGCTGCGATTCCTTTTGATTGCCCGGATGCATTGATTGCAATTATTTCAGACTTCATTTTGTCGTTGGATGTTGTCAATTTTTCCGTGGTATATGCTATTCGTTCGGATGGCATTAAGTTTTCCGTGCGCAGTGCCAGAACCGGTGTGGATGCAGGCATTGTAGTGGCAAAGGCGCTGCAGGGATACGGCAGCGGTGGAGGTCATCCGTTTATGGCGGGGGGATTTATTCCACGGGAGCATGTGGATGGTCTGTCGCAAAAAGTAGATTATATGATTGAACAGCTCTTTTTGAATGAAATTGCCAAAGCAGAGATGCAGCATCAGGGAGTATAGAGCGAAAGAGTCTGAAAGAGGATAGGGAAAGTGATGCAAAAGATTAAAAGGTATTTGGTGCTGTTTCTGACAGTTGTGATGATGGGGCAGTGCGCTTTTGAAATATCTGCTTTGGCAGAGCAGAATGAGGAAAATGCGAGCGCTGGGAACCAGGAACAGACAGAGGAAACAGAGGAAGCAGAGGGAGCAGAGAAAGTCGAAAGTGGAGAGGATGCTTCTATCGTGGAGGAGCAGGAGGCACCTGTGATGAGTCTGCAGCGGGATATTGTGGTGGTACTGGATCCTGGACACGGAGGCAGCGACGGCGGTGCATGCCGGGGAAGTTATGTGGAACGTGATCTGGCACTGAGCATTGCCTATTATTGCAAAGAAGAACTGGAAAAATATCCCGGAGTAACGGTATATATGACCAGAACCGACAACAGCAGTGAATGTATGGGTCGGGATGAGAGAGCCGAATTCGCCTGGGAAAAGGATGCGGATCTTCTGGTCAGTTTTCATCTGAATGCTACCGGATCCACCAGCACTACGCAAACCGGTGCCGAGGTCTACTATCCCAATAGCAACTACAATCCGGCCATTGGCAGTCTGGGGTATCGGGCAGCGTCCAGCATTCTGACGGAGTTATGCGGGCTGGGACTGGCTAATAACGGCTGTAAGACCAGAATGTCTAATGATACATATTATTTTGATGGTACGGTGGCAGATTATCTGGGAATCAACTATTGGAGCAAGATCAAGGGATTTCCCGGAGTTTTGATTGAACATGCCTATATCAATAACCCCAGTGACAGAGATAATTATCTCAGCAGTGAGGAGCAATTAAAAGCACTTGGTGTGGCAGATGCCACCGGCATCATGAACTATTTTTATCAGAATGAAGATGCCTATATTACCCACACAGGAAGCTGGGAGCATGATGACGGCGGATGGTGGTACAAGCGGCGGGACGGAAGTTATCCGTGCAATTGCTGGGAATGGATTGATGGACGATGGTTCTATTTTAACAATTGGGGATATCTTTGCACCGGATGGCAGGAACTGGGTGGATACTGGTATTATCTGGGAACCCGTGGGATGATGGCTACCGGATGGCAGAAAGTCGGAGATAAATGGTATTATCTGTCCCCGGACAGTGGTGCTATGGAGAACGGTTGGGTAAACACGGATGGGCAGTGGTATTTTCTGTATCCCGGAGAAGGTTATATGGCAACCGGCTGGCTGTATCACCAGGGAGTCTGGTATTTTCTGCAACCGGGAAGTGGAAACATGGCAACCGGATGGAGATACCTTGGCGGGAAATGGTATTATTTTGATCAGGATGGAGCCATGTTGACCGGCTGGTATGAAGTGGATGGAAAATGGTATTACAGCTATGCCAAGGGAGATATGGCAAAAAACACATGGATTGGCGGATATTTTGTAGGCCCAGATGGTGCATGGATTCCGTAATTCCTCTTTTAAACATTATTTATATCAGGGCTGTTGGTCCCAGAGGGATCGGCAGCCCTGTTTTTGTGGTTAATCGCCTTTAGTAATTGTGGCTTTTTCCGTAGTGTTTTTCCACTGCGCTGGTCAGCTGATACAGGATCATTGCTATGGCACACAAAATTAAAATGGACAGAATCACCCAATCCAGCTTAAACACCTGACTTCCGTATATGATCAGATAACCCAGTCCTTTTTTTGCGGCAATGAATTCCCCGATGATAACGCCCACCAGACACAGGCCGATATTTACCTTCATAATACTTAGGATTGCCGGAATATTTCCGGGAATCAGTATCTTAAAAAGGATATCTTTCTTGGTGCCTCCCAAGGTGCGGATCAACAATAGTTTGTCGGCATCCATGGTGATAAAGGTGGTATAGAGACTGAGAATGGAGCCGAAGATTGCTACGGACATACCAGTGACAATGATTGTTTTGTAGTTACCACCCAGCCACACAATCAGGAGGGGAGCCAGGGCAGATTTCGGCAGGGAATTCAGTATCACCAGATAAGGATCCAGCGTTTCAGAAATTCCCTTACTCATCCATAGTATAGTGGCAACGAGTATGGTAAACAGTGTTACCAGAAAAAAGCTGGCAAGGGTCTCAAACAGCGTGATGCCTACGTGATAGAGCAGGGAGTTTGAGCAGATCATATCATAGCAGCAGTGAACCAGCCGGGACGGACTGCTGAAAATAAAAGGATCCACAATTCTCAATGAGGCTGTGATCTCCCATTGTGCCAGGAAAACAACCATAATCAGAATCCGAAAAAAACGGATTTTTATCTTATGGCGTTTGATATTTTGCATATATAAGGCCTGTGCCTGTGACTGCTCAACCATTTTGTTCAAATTCCTTCCATATCATATTAAAATAATGTTTGAATTCGGATGCATTTCTTTTTTCCATTACGGAAAGCTCTTTTGAAAACTGTATCGGAATAATGGTTCGGATCTGTCCGGGACGGCTGCTTAAAACAATGATGCGGTCTCCCATGGAGATGGCTTCCGAAAGATCGTGGGTGACCAGAATAGCGGTTTTCTTTTCTTTCCGGATTATGTTTCCGATATCGTTGCTGACGTTGAGTCTGGTCTGATAGTCCAAAGCGGAAAAGGGTTCGTCTAAAAGCAACAGATCCGGTTTTAAAACCAACGTGCGGATCAATGCGGCTCTTTGCCTCATGCCGCCGGAAAGTTCCCCGGGGTGCTTGTCAGCAAAGGACGAAAGACCATAAGTGTCCAACAGTTCATCGGCATAGGACAGATTTTCAGGAGTCAGTTTTTTCTGAATCTCTAATCCCAATAAAACATTTTTCCGGATTGTCCGCCATTCCAATAAGTGATCTTTCTGCAGCATATATCCCATCTGCAAAGTGTTTTCCGGGGTAAGGGGGTGTCCATGGTAGGAGATCTCACCGCTGCCGGGAGTCAATAGACCGGCAATTATGGACAAAAGTGTAGATTTTCCACATCCGCTGGGCCCTACGATTGCTACAAACTCTCCCGGAGTTACAGAAAAACTAATGTTGGAGAGGGCCTTTGTCTCTCCGGATACGGTGTGATAGTAGTAATCTATATTGGATAATTCTATAATCGATTGCATAATGTCACCTGGAAATGGAGGTATAGTTCATCTTATGAGAAGATCTGTATTTTGTGTTTGTCCTGGGAACAAGGTGACGTCGGCTTGAGTTCCCGGATTTTGTATGTGCATCAGGCCAAAAGAACTTGCCACGAAACATTTGATTTATATATCCAGATTATGTATAATACCAAAGGACTATCACAATCATGGGAGATACAGATGGGTACGAATTATCAGTTGGAGCTGGATCATATCATTGATACATTACAGAAGGAGCAGAAGGTTCCCACTTTACTGCTTCATAGCTGTTGTGCACCCTGCAGCTCTTATGTGATCGAATATCTGTCCCAATACTTTCGAATTACCGTGTTTTACTACAATCCCAATATCTACCCGGATGAGGAATACAGGAAACGTGTGAAGGAGCAGCAGGAATTCATCCGGCGTTTTCCCACGGTGTACCCGGTGGAATTTATTGAAGGAGACTTTGAGAAGGAAGCCTTTTATGAGATGGCCAGGGGACTGGAGCAGGTGAAGGAAGGTGGGGAGCGCTGCTTTGGCTGTTACAGACTACGGTTGGAAAAAACGGCAGTGATGGCTGCGGAAAAAGAGTTTGACTATTTTACCACCACCTTATCCATCAGCCCTTTGAAAAACGCCGCAAAGCTCAATGAAATTGGTTTGGAGCTGGCGAAGCAGTACAGAGTGCCTTATCTATTGTCGGATTTTAAAAAGCGCAACGGATATAAGCGCTCGGTGGAAATATCAAAGGAATATGAGATGTACCGCCAGGATTATTGCGGATGTGTATTTTCCATGCGGGAGCGGGAGGCACAGAAAGCAGAAAAAATGATGTAGATTTACACTGCATTCATTTATTATAAAGAGAGAGAGGAACGAACAATGGCACAGTTATGGGGAGGACGTTTTACCAAGGAGACCGATCAGCTGGTTTACAATTTTAATGCGTCCATATCATTTGATCAGAAATTTTACAAACAGGATATTCTGGGAAGCAAGGCTCATGTGGCTATGCTGGCAAAGCAGGGGATTCTCACAGAGCGGGAGATGAAGGATATTGTGGCCTGCCTGGATGAGATACAGTCGGATGTGGAATCCGGCAATTTGGAAATCACGGATAAATATGAAGATATCCACAGCTTTGTGGAGGCAAATCTCATTGATCGACTGGGGGACACCGGTAAAAAACTTCACACCGGAAGAAGCAGAAATGACCAGGTGGCATTGGATATGCGGCTTTATACCAGACTGGAGGTATTACATACAGACGCACTGTTAAAGGAGCTTTTGGAGACGCTGCTTCACATTATGGAGGAGAATACGGACACCATTATGCCGGGATTTACCCATTTACAGAAGGCACAGCCCATTACATTAGCCCACCACATGGGAGCTTATTTCGAGATGTTTAAGCGGGACCGCCAGCGTCTGGAGGATATTTACCATCGTATGAATTACTGTCCGCTGGGATCCGGCGCACTGGCCGGCACTACCTATCCATTGGATCGGGATTATACGGCACAGCTTTTAGGCTTCTATGGTCCCACATTAAACAGTATGGATGGCGTGTCAGACCGGGACTATCTCATTGAATTTTTGTCTGCGGCGGCTACCATCATGATGCATCTCAGTCGATTCAGTGAGGAAGTAATCATCTGGAACTCCAATGAATATCAGTTCGTGGAGATTGATGATGCCTATAGTACCGGCAGCAGCATCATGCCTCAGAAGAAGAATCCGGATATTGCGGAGCTGGTAAGAGGTAAGACAGGACGTGTTTATGGTGCACTGATGTCTTTGCTCACCACCATGAAGGGAATCCCGCTGGCATATAATAAGGATATGCAGGAGGATAAGGAGCTGTCCTTTGATGCCATGGACACCGTAAAGGGGTGTCTGGCACTTTTCACCGGCATGTTAAAGACCATGAAATTCAATAAGGACGTGATGAGAAAGAGTGCCAACAATGGATTTACCAATGCCACCGATGCGGCAGATTATCTGGTGAACCATGGGGTACCTTTCCGGGATGCCCACGGAATCGTGGGACAGATTGTTCTTTACTGTATCGAAAAGAACATTGCCATCGATGATATGTCATTGGAGGAGTTAAAAGCCATTAGTCCGGTGTTTGAGGAAGATATTTACGATGCAATCTCCATGGAGACCTGTGTCAATAAACGTTTGACCGTGGGGGCGCCGGGAAAAGAGGCCATGGAGAACGTAATCGCCCTTCACAAGGAGTATCTGGCCACCGACTGGCAGGATGAGATTGCCATTCCCCAGGAAGAAAAATAGCCGGTTTGGTACATCTGTATAAGAAAAAGTACAATTTTGCAGTATTTTTTGATAGTTTGTGTGTTGATTTTTTCTACAGAATCGTATAGTATATTTGCAAGAAAGACAAATGTGCGCGTGAGACGTACAAAGTAAAACACAAGGAGAATTAGAGATGAGTGAGAAGTTAAAGGTTGGTATTTTAGGCGGAACAGGTATGGTAGGACAGAGATTTATCTCTCTGCTGGAGAATCATCCGTGGTTTGAGGTGACAACCATCGCAGCAAGCCCAAGAAGTGCGGGAAAGACCTACGAGGAAGCAGTGGGTGGACGCTGGAAGATGGATACTCCCATGCCGGAGGCTGTTAAGAATATAGTAGTAAAGAACGTAAATGAGGTAGAGCAGGTTGCTGCAGAGGTGGATTTCGTATTCAGCGCTGTGGACATGACAAAGGATGAAATCAAAGCCATCGAGGAAGCTTATGCCAAGACAGAAACACCTGTGGTTTCCAATAACAGCGCACACAGATGGACACCGGATGTGCCTATGGTAGTGCCTGAGATCAATCCGGAGCATATGAAGGTTATTGACTTCCAGAAAAAGAGACTGGGTACCACCAGAGGATTTGTGGCAGTTAAGCCCAACTGTTCCATCCAGAGTTACGCACCGGTGCTCACTGCATGGAAAGAGTTTGAGCCTTACGAGGTGGTAGCTACCACATATCAGGCAATTTCCGGAGCAGGAAAGACTTTCAAGGATTGGCCGGAGATGGAGGGAAATATCATTCCTTACATCGGCGGTGAGGAAGAAAAGTCCGAGAAGGAGCCGCTTCGTATCTGGGGTGAGATTAAGGATGGTGTCATCGTTCCCGCTACTTCACCGGTGATTACCTGCCAGTGTATCCGTGTCCCGGTATTAAACGGTCACACAGCCGCTGTATTTGTGAAGTTTAAGAAGAATCCTACCAAGGAGCAGCTCATTGAGAAGCTGGTAAACTTCAAGGGTGTTCCCCAGGAACTTGATCTGCCCAGTGCACCGAAGCAGTTCATCCAGTATCTGGAGGAGGATAACCGGCCTCAGGTATCTCTGGATGTAAACTTTGAGCATGGTATGGGAATCAGTGTGGGACGTCTCCGCGAGGATACGGTTTATGATTGGAAGTTTGTGGGATTATCTCACAATACTGTTCGTGGTGCCGCAGGTGGAGCAGTGCTTTGCGCGGAGCTTTTGAAGGCACAGGGATATATCACAGCAAAATAAATCATGATTTTTTCGGCGGGTATCCGAGAGGATATCCGCTTTTTGCTTGTTTTTTGTTTTAACGAAAAACTTGTGACATTTGTTAAAAAATGATATAATTTACGGAATAGGCAGAGTCTCGAAAATGCGGAAGCATTTTCGAGGCTCTGCCGCGAAAACGCACAGGGAGGAATCAAATGGCAGCTCAGAAGTCAGCCCGGACGGCTGAAGAGAAGACATTGGAAGAATTGTATCAAACATCCGGAAATCAGATGGCACTGCTGTATGGCAGGGAGAACTGCGGTAAGGATGAACTAATCAGGGAGTTTTGCAGTGATAAGCGGGTGTTTTATTACAGAGCCAGACAGGCATCGGCAGAAGAACAAATCCGGCAGATGGGGAGAGAAATCGAGCAGCAGTATCAGATTAAGCTACAGCATTTTACCTACGATGAATATTTTAACCGGATCAAAAGTGGCAACGCCTCCAAGCTGGTGGTGGTAATCGATGAGTTTCAGTATATTGTGAAAAAAGATATCACCTTCATGAACAGTATTCTGAAGCTGAAGGCCAAGAGACTGTATCCGGGACCGGTGATAATCATTCTCACCAGTTCTTCCGTGGTGTGGATGGAAAATGATTTTCGGGAAACTTATGCGGAATATATTAAAATGGCCGAAAAAACCATAAAGCTGGGGGATGTATCGTTCTTGGACATTGTGCGAAATTTCCCGGATTATACGGTTTCCCAGTCCGTGGAGGTTTACGGAATCTTAGGGGGAGTGCCGGGATATCTGGAACGGTGGGATGATAAGAAATCTTTGAAAGAAAATGTCTGCGCCCACATTTTGTCTCCGGACGGGTTCCTCTTTGGAGAAGCAGAAAATTATATCAGCCATGAATTAAGGGAATTATCAGTTTATAACACCATTCTGGCTTGTATTGCCTCAGGAAATACAAAGTTAAATGATCTTTTTAGAATTACCGGATTTTCCCGGGCAAAGATCAGTGTATACATAAAGAATCTCATGGCTTTCGATGTGGTGGAGAAGGTGGTATCCTTCGACACCGGTGGATGGGAGAACGCGAAAAAGGGTGTATATCAGATATCAAATACATTCGTTAATTTTTGGTTTCATTTTATCTACCCACATTTATCAGACCTTTACCGCATGACGCCGGAGGAGTTCTATGATGCCTATCTGGCTCCGGGTCTCAGCGAGTATCTGAACCGTTATTTTGTGAAAGTGTGTAACGAGTACCTGATCCTTTTAAATCGGATCGGCAAGCTTCCCATTGAGATTCACCGCCAGGGAACCTGGGTGGGAAAAAAGGGAACCATTGACATTGTGGCACAGAACAGCATGCGGCAAAGTGTGGTGGGTATCTGTAACTGGTCTGAGGAATATATGCGGGAAGAAGTGGTGGATGAGTTGCTGGACAACATGAAGCAGGCAAGAATTTCCGCGGAGTATATGTATCTTTTCTCGGCACAGAATTTTTCACAGGAATTGATTGCGCGATCCAAAGAGGATTCCCGGTTGATTCTGGTAGATATGAAGGAATTGTAATATGGCAAAAGCATTGATTATCACGGAGAAACCCAGTGTGGCGCAGGAATTTGCACGGATTTTGGGGGTGTCCGGAAGAAATGATGGATATATAGAAAATCAGGATTACGTGATTACCTGGTGTGTGGGACATCTGGTGGAAATGGTGTATCCGGAAGAATATGATATCCGCTATAAGAAGTGGAAGCTGGAGGATCTGCCTTTTCTCCCGAAAGATTACAAATACAACGTGATACCTGCAGTGAGCAAGCAGTACGATGTGGTGCACCGCATGCTTCATCGGGAGGATATCAGTAAGGTTTACTGGGCCGGTGATGCGGGAAAAGAAGGACAGACTATAGAGGAGAACATCCGTAGATTTGGCGGTGTCCGGGAAGGCATGGAGGAACTTCGGGTGTGGATCGATTCCCAGACTGAGGAGGAGATTCTGCGTGGTATTCGGGAGGCAAAACCCATGGCAGAATATGATAACCTGGCTAATTCCGGCATCATGCGTACCATAGAGGATTATGCCATGGGAATCAATTTTTCCCGTGCTATGTCCGTAAAGTATGGACAGCTGTTAAACGATGCGGCGGGAACAAAATCCTACACCGCCATAGCCGTGGGCCGTGTAATGACCTGTGTGCTGGGTATGGTGGTAATCCGGGAGCGGGAGATTCGTAATTTTGTGGAGACCCCATTTTACCGGGTGATTGGGAATTTTACGGATTCCGCCATCGATGGAGAGTGGAAGGCGGTGGAAGAATCTAAGTATGTGGCATCCCCGCTTCTCTATAAGGAGAATGGATTTAAGAAAAAGGACAGTGCGCTGCAGCTGATGGAGGAACTGCAGGGACAGCCTGCCCGGGTGAAATCCGTGGAGAAGAATTTCTCCAATAAGAGGGCTCCCTTGTTATTCAATCTGGCCGAGCTTCAGGCAGAGTGCTCTAAGCGTTTTAAAATCAGCCCGGATGAGACGTTGCAGGTGGCACAGGATCTCTATGAGAAAAAGCTTACTACCTATCCCAGAACGGATGCCAGAGTGCTTTCCACCGCGGTGGCAAAGGAAATCGGAAAAAACATCAGCGGATTAAAGAAGTACGAGCCAACTGCCAAATATGCAGAGCATATCATGAGTGGCGGCAGCTATCGGAATATTGCAAAAACTTCCTACACTGACGATTCCAAGATTACGGACCATTATGCCATAATTCCTACGGGACAGCTCACGGAGCTGAAGTCCTTAAATGATTTGCAGCGCAAGGTATTTGAACTCATTGTCCGTCGTTTCTTAAGCATTTTTTATCCGCCGGCCAAGTATCAGAATATCAAGCTGACGGTCTGTGTAGGGAAGGAACCCTTCTTTGCCGGGGCAAAGGTGTTAAAAGAGGCGGGTTATCTGGAGGTTATGGGAAAGAACGCAGAACCGCCTAAGGACGAGGCAGAGGATTCAGAGGAGAAGGAAGAGAAAAAGGATCCCAAGGTGCTGCTGGCTTTGGCGGAGTCATTAAAAGAAGGCGACGAGATTTCCGTCAACGGATTTGAACTCAAGGAGGGAAAGACATCGCCTCCAAAACGCTATACCACCGGTTCCATGGTTCTTGCCATGGAGAATGCAGGTCAGCTCATTGAGGAGGAGGAACTGCGTGAACAGATCAAGGGATCCGGTATCGGAACCTCTGCCACCCGGGCAGAGATCATCAAAAAGCTGGTGCGTATCGGTTATCTGAATCTGAATAAAAAAACTCAGGTACTCACACCGGAAACTTTAGGGGAGATGGTGTATGAGGTGGTGGATCTTACAGTGCCACAGCTCTTAAACCCCAAGATGACCGCTTCCTGGGAGAAGGGATTGGACGGAATCACCAGAGGGAGTGTCCGCATGGACGATTACCGAAGCAAACTGGAGGAGTTCATCCGCAAAGAAACCGTATCCATGATCGAGCGGGATCTGAAAAATACCATTGCAGAGCGGATTCGTCCCATGGCAGGGAAAAATGCAAAGGATATGAAGGCCAGAGTCAGCATCGGAGTGAAGTGTCCTGTGTGTGGCGGAGATCTGGTGACCACGCCCTTTGGCTATGGCTGCGGCAATTATCAGAAGGATGGCAGCGGCTGTAAATTCGTAATCGGAACCATTGCCGGACGGGATCTCAGTGATGAAGAGGTGAAACAGCTTATTGAAACCGGACATACGGATGTGTTAAACGGCTTTACCTCAAAGAGCAATAAAAAGTTCAAGGCTGCACTGGTACTGGAAAGTGACGAACAGGATCAGGTGCATATCAGTTTTGACTTTTCCAATAATGAACCGGATGTGGTGGAAGGTGTCCAGTGTCCGCTGTGCGGCGGAGCTGTGGTGAAGGTGCCTTTTGGATATGCCTGCGCCAACCGGAAACAGGAGGATCCGGAAAGTTGTTCCTTTGCGATTGGAAAAATTGCGGGAAAAGATTTGACGGTGACCCATGTAAAGAATCTTCTTACCACAGGAAATACCGGTACCATTCGGGGCTTTACCTCAAAGGCTAAGAAAAAGTTTGATGCCTGCCTGATATTGGCGGAAGATGAGAATGGGAAAAAGAGCATCAAGTTTGATTTTGATCATGTGGAGGCGAAAAAGCTGAAAGATGTGGTTTGCCCTTTGTGTGGCGGAGACCTGGTTCAGACACCCTTTGGTTACGGCTGTGCCAACTATGATCGTGACCGGGAGGACAGCTGCCGGTTTTCCATCGGGAAAATTGCAGGTGTGAAGTTAAAGGAAAGTCAGATCAAGCAGCTTCTGCTAACCAAAAAAACAGATCCTATTGCCGGGTTTGTATCAAAAAGTGGAAAGAAGTTTGAGGCACCTTTGAAACTGACGGATGATGGAAGGATTCAGTTTGATTTTCCGGAACGTCCCAAACCGGAGGAAACTCCCTGGAAGTGTCCGAAATGTGGGAAAAAACTTATGAAGACCCAGTGGAACTATCAGTGTGAATGCGGGTTTAAGCTGAGTCGTGTGGTGGCAAAGTTAGAACTGTCTCCGGAGGTGATCGGGCAATTGCTGGAGAATAAGCAGACCACGGAGCCTGTCTGCGGCTTTACATCCAAGTCGGGAAAAAGTTTTGATGCTTATCTGAAGCTGACGGAGGACGGCATTCAGTTTGATTTTGATCGAAAGCCGCCGGCAAAGCAAAAGCCACAGACCCCACAGCCACAGAGTAGTTCACAAAAGGTTTACGAAGAATCTACCTATGCGCCACTGCCACCGGCACCCAGGGAGGAAAGCGCAGATGCAACCGGACCGGATGATTCCGAGGCAGCATGGAATGCGCTGATGAATGAGGCAGTGGAAGAGGAAGAATTGGATATTCCTGAGGACTTTCATGGACTTTTCGAATAGGATAATATAATACAGAAAGATGAGGAAAAAGATTATGGAACAGTGTAAGATTAAAAACATGTACACATTGACAGAAACCATTGCTACACCGCTTTTAGAGCGTTATGAGTATCCCTGGCAGGTGCTGCCGGAGATTGGTTCCTTCATTTTAGAACTGGGGAAAACCTTAGACCCGGAGAAGTATGAAAAACGGGGAGAGGACATCTGGGTGGCAAAGTCCGCCACAGTTTTCCCTACGGCATATCTTCATGGTCCCCTGATTATTGACGAGGATGCGGAAATCCGTCACTGTGCATTCATTCGTGGCAATGCCATCGTTGGAAAGGGTTCTGTGGTGGGAAATTCCACGGAATTAAAAAATGTCATCATCTTCAACAGTGTGCAGGTGCCCCATTACAATTATGTGGGAGATTCCGTTTTGGGATACAAGTCCCACATGGGAGCAGGTTCCATCACCTCCAATGTAAAGTCCGATAAGACACTGGTGGTGGTAAAGAGCGATGGAGAACAGATGGAAACCGGTCTGAAAAAATTTGGGGCAATGTTAGGCGATTATGTAGAGGTGGGATGCAATTCCGTATTAAATCCTGGAACAGTTATCGGAAGTCACACCAATGTGTATCCCCTGTCCATGGTGCGCGGCGTGGTTCCAGCCAATTCCATCTATAAAAATAAAAACGAGATTGTGGAGAAAAAGTAATTTCTTCCAACATTTTATGTGAAAGATTCACCTGTCACACGTTTGTGGCAGGTGTTTTTTTCTTGACAAATTACACTATATGAACTATTGTATTAGAAGAGTAATACACTTGCGCCAATAGGAGGAAAGTTTATGTTAGAAGTACAGGGATTGTCAAAGAAATATGGGAAAAACCTTGCGGTGGATCATGTGAGTTTTTCTGTGGGAAATGGGCAGATCGGGATTTTGCTTGGACCAAACGGAGCAGGGAAGTCCACCATCATCAAAAGTATTGCCGGACTTCTCCGGTATGAGGGAGGCATCGGAATCAACGGAATGCCGGCCCGATCCAAAGAAGCAAAAAAGATTTTCGGCTATGTTCCGGAATTGCCGGCAATGTTTGATGCTCTGACGGTGAGAGAGCATGTGGAGTATATCCGCCGGGCATACAACAGCCCCATCACCGATGAGGAGGTTCTTGCACTTTTTCAGCGCTTTGAGCTGGCTGATAAGCAGGACAAACTGGGAAATGAGCTGTCCAAAGGTATGATGCAGAAATTAAGCATCTGTTGTGCACTGGCCATCAAGCCTCAGGTGATCCTTTTTGACGAGCCTATGGTGGGATTGGATCCGGCAGCCATCAAGGAGCTGAAGGAAGTGATCCTGGAACTAAAAGATAATGGAGTTACTGTTCTGCTCAGTACCCATATGCTGGAGATGGTAAAAGATCTTTGGGATGTGATGTTTGTTATGGAGAAAGGACATATCGTGGCAAGCTTTGACAAGGCTCAGACCCAGGATAAAGATATCGAAGAATTATTCTTTGAAGTGACAGGCGGTGAGCACCATGAGTAGAAGTCTTTGGTATATAACTGTGAGGAGCTTTGTCAATAAAGCAAAACGTGCGGTAAAAAAGCCCGGCACTTATGTGGGAGCGGTACTGGTGGTGTTCTACGTCTGGCTGATTGTGGCAGGTGTAGGCGGAATGATCGCAGATTTTGGCATGGCTACGCCGGAGGGGCTGGCAGCTCTCTTGTCTCTGCTGATGTTTTACACACAGCCCATGACCATTATCCAGTATGCAAAGCGCAAGGGCATCATTTTTAAAAAGTCGGATGTGCATTTTGTATTTGTGGCACCGGAGAATCCCAAGGTGGTATTGCTGCGTTCGGGGATCCGTAACTTTCTGATGAATTTTCTCATGGGAGCAGCCATCATTATCATTGGTGTTTTTGTGTGTAATATTGCTCCGGCCAGACTGGTTGCTTATGGATTGTTTCTGATGGTTATCGAGAATCTGCTGGAGATGGCATTGATGATTGCATGTTATGGAAACGAGGTCCTTCCGGATCAATTGTTTGTGGTGTTAAAATGGATACTGTACGGGCTGATGATTGCCTTCGTTGTAGTTGCATTGCTGATGTTTTGGCAGAAAGGGCTGTCCTTTGCCACACTGAATTCGTACCTTACATCCCCGGTAATTCAGCTGATTCCCATGTTTGGCTGGCAGCTTGCGGTGCTGCAGCTGATTTTCGTAGGGCCTACGGTTTTAAATGTGATTTGTTCCCTGCTGTATCTGGTTATGACCATTGCATTGGTTATTTATGCCTGGAAGGTAAAGTGTACCGGAGAATATTACGAGGATGCTATGAGTTTTGCGGAAGATTATTCCGTGAAGCTGGAGCGGGCAAAGAAGGGTGAGAATGCCCTGAACATGAAGAAGAAGCTGAAACGGAACGTGTCTGTTCAGTATAAGGGAAACTATGCAAAAGCTATTTTTTACCGCCAGTTGCTGGAGTATAAGAAAAATAAACTGTTTATCTTCAGCTTCCAGTCTTTGTTTTTCCTGCTGGTGGGAGCAGTCCTGTGTTTTGTGGGCGTTCAGACCATGGATGAACCGAATTTCTGGGGGGTAGGAAAAATCTTCATCCTTCCGGCATTGATGGCATATTTTGTTCTGATGTTCAGTGGCTATGCCACAAAGTGGGAGAAAGAGCTGGAGAATCCATATACTTTCCTGATTCCGGACACCGCCTTCCATAAAATGTGGAATGCCACGAAGATTGAACATATCCGGGCTTTTGTGGACGGATGTCTCATCTCCATTCCCGCAGGAATCGGGTTGCAGCTTTCACCAATATTTGTAATTCTCAGTGTCTTTCTGTATGTCTGCCTCAATGCCAATAAGCTGTATCTGGGCATGTCAGCAGATGTGCTGATTGGAAGAAACTTTGGTTCCTTCGGAAGAACCATGGTGCGAAGCCTAAGCCAGTGTATTGCCATTGTGGTGGCCATGATTCCTACTATTTTTCTGGGACTTGTGGTTTCCATCAATGTGGGTTACGCCTGCATGGTACTGGTAATCGCCCTGTTTACCCTGGGGGCAGCCGCACTTTCTTCGAGCTTATTCGGCAAAATGGAACGATTGGATTAATTTTTACATAAAAAAGGCTAGACGAATGTAGAAAAATGTGCGAAAATGAATGCAGTGTGTTGAATGGGATGCCACCGTTTAACATGGTATATTTTTTCACTGAAAGGAGTCTTAAAATGATCTACACAAAGGAAGTTGAAAACATGTGTCCTGTAGCAAAGGGCGCAAAACATGAGCCTGCACCAATTCCGGAAGAAGGAAAATGGGTTCATTCCAAGAAAATTGAAGATATCTCAGGTTTTACACACGGCGTTGGCTGGTGTGCACCTCAGCAGGGTGCCTGCAAGCTTTCATTAAACGTAAAGGACGGTGTGATTCAGGAAGCATTGATTGAGACCATCGGATGCTCCGGTATGACACATTCCGCAGCTATGGCAGCTGAGATTTTACAGGGCAAGACAATCTTAGAGGCATTAAATACTGACTTGGTATGTGATGCTATCAATACAGCTATGAGAGAACTGTTTTTACAGATCGTTTACGGACGTACACAGAGTGCGTTCTCTGATGACGGATTGGCAATCGGTGCCGGTCTTGAGGATTTAGGAAAGGGACTTCGTTCTCAGGTTGGTACCATGTACGCAACCAAGGAGAAGGGCGTTCGTTACTTAGAGATGGCTGAGGGTTATGTTACCGGTATCGCATTGGATGCTGACAACGAAGTGATCGGCTATCAGTTTGTATCTCTCGGAAAGATGACTGACTTTATCAAAAAAGGTGATGATCCGAACACAGCTTGGGAGAAGGCTAAGGGACAGTATGGCCGTGTAGATGACGCTGTTAAGATTATCGACCCGAGACAGGGATAGGAAAGGAGAGACACGACAATGGCATTATTTGAATCATATGAAAGAAGAATTGACCAGATCAACGCTGTATTAAACAGCTATGGCATCAGCTCCATCGAGGAAGCTGAGAAAATCACCAAGGATGCTGGCCTTGACGTATACAACCAGGTAAAGAAGATCCAGCCTATCTGCTTTGAGAACGCATGCTGGGCATACACAGTAGGTGCAGCAATCGCAATCAAGAAGGGCTGCAAAAAAGCTTCTGATGCAGCAGCAGCTATCGGTGAGGGACTTCAGGCATTCTGTATCCCCGGATCCGTTGCTGACCACCGTAAGGTAGGTTTAGGACATGGTAACCTGGGTAAGATGCTGTTAGAGGAGGAGACCGAGTGCTTCTGTTTCTTAGCAGGACATGAGTCTTTCGCAGCTGCTGAGGGTGCTATCGGTATTGCTGAGAAGGCAAACAAGGTTCGTCAGAAACCTCTGCGCGTTATCTTAAACGGTTTAGGAAAAGACGCAGCTCAGATCATTTCCCGTATCAATGGATTTACCTTTGTTGAGACAAAGTACGACTACAAAGAAGCTAAGTTAAACATCGTATATGAGAAGCCTTATTCCAACGGTGTTCGTGCAACTGTAAAGTGCTACGGTGCAGACGACGTTCAGGAAGGTGTTGCAATTATGCATCATGAGAATGTTGGTGTATCTATCACCGGTAACTCCACCAACCCTACACGTTTCCAGCATCCGGTTGCAGGTACTTACAAGAAGGAGTGCATCGAGCAGGGTAAGAAATACTTCTCCGTAGCTTCCGGCGGTGGTACCGGACGTACCCTTCACCCGGATAACATGGCTGCAGGTCCTGCTTCTTACGGTATGACCGATACATTAGGACGTATGCATTCTGACGCTCAGTTCGCAGGATCTTCTTCCGTACCGGCTCACGTAGAGATGATGGGTCTCATCGGAATGGGTAACAACCCGATGGTAGGTGCTACCGTTGCTGTTGCCGTATCTGTTGAGGAAGCAGCACAGGCTGGTAAGTTCTAAGAAAGTCAGTAAATAAGCGGTTCTATGAAAATACAAACAAGCGGTAAAAAAGGGACGTAGCGCACAAGTAGCACACAGGTAGTGCACAGACGTAGCGCACACATAGAACACAAAGAAAACAGGAGCCCGGAGGATATTCCTCCGGGTTTTTTTCGATTTGCTAATACATGGGAAATCCTGTATAATTTTAATAGCTGTTTTATGAGCTATTAATGTATGGGAGAAGGATTCAATGAACGAAGCAGTAATGAAAAGAGAACAGGTAAAAGCAGAGCTGGTCAGAAGATTTAACGCCTCGAAAGCAAAAAGCGGCTCTATTGTTCTTACCATGAAACTGGATGGTGTACCGCTTATTATTACGCCAGCCTGGTGTAGAAGCTTATATCGCACAATCGAATATGCTGATTCTTTTAGTGTGTATGTGGATGTTCCGGAGGGAAGGCTGGCATTGCTCGCTTTGTGTGCATCTAGTTTAGACGAGCTTGCACACAACGTTATGCATTACAGTGGGATTGATTTTGATGCCGGGGAGAATTCCTCTATGCGTCTGATGAATCATGCGGCAGATTTTGTTGCTGAGTATGATATGTATGATGAAGAACAATTGAAAATGATTCGGGACATGCAGCAATCAGGGATCAGGAATTATAGAATTCCAGCGAACGAGCATCCGGAGAAGAGACATTTAGAAGATAACGCGGAAGGAACTGATAACGATGATATCGAGGATTTCTGCTACATATAATGGAGAAACTGGGGAATGGTTAAAAAAATATACGTCATAAAAAATGGAGAACAACCGGGAATCTGCCTGGATTGGCTTACCTTCTTTGAGCGGGTAGATGGAAGATACGAGATAAAGTATAAGATTTTTATCTATAAGACTGAATTTCAGGATGAGGATGAGAATGTTCCATTTAGCATGAAGTGGGCAATGAAATGCGCACGGGAATATCTGGATCGACCGGAGAAAGATACATCTGACATAACAGAAGAAGTAGCCGAAGCGGAAGAGACAGAAGAGACAGAAGAGACAGAAGATACAGAAGAGGTGGAACTTGTTGTACTTAACCGCGAAGAAGTAAGGAAAAAACGCAGGGAGGCTATGGAGCGTCTCGCGGCAGATAAGGATGCAGAGCAGTTGGATGCAGAGCTACGCAAAAAGCTCTGTATACGGGAAGATCTGCACATGGGATCTGTATGGCTGGATTTTGTGCTGGATCTTGTGGGTGGAGAAAATCCGGCTGTTTCCGGTGGAAGTTATACCGGCAGATATTGGGTCACATCGCTTTATACTGCTTTATTATATCTGGTATTGGATCCGGGACTATTGTTGAAGGAAGTATATAGTAAGTACGAGTTATTGAACAATACTCCCAGTAATTTCATGTCTAAGCAGCAATGGTATGAGACGATCGAATTTGAAATGAATCGTTCTGAGGAATTTAAGCAGTTAAGAGAACGGTTTGAGTCCAATGGATTGAAGAAGCTGGATTTGAGTGATGTGAGGCATAGAAATGCGGCTTCCTTAAAATCAGACTCTGTGCTTAGAGCGAATCCGTCCTATTTCAATATGCTTCGTTTTCTTGAAAAGGGAAACCATACGATTGTAGATTTGTATGATGAACTGATAAATACCAATATGTATAAAGATGAGCTGCTTCGGATTTCGGGTGCAGTGATTAACCCGGATTTGGCCAGAGGAAAGAGACGGGACGATTCGGAAAAGTATCATTCGATGGAGCAGCTTGTAGAGAAGACGAGGTCCCTGCGAAGTGCGTTAAAGGAAGTAATTGTTGGACAGGATGCTGCGATTGAAAAATTGGAACGGGCCTTTTTTCACAATGAAAAGTCCGGGGTTATCAAACAGAAAGCCGGACCTCGGTGTGCATTTTTGTTTGCCGGGCCTCCGGGTGTAGGAAAAACATATATGGCAGAGACTTTTGCCAAAGAGCTGGGAATCAGTTACCACCGTTTTGATATGGCCAGTTACGGATCGAATAATGCCATGGAAGAAATCGTAGGTATATCTTCCTTTTATGTGAATTCCAAGCCGGGAGTTCTGACTTCTTTTGTGGAAGAAAATCCGAAATGTGTCCTGTTGTTTGATGAAATCGAAAAGGCTAGTATAGAGATCATTCGATTGTTTTTGCAGATACTGGATGAAGGAAAATGCTTTGACCGGTATTACGATGCCAATGTTTCGTTTCAGGATTGCATTATTATTATGACCACGAATGCAGGAAAACAACTTTATGAGAATGCCGGGAACAAGAATTTAACGGAAATACCGGACCGGGTTATCATAGAAGGTTTTAAAAAAGATGTAAATCCCCATACGAAAGTTCCTTATTTTCCTCCGGAAATCGTGTCCAGAATGGCAGCCAATACGATTATCATGTTTAATCATTTGAAAGCACCGGCGATCCGACAGGTAATCAAAAAGGATGTGGAGAAAAATCTCAGTCAGAACAAGGAAAATTATGGGTTTGACATATCCAAAGGCAGTGATATTGTTGCAGCTACCGTTCAGTATGCGGTAGGTGGAGGCGGGGATGCCCGAAATGCTTCCAAACTGGCTGGAAAGCTGATTGACCAGGAATTATATGAGCTTTTTTCGCTGGTGGAGGAAAAGGCTAAGAAGGGTGAAAAAGCAATCATCAAACAGGTTAGCTGGGAATGTGATTTTGATGAATGTTCAGAAGAAGTAAGACAGTTCTATCTGGGAGAGAAAAATTGTGTGGTCCCCATTCTAAAAGAAGTGGACCGGGAATGTACGATTGCCATCAGTAAAATGCTGAAGGTGGTGATTATAAATGATTCAGCCAGATTCCTTGATCTAACGAGGCAGGACAATACACTTTTTGCAGTGATTGATTATGCATACAGTTTGCGCGGGCAGGAAGCCAGCATGAGTATTTCCGATGTAAAAACCATTGGAAGTGTGGACTTTGAAACTCTGAAAAAAGATAATCCAGAGCTGCCGGTGTATTTATTGCAAAGTGATCAAAACTACCGGTATTCGGAAAGTGAAAAGGATGTTCTGCTTAGAAAAGGAGCGGAGGGATTTATCCGGGAAGAATATCTCACAGAGCAGTTGACAAAGGCGTATTCAGATATTTGCTGCATCAATGCAATGGAGATACTGACCGTCAGACATCAGGTGTTGACCTATTCTACCAGAAAAGAAATTACGGCTGAAGGAACTGCAGCAAAGATCGTTTTTTATAATTTAAAGCTGGAGATGGCAATTGATGCGGAGGATGAAGATGATCTGATTTCAGATGAACTGCGTCCGAATAAACGTTGGGATGATGTGTATGTATCTGCGGATGTGAGAAAGGAACTGGAATTTTTCATTAAGTATCTGAAGAATCCAAAGGAATACATGAAAACCGGAGTGCGTGTACCCAGAGGAGCCTTGATGTTTGGACCACCCGGAACAGGAAAAACTTCTCTTGCAAAGGTGGTTGCTACAGAGTCACAGGTGAATTTTTTGACAGTCAGTGCGGATGAGTTGCTGAACGAGGGCGCGCAAAAGGTGCATCAGATCTTTCAGGTGGCGCGAAAGTATGCACCGGCAGTATTATTTATCGATGAAATTGATGCCATTGGAATGTCAAGAAAATCTACCGGATCCAATTTTGTACTCAATGCATTACTTACTGAAATGGATGGGTTTAAGAGAATGGATACCAAGCCGGTTTTTGTTATGGCGGCTACGAATCTGAAGGGCATTGATGCAGCATTGGCCAGAAGATTTGACCGGACCTTTGTTGTGGGATTGCCGGATGCGAAGGGACGCAGGTGGCTGTTGAAGCGGTTACTTTCTGCCCATGCGAATATGTTTCGTATCTCGAAGAAGGAACTGGATAGTATTGTGGCCAGGTCATCAGGTTTTAGCCCGGCGGATATTGAGAATATGATAGAAACAGCGCTACGTGAGGGAGTCCGCAACGGAAAACGTGTGACAGATGCATTGTTGGATGAAGTCTTTGAACAGTGTAATTACGGAGATAAGACGGAAGTCAGTTCAGAAAAAGAGGTGGAGCAAACTGCTTATCATGAAGCAGGGCATGCAGTCATCGAACTTTTCTATGGGCGTACTCCGGAATATATGAGTGTAGTTGCCAGAGCAAATTTTAATGGCTATGTACTGCCAGAGAAAATGAATGAGCATCCCACTAAGGAGAGGCTGCTGCAGCGAATCTGTGTCAGCATGGGAGGCAGAGCGGCTGAGATGGAGTTCGGATATGGACTTACTCCGGGAGCATCCGGAGATCTTGCGTCAGCAACGAAGCTTGCCACCCGTATGGTATGTGAGTTTGGAATGTACGAAGAAGAGATGGGGCTGCGGGTATTATCGGAAGAAGAGTTTCGGATAGATGAAAAAGCAAAGGCGTTGGTGAACAAAATTCTTCAGGAACAGCTGGCACAGGCAAGAACCATCATTCGAGAGAACAAAGATGCTGTAGTAAGACTTGTGAAGGCTGTTTTGCAGAATGAACAGAAGTATTTGACAAAAAAAGATATTATGGATGTTTACAGTGAAGGGAAAAATTCGTAGGAGGTGAAAACGTAATGGAGGAGCAAAACGCAGAAATGACGCTGCCTCATAACCTACCGAATGGGGAAAAATATATAAAAAGATTTCGAAAGCTGATAAATACGGCAATGGAATTGGGTGGTACCGTGTATGATGTCGCAGCAGATTCCGGTTTGTTATCTGCACACCATTTTCTGGAACTGGCATTGGATGAACAGGTGCAAGAAGAAAAAATTCTGTCGGAAGATATGCTGGTGGTCACAGAAGTTTATGTTCGGTATCCGGATATGGACGAGTTGGAGAGAATCTTTCTGTATTCCGATGATGCGGCAAGGGACAGTCGTTTGGTGAGGGAAGGAAAAATAGAAGGCGGAAAGCTTATTATTAACTATGAGGACTTAAAGTACCTTCATGAGAGGGGCTATTTGTGCTTTTATCAGAGGGCGGAAGATGCAGGGAAAGGTCTGAGCTCCAATCGTTTTAGGGATGTATTTGGTTCCCAGCAAAAAAGAATACCGTTTCAGATGTGGGATGAAGATTATGAGCATTTTGTGGGAAATGGGTTTAATCAGGCACTTCTGGTGAGAACAAATTTTGAGACGGTTTTGGTTATGCCGGACGTTTATGCAGTACAGCAAAGTATAAAGGTTTTTCATGCTGAGAATCTGATACGTCAGGAATATGATGCCAATTTTAGCATAGAACGGATTCAACTGGATGGGAAAGTGACGGGAGAGCTTGAAAACATTCGGATGGCATTGTTTGGAAGAGCTAAAATGAAGGAGTATGAAAATTTCAGGAATGCCTATCGAAAACTTACCTGTCAGATTGCATATATAAAAGTTTATTATAAAAAAATATACGAGACCGTGTGGGAGGATGATGAGTTCGCTGCGGATGATGAAAAAACCTATTGCAATTTTGATCTTATAGAAGATGTAACAATGGGAATCAGCCTTAGTGGCTATGAGGGATGTTTCGCTGTATGCCGAATGCCGGACGGCAGTATCAAGCGTGTCCCTGACATGGATTGTCCTTATGATATTCCATTGGCTCAGAAGTATGAATTCAAGGGATATGGAAATATAAAGGATGCTGGTGTGGCTGGATCCAGAATGGCACTGATCATGAAAAGGATGATTCGTTCCGCAGAATTCATGCTGGATGTATGTGTTAAAAGGGTAGTGGTTACCCATATCGGGGAACTGCCCACCAATGAACAGATCCTCCAATTAATGGAAAAGAGAAGAAAAAGACACGAAAAGAGAAATGAGGAAGCACTGAGTCTGGATCTTCTGGCTTTTGAAGAAATGGGAAACACTGAGATGGATGGATTAGGTGTCATCAAGTGGGCGGCAGAGCAGGCGAAAATCCCTCAGATGGAGTATGTGGACTCTTTGCATGCGGTTTTGACAGCGTTTGAAAAATCTGAGGTTGTCAATGAATTAAAGCCGCAGGATATTGCCCTGATTTATGATTTTCGTCCCTCTGCCCTACTCCTGACTTTAGTGAGAAAAGAGGAAAATGCAACGCTTTCTGTTATCGCAGAAAAGGAAAAGTGGGGCCCGGAATATGAGATGTATGAAGAAAACGAGTTGGACGAAGGAGCATTCAATCCGAACCTGGAATATGTTCTGGCAAATTCTATGGAAGATTTTATGATGGATGCGGGACTTCGCGCATTGGGAATTTACGGTGAGAAGGAGATGGACAAGGAGGCATTTTCGGAACTGAGAGGAAGTGCACCAAGAGTACAGAGACAGTTTAAAAGAAATGATGAAGCCAAGGTGTTTTTCAATAATGGGTATCTCAGTATGATGGAAAATTATCCCATTGAAAAATTTAAAACGTGTTTTGAACCCATCTTAAAAGCAAATGAAGCTTTTTTGTGTGAGTTTATAGCAGAAGCCGGGATATCGAAGGAAGATATCGCAAAAGTATATCTGTTGGGTAGCGACTGTGAATATCCATTTGTCAGGAAAAGTGTTGAGTCTGTTCTTCAGAAGAAAACATGTTGTGTCTATCCCTGTGAGTGTGTAGCTGCCCGGGGCGCTGCTTTTTTTGAAGCAAATGCAAAACAATGACGGAGGATGAAAAAATGGCGAAAAAGTATTATGTAGATTTGAATCGCAAATATGATGGTATTGTAACTGAGTGGAGTGAATGCATGCAATTGCGGGAACAGATGACAGGCTTGAATTTTAAGGGATTTCCTACTCTTGCAGAGGCGGAAAATTTCCTGCGGACAGGAGAGACTTCATCCGATAAGCCTGCTATGCAGAAAGAGGATAAGGGGTCTGTTCATATTGAATTGCTGCAGGGTCTGGTACGTTATCATCAAAAAGCTCCCAAAGCAGATCAGGAAGAGTATCAGCTGAATAATATCAGACCGGATCTTTTGAGTAAAATAGAAAACTTTACACTGAGTATTCCGGAAAAGGAGAATATGCTTGCGGTCTGCCGGAAAATCACGGATTGTGGAAATCTAAAAAAGAGGGCTTATATTTGTGAGGGAAAAGAGGGAATTGTTCTCAAATATGTGGGAAATAACACTTCGAATCTGGAAGTCTCTGATCAGCCGGTTGGATATTTGGAAATCAATCTGTTTGGAAAACAGTATTTCTATGAGTATTCTGTGAAGGCTGTACCGGACTACACGGATTTTGACGGCACCGTTGCATTTGTGGATGGCTCAAGTTTTAACAAGGGTAAAGAGGATGATATAGCAAATGCCATCATCTATAATGGGAACATTTATCTACCCTATGGTGGAGCCTATACGTTTTTTAAAAATGGAGAAACTGAGCCATACAAATTATCGGATAAAGAGGAAGAAACCCCGATTGCAGATGGATTGAAGGGGATTTCTACAAAAGTGGGAAATGCCTTTGGTGAGATCAATTCTGCGATTATGGCGATTAAGAAGGCTGATGAGATTGGTGTAAAGAAATTGAAAATCTACTATGACTGTTCGCAGGTGGGCGGGAATGCACCGGGTGGAGAGTTTAAGGAGGCCTCCAAAAGTATCACGAAGAAATATAAGAAATTCTGGGATACCTATAAATTTCAGAATCTGGAATACATTGAATTTGTTCATCTGGATGCACATACTACATACGAGTTAAACAACAGAGTGGATGAATTAGCAAAAGCAATGCGTGATGCGGTATTTATTGAATTCGAAGAGGATGAAGCAAAGAGACGTGAGTATCTGGAACATAGAAAGGACTATCTGGAATAATGTCACTGCAAATGATTTTGAAAAAGAAGAAAAACATTTTTGCTACAATTCTGTTTGTAGTTTTATTTATCATTACTATGGGAATTATGGGCTGCAACCGCATTTCTTCTACATACGATTCAGATGAGAATGAAATTGAGCAGGAGCAGATAGCAGATGCAGAGCATGATGTTCTGTGGGAGATGGAGTCCTACTATGACAACGACCTTGGAACTTATATTCAGATCGCAGAAACGAATCGGGCTGACGAATATATTGCATTTACCATGGATGAGGAAGACGCGGATGTCGTTGAATATGGTGCGGGCAGCTATTATCCGGAAAGCTATTGGAAAGGGGTCTACACCATAGAAGACTTGTCGCAAAATGCGTTCCTGTCCCATGAATACAGAGCAGATGATACAGATGAGAATGCAGCCTATATTGCGGATATCTCTGAAATGGAAGATGAGGGACTGTACTATTCCTATGGTGACAGATCCAAGGGATATTTGAAAGGGTCATATATCAAAGAAAACTATGAAAATTGCAGGGAAGTGCGTGTCTATGATATATCTTCCTATCTGGGAAGCGACTAGTTTAGAGGCATTGAATACTGACTTAGTATGTGATGCTATCAATACAGCTATGAGAGAACTGTTTTTACAGATCGTTTACGGACGTACACAGAGTGCGTTCTCTGATGACGGATTGGCAATCGGTGCCGGTCTTGAGGATTTAGGAAAGGGACTTCGTTCTCAGGTTGGTACCATGTACGCAACCAAGGAGAAGGGCGTTCGTTACTTAGAGATGGCTGAGGGTTATGTTACCGGTATCGCATTGGATGCTGACAACGAAGTGATCGGCTATCAGTTTGTATCTCTCGGAAAGATGACTGACTTTATCAAAAAAGGTGATGATCCGAACACAGCTTGGGAGAAGGCTAAGGGACAGTATGGCCGTGTAGATGACGCTGTTAAGATTATCGACCCGAGACAGGGATAGGAAAGGAGAGACACGACAATGGCATTATTTGAATCATATGAAAGAAGAATTGACCAGATCAACGCTGTATTAAACAGCTATGGCATCAGCTCCATCGAGGAAGCAGCACAGGCTGGAAAGTTCTAAAACCAGTAGATAATGCAGATATAATATGAGCGAAACTAAATTCCTCAAATCCGAATGGGTTTGGGGAATTTTTTGTTGCACTTGTAATGGTATTGTGTTATGCTCCATTCAAAGCATATTTTCTACATATTCACAGTGTTTATCTCTGTGAATTTCTTTCAAAATTTAAGTATCATAAGACACTTCTATTCGATTGTAACTGTGGAATCTATAACGGTGCAATCATTATTCAGAAAATTCATGCTTTTTATTTCACATTTATAAAGCAGGAGTTTTCGAGAAGCTCCTGTGACACATAGGAGGAATAGAATACAAATGACAAGAACTTTTATTGAAGTACCTTTATTTACAAAACGGTGGAAAGAAATTGGTCTTGGAGACGACGAATTACGTGCGTTACAGATAATGCTATTGAAAGATCCGGAATCAGGACCTGTCATGGAAGGAACAGGCGGAATTCGTAAGGTTAGATTTTCACTAGAAAATAAAGGAAAGAGCGGAAGTGTTCGTGTATGTTATACGGATTTTTCAGAATATGAGGTAACGTATCTGATAACTGCGTTCAAAAAGAAGGAACAAGAAAATCTTACGAATGAAGAAAAGAATGTTCTTAAGAAATTAGTGAAATCATTAAAAGAAGAAGCTGCAAAGAATAGGAGATGATTTTTTGAGTTCATTATTTGAAGATTTAAAACAAGGCTTGCAGGAGGCCGTTGATTATGAAAAAGGTCAAAGAAAAGCTCGTGTTAAAACTTATATGATTTTACCGATAAAGGAATACTCGAGTTCAGAAATACGAGACATACGGATGAAAGCTGGTATGACACAGAGTGTATTTGCATTATATATGGGTGTATCCAAGAAAACAGTGGAAGCATGGGAATGTGGTAGAACACATCCAACAGGCCCGGCTTTTCGATTGTTGGATATTTTGGCTACGGAGGATCTGGAAGAAACGGATTTTGTTGTGGTGAAATAAAAGGAGTATCTACAATAGATCTGGAAGGAATGTACAATATGTAAAAGAAAAATATTTTTTCTACAATTCTGTTTGTAGTTTTATTTATCATTACTATGGGAATTATGGGGTGCAACCGCATTTCTTCTGCCTTTGATTCAAATGAGAATGAACTAGGGCAGGAGCAGATAGTTGATGCAGAGCATGATGTTCTGTGGGAGATGGAGTCCTACTATGACAACAACCTTGGAGCTTACATTCAGATTGCAGAAACGAATCGGGCAGACGAGTACATCGCATTTACCATGGATGAGGACGCAGCCTATATTGAGGATATTTCTGAAATGGAAGATGACGGATTGTATTATTCCTACGGTGACAGATCCAAGGGATATCTGAAAGGAGCATATATCAAAGAAAAATATACAAATTGCAGTGAAGTGCGTGTCTATGATATATCTTCCTATCTGGGAAGCGACTAATCAATCATATCATTTTGAAACCGTGACAGATGCTCAAAGGGCTGAATCTGTCTTCCGCGGAACAAACCACAGCCGTCATTGATAAGAGAGTTGTCCACGGCGGTAAACATATTTACGTCCAGCTTGGATAGATCAAGCTGCTGCAGTAAACGCCCACGTTCATAGGCTTCGTCGAAATAGAGGCACTCGCCTTCAGGAATAGCGGAGCGGCGGATGCGGGCGCTTTCCTGTTGCTTTTCGTATCCCAGATGATTGGCGGGACCGATTTCCGCATAATCGTCCATATCCTTGGTGCGAAGCTGTACCTCGATAAAACACCGGGCCATATTGTCGTACAGGGTGATATGCAGGGACTGATAGCCGTTGAAGCTGGCGTTTGTGATATAATCCCGGTAATAGGGAACCACATCCTCATGCAAAAGAGGAGACTTGTGCTGAAACGTAAGATTAGTTATCTCAGCGGTAAATCCCCGATCTTCCAGAAAAGAGGGAAGACGATTCGCAATCTGATACAGGTATTCCTTTTCCTGAGTATGCCGGTCCTGATCCGGTTTCAGATGACACTTAGGGAGGGATATGACGATGCGATAAGCAATCAGATCCCGGAAACAGTTCAGCCGGTTCTTCAGCTCCGGCAGAGTAGGGAACTTTCCATGATCAGTATAATAGTCGTATATATACTCCACGATATAGCCGTTGAACTTTTCTTCTGCCCGGATCAGGGACTTGATGCGCCCCTTGAAGGTGAAGGCAAGAAACGGATATTCGTTTGCCATATACTTATAGAATTCCCTAATCCGCTGGGACTGGGATGTGAGAAAATCATTGTGCTGTAGCAGCTCGGATATCTGGAACAGGAAATTACAGTGAACCAGATCAATCTGGTTGTTGGTTTCTTTCACGTGCTGATGCAGATCTTCCTCATATCGATGTAAAATCTTTAAAACGGTGTCTCCGTTATACAAATAATCATTTAAAGTAATCATTCGTCATTCCCCGCATTTTGTTTCAGGTATAGTTGGAAAAATCCAGTACGATAACTAATCTTTTTTCTGCATTTCATTATATCGAATCTGTGAGAAAAACTCAATGAATGAAAATGAAAATTGAACATACTTGAACATATCTTACCCACAGTATGTAGACAAGAAAAATATGGTAAAAAAATATATCACCGTTTATTGCTCAACCCAAGAAGATAATCCAGAGAGACCTGATAATATTGTGCAAGAATGATGGCATAGGACACCGGAATTTCCCGAATTCCTTTTTCGTAACGGCGATAAACCTCGCGTTTACAATGCAAGATATCTGCCACATCCTGTTGAGTCAGGTCGTGATCCTGACGCAAATCTGTTAATCGTTGAAAGTACATAGTAGCAACCCCCTAGCGATAACCCCTCCCGTTGACAAGGATACCAAATGGTGGCATAAAATATACATAAAAGCCACCAAATGGTGGCACGCAAAAGAGGAGGAAATGCGAATGAGGAAAGGAATAATTGCAAAAATATTTGCCGGACTCATGGCGGCCGGTATGATTGCAACCATGCCGGGAATGACAAAACTGGTGTATGCCGGGACAGATGATGAAGAGGTTAAAATTGATGAAGCTTTTCCGGATGAATTGTTTTGTCGATATGTCTCTGAAAAAATTGATACAGATGGATCAGGATATTTGTCACAGCAAGAAATGGATGCTGTAGCTGAGATTGACTTGAGTAGTTATGGAAATATTCCACCTTTATTGGGAAAGAAATTCAATAATTTAACTGGAATTGAATATTTTAAAAACCTTACGAAATTAGATTGCAGTAGTATTGGGTTCGAAAATAAACAAATAACAGAGTTGGATTTGAGCGAAAACACAAAATTGGTAGAACTCAATTGTTACGGAAATGATATTGACAATCTAAATCTGACTGAGAATAGCGAATTAGAAGTATTGAATTGTGCAGAGAACCAGTTACAGAATCTGGACGTGAGCAAAAATAGTAATCTAAAAGAGTTGTATTGTCAGGGAAATCAACTACAAGAACTGAATGTAAGCGGAAATACTGGACTGACTTGGGTGAGTTGTGGGGATAATCAACTGACTAGTCTGATAGTGAGTAATATGAAAGAATTACAACGACTGTACTGTAGTAATAATCAGATAAGCACTTTAGATGTGACTCAAAATAGTGATTTGGAAGTCTTAGATTGTGGAGGAAATCCATTAAATAGTCTAGATGTGAGCTACAACCATAAATTGTCTAGCCTGACTTGTAATGACAACGGGTTAAAAGAATTATATATAAATAACAATCAGGAATTGTTAAATTTGGATTGTCGTAATAATGAGTTGACGAATTTAAAACTAGATGTACTTAAAGAATTGGTGAACTTGAATTGTTGCGGTAATCAGTTGACCGGATTAGATGTAAGCAAAAATCTTGCATTGGAATACTTATTTTGTGGCAAAAATATGTTAACAGATTTAGATGTTAGCCAAAACAGTAAGCTGAATGTTTTGTACTTTGCTGAAAATCAGATAACGAAACTGAATACAGATAACAATCCTGATTTAGAATATTTGGATTGTAGTTTGAATGAACTGATCAGTTTGGATGTCAGTAATAATATTAAATTGAAATATTTAGATTGTTCCTATAATGAAGCTAAGCTATATTATGACGAGAATAGAAAGTTAGATTTTTCAGAATATCCAAGTTTTGATATCAGTCAAATGTCGAATATTTCTGGAGCAACAGTGTCAGAAGCAGATTTGGTAGTTGGTGAAGATGCTGATAAAGTGACATATACATATTATTGTGGAAATGATTGGTCGTTTGAATTTACAATTAATGTACTCCCACAGTCTGAAAAACCTGAAGATCCCACACCGGTAGTCCCGGATCCGACCGAACCGGAGCCTGGGGTTCCAGAAGACTCAGACCCGGTGGATCCAGTAGACCCAGCAGACCCGGTAAATCCGATAGATCCAGCAGAACCCGCAGATCCTACCCCTGAGACCCCGGATCCTGTTACACCAGAGGAGCCCAATCCTTCTACTCCGGAAGAAACAAAACCTTTGACTCCGGAGAACGGCTGGTACACAGATGAAAATGGCATAAAATTCTTTTATAAGGATGGAAAGTTACTCACCAGTCAGTGGTATTTGGATGGAGAAAAATGGTATTACCTGAATGGCAATGGAGCAGCAGTAACCGGCTGGCAGAAAATCGATGGAACATGGTATTACTTTAGTGAAGACGCAGTAATGACCACCGGCTGGCAGGAAATCGACGATACATGGTATTATCTAGGAACTTCCGGTGCTATGCAGACCGGCTGGCAGGATATCAGCGGAAAATCTTACTACTTCTATGGAAATGGAAGCATGGCAGAAAATACCTGGATAGACGGATACTATGTTGGCACATCCGGAGAATGGATTCCCAATCCCGTTCCGGAAGGCTGGCAGCAGTCCGGCAGTAAATGGTGGTATCAGTACGCAGATGGTACCTACGCAGCAAATACATGGAAGAAAATCGGCGGAGCATGGTATTACTTTGATGCATCCGGCTGGATGTCCACGGGTTGGACCTTTGACGGAAGCGATTGGTACTATATGAATGCCGATGGAACCATGAAGACCGGCTGGTTTAAGGAAGGAAATTCCTGGTATTATCTGAAATCCTCAGGAGCAATGGCAACCGGCTGGGTAAGTGACGGTGGAAACTGGTATCTCATGGACGATTTCGGTGCTATGAAAATCGGTTGGGCACAGCAGGGCGAGGACTGGTATTACCTGGATGAGTTCGGAGCAATGAAGACCGGCTGGATAGATCTGAATGGAACCTGGTATTTTTTGCAGGATTCCGGTGTGATGGCGCATGATACCGTCGTTGACGGATATACCTTAAATGCAGATGGTGCATGGGTTCAGTAAGAAACATTCAGGCTAAAGTAAATGCTCAATAGTGAGTACGATTGCTATTGAGCATTTACACTATATAGCTAGTTATCAGGAACGTAGACCAGCTATGAAAAGACAAATGGTTACAGTATTGTTTATGGTTATGCTTATGGCTTCTGTAGTGGGATGTGGGGCATCCACGTCGGATGACACGATGGCAGAAGAGGGACAGGTGTTAGTGGAAGCAGTGACAGAAGTGGATACGGAAGAGGAAATCATGGAAACTGAGCAGAAAGAGATGGAGGAAGAGGAGCAGGAAGAAGTGCTGTTTCGCATACGGATAGCAGGTGTTCCAAGTTTTTGGGGGATCAATGCGCCTAATATGCCAAGCTCAAAGGAATGTTACGAAAAGTGTTGTAATTAAAAAATGATTTAACAGATGCGACAAGGAGGAGAAAGCATGAGATTACGAAGCGTAAAAAAAGTATTTGCCGGAATCATGGCAGTTGGTATGATAGCTTCCATGCTGGGAATGACAAACCTGGTGTATGCAAATGAATTGACAAGTGGGAATGAAAGTTTAAGTGAAAGTGGAAGTGTGGAGATTAATGAACAGAATTTCCCGGATAAGGCGTTTAGGGATTATGTATCAGAAAATTTCGATACGGATGATGAAAAAGGTGTTCTTTCCCAGGCGGAACTGGCTGCTGTTAATAAAATAGTGGTTAACTTCAAAAGTATTTCTAGTTTGGCTGGTGTAGAAAAATTCCCCAATTTAACATATTTGGATTGCGGGTTTAATTCGCTGACAGCTTTGGATACTAGTCAAAATAAAAACTTAGAAACATTGTATTGTGGTGGCAACCAATTGACAGAGTTGAAACTTCGTGATAATAAAGCTTTAACTTCATTGAATTGCGGTAGTAACCAATTAACAAGTCTAGATGTGACAGGTAACCCGGATTTAGAGAAATTGTTCTGCTTCTATAATCAACTGGAAGAATTGGATTTGAGTGAAAATGACAAATTAACCACCTTAGAGTGCGGAGATAATAACATGACAAATTTGTCTGTAATTAATAATCCTAATTTGGTTGAACTTGATTGTAAAAATAATCGTTTGTCAGAATTGGATTTGAGTGAAAATCATGATTTGCAGACCTTAATCTGCAGCGACAATCGTCTATGTTATTTGGATGTGAGTGGTTGTTCTGCGTTGACATCATTGGAATGTGAAAATAATGTAAGTGTCCAATACTATGACAGTGAAAATAAATTGGATTTGTCAGAGTTTTCCGATCTTGATTTGGAGAAAATTGTCTCTATAGAGGGAGCAGTCGTGGATGAATCGTGTCTGAAGGTTAATGAAGGAACTTCCATGGTTACTTATACATATCGATGTGGAGATAATAATTTAGAAGAGTTTACCATATATACTGCCGAGACGGAGGGTGGTAAAGTCAACATAGAAGAGAATTTTCCGGATGAAAACTTCAGAGAATATGTAAAACAATTGGATTTAGATGCGGATGGTGCACTGTCACTGGAAGAAAGAGTGCCGGTGAAAAGAATTGAAGTGAATGGAGCTTCCATCAAAATATTGGAGGGACTCGAGTATTTTCCTGAATTGGTTGCATTGAATTGTGAGTATAATGAAATAGAGACGTTGGATTTAAGTAAAAACGTAAAATTGACAGGACTGGATTGTCGTTTTAATAATATACGTGATTTGAATGTTTCCCAAAATGATAAGTTGAATTTACTGTATTGTGATGAAAATCAGTTATCAGAGTTAGACTTGTCAAATAATAGTCGGTTAGACACTTTGACATGCAGTTATAATCAATTAAAAGCGCTGGATGTTACGAATATGGAAAATCTAGAAATTTTGGATTGTAATTCTAATTACTTGACAGAGTTGGATTTGAGCAAGAATAAGAAATTGTGCTATCTATACTGTGGTAATAATCTGTTGAGTTGTCTGAATGTACAGACAGAAAAGGAGTTACAACAGTTTTACTGTGATAATAATATATGTCAATTGTCTTATGATGAGGAGCGAAAAATTGATTTGGAAGAAATTTCTGGGTTTGATATCACGAAGATATCTGACGTTCAGAGGGGAGATCTAGTTGGTTCTTGCGTGGTTGTTGATGAAGATTGTTATGCGATTACGTATAAGTACGACTGTGTAGATAGTTATACGTGTGAATTTACAGCTTACGTAGCTCCAAAAGGTGATGAGGAAATTGATATTGATGAAGTTAATTTTTCAGATAATAATTTTAGGGCGTATGTGCATGAATTTGATTTAGATGGGGACGATAAGCTGTCTGCAGCTGAGAGGTATAATGTGACAAGCATCTCTGTTGACCACCGGGGATCTGCTAGCGATTTGAAGATTAAGACATTGAAAGGATTAGAATACTTTCCAAAACTGAGTTCATTATATTGTTCGTATAATGAACTAACTAATTTGGATCTAAGTGCAAATAGTGAGTTGATATATCTGGATTGTAGTTGTAATCAATTGATTAATCTAGATGTAAGCCAGAATAGTAAACTTACACATTATGTATGTTATGAGAATCAGAGGGAAGTTTCGTTAGATGATCAGTATCAGGTGAAATTAGAATCTGTAGACGTAAGTAAAGTTTCGGATTTGCAGGGCGGAACCATGAACGGCAATACCTTAACAGCCTATGCAAAAGAGGTTACCTATACTTATGATTGTGGCAATGAGCATACCATGGAGGTTACTTTGATATGCGAAGCCACAGATTACATGGTTCATTTTGACGGGAATGATGCTATCGGAGGCACCATGGAGGACATGACCAATTGCCAGTTCAACAGCAATATTACATTGACATTAAATCAATATGAAAGGGAAGGATACACTTTCGCAGGATGGAATACCAGCGCAGATGGTACAGGTACCTTGTATACGGATGGAGCAACGATTAATAACGATGGTAGTGAATATGTAATTACGTTATATGCACAGTGGGAGGAAGCAAAAGACCCTGTAGCCCCGTTAGATCCTGTAGATCCGTCAGACCCGGTAGATCCGGTTAACCCGGTAGACCCAGTAGATCCAGTAGATCCGATTGAACCAGTGGAACCTGCAGATCCTACCCCTGAGACCCCGGATCCTGTTACACCAGAGGAGCCCAATCCTTCTACTCCGGAAGAAACAAAACCTTTGACTCCGGAGAACGGCTGGTACACAGATGAAAATGGCATAAAATTCTTTTATAAGGATGGAAAGTTACTCACCAGTCAGTGGTATTTGGATGGAAAAAAATGGTACTACCTGAATGGTAATGGAGCAGCCGTAACTGGTTGGCAGAAAATAGATGGAGCATGGTATTACTTTGGCAAAGATGCAGTGATGGCCACCGGCTGGCAGGAAATCGACGATACATGGTATTACCTTGGCACATCCGGAGCAATGCAGACCGGCTGGCAGGATATCAGCGGAAAATCTTACTACTTCTACGGAAATGGAAGCATGGCAGAAAATGCCTGGGTAGATGGATATTATGTTGGCACATCTGGAGAATGGGTTTCCAATCCCGTTCCGGAAGGTTGGAAGCAGTCTGGCAACAGATGGTGGTATCAGTATGCAGATGGTACCTATGCAAAGAATACATGGAAGAAAATCGGCGGAGCATGGTATTACTTTGATGCATCTGGTTGGATGTCCACCGGCTGGACCTTTGACGGAAGCGATTGGTATTACATGAATACAGATGGAACCATGAAGACCGGATGGCTTTTAGATGGAAATGCATGGTATTATCTGAAGTCCTCAGGAGCAATGGCAACCGGCTGGGTAAGTGACGGAGGAAGCTGGTATCTTATGGACGGATCCGGTGCCATGAAGACCGGTTGGGCAAAGCAGGGTGAGGACTGGTACTACATGGATGAGTCAGGAGTCATGAAGACCGGCTGGATAGATTTGAACGGAACCTGGTATTTTTTGCAGGATTCCGGTGTGATGGCGCATGATACCGTCGTTGACGGATATACCTTAAAGGCAGATGGCGCATGGGCACAGTAACAATATAAAGTAAAACGCAAATGCTCAATAGGGAGTGATTTCGCTATTGAGCATTTGTATTGATGATACTTATGAGGAGTATGTTTCCGAGAAAATTACGGAGTATGCGTCAGAAATTTTCGGAAATAAAAATTAGCACAAAGGAGAACAGCTATGAAAAAACAAAAGAGAAAACTTACAATGCTGGCTAGCACAGTCTTGGCACTAATCCTGCTTATGTCGGGCTGTGGAAATACCACAGAAGATGCATCTGTGATAATAAGGGCATCCAAGTGACCACGGAAATAACCGGAACAGAAATAGAAACTGAGATTGTAGCGGATACGGAAGAACCAACGGAAATTGTGAAAGAGGAAGAGACGCAAACAGAAGAGGAAGTAATTGCCACGGGACATGTGACACAGACAGAGGGGTATCCCATGGTTGTGGAATATCCATCACTTGAGGATTGGGGAGAGGAAATAGGTAGTCTCCGTTATGGTGATGAAGTAAATATTATAGAAGAAATCAAGGCTTTAAAGGATTGTTGAACAATAAAAGCGTTTTTGACACTACCAGTCGGGGCATGGGAGAAGCAAAAAGAGTTTCCATGCCCCGTTTTGAGAGAAAGAAAAGCCGGCGGTGCATTTTCGTTTCCTCTTGCGAAAAACACGCAGGAGAAGTATGATGGAAGAGTATGATTTTCGAATAAATTTTCATAAAGGAGCAAGGTATGGAACGAAAGATTTTATTTCCGCAGATTAACGGAATTATGCATGGGGGAGATTACAATCCGGAGCAGTGGCTGGATCGTCCGGATATTTTGGAGGAGGATATTCGTCTGATGAAGGAGGCAGGCATGACCAGTGCCACATTGGGTGTGTTTTCCTGGAGCGCTTATGAGCCGGTGGAGGGGGAATTCCACTTTGAATGGTTAAAGGAAATCATGGACCGTCTTTATGAGAACGGGATTTACACCATTTTAGCTACACCGTCCGGTGCCAGACCGGCATGGCTGGACGAAAAATATCCGGAGGCCATGCGGGTGGACAGCTATGGCGTTCGCTATCATCATGGTGTGCGCCACAATCACTGTATGAGTGCCCCCATCTATAGGGAAAAGGTTTCTATTATTGTAAATAAGCTCATTGATGCGGTGGGAACACATCCGGGCTTATTACTCTGGCACATATCCAATGAGTTTGGGGGAGATTGTTTCTGCCCTCATTGTGTGAAACGTTTCCAGAACTATTTGGCGGATAAGTTTGATCATGACATTGATAAGCTGAACCACGCATGGTGGACGGCATTCTGGAGTCATACCTATAATGATTTTTCCCAGATTGAGCCTCCTTACCGCAATGGTGAATTTAGCAATATGGGATTAAACCTGGAGTGGAAACGCTTTACCACCTGGAGTATGACAGATTACATGAAGTCGGAAATCGCTATTTTGAAGGAACGTACCCCGAATATACCGGTTACCACCAACTACATGAAGCTTTATCCGGGACTGGATTACCGGGTGATGAGCAAAGAATTGGATGTGATTTCCTGGGATTCCTACCCTGTTTTCCACAACGATTGGGAAACCTTTGCGGATACCATGGGAGAAAATGCCTTCGACCACGCAGTGATGCGTTCCATGAAAAAAGACAAGCCTTTTATGTTGATGGAGAGTGCACCCGGTCTGGTGAATTGGCATGGCTGTAACAAAATGAAGCGTCCCGGCGTACATAAGCTGGCATCCCTGCAGGCTGTGGCTCTAGGTTCTGATACGGTGCAGTATTTCCAGTGGCGGAAGGGACGCGGATCTTTCGAACAGTATCACGGCGCGGTGTTGGATCATCTGGGACGCTCCGACACCCGGATTTTCCGAGAGGTGGCAGAAGTGGGCAATGACCTGACAAAGCTTTCAGAACTGCGCGGAACTTTGGTAAAGTCCAAGGTGGCATTATTGTTTGACTGGGATAATATGTGGTCTATTCAGGACATGAAGGGACTGTCTCAGGAGACGAAAAAATATCCGGAAACCTGTATCAAATTTTATAAATACCTTCTGCATTTCGGCGTGGATGTGGATGTGATTCCTTCTGATGATCCGTTGGATGATTATGATGTGGTGGTGGCGCCAATGCTTTATATGCTTAGACCTGGCGTAGCAGATTCTTTCAAAGCATTTGTGAACCGTGGAGGCCAGCTTTTGGCAACCTATGTCACTGGATATGTGGATGAGAATCAGTTGAATTTCCTAGGTGGTTTCCCGGGGGATGGGTTGACGGAATTGTTCGGTGTAATCAGCGAGGAAATTGACAGCCTGTATCCCACGGATCGTAACGAAGTGAGTTTTACCGATGGCAGCAAGGGACAGGTGCGGGATTATGCGGAGATGCTTCGTCTTCTGGATGCGAAGACTCTGGCAACCTATGCCAAAGATTACTATGGAGATATGCCGGCTGTAACAGTAAAGGATACCGGAGCCGGCAGCGCCTACTATGTGGCTGCCAGACTGGATGATGAGACCATGATCCGCCTCATAGGCCAGCTCTTGGAAAAGGCACAGATTCCCACCTTCCGGCTTCCGGAGGGAGTGGAGCATCACACCAGAGAGGCAGACGGAGAGAAATTTGATTTTTACTTAAACTGCTCTGATCAGCCGGTGGACGTGGAAGTCTTATCCGGCACAGAACTTTTGACCGGAGAAAAAGTTTCAGGAAAATATCACATGAATCCATATGGTGTGTGCATCATTGCCCGTGAATCCTAAGTTTTTGCATATTGGTCAGGGCTGTGCGTAACAACGAAAGCATAAATGGAAATAATTGCTATGTACATGAAAATGTGCTATATTACAACACAGTGAGCTTACTGGTGTGACCGGAGGCGGAATACCGTGCTCCGGCTATGCAGGTATTATAGAATTAGTGATAGAGGAGAAAGATCATGCAGGATTATAGAATTAATACAAAATGTGTACAGGCCGGTTATACACCGGGAAACGGGGAACCCAGACAGATTCCCATCATCCAGTCCACCACCTTCAAATACAATACCAGTGAGGACATGGGAAAATTATTTGATTTGGAGGCAGATGGTTATTTTTACACCAGATTGCAGAATCCCACCAATGATCATGTGGCGGCGAAGATTGCAGCATTAGAGGGTGGAACCGCAGCTATGCTCACCTCTTCCGGTCAGGCAGCCAATTTTTTTGCGCTGTTCAATATCTGTGAATGCGGCAGCCATATCGTGGCATCGTCCTCCATCTACGGCGGAACTTTTAACCTGATTTCCGTTACCATGGCAAAGATGGGAATAGAGGTTACATTTATCTCTCCGGACTGCAGTGAAGAGGAGCTGAATGCAGCATTTAAAGAGAATACCAGAGCGGTGTTTGGAGAGACCATCGCCAACCCGGCACTGACTGTTCTGGATATTGAGAAATTCGCTAAGGCAGCTCATGCCCATGGGGTCCCGCTGATTGTGGACAATACCTTCCCCACACCGGTAAATTGTCGCCCCATTGAGTGGGGCGCAGATATTGTGACTCATTCCACCACAAAATATATGGACGGACACGGCGCTGCTGTGGGAGGCGCTATTGTGGACGGCGGTAAATTTGACTGGATGGCTCATGCAGACAAGTTCCCCGGCCTTTGTACACCGGATGAGTCTTATCATGGTGTTACATATGCCGAGAAATTCGGTAAGGAGGGCGCGTTTATTACCAAGTGCACCTCTCAGCTGATGCGTGATTTTGGATGTGTTCAGTCTCCGCAAAATGCATTTATCTTGAATCTTGGGTTGGAGTCGTTGCATGTGCGCATGCCTCGTCATGTGGAGAATGGCCAGGCAGTGGCAGAGTTTTTAGAGGCTCAGCCCCAGGTGACAAAAGTAAATTATCCGGGTCTTAAGAGTGACCCTTATTATGAGATTGCCCAGAAGTATCTGCCTAACGGAGGATGCGGTGTGGTTTCCTTTGAACTGGAAGGCGGACGGGAAGCGGCAGAAAAGTTCATGAAGCAGTTGAAGCTGGCTGCCATTGAGACCCATGTGGCAGATGCCAGAACCTGTTGCTTAAATCCTGCCACATCCACCCACAGACAAATGAATGAGCAGCAGTTGGCAGAGGCCGGAGTTCCCGCAGGATTGATCCGTATTTCCTGCGGCTTGGAGGATAAAGAGGATCTGATTGCAGATCTGGCACAGGCTTTAGCCGCAATTTCTTAAAGGGATGTATGGAAAATGAAAGGTACAAAGAAAAGGACAGGAAGTAAGGTTCCTGTCATCGTTGGAGTTTTCATTCTATTGGCAGCAGCTGCTGCTTTTGTCGCATGGTTTTTCCTGCGGGTGAAAATTATAAAAGAAGTGATCTTAGAAGCCGGGGATGCGATTACACTGGAGTCTTTTTTTGCGGACGGGGTTCCGGATCAGACCTGCTTTTTGACGGATGTGACGCAGATTGATACGGGACATACAGGTACTTATTCCATTGAACTTGCAGTCAAGGATAAAACCTATAACGCTACTCTCCAGATCGTGGATACGGTGGCACCCTATGCCACGGCAGCGGAGGATTTGCAGGCCTGGGCAGGAGTCCTGCCGGAGGCGGCAGATTGTGTGACGGATGTGACGGATGAGACGGATGTGGGTATTTCCTGGAAAAAGGAGCCAAATGTAAAGCAGGCCGGAGATGTGACCGGAACGGTGCTTTTAGTGGATGAAGGGGAAAATACCTATCAGGTGGATGTTGACATTCATGTGATTGAGGATTATCAGGCACCGGTGATTGAAGGAGCCGAAGATCGGGCTTTGGCAAAGAATCAGGAGATTGATCTAACGTCTCTGATCACAGTGACGGATAATTTGGATGATAATCCCACTGTAACTGCGGAGACAGATCTGGATTTTAGTAAAGAAGGTACGTATCAGGTAACCTATGTGGCTGTGGATGGAGCCGGGAATGAGACCAGGGAAAGCTGTGCCATTGAGGTGAAAAAGGATACAGAGCCGCCGGTGGTGCAGGCCATGAACTTTTCTGTTGAGGTGGGTGGCAGTGTCAGCTATAAGAGTCATGTCACCTACTTTGACGAGCTGGACCCAGATCCGGAACTGACAATAGATAATCAGACGGTGGACCTGGATACCATAGGAGATTACGAGGTGGTTTATACAGTCACTGATTCTTCTGGCAATCAGGCCAGTTCCACAGCTGTTTTGCATGTGGTGGAATCTGTTGTGACAGAGGAGGAGGTATCCGCACTGTCAGCAGAAGTGCTGGCGGAGATCACCACTGATGATATGACGCAGATGCAGAAAGCCTATGCCATTTATCGATGGGTGGGCGGTCACATAGGCTATGTGGACACCTCAGAAAAACAGGACTGGGTGACCTCGGCATATGACGGACTGACCCGAAGAACAGGGGACTGCTATACCTACTTTGCTGTGGCGAAAGCCCTTTTGACGGAGGCCGGCATCGACAATATGGATGTGGTGAAGGTGAAACGATATGCTACCTCCAGCAATCACTATTGGAATCTGATCAATGTGGGAACCGGATGGTATCACATGGATTGCACTCCATTCCATGATGTGGAGCATAATCTGTTTATGGTGACGGATGAGGAAATTTGGGCCTGGGATACAGCCAGAGGCTGGGCAGAGCATAATTTTGACGAGAGCCTGCTGCCGGACCGTGCCACAGAGTCTGTGCAGGATCAGATCAATTACAGTTCCGGCACTTTGAAGTAAGGGAGCGGATGTATGCGTTTAGGAATAATTGGAGGTCTAGGACCCATGGCTACAGCTTATTTTATGGAGCTGATCGTAGCCATGACCGATGCCTCAAAGGATCAGGATCATATAGAGACTATCATTTACAGCATTCCCACAGTGCCGGACCGCACGGCTTACATTCTGGGACAGAGTGAAGAAAATCCGGTAAAAGATATGATTGAAATCGGAAAAGCCCTCTGTAGTCAGGGGGCAGAAGTTCTGGCAATTCCCTGTATTACGGCCCACTATTTTCACAGTCAGCTGCAGGATGGCATTGGAATGCCGGTAATCCACGGCATTAGGAAAACGGCGGAAGCGTTAAAGCAGGCGGGCATTACCTGCGCCGGCGTGATGGCCACTGACGGCACTGTATGTAGCGGCTTATTTCAGCAGGAGTTTTCCCTTGCGGGAATCCGTACAGTTGTGCCTTCTGAGGAAGGACAAGAGGCGGTCATGTCCTTAATCTACAACGACATTAAGGCAAACCGGAAGCCGGATATGAAGCGTTTTATGCAGGTGGTAACAGAATTGAAAGAGCAGGGGGCAGAATGTGTTGTTTTGGGTTGCACCGAGCTGTCATTGATCAAAAAAGAGTATGAGATTGGCAGTGGATTTGTGGATGTGATGGAAGTGCTGGCCCAGCAGACCATTTTAGCCTGTGGAAAAAATGTGGCGACAGATTACCAAAATCTGGTCAGCCGGTTTTAGAACATACAAAGAAAGAGAGAAGGCAGGAAGATGCAGCAGACAAACGTTCTGGAATATTTAGAGCACACGGTGAAACGGCTGCCGGACAAGGTGGCTTATGCGGACGACCGGACAGAGATGACCTTTGCCCAGGTCTTTCATGACAGCCGTGCCATCGGAAGTTACTTGTACCAAAAGGGATTTTATCATGAGCCGGTGGTGGTCTTTATGGAAAAACAGCCCAAGACCATCGCAGCATTTTTTGGCTGTGTCTACGGAGGAAACTACTATGTTCCCATCGATGCAGAAATGCCGCGGTTTCGCATAGATCTGATTCTGGAGAATTTGAACCCGAAAGTGATGATCTGTGATGAGGTTACGGAGGAACTGGCGAGGGATTTTAAGTTCGATGGACTGATGGTAAAGTATGATGAGATCAGCACCTACGGGATTGATGAAGAGGCATTGGCGTTGATCCGTGACAGACAGCTGGACACGGATCCCATTTATATTGTGTTCACTTCCGGTTCCACGGGTGTTCCTAAGGGTGTGGTGGCCTGCCACCGCTCGGTCATCGATTATATAGAGAATCTTTCCGAGGTGTTGGAGTTTAACGAAGATACCAGATTTGCCAATCAGACGCCGCTTTATTTTGATGCCTGCTTAAAGGAACTGTACCCTACCTTAAAGTTTGGTGCCACAACTTATCTGGTTCCCAAAACGCTGTTTATGTTCCCCATTAAACTGGTGGAATTTTTAAATGAATATAAGATTAACACCATCTGCTGGGTGGTGTCGGCCCTCACCATGATCTCATCCTTTAAGACCTTCGATAAGGTGAAGCCGGAGTATCTGCATACGGTGGCTTTTGGCAGTGAGGTATTTCCCATCAAGCAGTTCCGTTTGTGGAAGGAGGCTTTGCCGGATGCGAAGTTTACTAATCTATATGGACCTACCGAAACCACGGGAATGTGCTGTTACTATAAGGTGGACCGGGAATTTGAACTGGATGAGGTGATGCCGGTAGGACGTCCTTTCCACAACACGGAGATTTTGCTGCTGGATGAAAAGAATCAGTTGGCCACTCCCGGTGAAGTGGGAGAGATCTGTGTGCGGGGAACCTCCTTAACGTTAGGTTATTATCATGCCTTTGAGAAGACCAATGAGGTGTTTGTGCAGAATCCTTTAAATGATCGTTACCCGGAACTGATTTATCGCACCGGTGATCTTGGAAGGCTTAATGAGCGGGGAGAGCTGGTGTTTGTATCCCGGAAGGATTATCAGATCAAACATATGGGACATCGGATTGAACTGGGTGAGATTGAGGTTAACGTGAACCTGCTGGAACCGATATCCATGTCCTGCTGCATCTATGATCAGGATAAAGGAAAAATTGTTCTGTTTTATGTGGGAGATCTTGAGGTGAAGGATCTGGTGTCCATACTGAAGGATAAACTGCCCCGGTACATGATTCCAAATAAAGTAGAGAAATTAGACCGTATGCCATTGACAGCTAATGGAAAGATTGATAGAGTGACTTTGAAAAAGTATTACGAAGAGAAAAAAGGAGTTTAAAGATGGAAGATTTATTGGAGATTTTAAGAGATTTACACCCGGATATCGATTTTGAGAACTGCGACACACTGGTGGATGACAAGCTCATCGATTCCTTTGATATTGTTTCCATTATTTCGGAGATCAACGATCAGTTCGATGTGGTCATTCCCGCAGAGGAGATTATCCCGGAGAATTTTAATTCCGCACAGGCACTTTACGAACTGATTGAACGTTTAGAAGAGGAGTAAGAGATAAGGGATGTTATTTACATCGTATGAGTTCATTCTGTTTCTGGCCATTGTGCTGGTACTTTATTATCTCGTTCCGAAAAAATGCCAATGGCCACTTCTTTTAGTGGCCAGCTATTTTTTTTATTGGGCAGCAGATTGGCATTATCTGTTCTTTATTGTCTTGACCACGGTGTCCACTTATGTGGTCAGCATGCAGATGGAGCGGTTGAATGATCAGTGTCAGGTGTACATAAAGGAACATAAGGATGAACTGACCAAGGAAGACAAAAAGGCATATAAAGCCCGCATCAAGGCAAAAAAATGGCGCTGGCTTTTAGGATGCCTGTTTTTAAATATCGGGATTCTGGCGGTGACAAAGTACACGAATTTTGTCATTGCCAATATCAACAGCTTTCTGCAGGACACCTCCAAGCTTCAGATGGTGGACATGATCATTCCCATGGGTATTTCATTCTATACCTTTCAGACTATGGGCTACATCATTGATGTGTATCGGGGAAAACAGCCTGCGGAGAAAAATCCCTTCAAGCTGGCTTTGTTTGTTTCGTTTTTTCCTCAGTTGGTGCAGGGACCCATCAGCCGGTTTGCGGATTTGTCCCAGACACTGTTTGCAGAACATCCTCTGGAGGAAAAAAATATATCCTTCGGCCTTATGCGTATCCTTTGGGGATATTTCAAAAAGGTGGTGCTGGCAGACCGGATCATCACTGCGGTGACGGCGCTGATCAGTGCGCCGGAGCAGTATACCGGTGCTTATGTGTTTGTGGCCATGATGTTCTATGCCTTTGAACTGTATTGCGACTTCACCGGAGGCATCGATATCACCATCGGTATTGCGGAGATGATGGGGATTCGTGTGACGGAGAACTTTAACCTGCCTTATTTTTCCAAGAACATTAAGGAATACTGGAACCGCTGGCATATCACCATGGGAACCTGGTTTACGGACTACATTTTTTATCCCATTTCCGTGTGTGGCCCCATGCTGAAACTGTCTAAATGGTCCAGAAAGCATCTGGGTGAGGCGGTGGGCAAACGTGTTCCTGTGTATTTATCCTGTTTTGTGGTGTGGTTTACCACCGGTCTCTGGCATGGTGCAGCCTGGAATTTCATTGTCTGGGGTCTGATGAACTTTGTGGTGATTATGATTTCCCAGGAACTGGAACCTTTGTACGAGAAGTTTCACAAGAGGTTTCATCTGAAAGGGAAGGCGGGATATGAGGTATTTCAGATTATCCGCACGATTCTTCTGATGAGCTGTATCCGTATGTTTGACTGTTACCGGGATGTGCCCCTTACCTTCCGGATGGTGGGAACCATGTTTACTTCCTTCCATATCTCAAATCTCACCAACGGTTCCCTGCTGGAACTGGGATTATCCGGTGCGGACTATATAGTGCTTCTCATTGGATTTTTTATCGTGCTGGGCTGTAGTCTGCTGAAGGTGAAAAAGGGAAATGTACGTGCATGGCTTTATGAAAAGCCGGCGGTTCTTTTTTACGGAATCATGGCAGTATTTGTTTTTGTAATCTTAGTGTTTGGTGCATACGGTGTGGGATATGATTCTACACAGTTTATCTACAATCAGTTTTAGGAGGAGCGGACATGAAGAAGAAAAGATGGATGGCAGCGCTCCTTGTACTGGTGATTTTGTCTGGAGCGCTCTATGGGGCACAGCGTCTGCTGGTTCCCAAGTATCAGACCGGCATCGTGGAAGGATCCATGATCGAAGAGTACTATCAGGATGAATCGGATCATGAGGTGATTATGATCGGGGACTGTGAGGTATATGAAAATATTTCCACCATTGAGTTGTGGGAGAAGTATGGGATTACAAGTTATATCCGCGGCAGCGCCCAGCAGCTGACCTGGCAGTCCTATTATCTGCTGGAGGATACTCTGCGATATGAGACTCCCAAGGTGGTGGTGTTTAATGTGTTGGCGCTAAAGTACGATACTCCGCAGAGTGAGGCCTACAACCGCATGTCCATTGACGGAATGCGCTGGTCCTCATCCAAGGTGAAAAATATTCAGGTATCCATGACAGAGGAGGAGCATTTTATCGAGTACGTCTTTCCACTGCTGCGCTATCACGCCCGTTGGTCAGAGCTTAACAGTGATGATACTGCCCATTGGTTTTCCAAGGATCTGGTTACCCACAACGGCTATTATATGCGGGTGGATACCAAGGCACAGGGAGAGTTCCCGGATCCTACCCCGTTGGCGGATTATACCTTGGGGGAAAATGCCATGGGCTATCTGCAGAAGATGGCGGATTTATGTCAGGAAAAAGGTATCAAACTGGTGCTGATCAAGGCACCCACAGAGTATCCCTATTGGTATGAGCAGTGGGATGAGCAGGTGGAGGCATTTGCCGAAGAAAATAATTTGGATTATATTAACTTTATCCCCCTGCAGGAGGAGATTGGTCTGGATATGTCAGAGGACACCTATGATGCAGGACTTCACTTAAACACCCGGGGAGCGGAAAAAATGGCGGATTACTTTGGGCAATGGCTGGTGGAAAACTGTGACCTGACGGACTATCGTAATCAGGAGGAGTACGCGAAGATCTGGGGAGAAAAAGTGGAATTTTACAATGAAATGAAGGAACAGCAGTACGCGGAGCTGGAGGAATACGGGGAGCTGCGAAGCTTCGGTGCCAACGCAATTGTAGAATAAACGAATGGGCGGTGACGCGCCAATAGAAAAGGAGAATCCAAATGAAAAAGAAAATTGTATTAGCTTTAAGTCTTGTATTATGCCTGGGACTTTGCGCCTGCGGTTCAAATGATGCATCCGGGAATGCGTCCAATAGTGGCAGTACCACACAGGAAAGCAGCAATGACGGAGCAGACAACAGCGATGCAGAAGAGACCTATCAGGTTTCCTATAATGGAGCGGAACTGTTCGTCAACGAGAATATGGCGGATGTGCTGGATGTGCTGGGCGAGCCAAACAGCTACTTTGAGTCAGAGTCCTGCGCCTTTCAGGGAATGGACAAGGTTTACAACTACGGAAGTGTGGTGATCAATACCTATCCCGATGGGGATAAGGACTTCATCCTGACCATCGAGTTGAAGGATGACATGGTGGAGACCGGAGAAGGGATTGCCATCGGTTCCACAAAGGATGAAGTACAGGCCGCTTATGGGGAGGCAGATCAGGAGAACAGTACTTCTTTAAGTTACGTGAAGGGCTCCTGCACGCTGGCATTTATATTTGACGGGGACATGGTTTCAGCTATCACATATACTTCAGATAAAGCGTCAGAGTAGGATTGTCTCTATTGTTGGGTTGTGGTATAATTTGGCTGAAATGGAACCAGACGTAGCTGGAAGATACTTTAAATCTATTTAGATGCTTTCAAAAATCAAGGCATAATTTACAGCATGAGGAGGAAGATTTTACATGGAGAATCGTATTTTTACCAACACACATGTCCTGTCGTGGCTTCAGTATTTTTCAGAACATACGGAGCTTGATCTGGAGCATGTGAAGATTTTGGATATTACCCGCAAGAATAAAAATCTTATTCCTACGGTGGAGGCGCACCGCAGTGTGCTGGTGTTCACCGAGGCGGGGCACAGTGATATTTTTTACCGCATGTATAATGCAGGCCTGGGAGACTGCACCGTTATTTACAATGAGGGCAGTGAACCGGAGGGACCTATTAAGCAGAGCAAAGTGGCTGACATGATTGACCGGGGCATCAATGCATCGGCCGGTATGCTGATTTTAAATGATCACGCCAGAAGTACCTTAAAGTTCGGCATGGATAATCGTGCCTTTGCCTATGGCTCCGTGCGGTATGTGGGTTCAGAGATTCGTTCCATTATTCTGTCAAAAATGCAGATCAATGAGGGAAAAAATATCTGTGTCATCTCTGGAGAGTCCATTGCTGTGGAAGCAGCCATTTCCGATGGTGAGGGAACCGTAATTGCCGTGGAGTATAATTCCTTAGACCGGCAGACATTAGAGGATAATGTGGGAAAGTTCGGCCTGAATAATGTGGAAATCATCGACCATGTGGATCCGGAGACCATGAAGGGGCTTCCGGTGCCGGATGTGACCATGTTGGTGGCATCTGCCAGCATGGAGCAGGAGATGAAGTGTCTTCTTTCCTTAAATCCCAATATGGAGTTTGTAATTTACACATTGGATTTTGTTGTGGCAGCATCCATGCCGGCCCTGTGTAAGGAATTGGGCATCAGGGATCCGGAGATTATCCAGGTATCCGTTTCAAAGCTAACCAGTAAGAATACATACAACACACAGCCGGCTCCCTGGCTGATTACCTGTAAGGCGGGAGAGTAGTTCCTGGGGAAATGAGAGAATGGGGACATGGAAAAAAATTCTTAAGATATTATAAAACCACTTGACATTTTGCTTCCAACATTGTATAAATAACTTGTATTTGCTGCAAAGCAAATATAATTTTTCATAACTCATGCCTCGTGGCTCTTAGGAGTCGCGAGGTACTCCCCGAAAGGTTTACCGGAACGATTTGTTCCGGTTTTTTTATGCGTTCAATCTATTGACAAATGACTTTGTTATGCTAGAATGAATGTTAGCGTGAATGAGTAGAAGGAAGGTTTTCGAATGAGAAGACAGGCATTATCTATTTTAGTGGAAAACACATCGGGTGTGCTGAGCCGTGTTGCCGGCTTATTCAGCCGCAGAGGTTACAATATCGACAGCCTTACGGCCGGAGTCACTGCAGATCCGAGATTTACAAGAATGACAATTGTCACCAGCGGGGATGATCTGATGTTGGAACAGATCAGTAATCAGCTGGCAAAATTGGAGGATGTTCGCGATATCAAGTTTCTAGAGCCGAATAATTCTGTTACCAGAGAGTTGATTCTGGTAAAGATTAGGGCGAAGGATACGCAGCGTCAGGCGATTTTAAGCGTCACTGAGATATATCGTGGCAGGATCGTGGATGTAACGGAAGATTCCATGGTAGTGGAGCTTACCGGCCATCAGGAAAAACTGGATGCATTCATGAATCTGTTGCAGGAGTATGAGATTTTGGAACTCGCCAGAACGGGTATCACCGGTTTGACCCGTGGGTCATCGGATGTTACATATTTAGATTAATTTACAAATAGGAGGCTATTAAAATGGCAGCAAAAATTTATTATCAGGAAGATTGCAACCTTTCTTTATTGGATGGCAAGACAATCGCAGTTATCGGTTATGGTAGTCAGGGACATGCGCATGCACTGAATGCAAAAGAGTCCGGATGTAACGTCATCATTGGTCTTTATGAGGGAAGCAAGTCCTGGGATAAGGCAGTAAAGCAGGGATTTGAAGTTTACACTGCAGCTGAGGCAGCTAAGAAGGCTGATATCATCATGATCCTGATCAACGATGAGAAGCAGGCAGATATGTATAAGAAGGATATTGAGCCCAACCTTGAGCCTGGCAATATGTTAATGTTTGCACATGGTTTCAATATTCATTATGGATGTATCGTTCCACCCAAGGATGTGGATGTAACCATGATCGCTCCTAAGGGACCGGGTCATACCGTTCGTTCCGAGTATCAGGCTGGAAAGGGTGTTCCTTGTCTGGTGGCTGTAGAGCAGGATGCTACAGGAAAGGCATTGGATATCGCTTTGGCTTACGCACTGGCAATCGGTGGAGCAAGAGCCGGTGTATTAGAGACCACATTCAGAACAGAGACAGAGACAGACTTGTTCGGAGAGCAGGCTGTACTTTGCGGTGGTGTTTGTGCATTGATGCAGGCTGGTTTTGAGACATTGTGCGAGGCTGGTTATGATCCGAGAAATGCATACTTTGAGTGTATCCATGAGATGAAATTGATTGTAGATCTGATCTATCAGTCAGGTTTCGCAGGAATGAGATACTCCATCTCCAACACAGCTGAGTATGGTGATTATATTACCGGACCTAAGATTATTACAGAGGAGACCAAGAAGACCATGAAGAAGATCCTTGCTGATATTCAGGATGGTTCTTTCGCAAAGGAGTTCTTATTAGATATGTCTCCGGCTGGACGTCAGGTTCACTTCAAGGCTATGAGAAAGCTTGCTTCTGAGCATCCTTCAGAGAAGGTTGGTGAGGAAATCCGTAAGCTTTACAGCTGGAACAATGAGGAAGATAAGTTCATCAACAACTAATCTGTCCAGTGTTTGTATGATAGGCGAAGCCGGAGAATCGGTTTTGAAAAATGATATGGCAGCAAGATCCTTTTTCGAAGGATTTGCTGCCATTTTTTTGACTGCATTGTCTGCTCGGGTGTGAGAGCCGCAAGGGTGTCGTTACTTTACGGATTCTGTATCCGGGGAAAATGAATTGTTTTGAAAAAACTGGATGAACAGTTCTAAGGATTTGGAAAGATGGGAGTCCGGTTTATAACAGAAACCGATTTCCCGTTTGTGGATGGGAAAACCCAGGGGAATCTCGATGAATTCCTTTTGTTCTAATTCTTTCGTAACGAACTGGCGGATGACACATGCCACCCCCAGATTCAGCTTCGCAAAGTCAATTAGCAGATCCATGGAGGATACCTCGATCAGATCCTGGGTCTGGATCTGATTTTCACGCAGATAATCATCGATGTACTGCCGGGTCATATTTTTCTTGTCCAAAAGCATTAAAGTGGATTGCCGGAGTATTTCATCGTTGGGGACACTGCGGGCTTTCAGCAGATTCAGATAATCGGTGGTAGCCACAAAAATATCCTCCACTTCCCCTACAAAATGAAAACTCAGGGACTTGATGTAATCCGGTTTCGCGATGAGACCGATGTCTATTTTGTTTTCCTCCAGCATGGTCAGTGATTCGTTGGTGGACTGACAGAGGATAGAAATATTAATGTGGGGATATTGTTTGGTAAAAGCCTTGATGTATGGCAAAAGCATATATTTGCACAGGGTGGAACTCACACCGATCTTTAAATGGCCGATACCAAGATTCAATGCGTTTTTCAGCCTGTCCTCTCCGGCGGTTAATGCCTCGAAAGCCGTACTTACATGACTAAAAAGCATTTCTCCCTCCTCGGTAAGGCTTACCCCTCTGGAACTGCGGTTAAAAAGTTTGCATCCTAATCCTTCCTCAAGTTTTTGGATGGATTTACTGATGGCAGGCTGACTGATGTATAGTTCCCTTGCAGCATTGGAAATATTCCCTTGCTGGGCAACCGTGTAGAAAATTCGATAGGCTGATAAACTTTGCAAGGAATCCCCTCCTTTTCCATAACTTAAAATTATATCTAACATATTTGATATGTATTTCTATTATACCATGAACTGTGTTATATTACTAATAGATAATTTATTTTCTTTATCGAAAAGAAATCACTCACGCGCAAAAATATGTCAAGTCAAAAAAGGAGGAAAAAAGAATGGGAATGACGATGACTCAGAAAATCCTTGCGGCTCATGCGGGATTGGACAGTGTCTCTGCCGGTCAGTTAATTGAGGCTGATCTTGACCTGGTTTTAGGAAATGATATTACTTCGCCGGTGGCAATCCATGAGATTGAAAAAATGAAAACGGACGGAGTATTTCACAAAGACAAAATAGCCTTGGTTATGGATCATTTTGTTCCGAACAAGGATATCAAATCTGCACAGCATTGTAAATGTGTGCGGGAATTCGCCAGCAAACATGATATTACGAACTATTACGATGTGGGAGAGATGGGAATTGAGCATGCACTGCTTCCTGAGAAAGGTCTGACGGTTGCGGGAGACGTAATTATCGGAGCAGATTCCCATACTTGTACATATGGAGCATTGGGAGCATTTTCCACCGGTGTGGGAAGTACGGATATGGCTGCAGGTATGGCCACTGGAAAGGCATGGTTCAAAGTGCCTTCTGCCATCCGGTTCGTTCTTACAGGAAAGCCGGCAAAGTGGATCAGCGGTAAGGATATCATCCTTCACATTATCGGTATGATCGGCGTGGACGGTGCACTTTATAAATCCATGGAGTTTGTGGGAGACGGTATTCAGTATCTTTCCATGGATGATCGTTTCACTATCGCAAATATGGCAATTGAGGCAGGCGGAAAGAATGGAATTTTCCCCGTGGATGAAAAGGCAAAAGAGTATATGGAGCAACACTCTAAACGTCCTTACACTGTGTATGAGGCAGATGAGGATGCGGAGTATGATGAAACCTATACTATTGACCTCAGTTCACTTCGTCCCACTGTGGCTTTCCCACATCTTCCGGAGAACACCAAAACCATCGATGAGGTGGGAGACATCGCCATTGATCAGGTGGTGATCGGTTCCTGCACCAACGGAAGATTAGAGGACTTGAAGATCGCAGCTTCTATACTGGAAGGCAAGAAGGTTAAAAAAGGACTCCGGGTAATCGTGATTCCTGCCACACAGCAGATTTATCTGGATGCCATGGAAGCTGGGTATATCCGTACCTTTATCGAGGCAGGTGCCATTGTCAGCACACCTACCTGTGGACCTTGTCTGGGCGGTTATATGGGTATTCTGGCAGAAAATGAGCGCTGTGTATCCACCACCAACCGTAACTTTGTGGGCCGTATGGGTCATGTGGATTCAGAGATATATCTTGCCAGCCCGGCAGTGGCAGCAGCAAGTGCACTTACCGGTAAGATTTCAGCACCGGAGGAGAAATAGGAGGAAAAGATATGAAAGCAGCATGTGGAAAAGTATTTAAATTTGGCGACAATGTGGATACCGATGTAATCATTCCTGCAAGATATCTGAATTCTTCAGATCCTAAGGAACTGGCTACCCACTGTATGGAAGATATTGACAAGGAGTTTGTAAATAAGGTGAGTCAGGGAGATCTGATCGTGGCAAACAAAAATTTTGGCTGCGGTTCTTCCCGTGAGCATGCACCGATTGCCATTAAGGCAGCGGGTGTCAGCTGTGTTATTGCAGAGACTTTTGCAAGAATCTTTTACCGCAATGCCATCAATATCGGCTTGCCCATTATCGAGTGTAAGGAGGCAGCTGTGGAGATCGCTGACGGAGATGAGGTAGAGGTGAATTTTGATACCGGAGTCATTACCGATAAGACAACGGGAAAGAGTTTTCAGGGTCAGGCATTTCCGCCTTTCATGCAGAAAATTATTGACTGTGAAGGTCTGGTAAATTATATTAACCAGAAATAATCATGGTTGTTGGATGGCTTCCAAATATGCTAAATATTTTGGGGAAATTTTAATTTTTACATAGAGATCGGCATATTCCTTGGCGGTATATTCTGTTACATAGTTTTGGGCAAAATTTTTTTTGAGTCCGCTTGTCAGTGCCAGGTCCACGGCTTTATTATAAGCTATGGCTGCCTTGGCTTCCGTCTTGTATGTGCCGATCTTGTAGTTTCCGTTGATATGGATTATTGCACGGTACCTGGTTCCGGTGCTGGCGGGAATGGCGGTCACCCCGTTATATTTAGAGATGATCTCAATGTTGGAATACCGCAGATCAGTGGCATCTCCGTTTACAAAACGGTAATCCCGGCCGGCAACCCCGTAATTTTTAATGCCATACCGGGACAGCAGGGATACCTGCATTCCGTAGTCGTTGATGTATAAATGTCCCTGTCTTCGGAGAATCCGATGGCTGGAGTAGAAGAAAAGATCATCGATATCAAACTTCAATTCTTCCCCGGGGGACAGGTAATAGGAAAAATAGCTGGCGTGCAGATAAATGGGGGTTTTGATATAAATGCGATTGTCCCGGAAATTATATAGGCTCACAATCTTGTCATAGGATAGGGGCTGGTATTGCGAAAAAGCCTTACTATCAAATGAATCTGAACCCTGTAAAATTTCGTTTGCAGCAAGATAAGCCCGGTGAGCATCCTGTTCATTGGAATAACTCCCCAGACTGATATGTTTATTCTGATAGGTTATGTTGGAACGGTAGTAGATTTCGCCGTTTTTTTTCTTGGCAAGATATACACCTGGCAGCATAAGGTTCTCCTTTGTGTTGATTACGCACTTTTGCCTATGCGCAAAGCCTTAAGGGATCTTTACGTAAAGCGCTGCGGCAAAAGACACGAAAAACTTTCAGCTTTTCGTGTTCGCGGGCGCGTTCACATACAAACAACACATCTGACGAATGTGAACATCCGCATCTGTGTTGTTTGTATGTTCACTTTTGCCTACGCGCAAAGCCTTAAGGGATCTTCCCAGCTTCGCCGGGCCCCTCCTTAGGACAAATTATAACATAAAGTCATTGACAGTGGAAAGCTGTTTCTTATATAATAAAATTCAGTGAAATTACGCTGGATAAGCAAATATGATGAAATAAAGCAAAAGAGGGGAAGAACATGGAAGTATTATATACCAGTACAAGAAACGAGAATGAGAAGGTTACCGCCTCTCAGGCAATTTTGCAGGGCCTGGCAAATGATGGCGGTCTGTTTATGCCTACTGTTATTCCAACACTGGATACGGATTTAGATCAGCTTGCCAAGATGTCATATCAGGAGACTGCCTACGAAGTTATGAAACTGTTTTTGACAGACTTTACGGAGGAAGAACTGAAACACTGTATCAACAGTGCATATGACAGCAAGTTTGACACACCGGAGATTGCGCCTTTGGTGGATGCAGACGGTGCATATTATCTGGAATTATTCCATGGTTCAACCATTGCTTTTAAGGATATGGCATTGTCAATTCTTCCTTACCTTATGACTACAGCGGCTAAAAAGAATCAGGTGAAAAATGAGATCGTTATCTTGACGGCCACTTCCGGAGATACCGGAAAAGCGGCGTTGGCAGGATTTGCAAATGTTCCGGGAACGAAGATCATCGTGTTTTATCCGAAGAATGGAGTTAGTCCTATTCAGGAGAAGCAGATGGTGACCCAAAAGGGAGAGAATACTTTTGTTGTGGGTATCCACGGCAATTTCGATCAGGCCCAGACCGGCGTAAAACAGATGTTTGCGGATAAAGAACTGGCTAAGATTATGGACGATGCAGGATACCAGTTCTCTTCAGCAAATTCCATTAACATTGGCCGACTGGTTCCGCAGATTGTTTATTATGTATATGCTTATGCAAAACTGTATGAGAACGGAGCTATTGCAAAGGGAGAAAAGATCAATGTAGTGGTTCCCACCGGAAATTTCGGAAATATTCTGGCTGCTTACATTGCAAAAAATATGGGAATGCCCATTGATAAACTGATCTGTGCTTCCAATGAGAACAAGGTATTGTTTGATTTCTTCAGCACAGGAATTTATGATAAGAACCGTGAGTTTGTTCTTACATCTTCCCCGTCCATGGATATTCTTATCTCCAGCAATCTGGAACGTCTGATTTATCGGATTGCCGGAAATGATGCACAGAAGAATGCAGAATTCATGAAGGCATTGAATTCCAATGGAAAATATGAGATTACAGCAGATATGAAAGCACAGCTGGCAGACTTCTATGGCAATTATTCCAGTGAACAGGAGACTGCGCAGGTGATCCATGATCTTTATGATAAGACGGGATATGTGATTGATACCCATACTGCGGTGGCATCCGGAGTGTATAAGAAGTATGTGGCGGAAACAGGCGATAAGAAAAAGTCTGTGATCGCATCCACTGCAAGCCCGTTTAAGTTTACCAGAAGTGTTATGAACGCCATTGATGGAAAGTATGACAGCATGACAGATTTTGAGTTGGTGGATGAATTGAGCAGAATTGCTAATGTGGCAGTTCCTCAGGCCATTGAGGATATCCGCAGTGCAGAGATTCTTCACAAAACAGTATGTGAAGTAGAGGATATGCCCAAGGTTGTGAAAGAATTTCTGGGAATTAAGTAAAGATTCTGGGTGTGAGAATAAAACAGGAAAACAGAGTAGGCAGTGCGCAAGTGCTGCCTATTTTTTTACACTTCTGCGGCGTGCTTTTTTCAATGAAAGAGTGTTGGATATTTTTGAACATAAAAAAGGCAGATGTTCAAACATCTGCCTTGAATGATACATATTAGAAAACTAATAGGAAATTCACCGTTCCGAAGGGGAAAATCACCGGGAATACATAAGTTTTGGAATCATGCTTCAGGGTGATATCTTCGTGAACCACTGGAGGACAAAGGTTCAGTTCTAATGAAAATTCATTGGACATATTTACGTTGAAAAGGCCATTGTGAAGATTTAAAAAGTCTTCAAGGGAGGCCTTTACATATTCGTCAAACTCGGTAAAATCTTCCTTGGCATAGCGGGAAGCAAATCCTATTGCAGTGGCTTTGCTCATGTCTATTCCGGAGTTGATGGTGAGCGGACCGTTTATTTCCTGCGTTACACAATAATTGCACAGGTATTCGGACTTTAGAACCGGATTCAACGGGGTGAAATCCTTTCCGATAAAACGTACAATATCGTTAAACAACAGACTTAAATAAGAAATAGCCTTCTCGGAGATGGTGGTGGACTCAAAGTCGCAGAACTTGTTGATGAGTTTTTCCACCATATCTTTCTGCTCATGAGTAGTATCTAAATCGTAAATTTCGTTACTTGACTGATACTCCTGCAACAAGTCTTCGAACTGAGCGTTGGTCAGAAGCCCGTCTTCAATCAAAATCTGACCCAGTAAAAGATAATCCGGTTTCTGTGAGGAGAGCAACTGATCTACCTGCTCGCTGGTAAGGTATCCACCCTCGATAGCCAATTCGCCGAAACGCTTGTCCTGATGCGTCTGCATAATCACAATGGCATCCACTTCGGATGATGTAAGAAGCCCTGCATGGATGGCAAGTGTTCCTAGTTTCAAGTAGGTGGTTGATTGTTTATGTAATGCATTTACCAGATCCTCGGCTGAGATGGCTCCCTTACTCAATAAAAAATTTCCAAAAAATTGTGTATACATAGACTACCTTCCTCCGCTTTAGATTTCAAAATTAATTGCTATGATGGAATGCAGCTGATCGGAATTCAAAGGCTTCTGAATGAAGTCCTTTGCACCTGCCTCAATCGCTTTCTTGAGCTGCGCCTGTGTTCCTACAGAAGATACAATCACAATGTTTGCGGAAGGTGCCTCGGAAATAATACCCTCTACAGCACCGATACCGTCCAGAACAGGCATAACAATATCTAAAAATGTCAAATCTGGTTTCTCGGATTTGAATTTATCAATAGCATCCTGTCCATTGGTGGCTTCCACAAAGGTAGGAGAACCCCACTGAGAAATCATGTCCTTTAATTGCTTTCTGGCTAAGATGGAATCGTCACTGATTAAAATTTTTGCTTCGTCTAGTTTCATAATTGCATGTCCTCCATATTTCGCATGAAATAATATAACAATATATTACACTAATTGCACAGAAGTTTCAATGGAAAAAAACAAAAAATTTGTCATTTTTCACAAGGCAAGTTGACAAAATAATGGAAACAACGTATTGTATTTAGCAGTGAAATGCATTATTTGTGAACAGGAGTGTAATATGGAGAACTTTAACACCACACTTTTAGTGGCGGCAGTGGTTATTATCTTGGGAATCTGTTGTATGATTTCTGCAATTCGAATGAAAAAAACGGGAAAGATCAGTTCCCTCATCGCCTCGGAGGATGAATTAAAAAAGTGCAAGAAGAAAAAGGAACTGATTGAAGAACTCTATATGCCTTTTTGCGGGATGGGGTTGATTTGTGTTGCTTTTGGTCTGTTTTCCATCGTGGATCAGTGTCTGTATGCTTTTCCTGTGGTAATCAAGTTGTTTACCACATTAATTTTTGTGTGTACCTGTGTCACAGTGGTCAGCCGGCAGCGAAAGGCCAGAGAAAAATATCTGAGCTTATGATGCCTTAGGGAGTCTCAACGGAAGTGAGCAGCTGAGTTTTGGTAACGATTCCTGTATAAAACAGAAAAAAAGGAAGGTTCCCAGGGGAAATCTTCCTTTTTTTTACTATATGATGGGCCTATCTTTCGTTCATGGGTTTATAGGTACGGTGATCGCTGATGCTGCGATAAGCCGGACGCATAATTTTGCCATTCTGGGTCAGTTCCTCCAGACGGTGAGCACTCCAGCCTGCAATTCTTGCAATGGCAAAGATGGGAGTGTACAGTTCTAACGGAAGATCCAGCATATGGTAAACAAAACCGCTATAGAAATCTACATTCGGGCTTACTCCTTTGTAAATCTTTCGTTCTTGGGCAATAATCTGGGGCGCCAGCCGCTCTACCAGAGAGTAAAGGGCGAATTCTTTCTCGTATCCCTTTTCCACGGAAAGCTTTTCCACGAATCCTTTGAAAATTTTGGCCCGGGGATCGGAGAGGGAATAAACCGCGTGACCCATGCCGTATATCAGGCCGGCATGATCAAAGGCATCCTTGTGCAACAACGCAGTAAGATACCGGCTGACCTCTTCCTCATCCGTCCAATCCTTTACCTGCACTTTCATGTCTTCAAACATTTGAACCACCTTAATGTTGGCACCGCCGTGCTTGGGCCCCTTCAGGGAACCCAGGGATGCGGCAATGACGGAATAGGTGTCTGTTCCTGAAGAAGATACCAGATGTGTGGTAAAAGTGGAATTGTTTCCGCCTCCGTGTTCCATGTGCAGAATCAGTGCAATGTCCAAAAGCTTTGCCTCCAGAGGAGTGTACTTGCTGTCTGGACGCAGGATGTGCAAAATGGTCTCGGCAGTGGATAACTCCGGTTTGGGCGTATGGATAAAGAGGCTGGCGCCGTCGTGGTAATGGCGATATGCCTGGTATCCGTATACAGACAAAAGCGGAAACAGACTGATCAGCTGCATACATTGCCTGAGCACATTAGGGAGAGAAATGTCATTGGCCCGCTCGTCGTAGGCATACAGGGTCAATACACTTCTTGCCAGTGTGTTCATCATATCCTTGCTGGGCGCTTTCATAATGATGTCCCGGACAAATCCTGTGGGAAGAGAACGGTATTCAGAGAGAATCTGGCAGAATTTATCTAATTCCTCCCTCGTGGGCAGTTCGCCAAAGAGCAGCAGATAAGTGCATTCCTCGAACCCAAAATGACTGCTGAAAGAAATTCCCTTTACTAGATCTTCCACATTGTACCCGCGATAAAAAAGCTGTCCATCGGCAGGTACAGACACACCGTCCACTATTTTTGTGGAACTGACTTCTGAAATATTGGTGAGTCCAACCAAAACGCCTTTTCCGTTAAGATCTCTAAGCCCGCGTTTTACATCGTATTCGGAGTATAAATCGGATGGAATCTGATTCGCATCAGAACATAACTTGGATAAAGACATGATATCGGGGGTTAGCTCGTAAAAACTGTTTGTTGTCATCGCAACGCCTCCTTTACTCATTTTGTACCGGACAGTGACACTGCCGGATGTCTCATATTTATTTATCGTATCATATATGACATGGGAAAAACAAGGGGAATTGTGTCGTTTTTCGAAAAGTTAATATTTGATTTATAAAAATTTCACTATTTAAATAGATTTTTTCCGAAAAATCATTTAATATACACACAGAGGCAAGCCGGATTGTGGCGGGGGAGTGTAAAGTCAAATATGAAAAATGAACCGACACAAGGTCTCCGTCACCTGCGGTGACACCTCGTGTCAAGAGGAAAGGAAGAAAAATCATGGAAAATAAAAAAATATATCAGTACGTGGATCACACCGCATTGAAACCCTTTACCACATGGGAAGATATCAAAAAACTATGTGATGAAGCTATTGAAAAAAATACGGCATCTGTATGCATCCCCAGCTGCTATGTAAAGCGGGTTCATGATACCTACGGGGAAAATCTTTGCATCTGTACTGTGGTGGGATTCCCTTTGGGATATACCAATACTGCAGGTAAGCTGGCGGAGACAAAACAGGCGCTGGAAGATGGTGCAGAAGAAATCGATATGGTTATCAATCTGTGTGATGTGAAAAATGGTGATTATCATGCCGTGGAGGAGGAAATCCGCACTCTGAAGCAAGCGGTGGGAGAAAAGGTACTGAAGGTCATCATTGAAACCTGTTATCTCACGGAGGAGGAAAAGATTGCCATGTGCCATGCGGTGACCAATGCAGGGGCAGATTTTATTAAAACCTCCACCGGGTTTGGGACAGCCGGAGCCACTTTGGCGGATGTGCGCCTGATGAAGGAACATGTAGGTCCACAGGTGAAGATCAAGGCGGCAGGAGGAATTCGCAGCAGACAGGATATGGAAGCATACATTGAGGCGGGCTGTCATCGCATCGGTTGCAGTTCAGCGGTGGATATTCTGGGTTAGGAGAGAAGTATGGATAATGGCAGATTGATTGATGAGGCAAAAAAAGCGAGGGGATTTTCTTATTCCCCTTACTCACACTTTCGGGTGGGTGCAGCACTGTTGTGTGCTGACGGCTCAGTATATACCGGATGCAATATTGAAAATGCTGCATTTTCACCCACAAACTGCGCGGAACGCACGGCAGTTTTTAAAGCAATATCGGAAGGAAAAAGAGAGTTTGTAAAAATTGCTGTGGTGGGGGATGATGAAACCTATCTGTCCCCTTGCGGGGTATGCCGACAGGTGCTGATGGAGTTCGTGGATCCCACGGAATTTGAGGTGATCATGGCAGGTGCATCGGACAGTCGTAAAGTGGTAAAACTGGCGGAACTTTTGCCGGAATCATTCTCCCCAAAGAATCTGAAAGATCATGTAAAAAAATGATTTTTTTTAGGTAAAAGAGATTGACAAAAAAATAACATAGTGTATATTGTTAAGTGGATATTTTGGTTAAAATAGTGGGCAACCATTATTTAGATAATTTAAGGAGGAAAGAAATATGTCAACAAAAGCGTATTACCCAATTAACGAGATTGGCTTGGGAAAAGTTGGTTTTTCCAAGACTCGTTCCATCATCGAAGCTCCTTTCTACGGAAATAACGTAGTCAAGGTTAACACCTTAAAGGAGGCTTATGAATTAGCTAAGAATTCACCGGGAACTGTTGTAACAGACATGCCCATCAAGGACGGAGAGACATTCGGTCTTGAGAAAGACGCAAAGGTTCTGTTATTCAACGATGGTGCAGTAACCGGACGTTACGCAGCAGCTCGTCGTATTAAGGGTGAGCCTGGTGTGGATGATACAAAGCTTGATAAAGTAATCATGGACGCAATCTATGAGACCCGTTGGAAGACCATGTACCATGCAGAGTGCTTCATCGGACTTGATCCTGAGTTCATGGTAAAGGCACACCTTCTGATTCCGGAAGGAGAGGAGAATATCCTTTACAACTGGATGTTGAACTTCCAGTATATGTCTGATGAGTACGTGAAGATGTACAAGAACTCTAAGCCTGTTGGAAATGGCAACGAGCCGGATATCTATATTTTCTCTGATCCTCAGTGGGTACCGGGCAACAGACCGGATGTGGATTACAGCTGCTTAAGCGATCCGCTGACACTGTGCTATTTCGATACCGATGCAAACTGTGCAGCAATCCTTGGTATGAGATACTTTGGAGAGCACAAGAAGGGTACACTGACCATGGCTTGGGCGCTGGCTAACAGAAATGGTTATGCTTCCTGCCACGGCGGACAGAAGGAGTACACCTTAGAGGACGGTTCTAAGTTCGTTGCATCTGTATACGGATTATCCGGATCAGGAAAGTCTACTTTAACTCATGCAAAGCATGGTGGAAAGTATCCTGCAATCAAGGTTCTGCATGACGATGCATTCATCATCAACACAGATACCTGTGCATCCATCGCATTGGAGCCTACTTACTTCGATAAGACAGCAGATTACCCTACCGGATGCCCGGATAATGAGTATTTACTGTCAGCTCAGAACTGCTCATGTACTTTGGACAGCGAGGGCAAGATTCAGTTAGTAACTGAGGATATCAGAAATGGTAACGGACGTGCCATTAAGTCTAAACTGTGGTCTCCGAACCGTGTAGATAAGATTGATGCTCCTGTTAATGCAATCTTCTGGAT
>JBJELW010000011.1:0-2160 GCA_051879315.1 Roseburia sp.
GGTAATGTTGCCGAACTGAACATTTGCTTCGATACTTCCGATTATATCATTCCTAAGTTGCGCCTGCAACAAATTGATTTTAGCCATATCTTCCGGTGTGAGAGGTGGAAATTTTCTTTGACCGGAGGGGAGAAGCTGATGAATCAGACTCCGCAGCTTCAACAACTGAAAGGGAATCAAAACAATCATTTTTCGACGGTTTAGTTCGGCTACATCATGCTCCAGGTACATATAATTCTGCACTTTATAGTCAAAGCTACCCTGGCTGCCAAAGGTGATATGTAGGATACTTTCCTCCGGGATGCCGGGACGGTTGTCCAGATAAATCACCATGGGTTCTGGAAATTGCAGTGTGTTCGTTTCATTCCATTGTGAGATGGCATAGAAAAATTCATACTCAAAGACCCGCAATACAATCCGCTCATCCTTGGTCATCTGCGCTTCCAGATGAAAGGTGTGGGTGCCGTTGATAATGACGATGACATCGGCAAAACAGTCTTTTAGGGTTTGGTTGATAAATTCCTTGTTGGGATAGGTGACGGTACTGTCAAGGGGGAAGTCTGTGTGGAACAGACCGTTAATGAGATTGATGATTGCCACATTGGACAGGGAAAAGATGCGCTTAAATATCCTGTCATAGATTTGTTTGATGATTTTTTCGATAATAAGACCTTCTTTCTTAATTGTGTTAAGACTTTAGTTACATAAAAGGGAATTGTGTCTGATATGGTGCATCTGCACCGAGACTAAATTGAAAAATGTACATAAGAAAATGTACCATTAGATAATATTATAATCGCAATGGGAAGTCAAGAGGTATATTCACAACGAAAGCGTGAGCAGGAGTGTAATGGAGAAATCCCATTTTAGGATGTTTTCTCCTCATAAAACTCATGCACCAGGCTGCGGTATCCCCATGTCTTCAACTGCTCATAGGTAATGCGGTAGTTTCCCTTATAATGTCTGCCGGTGACACAGTGGCGGATGTACTGCTGCAGATAATGATCTACCTCTTTTAGGCCGCGGTCTGTGGTAAGGTACGGGAAAAACCAACGTTTCCAACAGAAATCATCCTCATTCTCATCTCCATAAAATTTATAGTTCATGGTATGGATTAACCCGATGGCAGCCTTGTCCGGAGTGAGATTCTTCCGACGTTGCCAGCGCATCAGGGCATGGGCTTTCCGGCGGATTTTTGCTTTTATCTTTCGCAGGGTGTTGCCGGAGAGATCCAGCACGCCATCTTCATAGGAAAATCCCAAAAACTCCCATTTCTCATGAGGCGCAGAGACAGATTCCTTCTCAGAATTGATGGTCAGGTCCAGCTTCTTCAGTTCCTCTGCCAGCATCTGCTGATAGCATTTCAGCTCCTCAGGACTTTGGGCAAAAATCAAGATATCATCGGAGTAGCGGAAATAGGGAATGCCCCGTTCATAAAACAGTGCATCCACTTCTTTTAAATACCAGTTGGCAAAAAAAGGTGCAATGGGAAGACCCGCCATGGCACCGTGGGAGTCAGCCACTTCTTTTCCGTGTTCCATCACCATGGGTTCTGTCAGAATGGAGCTGAACACCTGGTAGATTCCCGGATCCAGTTGTCGGATTGGTTCTAATTGAAACATAAGCCGTATGGGATTGATGGAATTAAAATAATCCCGGATATCTGCCTTGTAGCAGTACATGTTCCGGTATTTTGGATGTGTCAAAATATGGCGCAGTGCGGCACCGGCGCTTTTGCTCTGACGGAAAGCATAGCAGTTGGGCGAAAGCATATCATCAAACCGGTAGAGATGATAGGAAAGAAGCTTTAGCACCATGGTGATATCCTGGGAAAAGGAGTATACCACCCGTTTCTTATTGACACCTTCTTTGTTCACAGTCTTTCTGACAGGAAATTCCCCCGGAAAAGTGCCTTCCTGAATTCGAGTGACTACCCGCAGATAGCGTTTCTGGGCAATATAATCCGCAAATTCCTTTTCATCTCTCAGGGAGAGACGCTGATGCAGGATCCGGTAGGAGAGAAATTCCTGCCAGTAATCCGGGTCATTTAGTTTGGAAAGAAATTCGCTGTTTGACATGGGATATCCTTTCTGGTAATTGTTCAGAACATTCAGAGCCCTATTTAATAATAATTGTTCAGAGCCCACCTCGAAAACGTTC
>JBJELW010000011.1:2260-43784 GCA_051879315.1 Roseburia sp.
TCTGAACAATTACAAAAAAAGAAAGAGAAAATGCTTTGAAGACATAAAGCCGTGCTTATGTCACCGGATGGTACAGCCTCCATTACCCGCAAAATGCACCGAAGTGTACCGAGACTGCTTCACCCTCCGCGGGTGCAACATGGTTGCGTTTCTCTTTCTTTTTTCCTATTTTATATCGATTATACGAGATATATCATAATTGTTTACCGGTTTGAGCATTTGCAGCGTCGACCGTGAAATATGTATTCATCACAGAACCTAGCGGATTTCATTCTGAAAACGCTCTGCGATATAATCCTCCCGGTTGGGCAGGTGAGTAAAGAAATTCAGGTAAGTTGCTCCCGCATTTCGAGCGGCCTGCTCAGATAATCTCACAGCCTTTAATTTGTAGTGATTCCGATTGGTTAATACCATAATCAGACATTTGGGTTCTCCGTTTAAATAGAATCCATAGCTGTAGTTTCTGGCACCATCACCGGCATTCAGCTCGCTGGCAGGAATGTCAGTACGCAGCTCATAGCCTTTCGTGCTCCAGTCCCGCATAAATATTTTCTGGATACTGTTGCGAAGGGCAAGCTCCGCCTGGTCGTTGTTCACCTTCCCATTAGGTTGAGGGGAAGCATAGCCTTGCTGGCTGGTTCCGTTAGAGTGTGTAGTGGCAGAAGATGTGTTATCATTGCCAAATATATTTTTTTGCAACTGATTAATTCCCTTATCTACAGCCTGATCCACAACTTTATTGACTGCGCGTCTGGTTTCTCTGGAAATAAGATTTGATAAAAAGCTCATAACATTTCTCCTTTATTTTTCGTATGAAAAAATTGAAAGTACTAACCTATAATTTAGCATATCTTGATGAATCTGACAAGACATCAGCAACTTGCTTGAGTTTCCGTAATTTTATTTTATAAGGCCAAAAGCACCTGCCATATTTCGTAGCACGTTCCTTTGGGCCTTCTTTAGTTGCAAAGTTGACAATTTTTTCCTTCCCTATACAGATTCTTGTCTAAGATGCCGATATTGATTATAATGGTAATGATTGTTCTAAACAGTTACATAAAACGTGAAATACAAAAAATAGGAGCTCTATATTCTATGAAGAGAAAACACATTCTTTCCATTTTACTTGCAATCTGTATGGTGACTTCGTGGATCCAGCCGGCGTTAAATATCCGGGCCACCACCGCGGAGGAGAAAAAGCAGCAGGCCCAGCAGGATATGCAGGATGCTCAGAATCAGGTGGATGACATCACCACTCAGCAGCAACAGGTGGAGAATGACCTGGCCAATGCAGAGGTACAGCTGGCATCTCTTTTGGATGCTCAGGAAGCACTGCAGGAGGACATCAACGATACGCAGGCAGCCATTGAGCAGACCAGGATTGATTTGGAGGCAGCAAAACAAAAGGAGCAGGAAGAGTATGAGTCTATGATCCTGCGCATTCAATATACATATGAGCATAGTGCCAGCGAGAGCCTGTGGACGGCTATTTTGGAAGCGGACGGTTTTGTGGACATGTTGAACCGGATTGAGTATGCGTCTCAGGTATATCGCTATGACAGAGAGATGTTAGAGCAGTACAAGCAGACCGTCCAGGAGGTCAAGGATCGGGAGCAGGAACTGGACGAAGAAATGAATGAACTGCTGGGCCAGCAGGAGAGCTATCTGGGCCAGCAGGCGGAGATTGAAACCCTCATCGCCAGCCTGGAGGGAGCGGCTGCAGCGTACGCAGAGCAGCTTGCAGCGGCACAGGCCAAAGTGGAAGAATATTCCCAGGTGATTGCGGAACAGGATAAGATTATTTTACAGAAACAGCAGGAAGAGGCAGCAGCAGCGGCAGCAGCACAGGATAGCAGCAGCGATACATCCTCAGACAGCAGTGACAGTTCCGAAGATAGTGCGGAAAGTTCCACCGATAGCAGCGGAAGTACCAGTGGCAGTGCGGTGGTAAGCTATGCTAAGCAGTTCGTGGGAAATCCCTATGTCTGGGGTGGAAACAGTCTGACTGAGGGATGTGACTGTTCCGGTTTTGTGAAACTGGTGTATGAGCACTTTGGTTATACCATGCCCCGTTATTCCTTAAGTTTTGCAACTGTGGGGACGGAAGTGTCGCTGGATGACATTCAGCCCGGTGATATTGTGGTGTATGATAAATTAAATGGTATCGGACATGTGGCAATTTACGCCGGGGATGGTAAAATCGTGGAGGCACAGTCTTCCAGCGCAGGCATAACCTGTACCCGGTCGGTGAACTGCCGGACCATTATAACTATTCGCAGAGTAGTATAAAAATACTTGAAAATATGCATGGCGGAAAGTATAATATTCACGTTAAGAGAACATACCTAAGAGGAGTTTACCCCGCACATGAAAAAAGTCATTTCCGTGGGAGTCCCGGCTTTGATTGTGATTGGAATCATTATCATTCTGGGTTTTGGCTGGCTGCAGTCTGCAGATGAGACTGATGTAGAGGATGTATGGAAAATAACTGATATGGATGCTACAGAGAGTGGATATGCGGGACAGGAGACGGGAACGCTTCCTCTGGATGAAATCCACGAGGCCTGCCAGTTGATTATGGATAACAGCACGGCTGATTTCCTGGGACATTATGCCATCGATGACAGCTTTTTAAGTTGGATCTACAGCAATTATGGTGAAGATACGTTGTATGCGCTGGCCGAAGAAGTACAGAAAGAGGAACCGGATGTGAATGCCTGGTATGAACTTACCGGGTCGTCCATTCATGTCCTGTGGCTGGATTACAACCGGGATTTGTGTCTTCGACAGGATGAACTTTCCCAGGTACATTGGAAAGATTGTGCCTCAGAGGATGAAGTGGTACTGGACTTTACCGGTGATATCAATTTTTCGGAAGGATGGGGAACCACCACTTATATGGACAGGCAGGCCCACGGGATATATGATTGTTTTTCCATCGATCTGCTGCAGGAAATGAATGATGCTGATATCCTTATGATCAACAATGAGTTCCCTTACAGCACCAGAGGTACTGCACTGGCAGGGAAGGCCTATACCTTTCGGGCAGAACCCTCACGTGTCAGCCTGTTGAATGTGTTTGGTACAGATGCGGTGGGCATAGCGAACAATCACATGTATGATTATGGACCGGATGCACTGGTGGATACGCTGGCTACTTTGGACAATGCGGGAATCCCTCACACCGGAGCAGGGCATAATATTTCCGAGGCGGAGCAGCCGGTTTATTTTGTGGCAAACGGCCGTAAGATTGCCATCATCGCCGCAACTCAGATCGAGCGGTCCTACAACTACACAAAGGAAGCCACCGAGACGGAGCCCGGTGTTCTGAAAACCTTGAATGCAGCCCGTTATGTGGCAGCGATCCAAAGGGCAAAGGAAAACAGCGACTATGTCATTGCTTTTGTTCATTGGGGAACCGAGGGGGACAGCCAGTATGGTGCGGATCAGGTCAATCTGGCAAAGCAGTTTGTGGCAGCCGGTGCGGACGTGATTATCGGGGGGCACACCCATTGTCTGCAGGGCGTTCAGTATATGGACGGTGTACCCATTATTTACAGTCTGGGGAATTTCTGGTTTTCTTCAGAGACATTGGATACAGGCATTGCGCAGGTGCGGATCCAACAGGATGGCACTATACTTTTTCGTTTTATTCCCTGCCTGCAGGAAGGGTATGAGACTTCTCTGGTGACGGACAGCACGGAAAAACAGCGGGTATTAGATTTTATGGAGAGCATTTCCACAGATGTGTCTTATGATGCAGATGGTTATGTAATAGATATGTCACAATAAAATGTAAGGAGAAAAAAAATTATGAGCAAAAAACCAACCGTATTAATGATCTTAGACGGCTTCGGATTGAATGAAAAGACCGAAGGAAACGCAGTGGCACAGGCTAAGACACCAAATATTGATGTTCTGATGAATGAGTATCCCTGTGTTAAGGGAAATGCCAGCGGCCTGGCAGTTGGTCTTCCGGATGGACAGATGGGAAACTCTGAGGTGGGCCATATGAACATGGGTGCAGGACGCATCGTGTATCAGGAGCTTACCAGAATCACAAAAGAGATTCAAGACGGGGATTTCTTCCAGAATGAGGCGCTTTTGACAGGAATGAAGAATGTTAAGGACAACGGATCTTCCCTTCACTTATATGGATTGCTGTCAGATGGAGGCGTGCACAGCCATAATACACATCTGTACGGACTTTTGGAGATGGCGAAGAGACAGGGAATCGAGAAAGTATATGTGCACTGTTTCTTAGACGGACGTGATACTCCCCCTGCTTCCGGCAAGGGCTTTATCGAGGAGCTGGAGGCAAAGATGAAGGAGATTGGTGTGGGCGAGATTGCTACCATCAACGGACGTTACTACGCAATGGACCGAGACAATCGCTGGGATCGTGTGGAGAAGGCTTACCGTGCCATCGCTTATGGCGAGGGACAGCAGGCAGACAGCGCAGTGGCAGCGATTGATGCTTCCTATGCGGCAGAAGTTACTGATGAGTTTGTAGTTCCCACCGTTATTACCAAAAATGGTGCGCCGGTGGCTACCGTAAACGATAAGGATACGATTATTTTCTTTAACTTCCGTCCGGATCGTGCAAGAGAAATCACCAGAGTATTCTGTGCAGATGATTTCGACGGATTTGACAGAGGAGCAAGAAAGGATGTTACTTATATTTGCTTTACCGAGTATGATGTGACCATCCCCAATAAGGAAATTGCATTCAAGAAAGTATCCCTGACCAATACCTTTGGAGAGTTTTTGGCAGCAAACGGAAAGACACAGGCCAGAATCGCTGAGACAGAGAAGTATGCACATGTTACCTTCTTCTTCAACGGCGGTGTGGAGGAGCCCAATGAGGGAGAGGACCGTATTCTGGTGAAATCCCCCAAGGTGGCAACCTATGATCTTCAGCCGGAGATGAGCGCATACGAAGTATGTGACAAGCTGGTGGATGCCATTAAGTCTGACAAGTATGATGTGATTGTTATCAACTTTGCGAACCCGGACATGGTAGGTCACACCGGAATCTTAGAGGCAGCCATCAAGGCTGTGGAGGCAGTGGACGAGTGCGTTGGAAAGGCTATGGCAGCCATTAAGGAAGTGGATGGTCAGATGTTCCTGTGCGCAGACCACGGAAACGCAGAGATGCTGATTGATTATGAGACCGGCGAACCCTTCACCGCTCATACTACCAATCCGGTACCGTTCGTTCTGTTTAACTATGACCCGGCATACACCTTGAAAGAGGGCGGATGCTTAGCAGATATTGTGCCTACACTGATTGAGATGATGGGCATGGAGCAGCCTGCTGAGATGACAGGAAAGTCTTTGTTGATTAAGAAATAGAATAGTTTGATGCGCAAAGAGTCAAAGTAAAAAACTTCTCCGGATGAGCCGGAGAAGTTTTTTTGCACAAAAATTGTGTATAAAACTCGTTGATATTACACAATTTTTGTGTATAATATGAAGTGTAAAGGGGGAGATTAGTTAGTGAAACGAACGGATTTGATTCATAAACTAGAGGCGGCTGGTTTTGTTTTTGAAAGACATGGCGGAAGTCATGACATATATGTGAGGGGGAGCGTAAAAGAAACAATTCCGAGGCACAAGGAAATTAACGAAAGACTAGCAAAGGCTATTTTAAGAAGAAATGGATTGCTATGATATGTTTTGTTTACTTTGTATAACAGAATTAATAGAATGAACAAAAATGGAGGTGGATAAAATGAGAAATGTTTATCCGGTTTTTTTTACAAAAACCGATGAGGGGATTCTGGTGGAAGTGCCTGATTTAGAAATTTTAACAGAAGGAAAAGATATGAATGATGCAATGGATATGGCGAGGGATGCAATAGAATTAAAGTGTGTCTCCATGGAAGATGCGAAAGAGGAAATTCCCAATCCTTCTGATCTGAAAAGCTTGAATGTGTGCAGTGGAACCTTTGCGGATGAGGGGGAAACGATCATTTCATTTGTAGACATTGACTCTGCAGAGTACAGAAGAAAAATTGATACCAAAACTGTCAGAAGAAATGTTGCGTTACCCAGTTGGCTGAATTATGAAGCAGACCGAGCTGGTGTTAATGTATCAAGAATTTTACAAGATGCTTTGCTCAGCACATTAAAGCTGGAGAGAAGAGTGTAAAATTCAGCAGCAAATAACACCCTGTGGGAATCGAACCCGCAGGGTGTTTTCTGTCATGCAGAGTAGTATGGGCTTACAGGCAGAACCGTCGCACAGCCTCTGCCACACCGTCTTCATTATTGGAGGGAGCGATATAGTCCGCTGCGTCTTTAACGATTTTTGCACCATTTTCCATGGCCACGCCGATACCGGCTGCCTGAATGATATCCAGATCATTTTCGCTGTCGCCACAGGCCAAAGTGGCATTATAGGGAATGTGCAGGTAGTCGCAAAGCAGATGCAGTCCTTTCGCCTTGCTGATACCGGCTTTTGTCAGTTCTAAATTATGGTAGCCGCCACAGACGTATTTGATTTCGGGATGTTTTTTGAGAATAGCTTCGGTCTTATCCCGGTCCACAAAATTGCCGGTTCCATCCGGTATGAAGTTTAAAGTCATTTTACCAACGGAGAGCTGATTCTTAATCAGAAATTCTGCCAGATCATCCACGATGGTGCGGGTGTCCAGAATATAGTGTTTGATGGAATCCGGCATATCCAGCTTTTCTGCTATCGGTCGGGTGGAAGCCTGGGTGTAGGCATCACCCCGGATAAAGGCATCCAGATGAATGCGGTTTTGATACAATTCCTGTAAAAGTATTCCGGCTGTATCGGGATCCAGACCATCCAGGTAAATGGGCTTTTTCTCCGGCACCGAAAAAATTTCCGCGCCGTTTGCGGTAATGGCATATTTGATTCCAATCTCAACCATGTCCTCTATGGGGAGGCCGATGTAAGGTCGTCCCGTGGAGATGATGACGGTGATTCCTCTGGAAACAGCTTCTTTTAAGGTGGCGCGGTTCCCTTCTGAAATTTTGCTTTGTGTATTAAATAGTGTTCCATCCAGATCCAGTGCGATTAGACGAATGTCTTTTTTCATATATGATATTCCTTTCTTTGCGCGGGCGCGGTCCTAGGGGATTTTCCCGATGCGCTTCGGCAAGCATTCGTGGATGTGATATTTCTATGCGCATTTTGTCTTCGCTAGGTCCTAAGGAATCTTCCCGGCTTTGCCGGGCCCCTCCTCGGTGCGCTTCGGCAAACACTCGAAAAACCTTTGGTTTTTCGAGTTCGCGGGCGCGTTCACATAGAAATACCACATCCAACAAATGCAAGCATTCGTGGATGTGATATTTCTATGCTCATTTTGCCTTCGCGCATATTATATCCAAAGTGGATTACATAATCAACAGTTGCAGGAAAATTCCAGTTCCTATATAATAAGTGGGAATAATAGGGGAAAATGGAATGCAAAACATACGAGATTATATAAAAAACAATTATCTGATAACCGATGGTGCCATGGGCACCTATTATGAAGAAAAGTACGGAGAGGACACCATACTCACCGAGCAGGTGAATCTGACGGCTCCGGAACGCATTGCCGCTATTCACCGGGAATACATGGAGGCCGGTGCCCGTCTGATCCGCACCAATACCTTTGCGGCCAATACCATGTTTCTGGAAGATATGGAAACTGTGCTTTCCGTGGTTCGGACAGGATACGAGCTGGCGAGAAGCGAGGCAGATGACTTTATGAGGAGCCATCCCGGGGAGCAGGTTTTCGTGGCAGCAGACCTGGGACCCATCTATGATATGGAGCATATGGAGTACGAGTCCGTTTTGGCTGAGTACCGGCAGATCTGTGATACGTTTTTGGCATGCGGGGCAGATTGCTTTGTGTTGGAGACCCAAAGTGATTTTACATATATTCAGGCGGTAACGGAATACATCCGGTCCAAAAGTGATGCATTTATTTTGATTCAGTTCGCAGTGGACCGCACCGGTTATAGTCGTGCCGGGCTTTCGGTGCCAAGGGTCATTCAACAGGCAGCGGAGTGTGTTGCAGCGGACGCTTACGGCTTTAACTGTGAAGTGGACAGTACGCATCTGTATCAGTTTTTGAAGGATGTGACATTTCCCAATGATAAACCGGTTTCTGCTTTACCTAATGCCGGATATCCTTGTGTGTTGCGGGGAAAGACTATTTACACCAACAATGCAGCTTACTATGTGGAGAAAATGCAGCTGGTGGCAGAACTTGGAATCGACATTGTGGGCGGATGCTGCGGAACTACACCGGAGTATATCCGTGGCTTGGCGGAGTGCCTGAAGGGGAAGAAAAAACCTGGCAAGCGCATAGGTGAGACCAATACAGATCCAATCAAAAAGCATCGTTCTGAATTTGAGAAAAAACTGCGAAACGGCGAAAAGGTATTTGTGGTGGAACTGGATCCGCCTTTTGCTCTGGACATTGATAAGGTGGTGAATGGAGCAAAGCTGTTAAGGGAAGCAGGAGTGGATATGATCACGCTGTCCGATTCCCCCATGGCCAGAACACGTATGGATGCGGGGCAGTTGGCGGTGCGGTTGCAGCAGGAGTGTCAGGTGCAGGTGATGCCGCACATTGCCTGCAGGGATCGGAACGTCATTGCCATGCGGGGCAATATGCTGGGAATGCACATGAATGGAATCCGAAATTTCCTGGTGGTTACCGGGGACCCGGTATCCCGGGCAGACCGGGAGTGTGTGAAGAGCGTATTTGATTTCAACTCCATAAAATTCATGCAATATATCAATGAGATGAATCAGGAAGTTTTTGCCGGGCAGCCGGTTTTCTATGGCGGGGCACTGAATTATCAGGGCACCAACGTGGATGCCATTGCAAAGAGAATGCAACTGAAGCAGGAAGCAGGATGTGGATTTTTCCTGACTCAACCGGTATATCGGGCGGAGGATGCGGCAAGGCTTCGTGAATTAAAGGAAAGAACCGGGGCAAAAATAATTTGTGGTATCATGCCGCTGGTAAGCTATAAAAATGCCTGCTTCGTGCAGAGTGCTATGGCGGGAATTCATATTCCGGATGAAGTGGTGAATCGGTATCGGGAGGATATGTCCCGGGAAGAGGCGGAGGAAACTGCAGTGGAGCTTTCACTGGAGATGGCCGGGTTGATGCAGGATTTTGCAGATGGATATTATCTGATGACCCCCTTTAACCGGGCGGGACTGATTCGACGGATTATGGAAGGTATTAGAGGTGAAAATAAATGACGAGAGATGAATTTCGTGAATTGGTGGCAAATGGACCGGTGATTTTGGATGGAGCGACGGGTACAAACCTGCAGCAGGCAGGGATGCCGGTGGGAGTATGTCCGGAACAGTGGATTATTGACCATGCCCAGGTGATGATCGATCTGCAGAGGGCTTATGTGGCAGCCGGCACCCAGATTCTGCTGGCACCTACCTTTACTGCAAATCGTATCAAGCTGGAGGAATATGGCCTGCAGGAACAGTTGGAGCAGATGAACCGCCGTCTGGTGGCTATTTCCAAGGAGGCAGCGGAAGGAAAAGCCTATGTGGCAGGAGACATCACTATGACCGGACAACAGCTTTTTCCCATGGGTGAGCTGAAATTTGAGGAACTGGTGGATGTTTATAAAGAGCAGATTCACATTCTGGCGGATGCCGGGGTGGATCTTCTGATTGTGGAGACCATGATGAGCCTGCAGGAGTCCAGAGCGGCAGTGCTGGCTGCCAAGGAGACCTGCGATCTGCCTGTACTGGTCAGCATGACCTACAATGAGGACGGCAGAACTCTTTACGGAACAGATCCGGCCACTGCCATTGTGGTGCTTCAGAGTCTGGGGGCAGATGCGGTGGGTATGAACTGCTCCACCGGACCCAGGGAAATGCTGGAGCCCATTCGTCAGACTTTAGAATATGCCAACATTCCGGTTCTGGCCAAGCCCAATGCCGGACTGCCGGAGCTGGAAAATGAAGTGACAGTTTATAAGACCACGCCGGAGGAATTTGCCCAGGTGGGAGCCCAACTGGTGGAGGAAGGCGTGTCTCTTATCGGCGGCTGCTGCGGAACCACACCGGCCCACATCAAGGCATTGGCTGACCGGGTGCGGGGGATGAAGCCTTTCATTCCGGAGTACAAGGGACGGAGGCTTCTGACTTCTGAGCGGAAAACGGTGGAGATCGATCTGAACGGTTCCTTTCAGGTTATCGGTGAGCGTATCAATCCTACGGGAAAGAAAAAGCTGCAGGCGGAGCTTCGGGAAGGAAGCCTGAATCTGGTGCGGGAGATGGCCAGAGCTCAGGAGGAAAACGGAGCGGCCATTCTGGATATCAACATGGGTATGAATGGCATTGATGAAAAGGAAATGATGTTAAATACCATCTATGAGGTGACTTATACGGTGGACTGCCCTCTGTGTATTGATTCTTCCCACATTGATATTATTGAGGCGGCTCTTCGGATCTATCCGGGACGAGCCCTGATCAATTCCATCTCCTTAGAGAAAGAAAAGTTTGAAAAGCTGCTGCCCATTGCAAAAAAGTATGGGGCAATGTTTATTCTGCTTCCTCTTTCTGACGAGGGCCTTCCCAAGAATCTGGAGGAAAAGCGTCATATCGTGCGGACTATTATGAATGCGGCACTGGATCTGGGTATGCACAAAGAGGACATTGTGGTGGACGGACTGGTGGCTACCGTGGGCGCCAATCCCAACGCGGCTCTGGAGTGCTTTGACACCATTCACTATTGTAAGGAAGAACTGGGACTGGCTACCGTGTGCGGTCTGTCCAATATTTCCTTTGGACTGCCTAACCGTCCCTATGCCAACACGGCATTTCTTACCATGGCCATTGCCCAGGGCCTGACCATGGCTATTGCCAACCCGTCACAGGAGCTTCTGATGAACGCTGCCTTCGCATCGGATCTGCTTCTTAATAAGCAGGGGGCGGACATCCGCTACATTGAGCGGATGAACCGCCTGGCGGAGCAGAAGGAGGCAGCTGGGGAGACGGCTGTATCTGCAGGAGCAACGGCAAGTGCCAATCATCCGGTATTTGACTGTGTGTTAAAAGGAAATAAGGGAAATATTCTGACAGAGGTGAAGGCTGCATTGGAGGCCGGGGAACAGCCGGAGGAGATTATCAACGGACACCTGATTCCTGCCATCAATGAGGTGGGAGTGCTTTTCGACAAGCAAAAGTATTTCCTGCCCCAGCTCATTGCCAGCGCCAACACCATGCAGATGGCTATTGAATATTTAGAGCCCATGATTCAGAAGGACGATAACAGTCAGCCCATGGCAACCATCGTCATTGCCACTGTGGAGGGAGATATCCATGATATCGGAAAAAATCTGGTGTCGCTGATGCTGCGCAATTACGGCTACCGGGTGCTGGATCTGGGCAAGGATGTGGCGGCGGATATTATCGTAAATACAGCCATGAAGGAGAATGCACAGATTATCGCATTGTCCGCGCTGATGACTACCACCATGATGCGTATGCGGGATGTGGTGGAACTTCGGAATGAACGGGGATGCACCAGCAAGGTCATCATCGGAGGAGCGGCCATCACCCCCAGTTTTTCGGATGAGATCGGGGCTGACGGGTATTCTGCGGATGCGGCGGAGGCTGTGAAGCTGGTGGAGCGCCTGCTGGCAGAGTGACGTGCAGTTCGGTCTGCGTCATCCGCAAAAGCATTACCGGACAAACTGGGAAATATTTTGAGAAAAGTGCTTGACATATTTTTGACCGTATTGTATACTAACGGAGTCGGTCGCGAGAGCGGGCGAAGGAAATGGGATCTTAGCTCAGCTGGGAGAGCATCTGCCTTACAAGCAGAGGGTCATAGGTTCGAGCCCTATAGGTCCCATCCATTTCAAAATATGGCGGAATAGCTCAGTTGGCTAGAGCACACGGTTCATACCCGTGGTGTCGAGAGTTCAAATCTCCCTTCCGCTACTGCTAGAATCTCGGATGTGCTGAAAAGTCAGCAATCCGGGATTGTTTTATTCTATATTAAATGATGTCTTCATTTTCACTGGTTTCAGTGGAGCACAAATCCTGGCGGGCCAGGATATTCGTCAGCATATCGCTGAGCACCATCAGGTCTGCAGCCAGTACCGCCAGTTCTTTTTCGGACATACATTCGCTAAGTTTGCAGGAGATCGTGGAGAGATAGAAGAGATTAGGGCAGTTTTCCATAACATTTCAATCGGTGTTTTTTTATAAGATATGCTGAAAAGATGAAAATGTGACAAAACAGGGGAAGCCCCCGGAATGATCCGGAGGCTTCCTTTTTTCTATTTTCTGCAATTTATCTGCATTTGAAGTCAGTGGGACTGTCAATAAGAGTGGCAGCCTGGAATTTGTGTTTGTGTTTATCCTCTTCTTCCGTACAGCCGTCAATGAAGTGCACGTGTTTGCCGTCGCCAACCTCCACGTCGCAGGAGGTTTTTCCGCAGAATTCATGGTAGTGCTTGTCGGAAAAGTCTGTGCGGAATTTCACCTCATGGTAGTGCTCCTTTTTCCCGGGAACATATATGGCTTCACCGGTGACGGTGCAGAATCTATGGTTATGGCATTCACCGCATTCGTCAAAGACTTTGGTGCTGCCGGTCAGCTCATGAACATGTTTCTGCTCTTCGCAGTGCTCAGGTTTACTCATAATCAAATCTCCTTTTTTCTTTTAGAATATGAAAATTGGACGGGAATGTGCACCATATTTTTCCTTTTATACATAGGAAAGACATTGACTTTACAAATCGCACTGTATTATAATGCTTGCGTGGCGTGCTGACATTTCAGATGACGCCACATTCATTGCCTGAGTAACAGGACAATGGAAATTGTAAATTTTACAGAAAAGCATAAAAGCACTGAGTAATGGAGGACGAGAAAATGCAGGAATTTAAACCATTCAAAGAAGGAAAAGTACGTGAGGTTTATGACAACGGAGACAGTCTTATTATTGTAGCGACAGACCGTATTTCCGCTTTTGACCACATTTTAAAGAATCAGGTGACCAAAAAGGGCGCTATTCTGACACAGATGTCTAAGTTTTGGTTCGATTTTACCAAGGATATCGTACCTAACCATATGCTTTCTGTTGATGTAAAGGATATGCCGGAATTTTTCCAGAATGAGAAGTTTGACGGTAACAGCATGATGTGTAAGAAGTTAGAGATGCTTCCCATCGAGTGCATTGTCCGCGGATATATTACCGGCAGCGGCTGGGCCAGCTATCAGGAGTGCGGTAAGGTGTGCGGCATCACACTTCCCGAGGGATTACAGGAGTCAGACAAGCTGCCTGAACCTATCTACACCCCCAGCACCAAGGCTGAGATCGGGGATCATGACGAGAATATCTCCTTTGAGCAGAGCGTGGAGGTATTGGAGAAAATCTATCCCGGCAAGGGCTTAGAATATGCTACTAAGATTAAGGAGTGCACCATTGCATTATATAAGAAGTGCGCAGAATATGCACTGAGTAAGGGAATCATCATCGCAGATACCAAGTTCGAGTTTGGTCTCAACGAGGATGGTGAGGTTGTGTTAGGTGATGAGATGCTGACACCGGACAGCTCCCGTTTCTGGCCGTTAGAGGGTTACGAGCCGGGCAAGTCACAGCCTTCCTACGACAAGCAGTTTGTCAGAGACTGGCTGAAGGCAAATCCGGACAGCGATTACTTACTGCCGGATGACGTCATTGCAAAGACCATTGAAAAATATGAGGAAGCGTTTGCGTTATTGACAGGCGAGAAATTTGCTTAAAGAGATACCCAGTTTGGCATCAGATAGATAAAAAATCAGGAGAATTTTTATGGAAAACATGAATTTCTGTGAGCGCAATCCATGGGACGGACTGCACGAGGAGTGCGGTGTGTTCGGAATGTACGATTTTGACGGCAAGGATGTGGCATCCAGCATTTATTATGGACTGTTTGCCCTGCAGCATCGCGGTCAGGAAAGCTGTGGTATCGCAGTCAGCGATACCAATGGTCCCAAAGGGAAGGTTACGGCTTATAAGGATATGGGACTGGTAAATGAAGTGTTTACCGGCGAGCAGTTAGAGTCCATGAAGGGCGATATCGGTGTGGGTCATGTACGTTATTCTACTGCGGGATCTTCCACCAGAGAAAATGCACAGCCACTGGTTTTAAATTATGTGAAGGGTACCTTGGCTTTGGCCCACAATGGAAATCTAATCAATGCCCAGGAGCTTCGCCATGAGTTGGAGTACACCGGAGCAATCTTCCAGACCACCATTGATTCCGAGGTAATTGCGTACTATATCGCAAGAGAACGTCTGAACTCAAAGACTGCCGAGGAAGCAGTGCGCAGAGCATGTATGCGATTAAAGGGCGCTTATTCATTGGTGGTTGCCAGCCCCCGTAAGCTCATCGGAGCCAGGGATCCTTACGGATTCCGCCCGCTCTGTATCGGTAAGAGAGATAACGCATATATCATCACATCCGAGACCTGTGCGCTGGAAACCATTGGTGCAGAGTTTGTCCGGGATGTATTGCCGGGTGAGGTGGTGACCATTTCTCCGGAAGGCGGGATTCAGTCTGACACCACCATGTGTATTCCAAAGGAAAAAGAGGCACGCTGTGTCTTTGAGTATATTTATTTTGCCAGACCCGACAGCCACTTAGATGGAGTAAGTGTGTACGGCTCCCGTATTCAGGCAGGTCGTTTCCTGGCTATGGATTCCCCGGTGGATGCAGATCTGGTGGTGGGCGTTCCAGAGTCCGGAAATGCTGCAGCCCAGGGGTACTCCCTGCAGTCCGGGATTCCATACGGAACCGCCTTTGTGAAAAACGGCTATGTAGGGCGGACTTTCATTAAACCCAAGCAGAGCAGCCGTGAGTCCAGTGTCCGGGTGAAGTTAAATGTGCTGAAAGAGTCTGTGGCCGGCAAGCGTGTCATCATGATCGATGACTCCATCGTGCGCGGAACCACATCCGACCGTATCGTGCGCATGTTGCGGGATGCTGGAGCCACCGAGGTGCATGTGCGGATCAGTTCACCGCCATTCTTATGGCCTTGTTACTTTGGTACAGACATTCCTGCCAGAGAGCAGCTGATTGCATATAATCGCAGCATTGAGGATATCCGCCAGGTAATTGGTGCAGACAGTCTGGGATATTTGGGGATCGATCGCCTGGAGCAGATGGTGGACGGATTGCCGATCTGTAAAGGATGCTTCAATGGAAAATACCCCATGGATCCGCCCAAGGATGATATCCGTGGTGAGTATTTCGACAAGGAAATGGATTTAGAGCGCAGGATTTTGGATAAAAATTAAGAATAGTTCAGAACCAAGGCAATTTTCATAAAATAGCGATAAAAAAGGAGATCAGTTATATGAGTACAGACAGATACAACAGCCCCCTTTCAGAGCGTTATGCCAGCAAAGAAATGCAGTACATTTTTTCACCGGATATGAAATTCCGTACCTGGAGAAAACTTTGGATCGCGCTGGCAGAGACCGAGAAGGAGTTAGGACTTGATATTACCCAGGAACAGATCGATGAGCTGAAGGCACATCAGGATGACATTAATTACGACGTGGCAAAAGCCCGCGAGAAGGAAGTGCGTCACGATGTTATGTCCCATGTATATGCATACGGACAGCAGTGTCCTAAGGCCAAGGGAATCATCCATCTGGGAGCAACCTCCTGCTATGTAGGAGATAATACCGATATCATTATCATGGCTGAGGCATTGAAGCTGGTGCGCAAAAAGCTGGTGAACGTCATTGCGGAGCTGGCAAAATTTGCAGAGAAGTATAAGGATCTCCCTACACTGGCATTTACCCATTTCCAGCCGGCACAGCCCACTACCGTAGGAAAACGTGCCACACTGTGGACCCAGGAATTCGTCATGGACTTAGAGGATTTAGATTATGTGCTGAATAGTCTGAAACTGCTGGGATCCAAGGGAACCACCGGAACACAGGCAAGCTTTTTGGAACTGTTTAACGGAGATCAGGAGACCATCGACAAGATTGATCCCATGATTGCTGAAAAGATGGGATTCAAGGAGTGTTATGCAGTATCCGGACAGACCTATTCCAGAAAAGTGGATACCCGTGTGGCAAACATTCTGGCAGGCATTGCAGCCAGCGCACACAAGATGTCCAACGACATTCGCCTTCTGCAGCATTTGAAGGAAGTGGAAGAGCCCTTTGAGAAGAGTCAGATCGGTTCCTCCGCTATGGCATACAAGCGCAACCCCATGAGAAGTGAGCGTATTGCATCCTTATCCCGTTATGTAATGATCGATGCATTGAATCCGGCCATCACTTCTGCTACTCAGTGGTTTGAGCGTACTCTGGATGATTCCGCAAACAAGCGTCTCTCCATTCCGGAAGGATTTTTGGCTATCGATGGCATCTTAGATCTCTGCCTGAATGTGGTAGACGGACTGGTGGTATATGATAAGGTAATCCGGAAACACATGATGAGCGAGCTTCCTTTCATGGCTACTGAGAATATTATGATGGATGCAGTGAAGGCTGGTGGAGACCGCCAGGAGATGCATGAGAAGATTCGTGTTCTGTCCATGCAGGCCGGTGCCCATGTAAAACAGGAGGGCAAGGAAAATAATCTGTTAGAGCTGATTGCCGCAGATCCTGCATTCAATATGACATTGGAAGAATTGGAGAAGAGCATGGATCCCTCCAAGTATGTGGGACGTGCCCCGGTTCAGGTGGAAGCATTCTTAAAGAATGTGGTAAATCCCATTTTGGAAGAAAATAAAGATTTGCTGGGAATGACCGCAGAAATCAACGTGTAGATAAAAGGGGAAGGTGGTTCTACCCCATCTGCTAAAAAGTGTATTTGATTGGAATCAGGAATAGAATAGTTATGATGTTTTTCAGGCTGTCCTTGTAAGGACAGCCTTTGTTTGTTCTAATCAGTTGTTTGAAATATTATTTTTCTAAAAATATTGTGTTGACAAATAATATTATATAGTATATAGTATTAGAAAACAAATAATATTATAAAACACTAATATGATTGGGAAAATGAAAAAGGAGTGATTGCATGGTTTTTAACACAGGGGCAGCCCTGTTGGATGCCATCGTGCTTGCGGTGGTGTCAAAGGATCAGCAGGGAACCTACGGATACAGGATTACTCAGGATGTGAGAACCACCATTGAGGTATCTGAGTCCACGCTGTATCCGGTGCTTCGCCGCCTGCAAAAAGGTGGTTGTCTGGCAGTGTATGACGTGGAATGCGGTGGCAGAAATCGTAGATACTACAAGTTGACAGAAATGGGAAGACAACAGTTGGACATGTATCGGAGAGAGTGGAACGAATATTCCGCCAAAATCGGAGCTCTGTTTTCCGAGCAGGGGAATCAATGAAAGTCATGACAAAGAATGAGGAGATCTTATGAATAGAAGAGAATTTATGAGTCGGTTAGAGCAGCTTCTTGTGGGGATATCAAAGGAAGAGAAAGAAGAGGCACTGACTTACTATGAAAATTATTTTGAGGATGCAGGTCCGGAGAATGAGCAGAAGATTATCCGTGAGCTGGAGTCCCCGGAGAAGGTGGCGGAGATCATCCGCAGAGATTTAGGAATCACAGATCTGGTTACTACTTCCCAGAAAACAGGAGAGTGGAAAGAGAAGCAGCAGAACGCTGGCCAGAGTAGCGGTGGACAGCAAAATGGTGCGCAGCAGAAGCAGGCACAGTGGAACAGCCAGCCCAACGCAGAATCATCTAAGAAGGATACCATCATCATTGTATTGCTGGTGGCTCTGCTGGTTTTGACCTCTCCTGTGTGGATCGGATTTGTGGCCGGCGTGCTGGGAGCTATTGTAGGGATTTTTGCAGGTCTGTTCGGTACTGCGGTGGGTGGAATCGCAGGAGGCATTGTTCTCATGGTGGTTTCCATAGGTCTTTTGATTGCCGGCAGAGTGGCATTGGGCTTGCTCTGTCTCGGTGTGGGACTGTTGTTCTTTACCGTTGGCATTCTGGCGGTTGTTTTGCTGGTAATGCTGTGTGGCATGTTCCTGCCCTGGCTGTGGAAACAGATTGTAAAGCTTTGGAATAAACTGTTTGGAAAGAAAGGGGCGAAGGCATGAAAAAGGCAATTAAAATATTATTGATTATCGCAGCTGTCTGTGCCGGCGTGGGAATCCTGCTGATTGGAGTCGGAGCTGCCACAGGTGCTACCATAGGAGAATTTAACCGGGAAACCCAGGAGAATGATTTGCTTAGGAAAATGCATGTCAGCATTGGTTTTTGGGATACGGACGACTGGGAAGAATCCGGGAGTGAGATAAGCTGCGAATATGATTCCAAAGAAGTAGAAAATCTTCACATTACCCTGAATGCCGGGGAACTGGAATTGCTGAAATCCGACTCCGATAAGATTATCGTTGAGATGACAGGCAGGGCGTCCGGAGATGATGTGGTTTTAAAGGATGCCACTCTTTCCGTCGAGGATCACACCAATCACACCGGGATTCGTACAGATGGCGTGAGGATTCGGGTGTACCTTCCGGAAAATATGAAACTGCAGAATCTGAATCTGACGGTCCACGCAGGGAAAGCCACCTGCAAAGTAGATGAGATCACAGCGGAGAACGTGGTCATCGAAGTGGATGCCGGGGAGCTTACAGCAGAGGGAAGTATCTGTGCAAACAAAGGAACTGCTGTAACGGTGGGAGCAGGCGAGGCAGACATTGCTTACCTTTCCACCGGAAACCTGGAGTTGGACTGTGGAATAGGTGAGACAGATATCACACTGGATTCCCGGGGAGATGTGATCGTATCCTGCGGTGTGGGCGAGGTAAATCTGAAGCTGTATGGAACCGAAGATTCCTACAATTATGATTTAAATTGCGGTGTGGGAGAGATGCGCATCGGAAACAGTTCTTACTCCGGTTTAGGCAGCAGTAAGAGTATCTCGAACGGAGCTGAGAAAAAGCTTGAGGCCGAGTGTGGCGTTGGAGAACTGACTGTGCAGTTTATTCAGTAAGAGTAAAGTATAAAAACCTCCTGATTTGGGTACACTCTGATTAAAATGTCAGAAGTTACCCAATAAGGAGGTTTTTTATGTCATTAAAACTAACCATTACAAGAGTGCATGCCAGAGAAATTTTAGATTCCAGAGGAAATCCCACCGTGGAAGCTGAGGTAACAGTGGAAACCGAGACAAACGGGAAAAAGAGTACAGCCCGGGCAGCGGTCCCTTCAGGGGCCAGCACAGGAGCCTTTGAGGCAGTGGAACTGAGAGATCAGGATAATCGCTATCTGGGAAACGGAGTGTCCACGGCGGTAAAAAATGTGAATGATAAGATCGCCAAGCTTCTGGTAGGAAAAAATGCCCTACGGCAGGGAATGATTGATCGGCTCATGCTGGATGCGGATGGAACAGAAAATAAATCTGTGCTGGGAGCCAATGCGATTCTAAGTGTATCGCTTGCTGTGGCAAAGGCGGCCTCCAAAGCTTTACACATGCCTTTATACCGGTATGTGGGCGGTGTGAATGCAGTCACCATGCCGGTTCCCATGATGAATATACTCAATGGCGGAGCCCATTCGGACAACAATCTGGATGTGCAGGAATTCATGATTCTGCCCATGGGGGCGTGTTGTATCACAGAAGGTATCCGTTGGTGTGCCGAGGTATACGCACATTTGAAATCACTTTTAAAGAAACGTAAATTATCCGTAGCTGTGGGGGATGAAGGTGGGTTTGCACCCAATGTGGAAAATGAGGAAGCGGCCATAGAACTGATTATGGAGGCAATCCGTAAGGCCGGTTATTCCTGTGGCAGGGGAAAGGATTTTATGATTTCACTGGATGCAGCAGCCAGTGAGTGGAAAAAGGAAGGGGATGAGCATTACTGTCTGCCAAAGGCAAAAAAAGTGTACACCACAGATCAGCTTATTGAGCACTGGCAGACAATGATTCAGAAATATCCCATTTACTCCATCGAGGACCCGCTGGATGAAGAGGATTGGAATGGTTGGAAAAAGCTCACCCAGGCAGTGGGCAATCGTGTAGTACTGGTGGGAGATGATCTGTTCGTCACTAATGCGAAGCGACTGGAAAAGGGAATTGCCATGGGATGTGCCAATGCCATCCTCATCAAGCCAAACCAGATCGGGTCCCTGTCTGAGACCATGAAGACGATACGTATCGCAAAGGAAAACGGATATCAGACCATCATGTCCCATCGGAGTGGTGAGACGGAGGACACCACAATTGCAGATCTGTCTGTGGGACTGGGCAGTGACCTTATCAAGACCGGAGCACCCTGCCGGGGAGAGCGGACCGCAAAATATAACCGCCTCATGCGTATTGACGAATCCTTGTAAAAAAAACTTGTATTTCATAAATTGCTATGGTATAATGAGCCTCAGTGAGCCAACGCGGTAGTGGCATTGGCGGGAAGTTGATTAAATACACAGGAGGTGTTCCCCGTGGCAGTTTTAAAGATGGTTTTGACAATTGTTTTCATTCTTATATCATTGGCATTGACAGTCATCATCTTACTTCAGGAAGGCAAGTCCGCAGGACTTGGAGCAATCAGCGGAGCAGCTGATACTTACTGGGGCAAGAACAAGGGTCGTTCGATGGAAGGCATATTGGTGAAGATTACCAAAGTTCTGGTTGTTCTTTTTATTCTGTTGTCCATCGTGTTGAATATCGGAAGTTTTTAAGAAGGAAAGGCTGTCGTGGATTTACGGCAGCCTTTTAATTTCGGGAGAAAAAATGGAAAAGAATGTTTTAGAAAAGAAAAAGAAAATCGTATATGATTTTATCTGCGATGATCTGTATGTGCCCATGAAGGCCAAGGAAATTGCCATGGTGCTGCAGGTGAAAAAAGATCAGCGGGAGGAATTGCATCAGGTGCTGGATGCTTTGGTAGCCGAGGGGAAAATCGAGTTTACCCAGAAGGGAAAGTATGTGAAGGCTTCCGGACGATTTCTGACCGGTGTATATACGGGGAACAGTCGTGGGTTTGGTTTCGTCACTGTGGAAGGTGAGGATGAGGATATTTTTATCCCCGGAGAAAATACCAACGGAGCCATGCATATGGATACTGTGGAGGTGGCCATCACAGATATCCATAGCGGTAAGCGGCGGGAAGGAACCATTGTAAAGATAGTTTCCCATGGCCTGAGTCAGATCGTAGGAACCTATCAGGCCAGCAAGACTTATGGATTTGTGGTGCCGGACAACCAGAAGCTGTCTTCGGATATATTTATTCCTTTGGAACGTTCTATGGGAGCAGTCACCGGGCATAAAGTAGTGGTGGAGCTCACCAGCTACGGAGAAAACGGCAAGAAGCCTGAGGGAAAAGTTGTGGAGATCATCGGTCATATCAATGACCCGGGCACAGACATCATGTCCATAGTAAAAGGCTATGATCTGCCGGTGGAGTTCAGTCCCAAAATCATGAAACAGGTGGAAAATGTGGCCCATGAGGTCAGTGAGGCAGACATGGCAGGCCGCATGGATCTCCGGGACTGGCAGATGGTGACCATTGACGGGGAGGATTCCAAAGATCTGGATGACGCGGTGTCCCTTACCATGGAGGGTGACAACTACATTCTGGGCGTGCACATTGCGGATGTGGCAAATTACGTGCAGGAACACAGTGCGCTGGATGTGGAGGCGTTGAACCGGGGCACCAGTGTGTATCTGGTGGACCGTGTAATCCCTATGCTGCCCCATAAGCTGTCCAACGGAATTTGTTCCCTGAATGCAGGGGAGAACCGACTGGCCTTGAGTTGTATTATGACCATCGATCCCAAGGGAAAGGTCATTGACCATAAAATAGCAGAAACCGTAGTAAAAATTAATGAGCGTATGACTTATACATCCGTGAAAAAGATCCTGGAAGATCATGATGAGGCGGAATGTACCCGTTATGCAGATTTGGTTCCCATGTTTGAACGGATGGGAAATCTGGCTGCACTTTTGCGCAGCAACCGTATGAAGCGTGGCTCCATCGATTTTGATTTTCCGGAAACCAGGATTTTGCTGAATGAGAAGGGCGAACCCATAGAAATCAAGCCCTATGAACGCAATACCGCCACCAAGCTTATCGAGGATTTCATGCTCATTGCCAATGAAACGGTGGCCCAGGACTTTTTCTGGCAGGAGATTCCCTTTGTGTATCGTACCCACGAGACTCCGGACGAGGAGAAAATCCGCAAGCTGGCCACACTCATTGGAAATTTTGGGTACAGCCTTCATATGTCTAACGAGGAGGTTCACCCCAAGGAACTGCAGAAACTGCTGGGAAAGATAGAAGGGACGGATGAGGAACCGCTGATCAGTCGACTGACTCTGCGTTCCATGAAGCAGGCAAAGTACACCACGGAAAATACCGGTCATTTCGGACTTGCCACATCCTATTATTGTCACTTTACTTCACCCATCCGCCGTTATCCGGATCTGCAGATCCACCGCATCATCAAAGAGACGCTGCGGGGCAGGATGAACCACAAGCGCATGGAACACTATGAAAAGATTCTGCCGGAGGTGGCAAAGCATTCCAGTGAGATGGAACGCCGGGCGGATGAGGCTGAGCGGGAAACCGATAAGCTGAAAAAGGTACAGTATATGGAGAAGCATCTTGGGGAAGTTTTTGAAGGGGTCATCTCCAGTGTCACCGGCTGGGGATTGTATGTGGAACTGCCCAACACCATTGAAGGACTGGTGCATGTAACTTCTTTGGATGATGATTACTATCATTATCAGGAAGAGACCTATGAGCTCATCGGAGAGACCACCAACAAACACTACAAACTGGGTCAGCGGGTATATGTGCAGGCTGTATCGGTGGATCCGCTGATGCGCACCATCGATTTTCGCATCAGTGGTGGTCCGGACGAAGCTCGACCTGATTTAGAAGCTGACGAAAACCCGGAAGAGGAACAGTAAAAGTTGGGAGAAAGGGAAAATATGGGAAAAGAATCCATCAAGATGATTGCTAACAATAAAAAAGCGAGACATGATTATTTTTTGGAGGAGCTGTATGAGGCGGGAATCAGCCTTCACGGCACCGAGGTAAAGTCCCTGCGCATGGGAAAATGCAGCATAAAGGAATCTTTCATCCACATTGAAAACGGAGAAGTAATCATTTATGGCATGCACATCAGTCCCTACGAAAAGGGTAATATCTTTAACCGGGATCCCTTGCGGCCGAAAAAGTTGCTGCTGCATAAAAAGGAGATTCTGAAACTGGAACAGAAGATCAAGGAAAAAGGGTATACCATCGTTCCGGTGGAGGTATACTTAAAGGGAAGCCTGGTGAAGGTGCAGATTGCATTGGCAAAGGGTAAAAAACTCTACGACAAACGTGACGATATCGCCAAGAAGGATCAGCGCCGGGAGGCAGAAAGAGAGTTCAAGGTGAGAAATCTGTAACTATTCAGAGCCAAGGCAATTTTCATAAAATCGCGAATCATGCCTGCATGAATGAATAGATGCAGAAATTATTAAATTAAACCGCATGTTCACTTGCGAAAACAGTTTGAACTGTTTATAATATATGTAATCGTTCAGAGATTTTGCGAATGGCTCCGAACGGATAAATTTATTTGAATAAGGGCTAGTAAAGGTTTCGACGGGGATTATGAAGCTGGAGAAGCGAGCCGTACGGGATACGTTAAATTCCAAACTTAAAATTAAACGCTAACGATAATAAATTAGCTTACGCTGCCTAGGCGGCGTTGTCCGCTCTGATGCACCTACACATTAGAATCCGGGCATCAATCATGTAGGAAACGACACCGGCAAAGCTTTGAGCCGGTGGGCGTATCATGAAGCTACTGAAACAATTACGGTGTTCATGCCGGAATTGCAGAGGGAATGTAAAAACATGAACTACGCTCGTAGAAGGACAGGGGATTGGTTTTCGGACACGGGTTCGACTCCCGTCTAGTCCAGTATTTGTGGTAAGGAGGGACCCGGCTTGCCGGGAGGATTCCTTATCGCCTACGCAGACGGAGAGAACCACCAGAAATGGTGGTTCTTTTTTTGTAGTTGCAATGCCGGTTTCATTTACACAAATAGAAAGCCACCGCAGGGGATGCGGTGGCTTTCTGGGGAGTTATGAAAATTTATGAAAAAAGTTTTGTCGTCAACCGGATTGCAATTCATTGGGGGATGAACTGTTTCCTGTTGACATTAACTAGTATATCCGCAGGTTGTGAATTCTATGTGAAAAAATTATAAAAAAATCAGAAAATCAGAAAAAAAATAATAAACTGCCGATAAAAACTTTTTCCATAATCTTGTATAAAAGTATTGCAAGAGATACAAGATATGGTATATAATATGCCCTGAGGATTGTCCTCAAAGCAGCGCGAAGCGACCTTTGAGGGCTTGACGAAGAGACGACGGAGCCCTGAGGGCGTATTATGAACAGAAATACAGCTTCATAATATGCCTTGCTAAGAACAAAACACAATATCATGTGTTTCTATAAAACGCAGCCGGGAGGGCTGCCCAAATTTTATTTTTTAGGAGCAGATAGCATGAAAATCATCAAAAGAAGCGGAATGGAAGTAGATTTTGATATCACCAAGATCATCACAGCCATTAACAAAGCAAATAAGGAAGTGGTAGAGACCGAGCGTCTCAGTGCGGAACAGATTAAAGAGATTGCCACATTTATCGAGGATAAGTGTAAGGCATCCAACCATGCACTGAATGTGGAGGATATTCAGGACCTGGTGGAGGATCAGATTATGGCCAAGCAGGCCTTTTCTGTGGCGAGAAAATATATTACTTACCGCTACAAACGTGCCCTGGTGCGTAAATCCAATTCCACGGATGAGCAGATTCTGAGCCTGATCGAGTGCAATAACGAGGAAGTAAAACAGGAAAATTCGAATAAAGATTCTACGGTAAACAGTGTGCAGCGTGATTATATGGCCGGTGAGGTCAGCAAGGATATCACCAAGCGTTTCCTGTTGGACGAGGATATTGTGGAAGCCCATGAGCAGGGGCTCATCCATTTCCATGATGCGGATTATTTTGCCCAGCATATGCACAACTGTGATCTGGTGAATCTGGAGGATATGCTGCAGAATGGTACCGTCATCAGTGGAACCAAGATTGACAAGCCCCATTCCTTTTCCACCGCATGTAACATTGCCACCCAGATCATTGCCCAGGTGGCCAGCTCCCAGTACGGCGGGCAGAGCATTTCTCTGGCCCATCTGGTGCCCTTTGTACAGATCAGCCGTGACAAGATCCGGGGAGAGCTCATGCGCACCTTAGAGGAAGCAGGCACCACCATCAGCGAGGACAAGATCGAACGGATCGTGGAGCGCCGGCTGCATGATGAAATCGAGCGTGGTGTGCAGGTAATCCAGTATCAGGTGGTGACACTGATGACCACCAATGGACAGTCTCCCTTTGTTACCGTGTTTATGTATTTGAACGAGGCAAAGAATGAGCAGGAGAAAAAAGATCTGGCCATGATCATTGAGGAGGTACTGGATCAGCGGTACCAGGGTGTGAAAAATGAGGAAGGTGTCTGGATCACACCCGCATTCCCCAAGCTGATCTATGTTCTGGAAGAGGATAATATCCACGAGGACAGCGAATACTATTATCTGACGAAAAAAGCAGCAAAATGTTCGGCTAAAAGACTGGTGCCGGATTATATTTCTGAGAAGAAAATGAAAGAAATCAAGGATGGAAACTGCTATACCTGCATGGGCTGCCGTTCCTTCCTGACGGTATATCACGACGAGGAGGGCAAGCCCAAATTCTACGGCAGATTCAATCAGGGTGTGGTGACCATCAACCTGGTAGATATCGCCTGCTCCTCCGGCGGAGATTTTGAAAAATTCTGGAAGATATTTGACGAGCGTCTGGAACTGTGCCATCGTGCACTGATGGCCCGCCACAATCGTCTGAAGGGAACTCCTTCCGATGTGGCCCCCATCCTCTGGCAGCACGGAGCGCTGGCCCGGTTGAAAAAGGGTGAGACAATAGACAAGCTGCTGTACGGTGGATATTCCACCATTTCCTTGGGCTATGCCGGTTTGTGCGAGTGTACCAGATATATGACAGGCAAGTCCCATACGGATCCCTCAGCTACGCCTTTTGCGCTGAAGGTAATGCAGCATTTAAATGATGCCTGCAAGGTGTGGAAAGAAAAGCATAATATCGATTTTTCCGTATATGGCACTCCATTGGAGTCCACCACTTACAAATTTGCTAAATGTCTGAAGAAACGGTTTGGCATCATCGAGGGAGTTACAGATAAGAATTACATCACTAATAGCTATCATGTGCATGTGACGGAGCCCATCGATGCTTTCGAGAAGCTGAAGTTTGAATCCCAGTTCCAGGCATTGTCTCCGGGAGGTGCCATCAGCTATGTAGAGGTGCCCAATATGCAGGATAATCTGGAAGCCGTGCTTTCTGTGATGCGCTATATTTATGAAAATATTATGTACGCGGAGTTGAATACCAAAAGTGATTACTGTCAGGTCTGCGGCTTTGACGGTGAGATACAGATTGTGCAGGATGATGACGGCAAGCTGATCTGGGAGTGCCCTCACTGCCACAACAGAGATCAGGATAAGATGAACGTGGCCCGCAGAACCTGCGGATATATTGGTTCCCAGTTCTGGAATCAGGGGAGAACCCAGGAAATCAAGGACCGGGTACTCCATCTATAGGAGAATGTTATGTATTATTCAGCAATCAAATATAACGATATAGCAAACGGCATCGGGGTACGGACAGTTTTGTTCGTATCCGGGTGCCGCAATCACTGTAGAGGATGTTTTCAACCGGAAACATGGAATTTTTGTAATGGGAATCCATTTACAAAAGACACAGAAGATGAGATAATTAGTTCATTGGACTCCGAATATATCAAGGGACTGACCCTTCTTGGAGGAGATCCCTTTGAGCCGGAGAATCAGCAGGCACTTCTCCCCTTTATCAAGCGGGTACGGAGAGAGTGTCCGTCTAAAGATATCTGGGCGTATACCGGTTATGTGTTGGAGCGGGATCTGGTGCCCGGAGGCAAATGCTATACAGAGGATACACAGGAATTACTTTCGAATATTGACATTTTGGTAGATGGCCCTTATATCGAAGAACAGCATGATATCACTTTGAAATTTAAGGGCTCTGCCAATCAGAGAGTCATTGACTGCAAAAAATATGTGCAGGACGGAATAATCACCGAGGTGATGTAGGGAGGAACCAACATGAACGAAGTTCATGTTTTTGCATGGTTCCGACCGACATGGCAGGCATGTTTGTGAAACGAACATGCGTGCCAATTCATAAGAATTAGGGAGGAACCAACATGAACGAAGTTCATGTTTTTGCATGGTTCCGACCGACATGGCAGGCATGTTTGTGAAACGAACATGCGTGCCAATTCATAAGAATTAGGGAGGAATCAAATGGAAATTACAAACGAGCGCAAGGAAGAGCTGTTAAACAAATTTTTACTTAACTATAATATGCCGGAACGGGAGGATTTGGCGGATGTCAGTTTTGAGGAACTGGAGTTTTTGATCCGCTCCGCGCAGATTTTCCATGATAAGAAGGAAATGACGGCGGATAATCTGTTGGAGAAGAGGGACCGTTACACGGAACTTCTGATGAGCCGTCTGTGGAAGCTGGATGGAATCTACATTGCGGGAGATCCCAACACCCAGTATCCCCACATTATGGGAGACGGTTCTATCATGATTTTTTCCACGGAGGAACTGGCCAACAAGGCATCGGCACATTATGAGGAGCAGGGACTTGCGTTAGAGATTCAGTATGTTCCAAAGGACGGCATGACTCATTTCTTTACGGACTGCTACTGGTGGGGAATGGAACTGCTGGTGCTGGATATGGGGACTTATTCGGTACATATCAACCGCACGAAGCTCATGCCGCTGCCGGATGAGAAGAAGATTCCAAAGGCTGCCCGCCCGGTGAGAAACCCGGCCTTTATGGCAGCCACAATTCAGCACAGACAGTTGTTGTTCCGGGAAGAAAGGGACGAGAAATGGACAAGATCCGAGCGGGCTATGTGTGATCGTATGCTCCGGGAACTGGTGCGAGGCAGATATTTGTGCCCGGTGAAGATCACTACAGCAGATGGAAAACCGGTGGATCATAATTCAGTGATGACTTTAAAGGAAGGTGCCACCATACGTTTTGCCATGCTGGGCGATAATGAAAAGCGGCCATGGCTTCCGGCATTTACCGACTGGGATGCTTTTTTCAATATGTATCAGCGGGATGAATGGAATGCCCAGATTCTCACCTATGAGGATCTTGTAACCGTCTCAAAAGAAAACGGTATTGTCATCAATCCGGGAAGTATGGAGACCAGAATCGACGCCAACCGGAAAAAGGTGTTGGAGGGATACCTGCAGCGGTATAAGAGATTACAGAAAGAAAAAGAGGGAGGTATGCTGCGTGATTGCGGAAACGGGATTAGCATCGGAGCCTCCGTGGAAAGCACCTCAGAGCTAGAACAGATCCTGGCGGATTTCCTAAAGACACAAAAGGATGTAAAACGTGCATTTTTGGCTGTGAAGGTGGTCCAGGATTCTGATATCGCCTATCTGTTGGTGCTGGATATGAAGGAAAATGAAAAGAGTGTGCTGGAAGGCATTGCACAGACAGTTCAAGGCAAGCTGGGGGCATTGCGCTTAGAGATTCGTAAGGCAGATGAGGCAGTGCTTGCATGGATGGAGGGAATGACGCCCTTCTACAAGAAAGGATTGTTTGGATTATAATTTCACGGTGCGGTAACACCTGGTGCCAGGGAATGGAGGTGGAAAATTGCAGGGACCATGGATAAGCGGTGGGTTTGCCTTTTCTGATGAAAAGCAGGCAGCTCAGGCCGCCAAGGAAGTGGATGCGGTGGATTACCTGAGAAATCGGCTGGAGGGAGTTCATCCCGAAGTGGTACATGAAATGTATCAGCAGATTACGGAGCAGAAGCTTTTTTCCACTCCGGTGGGGTATTCATATCTAAAAGAGTTGCGGGATTATCTGACGATTACGGCGGGATACGAGGAAGATCAGGTGGCGATGATACCGGTGGAAATGTCGGCTGCAGAGGCGGATATACCTGCGGCTGCAGCCGACGGCGGGAGTTCTGCCACTGATTCTGCAAACGGGCGGGCAGCTTCGGGAGAAGGCCGCAAGGATGCGGAAAAAGAAAAGGAACACATACGGGAGAAGGGGACGAACGGCAGACGTCAGTCAGACACCTCCGGTATGAAAAAAATGCAGCAGCGTGCGCGGGTTCTGCTGGGGGTGAATGTGCTTCTGGTGATTGCAATCATTGCCATGTTCCTGATTACTCTGACTAGTGGCAATACCACCATATTAAATTACGAGAATCAGATCATTGACAAATACGAAAGCTGGGAGCAGGATCTGCAGCAGCGGGAGGACCAGCTAAAGGAACGGGAAGCACTGCTTGACGAGTAGAACACAGATTTGACATATTTGTCTGCTAATCTGAGGGATAGATATGGAACATCGGAGGAATAGATATGGAGCATGTAAAGATTCTGGTGGTAGATGATGAGAGCAGAATGAGAAAGCTGGTGCGGGATTTTCTGACCAAACGGGACTTTGAGGTGGTAGAGGCTGCTGATGGTGAGGAGGCGCTGGATATCTTCTATAAACAGCCGGATATTGCGCTTCTGATTCTGGATGTGATGATGCCCAGGATGAACGGATGGGATGTGTGCCGGGAGGTGCGGGAGACATCCAAGGTCCCTATCATCATGCTGACGGCGAAATCAGATGAAAGTGATGAACTGCTGGGATTTGAGTTGGGCGTGGACGAATATATTTCCAAGCCATTTAGCCCTAAGATTCTGGTGGCCCGGGTGGAAGCGATTCTGCGCAGGGCAAATAAACTGGGTGGCCCGGAGATTATCGAAGAGGGCGGCATTGTCATCGACAAAGCGGCGCATATCGTTCGCATTGATGGAAAAGAAATTGAACTGAGTTTCAAAGAATTTGAACTATTGAGCTACTTCATTGAAAATAAAGGACTGGCTCTATCCAGAGAGAAAATCCTCAATAATGTCTGGAATTACGATTATTTCGGTGATGCCAGAACCATCGATACCCATGTGAAAAAGCTGCGCAGCAAGATGGGAGACAAAGGTGATTACATCAAAACCATCTGGGGCATGGGGTATAAATTTGAGTGTTAGCATGAGCAGAGCAAAAATAGGGACAAACATGCGATGGAAATTTATTTCCAGGAACATGTTTGTCTCTATTTTTATTGTGCGAAGCACAGACAGCGAGGAAGCCGAAGGCTTTCGAGCGGGCTCTGCTCATGCGTCCGGCGAAATAAAGGAAAAAATTAAAAATAGGAATTGACATTTGCAATGTCTTTTGTTATTATAGTTAAGTCGTTGTGACAGATAACTTCATATCGACTATGCGGAAGTGTCGGAACTGGCAGACGAGCAAGACTAAGGATCTTGTGGTAGCAATACCGTGTGGGTTCAAGTCCCATCTTCCGCATTGCTTAATTAAGTGGGAAGTCTGATAAATCAAGGCTTCCTGTTTTTTTACTTATAACCAAAATTTGGGTTACAGCTGGGTTACAACTTTTAAATGCCTATGAATCCAGTACTTTTGCGAATGCGTCTTATTTTAATATGATAAAATACGTCCTATATAGACGAAAATAAATTTGAAGTTGTGGAAGTGACATATATGGATAAAAATGAAAAGTGGTTGCAATGGGCGGTGGAATTACAAGCTATTGCCCAAGGTGGTTTGTTTTATGGGAAAGATAAATTTGATTTAGAACGTTATGAAAGAATTCGAGATATTTCGGCCGAAATGATTAGCTTCAAAACAGAAATATCTATTGATAAAGTAAAAGATTTATTCTGCAATGATACAGGATATCAAACTCCTAAAATTGATACAAGAGCTGCAATATTTAAGAACGGAAAAATATTGTTAGTTCATGAAGCTAATGGCACGTGGTCATTGCCAGGTGGCTGGTGTGATGTCGATATTTCAGTAGAGGAAAACACGATAAAGGAAGTCAAAGAAGAAGCGGGGCTTGATGTTATAGTAAAACGTGTTATTGCAGTTCAAGATAGAGAGAAACATAATCTTCCTATATATGCATATAAGGTGTGCAAGATATTCATGCAATGTGAAGTGATTGGTGGTGAATTTAAAACTAATATTGAAACAATAGGTTTTGACTATTTTGGAATTGATGAACTTCCAAAACTTTCAGAAGAAAAAAACAATAGGGAACAAATAGAGATGTGTTTTAAAGCCATGCAATCAAAAACGTGGGAAGCTTTATTTGATTAGTTTCCAGTTTGTCAAGATCAACAACCCCCCAATTTGCTGATATTCCCCCTTGCTTTTTTCTGCCTGTCATACTAAAATGTGTGGCGGAGTTTATCACCGGTTATCCATGAAAACCGGTGATGCGGCGTTATGCGTGAATAACGATGATGCGGCATTATGTATGAAAGACTCCGAACAATTACCATTTTTACAGAGAAGAGGTTATGACAGATCATGGAACAAAAGCGAATTCAATTATTAGATTATATGAAGGCGGTTTGCGTCATTATGGTGATTATTACCCATTATGACTGGGCGGACAAATCGTCTCCTTTTTTTACCATGCTCATCAATATGGCAGTGCCGGTATTTATGATCCTCAGCGGTTACAATTTCGCCATGTCCAACCGAAAAAAGACCGGAGGAAAATTTGTGAAAATGTACGAACCCCACTTGCTGGAGGCAAAGCTGGAACGGTTTCTGGTTCCTTTTTTTGTGATATGTCTTGTGGAGATCGCCCTGATCGTCTATGAGGGCAAGCATCTGAATCTTTTCCGTATTTTTGCCTATGGGGCGTATGGCCCGGGCAGCTATTATGTGCCGATTTTGATCCAACTGATTCTCATATTTCCTGTTATATATAAGATGATTGAGAAAAATGCCAAGCTGGGACTTACCCTGGCGGCAGCGGCGAATCTGCTGTTTGAGATCATGGTACATGTGACAGACATGGACAAATATTATTACCGTCTGCTGATTGGACGTTATATTCTTTTGATAGCATTTGGGTGTTATCTTTATCTGCATCCGGAGCAGCGGCTGAAAAAACATCAGATGGTGGCCATGATGTTCATTGGCTTAAGTTACATATATGTAATTCTGTGGCTGGATCGGGACCCGGCTCTCTTTCAGTATTGGACGCCTACGGCTATGCCCATCGCATTTTACATTTTCCCGATTGTGGTATTGATATTCCGGCGGTTTTATCACAGTAGCATACCGGGAGTGCCGGGAAGGGTTCTGGCACTTTTGGGACAGGCGTCTTATCATATTTTCCTGGTGCAGATGGTATACTATCATTTTGAACTGGGTGGCATTTTGATGAAGCTGCCCATAGTGGCAGCCATCGGCTGCAATATTGTAATCTGCTGCGGAGTGGGTGTATTATTTTATGAAGCAGACCTGCACATCAGTAAAAAGGTCAAGGCTCTGATCCGTGATTTGAAACCACATTTATGGAGGAAAAAATATGCTGTATAGGGAAAATCCTAAAAACGGAGATAAACTTTCTATCTTAGGTTATGGATGTTTGCGTTATACGAAAAAGGGAACATCCATAGATCAGGAAAAGGCAGAGCGGGAGATGGCTGCAGCAGTGGAGGCTGGAGTCAACTATTTTGATACGGCATACACCTACGGCGGCAGTGAGGTATGCCTGGGCAAGTTTCTGGCCAAGGGATATCGGGATAAAGTAAAAATCGCCACCAAGCTGCCTCATTACTACATCAAGCAGCCGGGAGATATGCAGCGGTATTTTGCCGAGGAGCTGGAACGTCTGCAGACGGACCATGTGGAGTATTATCTGATGCATATGTTAAATGATGTAAAGACCTGGAATCGTTTGGTGGAGCTGGGAATTAAAGATTGGATCGCGGAGAAAAAGCGGGCCGGCGAGATTCAGAACATTGGATTTTCTTTCCATGGCGGCTGTGATCAGTTCAAAAAGATTATTGATGTCTATGACTGGGACTTCTGTCAAATCCAGTATAACTACATGGATGAGTATACCCAGGCCGGAGTGGAGGGTCTGCGCTATGCACATGCCAAGGGGCTGCCGGTTATTATCATGGAGCCATTGAGAGGCGGACGTCTGGTGAATGCACTGCCAAAGGAAGCACAACACATTTTCCAAAAGGCGAACCATGCGAGGAGCTTTGCTGAGTGGGGGCTGCGCTGGCTGTGGAATCAGCCGGAGGTTACCGTGGTGCTGTCCGGCATGAATGATGTGGCCCAGGTGCAAGAGAATGTGCGGATTGCCGACCAGTCCCCGGTGGGGAATCTGACCCGGGAGGAGCAGAAGGTGTTCGACCGGGTGAAATCCGCCATCAACCGGAAGATCAAGGTGCCATGTACCGGCTGCGGCTATTGTATGCCATGTCCATTCGGCGTGGATATTCCCACCTGTTTTGCGGCATATAATACCCGGCATACGGATGGATTCTATTCCGGAATGAAGGCGTATTTCATGTGTACCACCCTAAAGAAAAATAAATCCAATGCAGGCAAGTGCAGACAGTGTGGCAGATGTGAATCTCATTGCCCGCAGGCCATCGAGATCCGCAAACAGCTGCGGCAGGTAAAACGACATATGGAGAATCCTGTATATCAGATAGCAGCCGTTATAGCAAAAATCTTAGGATATTCGTAATTATCGTTCACAATCCATTATCAATCTTGAAATTTTCTTGTCCCTGAACGATTTCAAAAAAGGAAAAACAAAAAAAACACAGAAAATATGAAATAGGGAGAGATTGAATACCGTCCGTCCGGACGGTATTCTGTTTCGTGAAACAAAGAAAGGAGCTCACGTCATGACGATTCGGGAACGAATGGAGCGGATGGAGCACGAGATGCTTAGTCCCCATGCTTCTCTCAGTGAAAATTCCAGAGGACGTGATAGGGAAGAACCGCAGTGTGATATTCGTCCGGTGTACCAGAGAGACCGGGACCGGATACTTCACTGCAAGGCCTTTCGAAGACTAAAAAATAAAACACAGGTTTTCCTGACTCCCAAGGGTGATCATTACCGTACCAGATTGTCCCACACACTGGAGGTATCCCAGAATGCCAGAACCATCGCAAAGGCTCTGCGGCTGAATGAGGACCTGGTGGAGGCCATTGCCTTAGGTCATGATCTGGGACATACCCCCTTTGGGCATGCGGGGGAGCGGGTGTTGAACCGTCTCTGCAGTGGAGGATTTAAACACAACATACAGAGTGTCCGCATTGTGGAGAAGCTGGAGAAAGGCGGGCAGGGCTTAAATCTTACCTGGGAGGTGCGGGATGGTATCGCCAACCACCAGACCAGTACCATGCCCCACACACTGGAAGGGAAAATTGTACGGCTTTCCGACAAAATTGCCTATATTCACCACGATATTGATGATGCGATCCGTGGCAGGATCATGGCGGAGGAGGATATTCCTCTGGAGATTCGCAGGACTATGGGTGCGGATTCCGGCAAGCGGCTGGATTTCCTCATACATAATATCATTACCAACAGTCTGGAGCAAAATGACATAATTATGTCGGAGGAAGCCTTTGAAGCCATGCAGGATTTGAGAAGCTTCATGTTTCAAAATGTCTATACCAACCCGGTGGCCAAGGGGGAGGAAAAGAAGGCAGAGGACCTTTTGGAAAAACTGTTTTTCCATTACATGGAGAATCCCATGGAGATGCCCTGGCAGTATACCAATATGATTGCCGAAGGCGAATCCAAGGAACGGGTGGTCTGCGATTACATATCCGGCATGACAGACCAGTACGCAATCGCGAAATTCTCGGAATATTTTGTTCCGAAGGCATGGCAGGTGAAGTGAGAGATGGCATATTATTCCGAAGAACTGATAGAGGAAGTGCGGTCCCGCAGTGATATTGTGGATGTGATCTCCGGCTATGTGAGGCTGACCAAAAAGGGCAGTACCTATTTTGGATTATGTCCGTTTCATAACGAGAAGACAGGCTCCTTTTCTGTATCGCCAAATAAGCAAATGTATTATTGCTTTGGCTGTGGAGCGGGCGGAAATGTATTCACTTTTCTGATGCAGTATGAGAACTATACATTTCCGGAGGCAATGCAGGCACTGGCCCAGCGGGCCGGGGTGGAACTGCCGAAGCAGGAACAGAGTGCCGAGGCGAAAAAGGAATCGGACAAGCGTCAGATTCTGTTGGAAATCAATAAGGAAGCAGCCAAATATTATTACATGCTGTTACACAGTGAGCGGGGCAGCGGGGCATTAGCCTATTTTAAAAAGAGAGAATTATCCGATGAGACCATCAAAAAATTCGGTCTGGGATATTCCGATAAATACAGTGACGATCTGTACCGGTATTTAAGAAAAAAAGGGTACAGTGATGAGATTCTGAAGGAATCCGGGCTGGTGGGATATGATGAGCGGCGGGGCGGACACGATAAGTTCTGGAATCGTGCCATGTTTCCCATCATGGATGTGCATAATAAGGTCATTGGTTTTGGCGGCAGAGTCATGGGCGACGGGGAGCCGAAATATTTGAACTCGCCGGAGACGAAGATTTTTGATAAGAGCCGGAATCTTTACGGACTGAATTTTGCAAGGCAGAGCAGGGAACCCCGGATGCTTTTGTGTGAGGGCTATATGGATGTGATTGCCCTGCATCAGGCAGGGTTTGACAATGCGGTGGCGGCACTGGGTACCGCATTTACCAGTGGACATGCCAGCCTGTTAAAACGCTATACAAAGGAAGTTTATCTGACCTTTGACAGTGATGGCGCCGGAATCCGGGCGGCGCTTCGGGCGATTCCCATCTTAAAGGAGGTGGGACTCTCGGCTAAGGTCATCAATATGAAGCCTTACAAGGACCCGGACGAGTTTATCAAAGCTTTGGGGGCGGAGGAGTATCGAAAACGGATCGAGGAAGCAGAGAACAGTTTTCTCTTCGAAATCCGCATTCTTCAGCAGGATTACGATATGAAGGATCCTGAGAGCAAGACCGCTTTTTATAACGAGGTGGCGAAAAAACTTTTGACCTTTACGGAGGAACTGGAACGGAATAACTACATCGAAGCGGTGGCGGAAAAATATCAGATCGGTTATGAGAATCTGAAAAAGCTGGTGGAGTACTTCGGTACCCGGGGCGGTCTGGTGCGTGAGCGAACTCCGTTAAAAAGCGGAAAGAGTGAACAGAAGCATAAGAAAGAGGACGGCATGCTCCAGTCCCAGAAGCTTTTGCTGACCTGGCTCATTGAGCATGAAAAGCTCTATGGCAATATTAAAGACATCATTACCCCGGAGGATTTTACCGAGGAGCTTTATCAGAAAACGGCCCGGATGCTTTACGAGCAGAAGGAGCAGGGCAATGTAAATCCAGCCCTGATCATCAGTCGGTTTGAGGATGAGGAGGAGCAGCGACAGGTGGCGGAACTTTTCCACGCAAAGATCCGTCAGCTGGAGACACCGGCGGAGCTGAATAAGGCATTGATGGATACGATACTGCGGGTGAAGCAAAACAGTATCAGCCATCGTATGGCCAGCCTGGATCCCACGGATATGGAGGGTTTCCAGAAGCTGATCGCAGACAAGAAGATGCTTGATACCATTGGTAAAATGAATATTTCAATGGATTAATGTAAATAATGAATACAGTGAACCAACATGGAGGAAAAGATGGAGGAGAATACCAAAAAATCAACAAAAAGCGCAAAGGAAGCAAAGGGCGTGAAAGAGAAGAAGGCCGATGAGGAAAAACAGGCGAAGTTTTTGGAAAAATTGCAGGAACTGCTGGCTCTGGCCAAGAAGAAGAAAAACAGCTTGGAGTATCAGGAAATCAATGAGTTCTTCAAGGACATGGAATTGAATGCCGAGGAATTTGAAAAGATTCTGGATTTTCTTGAGACCAACAATATCGATGTGCTTCGTATCATGGATGATGATGAGCTGGAAGAAGTGGTACTCTTAGAGCCGGAAGACGAGGAGGAGATCGAGGAGGAAAAAATCGATTTGTCGGTGCCGGATGGAGTTTCCATTGAGGATCCGGTGCGTATGTACCTGAAGGAGATCGGTAAGGTTCCGCTTCTGACCGCCGAGGAGGAAATCGAGCTGGCAAAGCGCATGGAATTAGGAGATCAGGAAGCAAAGAAGCGTCTGGCAGAGGCAAACTTAAGATTGGTGGTAAGCATTGCCAAACGTTACGTGGGACGCGGTATGCTGTTTTTGGATCTGATCCAGGAGGGAAATCTTGGATTGATCAAGGCGGTGGAAAAGTTTGATTATCGCAAGGGCTATAAATTCAGTACCTATGCAACCTGGTGGATTCGTCAGGCCATTACAAGAGCCATAGCAGATCAGGCCCGTACCATCCGTATTCCGGTGCACATGGTGGAGACCATCAACAAGCTGATCCGGGTTTCCAGACAGTTGTTACAGGAGCTGGGGCGTGAACCTACTCCTGAGGAGATCGCGGCAGAGATGAATATGCCGGTGGAGCGTGTCCGGGAAATCTTAAAGATTTCTCAGGAACCGGTATCCCTTGAGACACCCATCGGTGAGGAGGAAGATTCCCATTTGGGAGATTTTATTCAGGATGATAATGTGCCGGTACCGGCAGATGCGGCTGCTTTCACTTTGCTGAAGGAGCAGTTAGAGGAGGTGCTGGGCACCCTGACCGAACGGGAGCAGAAGGTATTGACACTGAGGTTTGGTTTGGATGACGGACGGGCCCGTACTTTGGAGGAAGTGGGAAAGGAATTCAACGTAACCCGTGAGCGTATCCGCCAGATTGAAGCAAAGGCACTGCGCAAACTGCGTCATCCCAGCAGAAGCCGTAAGCTGAAGGATTATTTGGAGTAATGGCACAGCGGTTATCAAAACGCATGCAGGCAGTGGCAGATATGGTGAGCCCCTGTGCAGCTATGGCTGACATTGGAACGGATCATGGATATGTGCCCATCTATCTGCTGGAGCAGGGCAGGGTGGAACGTGCCATTGCCATGGATATTAACCGGGGGCCGCTGATGCGTGCAGAGAAACACATTCAGGATGCGGGATTGTGTGGATACATAGAGACCAGACAATCGGATGGGTTGGAGCGTCTGATGCCGGGCGAAGTTTCCTGTGTTACCATTGCCGGGATGGGTGGTGGTCTGATGATCCGGATCCTGAGCTCGGGACAGGCTGTGACGGAACAGCTTTCCCAGCTGATTCTGCAGCCCCAGTCCGAAATTCCTGCTGTGAGAAATTTTGTGCAGCAGGCGGGATGGAAAATTGTAGAAGAAGAAATGCTTTCTGAGGAAGGCAAGTATTATATGATGATGAAATGTGTTCCGGGACAGATGGAGCCACTGACGGCGGTGCAGTGTGCCTACGGCCCGCTGCTGACAGAGCGGAAGCATCCGGTGCTGAAACGGTACCTGGAGGAACGGATTCTGCAGCTGCGAAATCTTTTGGAAGGATTATCTGTTCGGGCAGAGACTGAGGGAATCCGTATCAGAAGCCGGGAACTTGCGGCGGAGCTGGCGGTGGCCGAAGATGCTTACAAGGAGATATGCCTATGACGTTTACAGAGCTGAAGACAATTTTAGAGGAATTGGCACCTGCTGACCTGGCATTGGAATGGGATAATGTAGGTCTCCTGGTGGGGGATAAAAGACAGGGGATCCATACGGCCTATCTGGCACTGGATGCTACGGATGATGTGATACGGGAGGCAACCCGCTGCGGAGCGGATCTTCTGATTACCCATCATCCACTGATCTTTCGCAGTATGAAACAGGTCACTATGGACGATTTTGTGGGAAGACGGATCCAGAACCTGGTACGGAATGGAATTTCTTACTATGCCATGCATACCAATTTTGACGTGTGCGTCATGGGCGATCTGGCAGCAGAGCGTATGCAGTTGGAACACACACAGGTGCTGGAAGTGACCGGAAATTTCAAGGGAGAACCCTGTGGTATCGGTAAGGTGGGAAATCTTGCGGCGTCTGTTTCTTTGCAGGAGTGCGCAGATTTGGTGAAAGAAAAGTTTGATGTGCCCCATGTGACTGTGTATGGGGATCTGGGCCGGCAGGTGCAGCGGATCGCTATTGCGCCGGGATCCGGAGGAGATGAGATTCCTTATGCCGTAACTGCCCAGGCGGATGTGCTGATCACCGGAGATATCAGTCATCACAAGGGGATCGATGCCCTGGCACAGGGGTTGTGCATAATCGATGCGGGACACTATGGGCTGGAGCATATTTTTACCGACTATATGGAGGCATATCTGAAAGAGCATGCGCCCTGTGTGGAAGTGCAAAAATGTGGACATATTATGCCTTATGAGGTTATATAATTTTAATGTGAAGGGGGCTTAGCCTGTGGCAAAAATGAAATTGGATGTATTGGGGGAAAAACGGGAATACGAGGAAGAAACTACCTATCTTCAGGTGGCGCGGGAATATCAGGAGAAGTATGAGGATGATATTTTGCTGGCTATGCGCGGAAATCGTCTGCGGGAACTTTCTCATAAAGTGGAAGAGGGAAATGTGACTTTCCTCACTGCCAGGGATAAGGCGGGACAGAAGGCTTACCGCAGGAGTGTTACTCTGCTGATGCAGAAGGCAGTGCACAATATTTACGGAGAACAGGGGATCCGGGTACGGGTCCTTCATTCTATTGGACAGGGGTATTACTGTGAACTGGAGGGCAATATAAATCCGGATCAACAGGTCCTTTCCACCATTAAGCAGGAGATGGTTCGCCTGGTGCAGGCGGATCTGCCCATTGAAAAAAAGACCCTGTCCACGGAGGAGGCAGTGAAACTTTTCGCCAGAACCGGCATGAAGGATAAAGAGGCATTGTTTCGCTATCGTCGCAGCTCCACTGTGAATGTGTATGTGCTGGGCGGTTATGTAGACTATTATTACGGATATATGGTTCCATCCACGGGATATTTGAAATATTTTGATCTGACGTTGTATCAGCAGGGCTTTATGCTGCTTTATCCGGGCAGTGCCGATACCAGACTGGTGGCGCCGTTTCATCCTTCGGATAAGCTGTTTCATACCCTGAATGAGGCTGCCCAATGGGGAGACAACATGGGAGTGGGAACTGTGGGTGCCTTAAATGATGCCATAGCTTCCGGCAGGATACAGGACATTATTCTTATCCAGGAGGCTTTGATGGAGCGGAAAATTGGAAGCCTGGCAGAGCAGATTGCCGCAGAAAAGGACAAGAAATTCATTATGATCGCAGGTCCGTCTTCCTCAGGCAAGACCACATTTTCCCACCGGTTGTCCATCCAGTTGTCGGCTCTTGGAATGAAACCACATCCGGTGCCGCTGGATGATTTTTATCTGGACCGCAGCCTTACCCCCCGGGATGAGAATGGCAATCTGGACTTTGAATGCTTAGAGGCGCTGGATGTGGAACGGTTTAACAGTGACATGGGAAAGCTTCTGGCAGGAGAACAGGTGGAGCTTCCGATTTTTAATTTTAAAACCGGAAAGCGTGAGGAGAAAGGACGTATGATGCAGCTGGGACCGGATGATGTACTGGTGATCGAGGGCATTCACGGACTCAATGATAAACTGTCCTACAGCCTGCCCCGGGAAAGCAAATTCCGTATCTATATCAGTGCTTTGACTCAGCTGAATATCGATGAGCACAATTGTCTCCCTACCACGGATTGCAGACTGTTGCGCAGAATTGTCCGGGATGCCCGCACCAGAGCAACCACAGCTGCGGAGACCATTGCCATGTGGGATTCTGTCCGCAGGGGAGAGGAAAAATATATTTTTCCCTTCCAGGAAGAGGCGGATGTAATGTTTAATTCAGCGCATATTTATGAATTGGCTGTATTAAAAACATATGCGGAACCGTTGCTGTGTGCCATCGATAAACATGCACCGGAGTATGTGGAGGCCAAACGCCTGTTGAAGTTTTTAGACTATTTTCTTCCGGTTCCCAGCGAGAGAATCAATCAGAATTCCATTATCCGGGAATTTATCGGTGGAAGCTGTTTCAATGTTTGATTTACACACGTTGTCAGGCAGCCTTGTTTGTGCATATTTATTAAATTTTTATAAATATTACTAAAAATTCAAAAAATTATACAATAGTGGTGGAAAAATCATTCACAAGATATAGGACGATGATCCCCAAAAAACACAAAATAGATAAGGACAATCGGTTGCGCAGAAAAAATGAACGATTTGTGAAATATTCACAAAAAATTAACAAATTGGCTCCTAGAGGTTGCATATTCTGTTTAAAATGTGTATGATAAAAGTAAACTTTGGTAGCGCATTTGTGCGCGTATAAGTAGAACGAATGATCGCGGCTGCATGTGCCGAAAGGCCGCAGACGAGGAAAGTCCGGGCTTCACAGGGCAGGATGCCGGATAACGTCCGGTGGAGGTGACTCCAAGGAAAGTGCAACAGAGAGATACCGCCGGAGAGATCCGGTAAGGGTGG
>JBJELW010000012.1:0-10770 GCA_051879315.1 Roseburia sp.
TCGTCATGCAGAGTCTTCTTATGTAGTTCTTCATCATATTCAAAGATCGTCATTTTGATTACCTCCGCTTTATTTTCTGATAAAAAGTCTTTGAGAATCCCGTTTGCAATGCAATAGGCCAATTTCTGCTCCGGCTGTTGTTCTGCACCATTATAAAATACGATAAATCGAGGCGTGGGCAGCTTCAGCAGTTTGCGGGAATAAATATCCTTTTTGAGAATGTATTTCTCGTATCTGTTCAGTACCTTCACAGATACGATTCGCAAACCCATGAAAATCGGCTGCGCCGATGGGGTTTGCTCACACCTGAATCATGTTCTTACGGCCTCATCAGCAAGTGATTCGGCCTGTTCTGAACAGATACGTATTTCTCATATTGGGCACACACATACATCAAATCCCGCAGTGGCATTTTCCAATGTAACAATTTCAAGCGCATCCGGGTCCGTATAACTAGTGTTATTCAGAGCGTTGTAAAGCTCTAACAGTCGCCGCTTGTTGTGAAACAGGATGCAAAATACGGTATCTTTATACCGTGTTACCACAGAAATCTCATCGTTCATTCAGTGACCTCCTTTGTATAATAAGTATTGGCAGGAGGCTCTTTTTGTATCGTTAGGAACCACCCTGCTTTTGTAAAATTGAAAATAAAAGCATCGATGTTCCTGAATATCTGAATAAAAGACAGCATCACATAGTGTGAATGCCAAATCGATATAGAAAGTGTGTAACTACTAAGCAGCTACAAAAATGCTTTGAAGGAATTGTAACACGTGACAACTGGAAACACAAGATTTTTGTAGCTTTTTAATCTGGTTCTACAGAAATAAGTGCCGCAGTATTTCTCCCATCTTAAGCACACAAAAAAGGCATCCGCCGGATGCCCTTCTCTTTCCTGATTCCTCTGCAATTGTATAATCAATCTGCAACCATCTGAAGAAAATACTGATGAATGCGCAAATCCTCATCCAGCTCCGGATGGAAGGATAATGCCAGCTGATTCTTATATCGCACCGCCACAATATGTCCATCCACCTGCGCTAGGACCTCCACCCCATCGCCAACGCTTTCTATGTACGGCGCACGAATAAAAGTCATAGGAATAACTCCGATTCCTTTCAGTTCTTCCTCTGCATAAAAGCTTCCCAACTGTCTGCCGTAGGCATTCCTTTTCACCACCACCGGGAGGGTCTGAAAGTAACTTCTCTCATCATTCCCCAGCTTTTCTGCCAAAAGAATCAGACCGGCGCAGGTTCCTAAAACCGGGAGCCCCAGTTCAATCTGCTCCTTCAACCGGTCAAACATCCCCAGTTCCTTTAATAACTTTCCCTGTACCGTACTTTCCCCACCAGGCAGAATCAGACCGTCATACTCCTGCTCGAGATCCTCTTTCTTCCGCAGTTCCACACATTCTGCACCTAATTTTTCTAAAATCTTTTCGTGTTCAATAAACGCACCCTGAACAGCCAACACCGCAATCTTCATACAACCATTTCCCTTTTCTCTATTCACGCACTACACAGATGCACAGCATCCTTCTTATTTCCCTCTCTCTGCCATCAACAGCTCAATTTCCTGCTCGTTGATGCCTACCATGGCCTCACCCAAATCTTCAGATAACTTTGCAATCATGGCAGCGTCCGTGTAGTTGGTAACCGCCTTTACAATGGCATTAGCTCTCTTTTCCGGATTGCCGGACTTGAAGATACCGGAGCCCACAAACACGCCTTCTGCTCCCAACTGCATCATCAACGCAGCGTCTGCCGGGGTGGCAACGCCGCCTGCTGCAAAGTTTACCACAGGAATTCTTCCGTTTTCGTGCACATATAACACCAGATCATAGGGAACCTGCAATTCCTTAGCCGCCTGGAACAGCTCATCCTCACGCATGCTCTTAAGGCGGGCAATTTCACTGTTCATCATACGCATATGGCGCACGGCCTGTACCACATCCCCGGTACCCGGCTCTCCCTTGGTACGGATCATGGAAGCACCTTCATTGATACGACGTAGCGCCTCACCTAAATCCTTAGCACCACAGACAAAGGGAACCTTGAATTTTGTTTTGTCAATGTGATAAACGTCATCTGCCGGAGACAACACTTCGCTCTCGTCAATATAGTCAATTTCGATGGCCTCTAATATCTGTGCCTCCACAAAATGTCCGATACGGCATTTTGCCATAACCGGGATGGATACCGCATCCTGGATTCCTTTGATCATCTTCGGATCGCTCATTCTGGACACACCGCCTGCTGCCCGGATATCCGCCGGGATCCGCTCCAGTGCCATAACCGCACACGCGCCTGCTGCCTCGGCAATCTTTGCCTGCTCGGGAGTGGTCACATCCATAATTACTCCGCCCTTTAACATCTGAGCCAACTCTTTGTTTAACTTGTATCTGTTTTCTGCCATTTTTTTCCTCCTATATTTTAGATGTAGCGGGAGGAATCTTTGAATCCATCCTGCTTTACATTGCTCATGGATTCTATTATAATAAAATCTGGCTATAAAAAAATATCCATTTCAAATATATTCAAAATGGTCAGATTGGAGAAAAAATCCCAAATGTTAACTTATTCTTTCACCGATTTAGGGTCAGATTTTTTATATGAGCATTTGTACAAATGCCTGAAAAACGACATTTTATCAGGGAATTTAGCTGCCGGGACGAAGCTTCCCTCCAAGCGCAGCTTTGCAAAAAATCTGGGCATAAGCACCATCACTGTGGAAAATGCTTATGCCCAGTTAATGGCAGAGGGATACATTTATTCTATTCCGAAAAAAGGCTTTTACATCACGGACATCAAAACCATATCCAAACCGGATGAACTAAAGCTTTCCGCGGAAAATGTGCAGCTCACCTCCGGAAAAACATCCTATATTGCAGACTTTACCAGCAACCAGACCTGTTCAGAGAATTTTCCATTTTCCATATGGTCAAAGCTCATACGGGAGCTGCTCAGTGACAGTCAGATTGACTTGATGACCAATCCTCCCTGCGGCGGCATTCTCCCTCTTCGCCAGGCCATTGCTGACCATTTACGGGCCTTTCACGGACTACAGGTCTCTCCGGAGCAAATCATCATCGGCGCCGGAACGGAATATCTATACAGCCTGATCATCCAGTTGCTGGGCATCGATAAAAAATATGCTGTGGAGGATCCAGGCTACAATAAAATTGCCCAAATATACAACAGTCATCATGCCACCTGTGAGCATGTGGGGATGGATAATCTGGGTATTCGCATACCCGCTTTGGAAGAACAGTCTGTGGACGTAGTCCACATATCCCCCTCCCACCATTTTCCCACCGGAATCGTGATGCCCATCAGCCGTCGATATGAGTTACTGGGGTGGGCTTCCAAATCCGATTCCAGATACATCATCGAGGATGACTATGACAGCGAATTTCGTTTAACCGGGCAGCCTATTCCCACATTGCAGAGCATTGACGTGCTGGAAAAGGTCATCTACATAAACACCTTTACCAAGACATTGTCCTCCACGGTGCGTATCAGCTACATGGTTCTGCCAAACCATCTTTTAGAAAAATTTTATTCCAAGCTGTCCTTCTATTCCTGCACCGTTTCCAATTTCGAGCAGTATACACTGGCTCACTTCATCCAGCAGGGATATTTTGAAAAGCATTTAAACCGCATGCGCAACTACTATCATCAAAAACGGGATCTTCTATTGTCTTCCATTAAAAACAGCCCCTTATCTTCCTACGTGTCAATCTCGGAGGAAGATGCAGGACTGCACTTTTTGATGAAAATTGAAACAGACTTGGATGACGAGGATTTCTGCCGGAAAGCGGAGCAGCATGGCATCAGGCTTTCCCCCTTATCCCAGTACTATGTCAATGCGCCGGACAATGCCAGACACATTTTTGTGATGAACTATTCCTCCCTCAGTGAAGATCGGATAGAGGAAGCAATCCAGTGCCTGTATCTGATTGTGAGATAGTTTTTCACTCCCCGGAAATAAACAGAACCCCTAATGTCCCCGGTCCACAATGGCTGGAAACCACGCTTCCTGCTCTGGTAATCAGGATTTCCCTAAAGTAATGAAGATCCTCCAATTGGGTTTTCACCGCTGCAACGATGCTTTCCTCACTGCCCGAATGAGTGATAAATACCCGTTCCGGCCGTGCTTTCATCAGCTCCGGTTTTAAGTCCTCCACATAATCATGGACTACTTTGTCCATTTTTCCACGGTACTTTTTCCCGGGAAGCATCTTACCAGCCACTACATGGATGTAGGGATGCATTTTCAGGGCTCCTCCTGCCATAGCCGCCAATCCACTGCATCGTCCACCACGGTGCAGATAGGTCAGCGTATCCACCACAAAACTTGCCCTCACCTGAGGCTGGATTTTTTTGATGGAATCAACAATTTCCGCTGCATCCATCCCATTTTCAGCCATGATGGCTGCCTCTATAATCTGTAATCCAATGCCGGTGGACAGATTCAGCGAATCAATGACAAACACGCTGTCTTCCTTCTCCAATTCCGCCGCTGCCATATTCATCACATCGCCACAGGATGACATATCTCCAGAAATACAAAAACAGATGACCTGGGGTGCTTTTTCTAAAGCCCTCTCAATGTATTCCTCCGCTTCTGCCAAGGAAATCGCTGAAGTTTTTGGTGTTTGCTTATTCAAATCCGACCATTCGTAAATATCCTCCGGTGTAATATCCACACCATCCGAATATTCCTTTTCTCCTAAATGAATGTGCAGCGGAAATGTGGTAATCATATAGCGATCCAGCAGTTCCTTTGACAAATCACAGGTACTGTCTGCAATAATTGATACCCTTCTCATATTATACTCCTTACTATTTCTCCGGGCTTTGCTTCTTACTCATTTTGGAAGCCTGAGCCTTGGAGGGTGCCTTGCATCCATCCCCAAAGGGCAGCACATTTAATTGTGCCACATCACCATAGACCTTAAGCTGTCCATTCACATAGGCTGCCATGGGCTGCAATTTCCCTTCTGCCATCTGCATGATGACATCCGCCGACGTTACAATGATTATGTCTCGATCATAATACTCATAAGGCTCGACATAAATCTTTCCATCCGAAAGTTCCAGATAAAATGCACCTTCCGCCTCACCTTCCACATTGAACTGATATGCTACATGACCAACTGTTTTACTGACCTTGGCCTTTGCCGTTGCTTCTTTGACTTTTGCTACTAATTCATGGTATGTCATGGTGATCCCTCCCTTTCCACCAAAATTCTTCATGCCGGTTGATTCTCTATGATTAGCTGTTCCCACAGGGATTTCTTCTATCTTCAGTTTACCACCTTCCGGCGTCGGCAACAAGAGGAATATAAACTTTCACGGTAAAACACTGCTCTTCCAAAGAGGCCTTCGCTTCCCCTCCCATCTGCTCCGCAAAACGTTTCACAATAGATAAACCCAGTCCGGTTGTCTTTCGACTTCTCGACTGGTCACTGGTATAAAAACGGTCAAAAATATATTCCAGATCTTTTTGTTCAATGCTCTCTGTCTGGTTGGAAACACAGACAACCAGCCTATCCTCCTCCCTGGTAAGCGACATTCTATATCCACCTGTTCCATGAACCAATGCATTTTTCACCAGATTCTCCACAATGCGGACAAATGCACCTTTATCCACATGAAGATAACAGGGTTCCTCCACCACATAAACCTCCGGCTCGCAACCAATCTTCACAAAGTCCTCATAAAACATGGAAATCGTCTCTGCAAAAACATTGCCTGCCAAAAAAGTTTCCGGTTCCATAATCATTTCCCCGGACTCGATCCGGGCATATTCAAACAATTGTCCAAGCATTCCGGTCACATCTTCTAACCGGCTTATTACGATCCGGATATAGTCCTGTTTTTTCTCCTCCGCAATGGCGTCATCTAAGAGCATCTGCATATACCCCTTTGCAGATGTCAGGGGTGTACGGATGTCATGGGATATTCCGGTTATGCTTTCTTTGTAGATCCGGTTCTCTCTCTTTAAAGCAATTTCCTTTTCTTTGTGATGCTGAATCACCCGGTTCACAGACACAATCATGGTTTCCGTCTCTCCCACCGGGCAATAGGAAGTCACCTGACAGTTGGTATCTCCTTCCTGTTTTTTTAACTCATCCGTAATATGCCGGATTTGTTTCCGGTAACACCACAGTCGAAAAAGTGCCATTCCCAATCCAACCAGTAATATTCCATTTACCATCCATACAATCATCTGCATCCCATTCCCCTTTATTTCACATCCGCTTTCTTAAAATGAATCATTCCCGCTGCCAGAGATACCATAATCCAAAATACAGATGCCGCCAGTACACGAATCAAAAAATCCCCGCCAATATCAGTTAACGGACACTGAGATACCAAATTAGAAATCCAGTAGTTGGATGGTCTGAATTCCACTTTATGAAACAGTAAATCCAGCCCGCTAAACAGGGTACCTGCTAACATATACACGCAAAGACTGATGGCGATTCCCACGCCTAAATTCCGGCTCAATTCTCCGATGGCTACGATAATCCCGGCAAAAACTGCCCCTAACCACATCTGCATTCCAACATATTGGCATAAGTCAATCAAAATCTCCGTACTCACACTGTCCGCGCCAAAGATAACCACCCCACATAATAAAGTTACAATTCCGGCTATCAGCAGAAGAACCATAGCTGCAATCATTGCCACAAAATATTTGGCCAGAAAGATGGTGATTCTTGAAGTTCCTTTTCCCACGATGTTCTTGATTGCGCCATTTCCATATTCCCCAATCACAAAAATGCACACAAACACAGCGGTAACAATCCCTGCAGCGGTACCAAAAATCACCTGCTCCACATCCAATATACCGATGGTGTCAAATACCGATCCGCCTTCTGTCTCTACCACAACACTGGCTGTGCCATTCTCCACTTCTCCCTTTTGAATCTTGTCCGCCATCAAAAGCGTCCCATACATAAAAAAAATGAACAGAATCGTAATCAGACAACATACCTTAAAACTTTTGCTTTTTCTCCATTTATATATCTCTCCACTCATCAAATTAAACATGACTTTATCCTCCTAACAAATCTATAAAGTATCTGATCCTAACAAATCCATGAAATATCCTTCTAAGTCCTGGCCAGATGAATAGGTTTCCTTGATATTGACACCATTCAAAATGAGCTCCCGGTTGGTCTTCTCCATATCATCCAAATGTTCAAAGATGCGTATGGTTCCATCTTCCTTCACATCATAATTCTTGATACCCAATGACTCTTCCAAAATACGGACAGCCTTATTGGCATCATCCACCAGAAGCTTCTGGCATCTTTTACAGCGCTCTTCCAATTCCTCTGCACTAAACTCATCCACCAGCTCCCCATCCCGGATAATTCCGTAACGGGTCGCCATTTTAGAAAGCTCGCCTAAAATATGGCTGGATATAAGAATGGTTATTTCTCTTTCCCGATTTAGTTTTAAAAGGAGTTCTCTGATTTCTTTGATTCCCGCAGGATCCAAACCATTAATGGGCTCGTCCAGTATGAGAAAATCCGGATTTCGAAGCAATGCGATTCCGATCCCCAATCTCTGCTTCATACCCATGGAAAAATTCTTGACTTTTTTCTTTCCGGTATCTGAAAGACTCACAAAATCCAGCATATCTTTTACTGCTTTCTTATCGGCAATTCCATAATTTCTTCTTGCCACCTCCAGATTTTCTTCCGCAGTCATATTAGGATAAATACCGGGATTCTCAATCAATGTTCCGATTCTGCCTCTCTGTTTTTCCACATCTTGCGAGCCAAACAGTTCCATGTTTCCCACAGTAGGAGCAGCCATTCCGGCCACCATTCGCATAAAGGTGGTCTTACCTGCTCCATTTTTTCCGATAAATCCGTAAATATCGCCTTTTTGTACATGCATGCTAACATTGTTCACAACTTTATTCTTACCATAGACCTTGGTAAGATTTTCTGTTTTCAATACATATTCCATCTTGTCATTACAATCCTTTCTTAATTTGATAGACACGTATCTGTTCTTCACTGTTATAAGCACATTTTAATAGGCGATATTTTAGAAACTTTAGGAAATGTATAAAGATTTCTTAAAGATATGATCCGTTATGATTGCATCTTAAATCCGATTCCCCATACGGTCTGAATATAGTTTTCGTTCGGATTCACCTTGGCCAGCTTCTGGCGAATATTGCTGATATGTACATTTACCGCATTTTCTTCCCCTAAAAATTCCTCATTCCATACAGATTCATAGATATTGTTTTTGGTAAACACCTTCTCCGGATGCGTCATCAGAAGTTCTAATATCATAAATTCCCTTTTGGTCAGCTTCACTTCTTCCCCCGACACCATCACCTTGAAATTCTCCGGTTCCATGATAATATCTTTATATTGCAGAACATCTCTTGCACCTTTTTCTGTCTGTTCTTCATTCAGGTGACCTCTCCTATTTCGCCGCAGTGCAACCTCCAGTCTTGCCAGTAATTCTTCCGTATCAAAAGGTTTGCTGATATAATCTTCTGCACCGGCCCTAAGAAGCTTCACTTTCGTCTTCACATCTTCTTTGGCTGAGGCAACTAAAACTGCAATATCCGGATAATGTTCCTTGATATGTTCCAGCAATTCCTCACCATTCATTCCCGGCAGCATCAGATCCAAAATCACTGCCTGAGGCAGCTGCTTCTCCATGTGCATCAGCGCTTCTGTTCCGGAAAATGCCTGCTTTACCCGGTATTGATGAGCAGTAAGCAAATCCTTTAGCATCTGGTTGATATCATTGTCATCTTCTACAATTAAAATGTATTCTTCCATGGGTTCTCCTTTGGGGCAATCCTGCAACGCAAATACCAGTGAAATCACAGATTGTAATCTCACTGGTATGTAGACTTTTTCTTTACGGATATTTTATCTCAACTTTGCTCCATAATCAAACATTTTCAATGCTAATATCTTTGAAATCTGGTTCATACAGCTGATAATTTCCTCCAGGTCCCGGTTCTGGTCAGAATCTAATTTTTCTTCCAGTCGAAGTTTTGCCGCGTATACCCTGTCATACAATTTCCCACATTCTCTGCCATCGGCGAACTCATCAACAATAGAGATATCTCCCGGCATCGATAATTGATCCGCCTCCATATCTCCATTCATAATCTGATATATTATTTCTTTTTGCATGCCATTGCCTCTCCTTTGTCTCACTTTTACAACCGATTTTATATCTAAATAGGTTTAAAATCAATAAAAAGTGCAAAAAGTGAGACAACGAGAGGTACATAATATGCCAAAGCCACGAAATTCAACGGGTGACAAAAACCTTATCCGCCAAAGTCTCGTTGCATTGCGGAAGCAGCACCATCTTTCTCAGCGTGATTTAGCACAAAAGCTTCAGCTTGCCGGCTACGACATGGATAAGAATGTAATAACCCGAATCGAAACCAACAAACGCTTTGTAACCGACATTGAACTTCGCGCATTTTGCGAGGTCTTTAATGTCAACTATGAATATCTCATAGACGGTAACAACGCCTAGCACCCAAAGATACTTTATGAAAATAAAGTATCTTTTTTTGTGGAATCATCTATCCGAAGCAGTAATACGTCAACCTCTTCGTGTCAACAGGTTGACAACTTGCTTTTTCTATGCTAATTTTGAATCGTTGCTTGGAATCAATCAATATATATAAAATACAAAGAGGTTATCGTCATGTCTAAACTACAAACCAATGAGAATCCTGTTCTCTCACGTGAAGAGGCAATTGAGATTCTTAATATCCCAGATGAACAGTTGGAAGAACTTATCGCCCGTGCGGAAGTGCTTCGCAGAAAATATAAAGGCAATCATGTCAGTATTCACATTCTGACAAATGCCCGCAGTGGGAACTGCTCTCAGGACTGTGCTTACTGTGCTCAATCTTGCCGTTCCAAAGCGGAGATTGACAAATACAGATGGGTATCTGACGAAAAACTTTATCAAGACAATAATTTTGTAAATGAGAATCACTTGTCCCGACACTGTATCGGACTTAGCGGAATTAAATTTTCAGACGCAGAGATTGAAGCGCTTGCAGAGCATATCCGTGTTATGAAAGCAACCGGTACTCACCTTTGCTGTTCTATCGGATTTCTGACTGAAAAGCAGGCCCGCATACTGAAAGATGCCGGTCTCGACCGGATCAACCACAATCTGAACAGCAGCCGCTCCTATTACAGCAAGATTTGCAGTACACATACCTTTGACCAGCGTGTTGAAAATATACATATGCTGCAGCGACTTGGATTTGAAATATGCAGCGGCGGAATAATCGGCATGGGTGAAAGCAAGGAAGATGTTGTGGACATGCTGTTAGAGCTGCGCGAAATCCAGCCGGAAGCACTCCCCATCAATTTCCTGCTTCCGATTCCGGGCACTCCACTGGAACATGCCGATATCTCAACACTCACTACTTCGTATTGTATGAAAGTTCTATGTCTTGCAAGGCTTCTGGTCCCCCAAGCCGATATTCGTTGTGCTGCAGGGCGTGAGGTTTATTTTAAAGGAGAAGAAAAGAATCTCCTTCGTGTGGTAGATTCTATTTTTGCTTCCGGATACCTTACCGCAGGTGGCCAGGGAATCGAAGATACGATCAAAGTTATCACAGATGCCGGCTTTACGTATGAAATTGAATCCGCATAAAATCAATGTTTCTTCGATAGCAAGCAGACCGTCTCATTTTGCGCATTGTTGTCCAAACTTAGTGTAAACTCTTTTTCTATAA
>JBJELW010000013.1:0-2634 GCA_051879315.1 Roseburia sp.
ACTCCGTAAATTTAATCACATTATCCATAAGTGCCTGAATGATTTTTTTCAGTTTTCCTGCATCCCCATGCAGCACCTTTGGCATATCAGGCTGTATATCAATTGCCACATCCAGCTTTTGTTTCATCCTCTGCCACTGAATACCTGAAATGGCATCATTAATCACGGATATCGGTTCATAATCCTCCGCAGACGCTATCAGCGTGCCGGTAACCAGCTCTGAGTAATCAAGAATGTCGCTGACCTGACCAAACAGGCGCCTTCCCGCATTCTGAATAGACTCCACTTCCTCTCTCAATCCGGTATCCAGCTCTCTGTGAAGTATAATTTCGCTCATGCCATTCACCGCATTGATGGGAGTGCGAAGCTCATGGGATACATTCACAAGAAACAATTCGCTCTCACGCTTTGCACTTCTTAGTTCTCCTTCGATTTTGCTTCGCAACAGCTGTTCCCGCTTCTGCTGTCTGATAAAAAACCTGGAGATAAATACAGCACACAACAGACATACAATTCCAAGAATAATCCGAGCCCAGATTAATTGTTCCGTGTGAATACTAAGATATCCGTTTCCGAAAATGTTCCATAAAAGCACTAACGGATAGGAAAATGCCATCAGATAGATTAGTTTTATATCCTGCTTTACAGACAGGATGATGATAAACAGACAAATTACAATCGGTACATCCGTCACCGGAACTCCCTGCCCACCATAGTACAATACTCCACAAAATGCAATGATTGTGTAAAAACATACCCGCCCACTGGCAGTTCCCACCTGAAAGAAATGAACAAACCAACAGGAAAGGATTGATGCGGCCGTCACAGGAGCTAAAATCTGCCAAAAATCCCATTTAGAAAAAACCATGACTGACATCAGCAATATCCCCAGAATGAATATTACCGCCACAAAGGTAATATGAAACATCATCTGAAATTCTAAATTAGAGTTCTTCTCTTTCACCATCGTCCTCCTCATCAGCAACACCTATGATCCTTGCCATCTCCAGAATCTGTTCTGGAATTCTGCATTTATAAGATTTGTTTCATTCATTCCCGTAATATAATTCTATATAATTAATATTGATAGCTTATATATAACATAAACTTTTTATTTTATCCACTTTTTTGCAAAAAAGAACAAAATTTCTACGTCTTTCTTCCTTCATTCCGTCACTTACTATTCGATTCATGGATGATTGAATCACCTTTTATTTCCCGTCCTACGATAGGTCAGTTCCACCATACAGATCATCAGCACAAAGAAAACCAGTTGAAAAGCCGGCAACAGTTTTAAGCTGATATGATTGGCCAGGATTCCAAACAGTGGCGGCATAAAGGTAGAGCCTACATAGGCGCTGGCCATCTGAATGCCGATGATTGCCTGGGAGTTTTTCGCGCCAAAATTTCCCGGTGTAGAATGAATAATGCTGGGATACACCGGGGCACAGCCCAGCCCAATAATCACGAATCCCGCCAGTGCCAGCATGTCTGTCTCTAAGGGAATTGCCACACAGGCTACGCCAATCACAGCTACCACCGTGCCATTGCGAATCATATTCCGATCCCCCAGTTTTTCAGAAATAAATCCTGACAGGAATCGTCCCACTGTCATTCCGATAAAAAACAGGGAACCAAATGCCGCTGCCAGCTCCTTTGACACGTCACGCACTCCTGCCAGATAACTGCTGGCCCACAACATGGTGGTATTCTCTGCCGCACAATAAGCCATAAATCCTAACAGCAAAAAAGGGACTCCTTTGATCTTCACTGCTCGTCTAATTCCCAGAACTTCTCCCCCGCCCTGCTCTGCTTCCTTGGCCTGATTTACCTTCCACACAAACAATGTGGACAAAAGTACAAAGGCAATCATAAACTGGATTACAGCCACGATCCGATAACCATAATACCATGCGCCCTGTCGAATACCATAGCTCATGGCATAGGGACTGATAATGGTTCCCACGCCCCAGAAACAGTGCAGCCAGCTCATGTGACGGGAACTGTAATGCAAGGCTACATAGTTATTCAAAGCTGCATCAATGGCTCCTGCCCCTAATCCGTAAGGAATAGCCCACAGACAGATCATCCAGTATTCCGTGGAAAAAGAAAATCCTAGCAGCGCAAATGCCGTCAAAAACACACTGGTGACCGTTACATATTTGGTGCTAAACCGATGAGTCAACCGCTCCGAAAGCAGACTGGAGCATATGGTTCCGCCACATATAATCATAGACACGATTCCCATATAGGACATGGGCACATCAAAGAACGTCTGCATGGTGGGCCATCCCGCTCCCAGCAGGGAATCCGGCAGTCCCAGACTGATAAATGCCAGATAAATCAATGCCAATAAAAACAGATACATATTCATACCTCCCATGTCTTTAAGAAAATACATCCTCAAATTTTATATCCTTTAGAGTAAAATGCAAAAAACGTCCGATTTTTCAATCGGACGTTTTCAGGCAAAAAAATGCCCAGTTCCGGAATCGAACCAGAGACATAAGGATTTTCAGTCCTCCGCTCTACCAACTGAGCTAACTGGGCAAGAGTTGCGGGAACAGGATTTGAACCTGTGACCTTCGGGTTATGAGCCCGACGAGCTTCCAGACTGCTCCATCCCGCGATATA
>JBJELW010000014.1:0-42742 GCA_051879315.1 Roseburia sp.
GCATACGGGGAAAAACAGAAAAACCGGGATATCCCCGTAAAATTAAGCTGCACCTCAGGGAATCTCCTATAACCAAAATTTGCCCCCAACAATTCCCAGCCCAACACCCCTACAACCCCCAATTTGTAGAATGCCACAACCTCACAATTACACAAATACGCACTCTCAAGTTGTCCGCCCGTGCCATTTGTATTAGGCCGCACTTTATACCCACAGCTACACCAAAAGCTGCAAATAAACTCTACGACTTAATCAGTCGATCCACGGAATTGAGGATTTCCCGGACCTCCGGGATTTCCTCATGAAATTCCTTCATGAGATTCTCAATCTCCTCCCTCTGTTCGTCCACCACATCCAAATCGTACTCCATCTGTGCCCGCACCTTCTGCCGACGTTCTAAGAGATCGTGTTTGATTTCCACCATCTCCCTCTTATCGATTAGGGCATGGAGCTGATTCTGCCAGATCTGTACATCATAGAGATTGTACTTGCGCAGAAGACGCAAAAGCTTTCCGGTAAAGTACTCTAAGTCCTCACTGTTTCGCTGGTACTTTTCAAGCTCCCGGACCGCTTCCATGTACTGCTCCCACATATAAGTCAGTTCATAAGAATTATGTACATGATATTTCTCACAGGCGTAGTCCACCGCATTGGTGGAATGTACATATTTGATTTTTGCCTTATTCAGCAGAGAAATGGCATGGTTCCGGTTAACGTTGGCCCGCCGCATCTCTTTGGTATTATTCTGCATTCTAAGCAGCAGAAAACTTCCCAGCACTGCCGCCACAAACAAAAGCACTGCAAAAAGAATCAGCACATCCAAATCAAACACAAAAAGCATAACCATCAGTGCCCCCAGCAGCAAAACCAGCACCACAAAGGCCACCCAGGAAACAACGCGCAAAATCTTCTGCTCATCCTCCAGTTCCTGATGGTAGTAGGTCCACTCCACTTTCTCCCCTTCCAGGTAATTCATGTCGCGCTTCACTGCAGACTGGTATGCCTCATTGGCCTGCAGAGTCCGAATGGCATCCGCCAGGATATCCTCATCCCTCTGCATCTGGGCAAACTGCGACTCCGTAAGCTTTTTTGCACTGTGGAGATAATCCTCCCTGGACTGGTTCAAAGTCACAATGCTGTTTGCAGTATCTCTCAGGTCCTGGGCTTCCTTTTCCGAAAGATTCTCCAGGGTCTGCACATCCGTCAGATAAGCCGTCAGTGTGCGATACTCCTTTTTTTCCTCCTCCAGATTCTTGGCAGTCTGAATGATCTGCTCACAGTGACCCAGCACATAGTGATGTACCTTCTTGGTGTCTTTCCTTTCCTTCTCACTCAGCACATCCTCTGTCACCGCAGACAATACCTCGGCTATATTCTTTTTTTCCTTCTTCTTACGTCTAAAAAGTCCCATATCCTGCTCCGCTAAACCGTCTTTTCATCCCATCATACCGTCTTTTCATTGCTTTCATAGCTGCGTGTCCACTCCCCAATCTGCTGTTCATACTGCAGACTCAGCTGGTTTTCATCCCCGGCCTGCTTCAACCGGTTTATAGTTTCAAGCCGCCTGTTGAAATTTTCCGAATATTCCCCTGTATCAGCAGGCTCTCTGCATGCCATATAATTTGCATTTTCCAATTCTCTTAAACATGCCGGGTCGTTATTGTATTGGTATGCCTGTCCAAAGCACCTGGCTGCTTCCTGGTATAAAAATAACCCCGCATAGGCAACTCCCATATTGTTCCAGACATTTCCCGTCTGCTCTGCAGAAAGCTTGGGATCCGATCCGGAGGATAAAAGTTCCTGATAAATGCGAAGCGCCTCATGATAGTGATGATTTTTCACTTTCCGGTCAGCCCGCAGTTTCAATCTTTCCTTAGGTGTCATATTGGCAATATCACAGAGGGAATGCCGTACCTCTGCTTTCTCTTCTTTGCTGCAAAATCCGTTGGAATCCAGCAAAATCCCCACCAGTTCATCCAATCCGGCCCGTTCCCGCATCTTTTTGCGCAGAAGTTTCACATTCTCCCCCTGATTCTGTTCCCGTTCCATCCAGTTCAGGAGTTCCTCTGTAAAAAAGGAATCATCCAGATAATCCGTATGGTTTAACAAAAACCAGCTAAGCTCTTCCATGGAATAGAGATTCATCCCGGTCTGCTCCATATAATAGGGCACTCCAGCCGGTGACTGCACACACAAAATCAATTCTCCCATACCTGTCACCTCACAATTTCATCTGATGGTTCCATGTCTTCTCGGAACTGCGGTACAATTCTCCAAAGCCCATATCCCGAATCAGAATACGTACTTCCTGATCCGACACTGCCTCTGCCTGGATCCGGACGCGGCTCATCCTGGGTGGCCGATTGGGCAAATCGGTCAATTCCAGTGTCTCGATCTTCGCCTCACGACTGTTGGGAGGCTGCATCCAGAAATCAATGGAATTTTCTCCGTTCAGCAGAATCTCGCAGCTGTGTTTTGCCTCGAAACAGTTTTCCCCTGCACGAATCAACGGATAAAATACCATTTCTCCCCGATCCATCACCTTGATACACAGATTCATCTTCATATCATGCTGACCAATATAGACATAATTCCACAGTTTCTCCTGCCCCTGTATCATGGAGGCATAACATGCTCCTTTAGCATAAAGATTTTTTCCAAGAAACACCCTGCGGCCGCCACACAGGTAAGAAAGAGACTGTTTCATCCAGTCTCCGTCAAATCCATCCCCGGTGAGATAAACTGCCGAAAAAATTTTCTTTGCAAGCGCATCCTTTGCCACATCGTAAAAGGCAATGTCCTTATTTCCCAAAAGCGGTCCGTAATCTTTCTCCACCGGCTCCACGGTCTGGGGCGTGGTCCTCGTATCTCTCTCCAGCCTGCAAAAGAAAACATTAGTCTCTGAATAATCGAACAGTACCGCATCATGAAGAATCAGTTCCTGTTTCTGATTTAGCGCATAATAATAAAAGCTTTCCAAATGGTCAATAATACGGCAGTTCTCCCGTGGAATCTCCAGCCGCTCTGTCAAATTCCAAACCAGCTGCATGTTATCACGGCTCAGCCTGCGCAGAGTCACTGTGAGACAGCTGATTTCAAAACCGCCCAGCAGACGATGAAGCTGTTGCAGCAGTTTTTTTATAAAGAGCGTCAACAGTTCAATGGCTTCGTATTCTTCCTGACCAATAGATATTCTCTCCCCCATCAGCGCCCGGTTGAATAGTCTGTCACAGCCCTCTCCCTCGCCGCGTTCCACCGCCTCCACTGCTTCTTTTCCATAGCACCACTGCCCCAGGCCACGCTTTTTTGTCAGCGCCATGGGAATCTGGTAGATCTCGCTTCCGTTTACCTGACTAAAGGTATCCGGCTCCTCCATCCGGGGAATGCTGTAACTGAGCAATGCGTATTTAGTTCCCAGGTCTAAGCCTAAATAGAGTTTTCTTTTTTCCATCCGGCCTCCTACTTCAACTGATAGCAGGCTTCATTGCGCTGCTGCAGTATATCATACTGTTTCATCAACTGTTCCGCGGCATCATAATCCTGCATGGATAGTTCGAAACTCATCCGGTTCAGCAGGTCGTATTTGCTGAACTGTTCCGATGAGCACAGTTCCCGCTGACTAAGGCTTCCGCTTTCCGTCACGTTCTGGCCCTGCTCGGTCTCCTCGCAGATATAGTACTGTACCTCTTCCCCAAAGAAAAGAATGAACTCCTTCACATAGATTCCGGGATACATCTCCGTCATATCTTCTTTCACAAAGTCTCCCTGTTTTCCGGACTGGATTACCACCTGCAATCCCGGTTTGCTGCGATACTCCACAAACCGGCGATCAAACAGCTGATACCGGTACAAAAGTTCCTCCGGCAATTTCCGATAAAAGTCAAAATACATCTGTCTATCCAGAAGTTCCTGCAGAATCTCCCGGGCAATTTCCCCGTTCACACGGTCCTCTCCAATCAGATGCTGTTCCACCATGCCATAAAGCAAAGCGAGCTTCATAATATCGGTCAGAGGATCCTGATCCTTATACCTCTGCAAAAGCTCGTTGATCAGACCGTCCATGCCAAGGCCCTCTCGCACAAAGTAGTAATAAGAAAAATAATTGCAATAAGCATCCCGCAGCAATCGGGTCACTCCCTGCTTCTTATGACTTTCATAAATCTGCTGAATCTGATCCACAAATTCCGTTGTGTACAACATCTGCACCAGAAGCCGTTCCTCCAGTTCATATGTGTTGATCTCAAACTTTTGCGCCTCCTCCCAGATTTTGGCCATGGTCCGGGTGGGACCCAGGTAATATCTGGCCAGATACTGCAGCATCTGTGCACTGTATTTGTGACTGCGAAAAGTATTTTCACAGAGAATGATCAAAAAGTCATCGCTTTCCTCTTCCATCTGCTGGATTTCGTAATTGCACAATGCCACCAGGCGTTCCGGCGAAATTCCTAAAAATCCGTATTCCCGAACATTCTGATATGCCTGATCATAAAGCTGCAGACGAATCATCTGTTCCATCATATAGGCTCTGGCCTTTCGATCCAAAAAAGTCAGATCACTGTGCATCAGCAACGAGCATACCTTTTGCTGATCCTGTTGTCTGTCATAAAAATCCACTGCTTCCGGATAAAGCGCACATCGAAAATCAGGGCGCAGATGTTCGCAATCCAGCAAATGGTAGAAAAATGGTGCATCTTCCGGTACCAGCATCCGGCTTTTCCAGCGGGAACTAAAATGGTAGAGCAGATAATTTTCTTCATCCTGCGCATACTCCATACAGGTTTTATAATATCGTCCCGGCCGGATCAGCCGCTCAATCTGGTAAGGAATCCCTCCCACGTAACGATTGCCGCCGGCATCCTCTAAAATAATGGCATAATCCTTAGAATAGAGCTGGAAATAAGCCTTTCCATGTACCAGAGGGATCTTCTGCACAGTCTGCAGCTGCCGGTGAATGACATACATACACACTGCTTTCGATGAGAAACAGTTCATCCGATATGTAAACAGGATTTTGGACAAGGGGCGTGCCATGGGCCCCTGTATTCCACCCTGTTCTAATAATTCCACATAAATAATGGCCAGATTATCATCAATATGACCTTCTGTAATCTGATTTAAGGCAAATTCTTCCATTGATTTCCGGTAACGGGCATAACACTCCGGTTCCTCCTCCTTGTGGAGAATGATATTGGCAATCAGAGCTGCCTTTTGCCGGTAGGGCAACGTACTGTTATACTGGAAATACATCTGAACCATTTTGGGAATTTTCGACAAATCCTGCACATCCATGGTGATCAGGTAAGCCTCGTTTAATCCTGCGATTCTCAGATCCGCTTCAATTCCCCGGGCAAACCACACATGCATGGCTGGTTCAAATCTCTGGCAACGCACCAAATAGGTGCAGAGAGCCGTCAGCATCTCCTCCTGTCCATATTTCTCATAACAGATACTCATCATGCGATACAGTCTTGGATCATAGCCGTGCCTTGTGCCGGATAGCATAGCAATCTGCAAGGACATATTTCTCGTAAGGCCATCATGCCGCATGGCCCAGTACAATACCCGCAATTCCGTCTCTCCCAAACGAACCAACAGGTGAGGTTCCTGCCAAAACAGATAGTACAGCTCCACATAGAAGAAGGGGCTGTTCACTCCGTCCTCGATCCGGCTCTCAATTGCCCGAAGACGCCTCTGTGAATCCATACAATATTCTTCTTTCAGGAAAAGCAGGATCCAAAACACCCGGATATCCTGTCCTGTTTTGCGGTATATTTTCTCAATCTGCTCTGTGACACGATTAATATAACTCTCCTCACGCTGACGCAGGGTACACAGATACAGATAATAGGCATATAGCGGCGTAGTGCGGTCCTTCCCCCCTCTGTTCCAATCATCCAGGATCCATTCTGCCTCCTGTCTCTGATTGCTGATAAGATATGCCTGGGCTTTCATCAGACGATACCAGTCCTGCTCCGGTTCCAGTGCCAACAAATGGTCCAGAAGCTCCACCGTTTTCACCGCCCAAAGGCCTCCTCCAATTTTTTTCATGCGATATGAGAGATAATAAGTGGTAAAATCGGACAACGCCTGCTGTTTCTTCCTGTGCAGCCTGCGTTCCTCCTCGCCAGCTTTATCTCCCATATCCACCATAATCTGATAAACTTCCCGCTGATAGGCATTCTCCAGAACCAGAGCCCCAAAGTTTTTCCCGGCATGCAGCCGTTCCGTATCGATATAATAGGGCACCTGGCTGACACTTCCCACAAAATCCTCCGTAGTATAATGCTCCCGCTCGGGGCGGAGAAAATCTCCATCTGCCATCACATCAAATTCCACAAATCCCCATCCGCTTTTTCGCACAAAAACCCGCTCCTGCTGGCTCTCATCCATCCTGCCAAACTCTGGTGTCTCCTCCTCCACCACAAAGGTAACGGCCACCTTTTGTCCCGCGGCCACAAGAAACTCCTCCATATTGGACATGGTAGCCTGTCCCCTGCCCAGGCCTTCATAATACAAGCGCTGCTGCAGCTGATCCTCCCGAAGAATATTGCGAAAAGCCGAAGAGATAAAAATATGGAAAGCCTCCCGGTAATCCGCCTGTGCCAGTCTGGTAAAGTCCTCCAGCGAACGGATTTTCCCCACGGAGGATTCCGCATATAACTTGGTGACAGACACAACAAAAGAAAGGTTATATTCGACCTGGTTGCATATGATGCAAAATTCCCCTTTTTGAATATCCCCTTCGACAAATCCCTCGCTATGAAATTCGTATCTGATTTCTACCTCTTCCCCCTCAAACTCCGGCGTCAGACACTCCATGTATGGATTGGAGGTATACACCAATCCCCGTATCTTTTTATGATTGGTAACAGTGATTTTAAAACTGCCACTATAATTCTGACCTTCTAAAACCTCAATCTCAATTTTTTCCGGAGCAATGGACAGGATAGGTTCAACCTGCTGAAACTTCCCCAAAGCAAGTTGTCTGATCCGCTTTTGCACTGTGTCACCTGCTTTTGTTGCTTTTTGTTGCTTTTTCTTCTATTACAGTTATAATAGATTATAAACCAAAAGGAAAGAGGAATCAACATGATTAAACATACAGACCATTTTCACGGAAGCGATCTTGAAAAAATTGAAAAAATTTATGGAATAAAAAAGGAAGACATCGTAAGTTTCTCCGCCAATGTCAATCCATTGGGCGTTTCCCCCAAGCTTCGAAGCACTCTGGCATCCCACATTGATGCCATCACCACATACCCGGATCGGGAATACACCTCCCTGCGTAACTGTATCGCCGACTATACCGGCACCGAGGCAGACCGTGTGATCGTGGGCAACGGATCCACAGAGCTGATTTCGCTGTTTATCCAGATCAAGCATCCGAAAAAAGCCTTTGTCATTGGTCCCACTTACTCTGAGTATGAGCGTGAAATTTCCTTAGGTGGCGGTACCACCCTATACTATCCGCTCCGTGAGGAAAATGACTTTATTCTGGATGTGGATGATTTTACCTCCAGCCTCAACGAAAGCATTGATCTGGTGGTAATCTGCAATCCTAACAATCCCACCTCCTCCTGCATTGACCGTCACACCATGCGCCGGATCTTAGATGTGTGCAAGCGCTTCGATATCTTTGTGATGGTGGACGAGACCTATGTGGAATTTGCTGAAAATGTGGAGGAAATCACAGCCGTCTCCCTGACCAGCTACTACAACAATATCATTATCCTCAGAGGAACCTCCAAATTCTTTGCAGCGCCGGGACTTCGATTAGGCTACGCCATCACAGGAAATCAGGATCTGATCAAACTGATCAACACCCGTAAGAATCCATGGACCATTAACTCCCTTGCAGTCATTGCCGGCGAGATCATGTTTACTGACAAGGAATATATCAAAAATACCAGAGAGCTGATTTCCTCCGAGCGGGAACGTATCTATGAGATACTAAAAAATCATCCCGACTTTAAGGTATATCGACCCTCCGGCAACTTTATGCTGGTAAAACTCTTAAGAACAGATGTCACCTCCCAGGACCTGTTCGACAAGGCGATCCGGCAGGGTATGATGATCCGTGACTGCTCCACTTTTCCATTTTTAAATAATAAATATATCCGGTTCTGCTTTATGAGCCGTGAGATGAATGACCGCCTTCTGTCCTGTCTTCTCTCCTAACGGTCCCACTTATCCGACAGGGCATTAATCTGATCTGCAAACTTCGCCAGATCCTTATTTGCGCCGCCCTCATTCTTCTGGATCACAGTGATCAGCCTCTGACCGGCTGCCAGCAGTCTTGCAAATACATTGCTGCTGGCCTTGCTGGACTTCTTCTCCTTCTTGGGTGCAATGGTCCTGCTTCCCTCCTTGACACAGCAATTTGTAACCAGATCATAGGTGTCACCACTGTAAGGTGCCACCGCATTGTATCCCAGCGCCTTCCGCAGATACTGGGCAAAACTGTCACAGGTTTCATCTTCTCCATGTACCACAAATACCCGCTTGGGGGGCTTTTTAAATGCTGCTGCCCACTCCGTAAGCTTATTGCGATCCGCATGACCGCTGATTCCCGGCAGGTTCAAAATCTCCGCCTTCACCTCGATGGTCTCACCGAAAAGTTTCACCTGCTTTGCGCCATTCAACAGGTTAAATCCAAGTGTTCCCGGAACCTGATATCCCACGAAAAGAACAGTGCTCTCCGGGCGCCACAGATTATGTTTTAAATGATGACGGATACGTCCCGCCTCGCACATACCTGATGCAGATATAATGACAACCGGTTTATTGATAAAATTAATCATCTTAGACTCGTCACTGGTCACGGCGGTCTTTAAACCCGGGAAACTGATGGGGTTAATTCCCTGCTGCACCATCTCACGGGCTTCCTCACTGAAACACTCCGCCACACTTTTGTGAAAAATACTGGTGGCCTCCACCGCCAGCGGACTGTCTATGTACACCTCAAAATCCTGAAACTCTGACAGCATATTCTCTGTCTTGATCCGGCGCAGATGATACAGCATCTCCTGGGTACGACCCACGGAAAACGCCGGAATCACCAGATTCCCTCCCCGTTTGAAAGTGCGTTCCAACACCGGTGCCAGTTCCTTGGCATAATCCGGCGGTGCATTGTGTAATCTGTCTCCGTAAGTGGACTCCATCACCACATAATCCGCCTCAGCAATATACTCCGGATTCTTGATGAGTGGTTTATTTCCCTGGCCGATGTCACCGGAAAATACGATTTTCACCTCTTGTTCTTCATCCTCCTGAACCCACATTTCAATACAGGATGATCCCAGCAAATGTCCCGCATCCACAAAACGAACCTTCAATCCCGGGCAAATCTCAATGACCTGATGATATTCACATGGAACAAAATGCTGCAACACCCCCATTGCATCATCCATATCATAAAGCGGTTCCACCTCAGGCATACCAGCTCTTTTTGCTTTACGATTGCGCCATTCCGCCTCAAACATCTGGATATGTGCACTATCCTTTAACATGATATTGCACAGTTCACATGTAGCTTTGGTGGCAAAAATCTGTCCTCGAAAGCCATGACTGTACAAAAGTGGCAGAAGACCGGAATGATCAATATGCGCATGTGTCACAAACACATAATCCACCTCGGAAGGGTTCACCGGAATCTCCTGATTCACATACAGATCCGGTCCCTGTTCCATACCACAATCCACCAATAAACGATGATCCCCAAACTGCAGGAAATGACAACTGCCCGTAACTTCATGCGCTGCCCCAATGAACTCCAAAACCATAATACCATCTCCTTGCATTTATGATATAAAAAGTATAGCATGAATGCACAAAAAATAATACTGTTTTTTTCATTCTTTATTCAAATTTCACAATCTCTTTGCGCAATCGTTTCATGATTTTTTTTTCAAGCCGGGAAATGTATGATTGGGAAATTCCCAACAGATCTGCCACCTCTTTCTGGGTCATTTCTGTCCCGTCCTTGGTACTCAACCCAAACCGCAGTTCCACAATGGTGCGCTCCCTGCCGCTCAGGTGTTCCATAGCTTTTCGCAGAAGCTTATGCTCCACCTCCGTCTCCAGATCCTTGTAGATCACATCTTCATCCGTACCCAATATGTCCGACAAAAGCAGCTCATTGCCGTCCCAGTCCACGTTTAATGGTTCGTCGATAGAAACCTCCAGCTTCGTCTTGTTATTTCTCCGAAGATACATGAGGATTTCATTTTCAATGCAGCGGGAGGCGTAAGTGGCCAGCTTTATGTTTTTCTCCGGATTGAAGGTATTGATAGCCTTGATCAGTCCTATGGTTCCGATAGAGATCAGATCCTCCACGCCCACACCGGTGTTGTCAAATTTTTTTGCGATATATACCACCAGCCGCAGATTGTGTTCAATCAGCTTCTTTCTGGCCTGCTCGCTTTCCTCCCCCACCAGCTTTTCAATGCATTCCCGCTCCTCTTCCCCGGTCAGCGGCGGTGGCAACACCTCCGCTCCACCTATGTAATGAATCTCCTTTTCTTTTCCCTGAAGCAGATCCCTTAAATTCACCATAAAACGAAACCGGAAGTGTTCCGGCACATTTACCTTAATATACATAATTTCCCTCACTTATCCAGTCATAAGATGACGATTTAAAATCATCCGATATTCTTTCTGTTCAAACAGTTTTGCTTCTGCAATTCCCACCACTGCCGGATGAATCCTTTGTTCTTCCTTACCACACCGGATGGTAAGCTCCTCTATGGTAAAAACACGCATTATCCCAGAGGCATCCCCCACACTGGAAAAAGGCACCAGTCGAACGGACAATTTCTCCAGCATCCCGGGTGGCAGCACCGTCTCATCCAAAATACTCACCCACTGGCCTGTATAGGGATCCCGCAACATATTTCCTGTATCGTAATAAGCACAGATTTCCGCACTCCAGCCCTGATTCTTAAGCACCACCGGAAACAAAAATTTTTGCACCTGCTTTTTTCTCCGGTAAAATTTCGCCAGGCACAGTGCAATCCCCCAGGTAAAAGCCATGGACAGATAGAGATGTGCTCCGGCAAACAGCGTCTGGTTCAGCCACTGCATGATTCCGCCGCACAACATGATGGCCCCATAGCTCACCAGATAATTTTGGAGCCAGTCATATTTTTTCTTTCTGCCGAATGCTCCCAGCACCATCACAGGATTCAACAGAAGGTGTATGCACACCTGATACAGCAGGTAACTTTTCATCCATAAAAAAATAGCAAGACTGAGAATACTGCCAAGCGCTGCCCATCCCAAAAGACGTATTTTTTTTGCCGATCGATTCAGCAGAACATCCACCAGCCACAGAGCCAGAAAATCCATGGCGCAGTTATTGAAAAAAAACGTATCTATGTATAGTGCATATATAGGAGCCACCTCTCTTTCCATCAGGGACTATTATAGCGGTTCTCCTGCAAACAATTTGTCGAATCCGGGGCGTGTTTCCTGTCAAATCATCTCAATGATTCGACACAAAAAAGGAGCTGCTGCACAAATTACTTTGCGCAACAACTCCTTTCGGTTACGAGTATTTATTATTCGTTGCTACTGTATTTTACTGCACCCATGCACCGTCTTTGTTCAGATGATATCCGTCAATCACGGTATCATAAGCCATCTTTCCTGAAGTCATGAGATAGTACCAGGTGCCACCAATATTCTGCCATCCGGTGAGCATTGCGCCGGATGCATCCAGGTAATACCATTCATTTTCCAGCTGTAACCATCCGGTCTTCATGGCACCGGACTCGGTGAGATAATACCATGTGCCGCCGTCATTGATCCATCCGGTCGCCATTGCTCCAGAACCGGTCATATAGTACCAAACGTTGCCATCCTGAATCCAACCGGTCTTCATAGCTCCGGAAGTGTCCAGATAATACCAGTCATCTCCAACCTTTTCCCAACCGGTTGCCATCCATCCGGATGCATCGAAGTAATACCAGGTTCCGTCGATGGACTTCCACTCATTTGCAGTATAGGTCTGATCTGGCAGCTCATACCACCATCTATCTCCGGATTGCTTCCATCCTCCCTGCACTGTATTCTGAACCCATGCTCCTGAAGCACCAACATAGCATCCGTCCACCCAGGTGGATACTGCCATACTGCCGTCGCTGTTAAAATAGTACCAGGAACCGTTAATTTCCTGCCATCCCGTCGCCATCGCTCCGGAACTGTCCAGATAATACCAAGTTCCATCTAACTGCAGCCAGCCCGTCTGCATCACAGCATCCTGATTAAAATAGAACCATTTGCTTCCTACAAATGCCCATCCGGTGACAGCAACACCATTTTCATCCAGATAGTACCATTTGCTATTTTCCTGATACCACTGGCTCTTAACCAGCTGACTGTCCTTGTATAACACTTTGGTTCCATCTTCCTTTACATACCAGCCGTTTTCCGGTGTGGCGGGTTTCGGATTCGCCGGTTTCGGATCTGCCGGTGCGGGATCTGCCGGTGCAGGGTCTGCCGGTGCAGGGTCTGCCGGTGAGGGTTCTTCCGGCTCCGAGTCTTCCGGCTCATCATTCAGGCTGTATTTTGTAAGTTCCTGATCCTCTGCCACAAAGTAAGTAGAAAATGAATTTGTGCTGCAGACAATATTTCCTCCAAAAGTATCTCCGTCTGCCACAAACAGCTTTTCAATAGTTCCATCATCTTTTACGTGGAACAAAGCCGGTTTCTCATATCCGGATAAATCATTAATATACAGATTCACGGCCTTACTAGGCTCTACTTCCGTGGTATTGTCCTCAATCAGACTGATATCCATGGTAGAAAGCTTAGATTTCTGATTGGTCAAAAGGGATGCAATCTCCGTGGCAACCGTCTTATCCGTGGGACGCACCAGCGGATAGGTCTGCTCGGTAATTCCATCTGCAGAAACATCCACCACCAGGGAATCGCCGTTTACTGCCGCCGTGGTTCCTCTTACAGTCTCTCCGGATACGGTTTTTTCTGTCCATGTGTAGAAAGTATCCTGATATACTGCCTGTCCTACATATCCTTCCAAATCTTTGAAATCAATCAGCAGTTTTCCGTCTTTCATCACTTTTCCTGCATTGGGAATGGCCGCATATAAATATTCCGCAGGATAACAACCATCTTCTACACTAACATCATCATACCTTGCGGATCCGCTCACATCCCCGTTTACCGTAACGTCTCCCTTATAGCTGTCGTTGAGGCTTAAGAAACCGGTATTGCCGTTGATGGTAATGGATGCGCCGGTGCTGTCTGTCAGGAACTGGATATTTCCGGCCTCATCCCTTACATACTGGGTTCTTGATTCATCATCCGGATCTGTGATTGCACCTTCAAAGCAGGAGCAATCCAGAATTACATTTCCGTTTACCGTCACATTTCCGTTGGAGAACCATACCGCATACAGATCCGCATTAAAGGTGTAGGTTCCACCATCCGTTACCGCTGCAATATCTTTATCCGTCAAAAGAGACGCCGGATCATCATCATATACCAGATACTGGATCTGGTCATGGAAATCCTCCGTCACCACTGCACCATATTTATTTACATAGATATACTGATACCATACCTTGCTGGGAATGGGATTTCCATCTTCATCATATTTACCGACAACACGCCAATCTCCCTCATTCATGGTTCCCACCAGATTGTTGGGATAGAAGTCATCCGGGGTAAAATAGTAGGCCTTTCCAATGTATGTATGATCGGTAGGTGCTCCATACTCGGTATCACATGGCACCATATCTGTTCCGGCGATGTAGTCATCTCCATCACCGGCAGCAAAACGGCCATAGACATGTCCGGTATTCTTCACTGTATGCAGTCCTGCATTCCGCATGGTAAGATCAAAATCCGGATTATTGGAACGACAGGTCAGGGTACTGCTGTTAGAGAAAGATTCTCCATCCACCTGCATAGCAGAGGGTATCCATATACTTCCATCATCACATTCTATTCCTTCATATGTAGAAACCGCCTCCAGACTTCCATCTCCGGTGATATTTACACTTCCTCCGATATAAAACGCGGTAGACACCGTGGAAGTTACATGGTTCTCACCCTTTAAAATCAGGTTCAGATCATAGGCGGTACCAATTGCCGCACATTCGTTATTATTAATCAGTTCCAGATTGTTTAAGGTCATGGTGTTTGTTTTGGAATCATAGTACAGATTATAATCCGTTTCTGATGCATCTTCCAGCTCTCCGTCCTCATTTACCTTCAGATAAACCTTCTCCGGATTTTCATCGTTCCATTCCTCACCAATCCAAATACTGGTTGCGGCCTCATCGATGGGATACGCACCGTTAATCTTATCTGTACCCAAAATTCTTCCCGCATAACCGATATCATCTGAGGTTTCAAGATCCAATGCCCATGCGTATTCATCCGGATGCCCCGTTGCCAACGTCAGATCCACAGTGGTACTAAAGATGGAGGTTACACCACCGACCCATATTGCATTAGAATATTCCTCCGTGTCTTCATCATAGTATTCAGATTCCAATGTCAACTTTGCATCGTCATCCCCCGAAATAGTAACGTTTCCATTCTCTGTAGCAATTACTACTCCATAATTGGTCAGGGAACAGTCGCCTTTTATGTAAATGTTCACAGCCCCCGTTGACCCAAGCACGACAAAATCTTGCTTTTTCATGCCACTTTCGTCATCATCTTCCCACCAGTCACTATAATCAAAATTGTAATTTTGCAGGGTCAGTGTGGCGCCAGACTCCTCGGTTGCCGGTTCATACATAATCAGAGAATCCTCTGCCGAAACTTCAACACCCTCTGGTGCTGCCTTATAGCAGTCCTCATGTTCCTCATCAGGAACCAACACAACTTTACTCTCACCCAGCAGGTTCAAATAAATCACGTCTGCTTTGTTCAATTCATCATTCCAGAACGGATAAGCGAAATCACAATAATCGCTTTCTGTTCCTCCCCCGTCTTCTGCATACACATTGATATCCGGGCACAACCCCAATATCAGAGCACACACAATGACAAGGCTTAACAGTTTTCTCCAATGTTTACCCTTCATACATTCTACTCCTTTCTTCTTGGACAAATTACCTGTTTTTCTCCCCATTCACCAACTGCACTTCATGCAAAATTATTGGCTAATATGCGCTCATTATATCATCTTTAAGCAAAGTTTACAATGCTTTAAGCAAATTTTATGTGCCCTAGAGCAATACTAAACAAGTTAAAATAGTAGCGGAGGTATCGTATATGGTTAAAGGTCTAGGCGATCGTTTACAACAACAAAGACAATTGTTAAATATGTCTCAGAAAGAAGTTGCCGCCACGATTGGTGTGTCTCCCAGTGTTATTTCTAATTACGAAAGCAGCGAGAGAACCCCCAGTATTGAAATTCTTATTGCATTAGCACGCTTATATCATTGTTCCACGGACTATTTATTAGGTTTTGAAAAGAATGATGACAATCTGAATGTTTCCATGCTTAATTCTGAGCAGAAAAAGCTGTTACAGCATTTTCTTCTAAGCATAACCTAGAGAAAGATTATCGGGGAATTCTGATTATTTTTCCCAAAACATATTTCATATAGATGAACGATCATACATAGTATAAATTTCACACCAAAAAGGGCTGTCGCAAAAGCGACAGCCCTTCATTCATTTTCAAATGTTTATTTTCTGGTGTTCTTTAAAAACTCCGGAATCTTAATGGTCTTCTCCTGCACAGATGCCTCCGGCTGCTTCGGCTTATTGATGCCGGTATATGTAGGCACGCTCTGTGTGGTGCCTGCTGTAGTGGCGGACGCTGTTGTCAACGGACGGCTTCCCACTCCCTGAGTCAGCGGAGTTCTAGGTGTGGTAGGATACTTCAGCCCTGCCATAAGATTGGAGGCAGGTGTCTTCTCCTGACGATTCTCCAGACCGGTTGCAATCACAGTGATCACAGCCTCATCTGCCATGGAAGCATCGTACTTCACACCGAAGATTACATGTGCATTCTCTCCGGCCAGCTCCTCGATATATCCCACTGCATCCCCTGCATCATTCATCATGATATCACCGGTCAGGTTCACAATGACATGGGATGCACCATTGATGGTGGTCTCAAGCAACGGGCTCGCAATTGCAAGCTTCACTGCCTCGATTGCCTTGTCATCACCCTTAGCAGAACCGATACCAATATGAGCCATACCCATATCACGCATAACAGTCTGGATATCTGCAAAGTCCAGATTGATGTCCTCGGATGTATTAATCAAATCCGTAATTCCCTGTACAGACTGCTGTAATACCTCGTCTGCCTTCTTTAATGCCTCCGGGAAAGTAGTTCTGCGATCCACGATCTCCATCAGCTTGTCATTGGGGATTACAATCAATGTATCCACATGCTCTTTCAAGCGGTCGATTCCGGCCAACGCATTAGCCATACGAACCTTTGCCTCAAAACGGAAGGGCTTTGTCACAACACCAACGGTGAGGATACCCTTGTCCTTTGCAATCTTTGCAACGATAGGTGCTGCACCGGTACCGGTACCTCCACCCATACCACAGGTAACAAATACCATATCTGCGCCTTCAATTGCCTCAGATATTTCTTCCTCGCTCTCTTCTGCAGCCTTCTCGCCCACTTCCGGCTGAGATCCTGCTCCAAGTCCCTTGGTCAGCTTCTCGCCGATCTGGATTAACGTAGGTGCCTTACACAACAGTAATGCCTGCTTGTCCGTGTTCACTCCCACAAACTCAACACCACTGACATTTTCGTCGATCATTCTATTTACTGCATTATTTCCTGCACCACCAACACCGATTACCACGATTCTGGCGCTGGAACTGTTATCTGTTGTTTTTGTTGTAATTTCAAGCAAGGTTGCTCCTCCTTCTCTCACCTATCTATAATTTAATTTATGATTGTGAAATATCATGTCTCTTTTGAGTATGGTAAATCCATATATACAGTATAATAAAGTTTTTCTATCAAATAATCAACATAAAATTTGATTTTTTTGAATTTAGGATAAAATAAACCTACTCTGCCTCCTCCGGTTCCGCAGCATCTTCCGACTCCACCGTCTCATCCTTCCGGAAGGTGATATCTGTAGTATCCTCCGTCCAGTCTTCCAGATGCAGGGTTCCGCTCAATCCCTCCAGGTTCGGCATGATTTTTTCCAACCGGACCACCTTTTCCGTGAGATTTTCCGTATCTCCCAGCATCACCGTTATGGTTCCGTAGGAAACTGTAATATCTCCCTGGCTTCCGTAATCAATGGCATCCGGCTCCAGATTATATTTTTTCAGAGTCTGGGTCACTGTCAGCAGGGTTTTTAAGGCACCCTTCTGATCCAGTTCCAGTTGCTCGTACAGCGTGGCATCCTGACAGGTAAGGCCCGTCACCTCCGCCACACCCTCAATCGTATTGGAGGAGGTTTCCACCACGAATCCGTCTTTGTCAAAATACACATTCTGTCCCATGGTGGGCATATAAATATAGCCAATCATCCCTTTTTCATATACCTGAATATGAACGGTCCGGGGAGAGGAAAGGCTCACCTCCACCGTGTCGATAAAGGGAATGGACTGTACCGGAAACAACTTGTACTTCAAATACACATACAACGTATTGGATGAGTATTCGTCATTCAGCACCCAGGATTCAATCTGGCTGTCCGGATACAGTTCATTTCCTTCCACCTCCACATGTTCCACCGTGAACCCCTTAATTACCACCAGAGCAGCTGCGGCGACAATCAGGAGGAAGATCAGCAGTCCCAGGAAAAACCTTTTTACTTTTTTCATTCTGCTGCGTTTTTCTCGAATCATAATCATACCTCTAGTCTAATGCTTCTGGACACATTCAGTGCCAACCCCATCTCTGCCAGAAGGAAAGATACCGATGTACCACCATAACTGATAAACGGCAGTGTAATACCGGTATTGGGGATTGTGTTGGTAACAACGGCAATATTCAATACCACCTGAATGGCGATATGCGCCATGATTCCCACCACCAGCAGGGTTCCGTATAAATCTTTGGCATTGTTTGCAATTACCATGAAACGCCATAACATCAACACAAAGAGCAAAATCACGCAAATGGCACCAAACAGTCCCAGTTCCTCACAGATAATGGAGAATACCATATCATTCTGAGCCTCCGGCACGTAGCCAAGCTTCTGCATACTCTCTCCCAGTCCTTTTCCAAACAGGCCACCGGAACCAATGGCATAAAGTCCCTGCAGAGTCTGCATTCCGCTGCCCATGGGGTCCGTCTCCGGATGAAGCCATATCTGAATACGTTCCATGCGGTAGGATGCCGCGAAAATGAAAATCACACCGAAGGCGACAATGATTAGGCCGGTAAGAATAAAATGAGAATATTTCGGGCTTGCCACAAAAGCCATGGCCACCGCAATTCCAATGATGATGATAGCCGTACTCAGATTGGTGTAGGCCACCGGTGCCACTATGGGAATAATCAGAACCATCACCTTCACCAATGTGGAAAATTTCTCCATCTGCTTCGGAATCCGGATAATCACTGTGGCCAAAAATATAATCATGGCAAGTTTTGCAAATTCCGAAGGCTGAAAGGACAGAGGGCCCAACCGGATCCAACGGGAAGAACCGTTGGCAGAGTCTCCAAAGAAAATAACAAATACACACAGGCCAAAGGCCATGATATAGGCCAATCCGGAAAATCTCTGCCACACATGATAATCAATCTTAGAGACAATGAACATGGCCATAAATCCTAAAGCAGCAGCAAACGCCTGCTTCTTCAAATAATAAGCCGCATCTGCAATCTTTGGATTCAGCTGTGCGGAGTAAGAACTGGTACTGTAGACCATCACCAGACCGAACCCCACCAAAAAAATGATCAGAAACAGCAGTGTGTAGTCAAAATATGTAATTTTTCTGTTTCTCTTTTTCACGGTCCTTTCGGATGCTTCGCTCATAAGCTACTCCTTCAATCCATGCACATACTCTTTGAATAACCTGCCCCTCTGTTCGTAGCTTTGGAACATATCCCAGCTGGCACAGGCCGGGGACAAAAGTACTGCATCCCCCGCTTCTGCACTGTCGTAACAGATTTCCACGGCTTCCTTTAAATCTTTTGCAAACACATAGTCCGTAAATCCGTGTTTTTCTGCACAATCTGCAATCTTTTGTGCCGTCACACCGATGAGGACCAGCTTCTTTACTTTATCTCCGAAACTCTCAATCCACTCGTCATACTCAGACTGTTTGTCATATCCTCCACCGATCAACACCGTGGGACGATTCATGGCCTGCACGGCCTTAATAGCTGCATCCGGATTGGTTCCCTTTGAATCGTTGTAAAATCTTACCCCTCGTTTTTCCGTCACATATTCGATGCGATGCTCCACTGCCTGGAATTTCACTAAAACTTCACGAATCTTTTCCAGTGGAACGCCAAAGGCCAGGGACATGGCTGTAGCCGCCATAACATTCTCATAATTATGAACTCCCAGAATATTCAGCTCATTGACATTTATTACCTGTTCCTCCCGGGTTCCATCCGTATACCAGATCTCCTCACCCTGAAGATAACAGCCCCGCCGCACCTTCTGTTTGCTGCTGAAAAACAGTACAGAAAGGGGAGCATTCTCTCCAAACTCACGCAAAACAGGATCTTCATAATTCAGCACACACACCTGATCCGCCCGCTGATTTTTGGTAATATCTTCCTTGGCATGAATATAATTTTCCATGGTATGATGGCGGTTCAGATGATCCGGCGTGATATTTAAAATAGCACTTACCTCCGGTGCAAAGTCGATGATAGTCTCTAACTGAAAGCTGCTGATCTCCGCCACTGTAACCGTCTTATCCGTGGTAGATGCAGCAACACTGGTGTAAGGAATTCCGATATTGCCCACCACTTTCACATCGTCAAAATAGTGTTCCATGATCTCGCCCACCAGTGTGGTGGTGGTGGTTTTTCCGTTGGTTCCTGTAATGGCTGCCACACGGCCTTTGGACAGCTGGTATGCCAGCTCAATCTCACCGATAATGCAGACCCCATCCGCTTTCATTTTTTCCACCACCGGAAGATCTGTGGGCACACCGGGACTTAACACCGCAATATCCAATGACGCGGTAACCTCCTCCGGCAGACTTCCTATGTAAAGCTCTGCCTCCGAAAAGGCAGAAGATTTTTTCCGTATTTCTTCCGCAGAAGCATCCTGATTTCCTTCAAACAAAATAAGTTCTGCAGCTGTCTGGCTTTCGATGAGTTCTGCAGCTGCGATTCCACTCTTGCCGGTGCCAAACACCAATACTTTCTTTCCGTTAAAATCCATGTTCTCTCATCCTCTCTGTCTTCCTATCTCCAAGACTTTATATTCCCAAAAATGCAATCAGACAAAGGATTGCCGTCACAATTGAAAACACTGCCACTACCCTGGTTTCCGACCATCCACCCAGTTCGAAGTGATGATGGATAGGTGCCATACGAAAGATCCGTTTGCCACCGGTTTTCTTAAAATAAGTCACCTGAATAATAACAGATAACACTTCCACCAGATAAATCAGTCCCACCAGAATGATAAAAATCGGCATCTGGAGCATATAAGCCGTAGCAGCCACAAATCCCCCCAGAGCCAGGGAGCCGGTGTCCCCCATAAATACGCTGGCGGGATAGACATTGAACAGTAAAAATCCCATCAACGCACCAACCACCGCACAGGTGATGGGTTCAACACCACTGTGGGTTCCAATGGCCACAACCGTAAAAAAGGTAGCCACCATGATGGTAACACTGGTCGCCAGTCCGTCCAGTCCATCCGTAAAATTCACTCCGTTCACCGTGCCGATGACCACAAAATACATCAGAGGAATGGCAAGCCAACCGATATTTAAATATCTCCCACCGGAAAAGGGAATCAGCATCGTCAGTGAAACATCGGAGAACTGCCACATATACACGGCAAACACCGTGGTAAGCACGATCTGACAAATCATTTTCTGCCAGGGAAGCAGTCCGTCGGAACGCCGGAGCACCACCTTCAGATAGTCATCCAGAAAACCGATCACCCCGAATCCCAATGTCATAAACAGAATGGGAATAATTTTGGGATAATCCTTCACATAAAACAGGCTGGTCACTGTAATGGCTGCAAGGATCATCAGCCCTCCCATGGTAGGTGTACCGGTCTTTTTCTGATGGGATTTTAACTCTTCCCGCTCTGTCTGCCCTACTTTCAGTTTTCGTAAAAACGGAATCACCAAAGGTCCCAAAACTGCACTGATGGCGAATGCAACAATTACCGGTATCACAATTTGATATGTCATATGAACTGCACCTCTTCATTCTCTCAAAGTATTCAAGTCACTTCAACTTATCCATTATACGTTATTCGTCATGTTCCCGCAAGCCTTACGTTCACAGATTTCCCGGAAATATAACAGCAAATTTCCATTCCGAATCACCCTGGCTTTATGACTTTTCTATGCCAAGATACGGGAAAATATTCTCAAACAGAGTCCTGCACACCGGTGCCGCAATGGTGCCTCCATAGTAAACACCCTGAGGATTATTGATAATGATAAGGGCCAGCACCTGAGGATCCTCCGCCGGAGCAAACCCGATAAAGGAGGAGATATATTTATGCTCACTTCGGGGTAAAGTCTGGGAAGTTGCAGTCTTTCCACCAATGGAATATCCCTCGATGGCTGCTTTGTTTCCGCCTCCTTCCGACACCACCATTTTCAGCAGACTTTTCATAGTCTCTGAAGTCTCCCCGCTGATGATTCCCTCTTTGGTCTCATAGGTAAAAGTATGGGTGATCTCACCCTCCGCATCCTTTGTGTACAGGGCAAAATGCGGGGTGACCCGGGTCCCTCCGTTGACAAAGGAAGATACTGTGGTGGCCAGTTGTATGGGAGTAATCTGGAACGACTGTCCAAAGGACATGGTTGCCAGCTCCACCGGACCGATATTCTCCTTTTTATGCATGATGGTGGCCGCTTCCCCCGGCAGATCAATGCCGGTTTTATTCAGGAGGCCAAACTGTCCAAAGTAGTCAAAAAAACGTTCTGCTCCGATACGCATTCCCACCTGTATAAAGACCGGATTACAGGAGTTCATGATTGCATGGGTAAAGTCCTCCGATCCGTGACCGGTGGTTTTATGACATCGGATGCGGCGGTTTTCCACAACAATATATCCCGGACAGTAAAACTGGTCCGTGGTCTTCACCACCCCACACTCCAGAGCAGCTGCTGTGGTGACCGTCTTAAAGGTAGAACCCGGCTCATAGGTGTCATTGATACACTGATTTCTCCACATCTGATTCAAAAGGTTCTGGGTCGCATCTCCATCCTGTTCCGCCTCCGTCTCAAGTTCCGGTATCAGTGTGAAAGGCTCGTTCAGATTAAATTCCGGAACATTTACCATGGCATAAATGGAACCGTCCTGGGGATTCATCACTATAATGCTGACACTGTCCGCCTCTTTCTCCTGTCGGACTTTTTCCGCTAACTGTGTGGCATACTCCTGAATATTGTAATCCATACTGATGTACAAATCCTCTCCGGAAACCGGTTCCTGCCTGCGCTCACCGGCATTCTCGATCTCCAGACCGGCGGCATCCGTCAGGGTCAGGATCTGTCCGTTCGTTCCCTGCAAATACTCGTCATACTTTACTTCCAGGCCAATGATGCCCTGATTATCTGCGCCGGTAAACCCAATCACCTTAGAGCCAAGATCCCCGTATGGGTAATAGCGCTTATAATCCTCATCCACCTTCACTCCCGCCAGACCATATTCACGAATAGCATCCCCTATTTCTTTATCCACATTCGTCTTGATACGCTCGATGGAGCTGACTTTCTCCACTCTTTTTCTGACAGTTTCCTCCTCCATATCCAGTTCTTTACAAAGCACCTCGATCACCCGCTCGGGGTCTTCTATCTGGCTATGAATCACCGAGATGGTACACACGCTTTTATTTCCCGCCAGAAGTACGCCGTTGACGTCGTAAATATTTCCCCTGGCTGCTTTGATATCCCGCTCTCTTTCGTGAAGATCCGTTGCCTTCATCCCATAGTATTCTGAACAAAATATCATCAGATAAACCAATCTGCCGATGAGAATCAAAACTGCCGTCATCACAGCGCAGAAAATAATCATGATCTTTCTACGGTTAAAGGTTTTACTCCGCCACATACAAAAAACCTCATAAAAGCAGTTACTATAATCTATTACAGCTTTTACGAGGTTATGTGACATACGTTCAGAGACAAGCAAAATTCATAAGGAAATGCGACGGATGCTTGCATCCACGAGCTTTTTTCTTATGAATTTTATTTGGCGGATACGCCACACCGAGAAAACGCAGTTTTCGAGGTGTTGTCTCTGAACATTGGGGTTACATCTGCGACGGATACTTCTTACTGTGTATCCTCTATCTCCTGCTGTTCTATGGCTTCAGAGGCCACGTCCGGGGTCTGCTGCTCATCAGATCCCTCCGGTGCTGCATCCGGCACATCCGTTGTGCCGTCCGGATCCGCCGCAGCCGGATTGGATTCCCCTTCCACAGCCACTTCCTCATCCGGATAGATTCCCATGTAAGGAAGGATCTCCTCAAATATACCATTCGCAATCTCCTGGGCATATGTACTGTGAGCCTGATCCTCAACATTGGGTTCATCCACCACAACATACACCAAAAGCTGCGGTTCATCCGCCGGAGCATATCCGATAAAGGAAACCAGATAGTTTCCCTGCCCTCTGGGCAATTTCTGGGCAGTACCTGTCTTTCCTCCCATGGAATACCCGGTTACCTTGGCATACCTTCCGGTTCCACCATCCGATACCGTGGCATACAGATACTGTTTCACCATTTCACTGGTACTGGCCGAAACCGTCTCCTTTAGCAATATTGGCTCGTATTCCTCCACGGTGTTCCCCTTTTCGTCCATGATTTTTTTCATCACGTGGGGCTGATAATAGTAACCACCGTTAATCAGGGAAGAAAATGCGCTGGCAAGCTGTATCATGGTCACGTTAAAATTCTGTCCAAAGGAATTGGTGGCCAGATTCAGTGTTTTTTCCAATGCTTCCTCATCATATATCAGAGTGTTGGTCCTGGCTTCTCCCGGAAGATCGATATTGGTCTTATAGCCAAACCCAAATATTTTCTGATAGTCCGAAAAATTTGATGCTCCGATGGCGTATGACATCTGCATCAGCGCATCGTTGCAGGAATCCTTAATGGCATCCTCGATTGTTTCCGTACCGTGTCCCCATCGGCTGACACAGTGTACTTCATACCCGGAAATCCATTCGGATCCGTCACATTCATAGGTTTCATCCCCCGTCAGGGTGCCGGTGTCCAGACCGGTAGCCACAGTGAAGGGCTTCGCGGTAGACCCCGGCTCATAAGTGTAGGTAATACAGAAATTTGTCCATAATTCATTTAATAGATCCAGACGGGTCTCCTCATCCATGGCCTCGATTTCTTCTTCCGTATAATAAGCAGACAGATCCCATGGGTCACTGCAGTCATAGTTGGGATAATTGGCCATGGCAAGCACTTCTCCATTCTGAGGATTCATCACCAGAACCGCCGTGTGCTCACTTCCCGCCCCGTCTCGCGCCTCATCCCGGTGCTCTTCCTGGAAAGCTGCGATCTTCTCTTCCACCACCGCCTGGATATTTGCATCGATAGTCAGCATTACATTATTTCCGTTGGTGGCATCAATCACTGTTTTTTCAAAATTATTGTCCGTATTCAGATATCCGTACTGTCTTCCGGCAGTGCCGTTCAGCACGTCATTGTAATAATTTTCCACACCGTTCATCCCTGCGTTTCCGCTGGTAGTAAATCCGATTACAGCGCTGGCAAGACTGCCGTAGGGATATTCTCTTTTATATTCTTTTTCAAACCATACTCCTGCAATATTGGGATAATTGGCGGAATCATTCTGCATTTCTATAAAGGGCTGAATCTCCTCATAAGGAAGCTTTTTCGCCAGAACCACATACTGGCTGTTGGGCTTATCGGAAATGCTATCCCGGATTTCCGATTCCGAAAGTTCAGGAAAACAGGTGACCAACGCCTTCACCGTTGCGTCGATGGTTTCATTGATTTCTTCCTGATTGGTGCCACTGCTGTTTATGACTTTGCAGTCCAGGATCACATTATACACATCCACACTGGTGGCAAGCAGTGTGCCTTTACAATCCGTGATATTTCCCCTCTGATAGGGTATCACAGAGCTATCATACTGCTGGGACAACACTTTCTTTTGATATTGCTCTCCCTTTGTGTGTTCGATATACATCAGTCTTCCAATCAAACCCAAAAGCAATAAAACCACCAGTCCGAAAACGACTGCCAGTTTTTTTTGCATTTTTATAGTAATTCGATTAGGTCTTTTGCGTTTTTTATTCTTTGCTCTCTTTGCCATTATTTCTCCGGAATGTCCTCATATTGATTCATATAGTCTTCCTGATCGATGGAATAGTGCACAATCTGATCTGCGCCTGCATATACCATGCCCAGCTGGTTAACAGCTGCATCCTTTATCTCTGTAATATCAACAGAAGCCTCAATACGCTTCTCAGTTGCATCGTTGTCTGCTCTAAGATCTGATACCTGACTCTCCAAAGCGGAAATAGTTTTCAGATGTACATTGATGGAGGACTGCAGATTTACATACATAGCTGCTGCTCCTGCAATCAATGCGGTGGCAAACGCCAGAAAAGCCACATAACCACGATTCATGTGGGCAACCTTCTCCTGGTTGCGGGATGCCACACGCTGTTTGCGCATGCGCTCTTCCTGTTTCTTCTTCTCCTGACGCTCCCTGTGATAATCCGGTGCGGCTTCCATTCTGCGCACGGTGTTACCATCTACATAAGTCTCTGCCCCATATACTCTGTTCTTTCTTTTTTCCATTTTCTTCACCCTTTTACCCTTTACATCCATTGGCAATTTTATATATGTCTTTCAAACACGCGCAATTTTGCACTTTTTGATCTGGAGTTCTCCTCCATCTCCTGCTCACTTGGCAGGATTGGTTTTCTCGTAATTACCTTACCTTTTGACTTTTTCCCACACACGCATACCGGAAAGTCCGGCGGGCAGGTGCAGGGATTTTCGTTTTTCCGAAAGCTTGTCTTAACGATTCGATCCTCTAGGGAGTGGAAGGTTATGATACACAGCCTGCCATTCTCCTCCAGCAAATCGATCATGTCATCCAACGTATTCTGCAATACTTCCAGTTCTTTATTCAGCTCTATCCGTAACGCCTGATAGGTCCGTTTTGCCGGATGGCCTCCAGTGCTTTGTACTTTCATGGGAATTGATGCCCGTATAATAGCATTCAGCTGTCCGGCAGTCTCAATGGGTCCCGCCTGTCTGGCTGACACAATGTGTTTTGCTATATTCTTTGCGAAGCGATCCTCGCCAAAGTCACGGATGATGCGGAACAGATCCGCCTCTGTGTAGTTGTTCACAATATCCCGTGCTGTCATTGTCTGCCGCTGATCCATTCTCATGTCCAGCGGGGCATCCTCTTCCCGGTAGGTAAATCCCCTGCCGGGTGTATCCAGTTGAAAGGAGGAAACTCCCAGATCCAGCAGGATGCCGTCCACTTTATCGATATTCATCCGGTGCAGCTCCTCCGCCATATTGGCGTAATTGTTCCGAATGATAGTAACTTTCTTCTGAAAAGGTTCTAATCGCTTGCCGGCCGCCGCAATGGCATCTGCATCCTGATCGATTCCGATCAGCCGGCCGCCCGCTTCCAGGCGTCGAGCAATCTCAAAGGAATGTCCGGCTCCTCCCAAGGTACCATCCACATAAATCCCATCGGGTTTGATATGTAATTGTTCGATGGTTTCCTCTAAAAGAACCGACTTGTGATTAAATTCCATTGCTGCTCCTTAAATGCTTAAGCCCAACTCAGCCATATGCTCAGCCACTTCGTCCATATCATCGTAGGTGTTATCCTCCTGCCATCTCTGCTTGTCCCAGATCTCCACTCTGGTGAAAGCACCTACGGATACCACTTCTTTTTCTAATCCTGCATATTCCCGCAGGTTTGCCGGAATCAGGATACGCCCCTGCTTGTCCACTTCACAGTCAACAGCACCGGCGAAGAAGAAACGAAGAAACTTTCTTGCATCTTTTGAAGTAAGTGGAATGTCCCGGAACTTCTCTTCAATCCGTGCCCATTCTTCGTTGGAGTACACAAAAAGGCACCCGTCCAATCCCTTTGTTGCAACGAAGGTGTCACCCAGCTGCTCACGAAATTTGGAAGGTACGATCATTCTGCCCTTGGCATCTATGTTGTGACTATACTCACCCTTAAACATAAGCACACCTTCCAGCCGACTGTTTTGGTTATCCACAAAGTTGTCAACTTATCCACCACTTTGTGCCATTTCCAACCACTTTCCTCCACTTCATGTAACTATATTACCCCACTTTTACAAAAAAATCAATTGTTTTTCATAAAAAACAGCAAAGAAAAGGTCGTCCGCCTTCTCGGCAAACGACCTTTGTCTTTTTTCTATTCAATTGTATTTCTCCCGGAGCCTAAAGCTGCCGTTTTCTCTTTTGTGTGCTTGTTGTGGGAATCGTCATTTACGCTACAGGGAAGACAAATAACATTTCTCCATCCTCTCTGTCTGCCGGATATATTCCGCAATCAACTGGTCCAACTCCACGCTCAATTCATAGCAATCCAGTATATTTGCATGTTCCTCCAGCATTTTGTCCATGCGTGCCCTAGTCTCTTCGATTTCTTCCTTTAACAGTTCACACGTATTCATTCGTCTCTCCTATGATTTCTTCGTGCTGCTTTGCGTTTTTTTCCAATTTATTACCAGTAAAACGATGGAAATCATAACCAAAACTGCTGCCAGCACCCTTGACACCGGCAAATCAGTCCCCCCGATCAAAAGCTGGTCCGTACGGAGTGCTTCAATCCAGAATCTGCCCACACCATATCCCAGCAGGTACAAAAGAAAAATCTCTCCGTCAAACCTTTTATGTTTTCGCCATAGTAACAGAAGAATAAGCAGTGCCAGATTCCATAGGGACTCATATAAAAAGGTGGGGTGCACCTGTATATAATCAATCCCGTTGATCTGAATGATATGTTGCCTCAATTCCTCCGTAATATCGGATGCACGTACCGCATCCACCGGAAGCTGCATAGCAAACAGTCCATCCGTGTAGCCCCCGAAGGCCTCCCGATTGAAAAAATTTCCCCACCGGCCAATGATCTGTCCCAGTATCAGCCCCAAACAGGCCGTATCCGTCACCAAAGCGAAATTCATCTTCTTCACTTTCGTAAAGACATATGTAGTGATAATTGCGGCGATCACGCCTCCGTAGATTGCCAGTCCTCCTTCCCGGAGATTAAAGATATGTCCGAGATGATCTTTATAATAATCCCAGGAGAACACAACATAATAAATCCTGGCACCAATAATGGAACAAATAATGGCAATGATTGCCAAATCCAGATAATCATCCGGCTTCTGTCCGGTCCTCTTCGCCTCATGAATGGCCATAAGGATACCCGCTATCATGCCACAGGCAATCACAATTCCGTACAGGGCTATGCCAAAACTACCTACCATTATGGTTTTTCCTACATTTTCAAGATAAATATGAAGATGTGGAAAATAAATACTCGTTGTCATATCTAACTCCTTTGTTCAGTTTTCTAAACTTCATTACTAAGCACTATTCTACATGGATATAGTGCAAAAATCAAACATAATATTACATTTTTTGTCGTCAGAATTCGACATTTGCAGTTCAAGACTTCGTTGCCTCTTAGACACGCCTTCAAAGGTCGCTTCGCGCTGCTTTGAGGACAAAACTCAAGACTCCGGCGCCTCTTCGAGGCGTCCTCAAAGGTCGCTTTGCGCTGCTTTGAGGACAAGCCTCAGGGCATAGTCCGGGGACACAGGTTGCATTAGTCAGCCGATCCGATGGTTTTTAGCAGCACCGGAAACTTGCACACTCTGTCTCACTGGCTGCGCAGGCATTACTTCCGGATACCCCGATATGCTCTGCACTGCATTTGCGATTCTCATTGTAGATGCAATTGCATGCATCACAGGCAATCTCAGACATCTCCGGTGCACAATTACAGGTGGAGTTGGCGCATCCGCAGGTACGTTTCTGCTCAAAGCTTCCGCAACAAGTCTCACTATTCTTATCTGCATGCTCGCCTTCAATATGAATGTTTCCACGCACACAACGGTCATCCTTCTGATAACTGCATCCTCTTACCGAACAATTTAATTTCGTCATGACATACACTCCTTTTCTGCATAAGGTATAATTATGGAAATCGCCTGCTCCCCACCGGGCCCGTACCATGAACATTTCGATTCATGTGCCGGGATCACGGCCGGTCAGCAGGCGTTTCACATTGCTTTACGCACAACTAGTATGTCCGACGAATTCCATTTTCATTCACAAGATACATTCACAAGATTCATGCGGTTTTGCATAAATCTGTGAAAATCGTTTTTATTATTTCTCCTCCTGTGGAAGTTCCTGACGAATTTCCTTGGTACGGATCTCCTTGCAGATAGCATCGATGAACTCACCCAAAGGCTTCACACCTTCGTCACCGGCAAAACGACTTCTGACGGAAACTGTACCATCTGCTTCCTCCTGCTGGCCAACCACCAGCATATAAGGAAGTTTGTCGAGACGAGCCTCACGGATCTTAAAGCCAATCTTTTCAGAACGCTCATCCACTGTGGCATCCACACCATTTTTCACCAACTCATCCTTTACCTTATGAGCGTAATCTGCGTATTTTTCAGAAATCGGAAGCACGCGGACCTGTTCCGGACACAGCCAGGTAGGGAATTTTCCTGCATATTTTTCAATGAGCCATGCCAGGGTACGCTCATAACATCCCATGGAAGTTCTGTGAATGATATAGGGACGAACCTTTTCTCCATTCTGGTCGATGTAATACATGTCAAAATTTTCCGCAATGGCACAATCCAGCTGGATGGTAATCATGGTGTCCTCTTTGCCATATACGTTCTTGGCCTGAATATCGATCTTCGGCCCGTAGAAAGCAGCCTCACCGTCTGCCTCTACATAAGGAACGCCTTTTTCTTCCAAAACATCACGAAGCGCCTGCTGTGTGCTGTTCCAGTAATCATCATCTCCCAAATATTTCTTTTTATTCGCCGGATCCCACTTGGAAAGGCGGAATGTCACGTCATTCTGCAAACCTAAAACAGACAGAACATAATATGCAAGATCAAAACATTCCTTCAATTCAGACTCAGCCTGATCCGGACGGATCACCAGATGTCCTTCTGAAATCGTAAACTGTCTTACACGGGTCAGTCCGTGCATCTCACCGGAATCCTCACAGCGGAACAATGTAGATGTCTCACTCATTCGATAGGGCAGATCACGGTAGGAATGCTGCTCGTTTTTGTATACATAATACTGGAACGGGCAGGTCATGGGGCGCAGAGCAAATACTTCTTTGTCCTTCTCCTCATCGCCTAAAATGAACATACTGTCCTGATAATGATCCCAATGTCCGGAAATCTTATACAAGTCAGATTTTGCCATTAAAGGAGTACGGGTACGGACGTAGCCTCTCTCTTTGTCCTCCAGGTCCTCGATCCAACGCTGCAGTTTCATAATCATTTTGGTTCCCTTAGGAGTGAAAAGAGGCAATCCCTGTCCAACCACATCCACAGTGGTGAAAAGTCCCATTTCACGGCCAAGCTTATTGTGGTCACGCTTCTTTGCTTCCTCCAAACGCTCCAAGTGAGCTTTTAAATCGTCCTTTTTGTCATAGGCGGTACCATAAATTCTCTGAAGTCTGGCTTTCTCGGAATCTCCTCTCCAGTATGCCATGGAAGAAGATGTCAGTTTGAATGCCTTCACACCCTTTGTGCTCATAAGATGAGGGCCTGCACACAGATCCACAAATCCACCCTGATCATAGAAGGAAATCTCTGCATCCTCCGGAAGATCCCGGATCAGCTCCACCTTGTAAGGCTCTCCTTTCTCCTCCATCAGTTTGATGGCCTCCTGACGGGGCAGGGTAAATCTGGTAATCTCATGGCCTTCCTTGATGATTTTCTTCATCTCTGCCTCTAAATTGTCCAGATCCTCCCTGGAAAAAGGCTCATGATCAAAATCGTAATAGAATCCCTCATCGATAGCAGGTCCGATTGTCACCTTTGCATCCGGAAACAACCGCTTCACTGCCTCTGCCAGCACATGGGATGCGGTATGGCGAATGACACGAAGTCCTTCCTCATCTCTGGTGGTAACAATATTCAGACTGCAGTCTGTATCCAAAACAGTACGCAGATCCACAATCTGACCGTCCACCTCTCCGGCACAGGCCACACGGGCTAAGCCCTCACTGATGTCGGCTGCAATTTCATAAACACTTTTTGCTTCGCTGTACTCTTTCACAGAGCCGTCTTTTAATGTGATTTTCATTTTATCTTTCTCCTCCTTTAAAATTCAAGTTGAGCCTCAGAAAACCTTATGCTGCTGTATCCGGAACGCTTTTTGCCTGATAGAATTTCACATAAAATTTCATATATAACAAAAAGCCCCTGACACACCTAAAATGTGTCAGGGACGATATCTCGTGGTTCCACCCTGCTTCATCCTGCCCCTGCTGTATGTCATTCTCATACCATACACGGATGCAAGACCTCGCAATGACGATAACGGAGTCACCGGACCGGATTAGGGTCACTCAGAGCTGGTCTTCAAATATCTTACAGCTAAGATGCTCTCACCAAATGCATCTCTCTCTGCCGCCTGCCGATATCCTACTGGTCTCATCAACGCTTTTCCTTTTGATCCTTTTCTGAATCATTTGATTGATATCTCTCAAATTGAAATCATTGTAAGCCTTTTATTCTGCTTTGTCAATTCCAAAAACTAGCGTCCGCAGCACTGCTTGTACTTTTTGCCGCTGCCGCAGGGACAGGGTTCGTTACGTCCCACCTTCTTGCCCACAATAACGGTGCCGGACTTCTTCTGCTCTAAGTACAGACGTTTCTTGGTCTCTGCATCGTAAATTGCATCCCACTGGGGCAGCTCATACAGCCAGTCAGCCTTAGCGTCCACCATGTTCTTGTAAAGCTTCTCTTTATCAAATATAAGATTAACTACGGTATCCTCCTCCATAGTCTCAATGGGATTTGGGGTTACCAGACTGTCATTGATTCCGTCCAAAAATCCAGTCATATCCTGGATGCTTAATCCATACTTCTCTGCCAGTTCCTTTACGGTTCCTTCAACTTTCTCATCCGGATCTGCAAGAAGCTGCTCATATACACTCTTCTCCAGGGCAAAGTATCTGTTCCAGAACTTCTGAAGTGTTCCCCGGTCTGCCTGCTGATTATATGCAACCTTCTGCCATTCCTGTAATAATGCCATTGTTTTATCCATCCTTAATATATTTTTGTATTTCGCATATAGCTGATTTATTATAGCACACTTTTTTGCTTTTTCAAACTTTTTCTATTCTGGAGCTGATTTTCTGATTTTCTATTCTCGGGCTAACTTGAGGACATTTTACAAATTGGGGGTTGCGGAGGTATTCAGAAATTTGGTGGGCTTCTTTGATCCAATACTTCTGGTGGCTGGCGCTCATATACGGATTTATTTTGCGTTTTCTAATCTGTAACCGTACAAATTGGAACTCTCGTACGGTTACAGATTCACTTTCTTGTTGTGTAACCGTAGTTTTTGCCTGATCTGTACGGTTACAGATTGGCTTTCGTGTCCTATAACCGTAGTCCTAGCTAAATTCGTACGGTTACAAATTCGCTTTCGTCTCCTGTAACCGTAGTCTTAGCTTAATTCGTACGGTTACAGACTCGCTTTTGTGTCCTGTAACCGTATAAGATCCCCCGAACTTATCATGAAGTTGCAGCGAAATGTTTTTGCAGATAGTAACTCCCTGCTGTATCAACTACTGACACCGGTAGCTAGGATCTAATGTAGACTACGGGGTAAATCAGAAAATATAAAATATCCCCGTAAAATTAAGCCACAGTTTACGGGGATAAATGTGAAATGTGGGATATCCCCGTAAAAATGTGCCGCGGCTTACGGGGAAAACCAGGAAATGTAAAATATCCCCGTATAGATGAACAGAAGTTTACGGGGAAAACCAAGAAATTTAAAGTATCCCCGTAAAGAAGTAATGCATACGAGGAAAAATAGAAAAACCGGGATATCCCCGTAAAATTAAGCCGTATCCCAGGGAATCTCCTATAACCACAATTTGCACCCTAACACTTCCCAACCCAACACCCCTACAAATCCCAATTCACAGAAATCAACACCCACATTCATCTCTCCTTCAAAAACCGAACCACCTTCACATTCCCATCCATCTCCTCAGACTTTATGCGAAAGCCACACTTTTCTGTATAAAACTTTACATTTTCTTCTTTATCTGCGGGGGTCACCAGGGTAAACCTCTCCCAATCATCATAATAGGACAGTGCGAATGCAAACGCCTTTGTTCCAATTCCTTTCCCCTGATATTCCGGGATCACACACAGGCAGCCCACTTCATAGGTTCCTTTTTCTATCTTTTTGCAGGAAATCACTCCCACCGGTTTTCCATCACACAAAATCAGAAACTTGGGGAAAGCCTTGATTGACTTTTCCATTATTTCCTTTGTTTTTCCATATCCCGGACATTCCCCGTATCTGATATAGTCACTGTAAAAGGATTGATTATAAATATTCACAAGCAGTCCAGCGTCTTCTACATTTGCCTGTCTATATTCGATTTGCATGCAGCACCTCCAATCTGTCTACATCAAACTGCAATTACATCTCATACTAAATTTCCAGTTCAAAATCTTCATCTCAAACTAAAATTCCAATTCAAACCCAACCCTCAATTGCTGCAGCTTGCCTCCCAGTACTTCTTTCATTATGTTATATGCTTTCTCCTTTGTGCAATGTCCCGTGCATACAAAATCTATCCCGGTGTTTTTGATTTCCTTCGCAACTTCCCTGACTTCGGCCTCTGGCTTATTAAACAAATGAAATCCTCCAATCAGCCCATATACATGCTTTCCGGGGAATGTGGCAGTCACTTCATTTATGATATTCACCGCGCCACCATGGGAGCAGCAGTTAATGATTACCAATCCCTTATTTGTTTCCAGAACCAGGCTCTGCTCATGTGAAAAGTTATCCGCCCGCCATCCCTTAGGCGTTTTCTGGTACATGCTTTCCCTTTTACCAATTACTTCCAGCCCCGGTGTCTTATGAGGTATCAGATATGCTCCCTCACACAGTTCGTAGTCCCCTGAGACAAGTTCAATTCTATCTGCATAATCAGTCATCACATGCGTAGGAATACCGATGTATTTGTGAAAAATAAACTTTTTGAAATAACAGTTTTCCCCTGCCGTTTCTCGCAAATAAAACTTAGCCTTTCCGTTTTCTTTGAAAAATTTGGGCATCCCGTTTGCATGGTCATAATGCGCATGACTCAATATTGCATAATCCACATCAGCAATATCATATCCTAGTTTTTTCATGTTTTCTGCGAACAAATCCGATGCACCTACATCCACAAGGACTTTCTTATGGTTGTGCTCTGCCAGTATTGAAAAGCCCCACTCTCCACTAAGTGATTTGTATGGGATATTATCCACGATTACCGTCAATTTCGTTGCCATTACTTTCCCCCTCCAAATAAATTTTATCCATTTATTTCCGCAAACAGCTCTTCCTTCAGTTTCAAGATATATTCCACGCCCTCAGAGACATCCACCATTGTCTGAACCTTTTTATCCCTTGTGGTGATTTCTATTTTATGCTCCTTCAGATTTCGGGGACTGACAACCACTCGAATGGGTACACCCAGCAAATCTGCATCCGCAAACATTTGGCCGCCCCGGATGCCTTCTCTGTCATCGTAAATCACTTCCACTCCATGCTTCTGCAAGTCCTCATATAAATCGTCTGCAGCTTTCTTTGTTTCCTCATCATCCGGGCGGATGCAGCAGATGTGGACTTCCCATGGTGCAATGGAAATAGGCCATATGGGACCATATTCATCGTGCTTCGCTTCACAGACCGAAGCGGCAAGCCGGCCAACGCCTATGCCGTAGCAGCCCATGACGGGATAATGCATGGAACCATCCTTATCCACATACTGCATGTGCATGCTTTCGGTATATTTTGTTCCCAGCTGGAAAATATTCCCCACTTCTATTCCTCTTTTTATCGTCAATGCCGGTTTTCCACAGCATGGACAGATGCTGCCATCCTTGACTTTTGCAATATCCACATAGGTGATATCGTTCATATCCCGTTCCAGATTCAATCCCACAAAATGAAATCCCTCTTTGTTTGCTCCGGCCACAAGACTGTCAATCCCCTTTAAGGACAAATCACAATAGAAAACAACCACCTCAGGAAGCTGGTATGGTCCGATATATCCTGCCACCAACGAAGCATCCTCCGTGATAACAGCCGGGTGGATTTCCTCTCCCACCAGATTGCGAAGTTTGGTTTCATTCACCTCATAATCTCCCCGCACAAATGCCACCACATAAGTGTCATCTGAATTCTTTTGATAAACCACAGCTTTGCAGGATGCCAAAACATCGCTGTGCAGGAAACTGCAGACATCTTCAATGGTCTTGCAATCCGGTGTTTCTACACACTCCAGCTGAGAAAGTTTGTGTTCTGAAATATTTTCTACGATATTTTCAGCAGCTTCCATATTGGCTCTGTAATCACAGGCAGAACATAAGACAATGGAATCTTCCCCCACTTCATTTAACAGCATATACTCATGGGAAATATTGCCCCCCATCATGCCGGAATCGGAAGCCACCGTTACCACCTCGGGAATTCCCGCCCGTTTAAAAATCCGATTATAGGCATCGTAACACTTCTGATAATACTGCTCCAGATCCTCCTGAGAGGTGTGGAAGGAATAGGCGTCCTTCATGGTAAACTCCCGCACCCGTATCATCCCTGCTCTCGGTCTGGCTTCATCACGGAATTTTCTCTGAATCTGATAAATCATAAAGGGATACTGCTGATAGGACTGGCCGTACTCCCGGACGAGATGTACCGCAGCTTCCTCGTGAGTCATTCCCAGCACCATTTTGGAGTTATTCCGATCCTGAAAACGCACCAGCTCGTTTGCAATGCTGTCATAGCGTCCGGATTCCTGCCACAGTTCTGCAGGCATTACCACAGGAAGCAAAACCTCCTGCCCATCAATGGCATTCATCTCCTCCCGAATAATCGCCTCTATCTTTGCTGTGACTCTTCGCAGCGCAGGAAACTCGGAAAAAATGCCATTTCCAACGTATTTCATGTACCCACCGCGCACCATCAGCGCATGGCTGTCAATGACACAATCTGCCGGTCTCTCCTTAAATCTCTGTCCCACTAAATTTTTGATTTTCATATTGATTCCTCCTCTACTTTAAACATAAAAAAGTCCCAAGTATAATAACCATTATACTTAGGACGAATTAAATCCGCGTTACCACCTAAATTCAGATTAACATCTGCACTCATTGCAAGCTACTACTCACATGTCTCTGATAACGGTGACCTCCGGCAGAAGTTTCTGACATATATCAGCTTTGGCTTCTGCTGCTCCTAGACGGGTTCCATGTTCAAACTTCCAAAAGTCTTGCACCAACCGACTCTTCTCTGATGGGTATGAATATGTACTATTTCTAATCCTTGCATTTGCATCATTTAATCACACATTTTCAGAAAAGTCAAGAAAGACTATCATCTCTCAGCCCTTCCGCCCAGCACTTCTTTCATCATATCCAGGAACCCTTTTTCCTTTACAATGGCCAGACCCTGCGCCTCATCTCCCAGAACGATCAGATTGTCTCCGGGCTGCAGATCAAATATTTTTCTGGCTTTCGCAGGAATGACGATCTGGCCCTTATCCCCCATCTTCACAACACCAAAAATATGTTTTCCCTTTGGTGGCACACCAAAGCCATTCTCCTTTTCGCTGTAATTAACCAGATCATCCAACGACACCTCAAAGCAGTCCGCTATCAGCTTACATTTTTCAATATCCGGCACCGATTCTCCCGTTTCATATTTGGATAAGGTCTGCCGGCTGATTCCCAATTTCTCCGCCAGCTGCTCCTGGGACCAATTATTTGCTTTTCTGAGGGAAATCAAATTATCCTTAAACATCTGCTTTTTTCTCCTTTTTTATTCCTAAGACGCACCAGCGAATCACCGGGATTCTCGAAATGACCTCATATATGAGTATTCCTCCGGCAAAAGTCGCAAACAGTGTAATAATGTATATGGCAATACCAGACACATGGGTGCAAGTAACCAGCGCATATGCGGTAGCAGACATTGCCAGATAGTGGAAAACATACAGTCCAAAGCTCTGCTTTGCCATAAACGATGCAAAGGCGTTTGTCTTGTCCAGCCAACGCTTTGCTCCGCCGATGATTGCCAGACATGCCATCCAGCCATAAGCAACTGCCAGCGGACAATTTACGGTTGGTGCCACCGCATAATTTTCTCCGTAGTACAACACTGTGTAGATCACACCGAGAATTCCCGCTGCCACCAAAAGTAGAATGCTGTATTTCTCCAACTGCCGAATCACGCCGTCATGGGAAAACACATAGTACCCCAGAAAGAAACAGCATCCATAGATTCCAAACCGATATACTACAATGATAGGTGTGTTGAGTATTTGGGCGGAACCCCAGACCAATACGCCCAGCAAAACCATAACTAAAATATTTGTTTTTTCTGTGAGTTTCAGCAGTTTCCCCTTTTCAATCTTACGCACCAGAAGCAGCAAAACGGAAAACACCCACATCATCTGGATGGTCCATAATACGCCGGTTCCGGAAAGACACATAATCAGGTACAATACCGGTTTCGGCGCAACATCCGGTATATTGGAAAACGCATCACTGATTGCCATATTGACATATCCCTGCAGCCATTGAAACACAAAAAGACCGATAGTAGACGGAACCAGCAGTTTTCTGGTTCTTGCCTTTATAAACTCCTTGCCGCTGTGGCGATCCAGATAAAACTTTGCGCACATGCCGCTGATAATAAACAGAATCACCATAAACCATGGATACAACAAATACAGGAAAACATCCTGCCCGTGAAAGGAAGTAACCGGTCCAAGTACACCCTCCGCGAGAATGCTGTTAAACATATAAATCACATGATAAATCGCAACTAGTACCACCGTCATCCACCGCACATTGTCTATGTAATACTTTCTCATACTTATACCACCTTTGCAATGATTTTTAACAAATTATAACAGGGACTACACGCATAGTCTATCAACCATTCTTGACGTTTTTTATCCGATTTTGTTAAAAATCATTGCAGATGAATATTGCGCATAAATTGCCTCCGGAAAACAAGTTTTCCGAGAGTAATTTTGTGAAATTTACGTTGCTGCTAACGCTTCAAGTTCTTTTGGCACGTTCCATGTGCCAAATACGGAAACTCAAGGAAAAGTAAATTGCACCAGCTTCGCTGCTATGATATACTAGGCTCATCATGAAACGACTCACTTATGTGAAGGAGGACCTATGAAAAAGATCAAACAGATTCTAGCCATCTGCATTGTGATACTGCTGGTGGGTTTATATATTGCCACATTAATTTTTGCAGTGATCGGCAGCGAAAATACCCTGGGTATGTTTAAGGCTGCCCTGTACTCTACCTTTATTCTTCCGGTGCTGCTGTGGGCCTACGGACTGGTCTACCGTCTTCTGAAAAATCACGGGGATGAGATGGCCGCGAAGACATTCCAGAACTCGTCTCAGGACGAACCCCAAGAAGGAGCTGAGGACGCATCTCAAGAAACATTTCAGGAAGCATCCTCTGAGGAGTAATTTCGAATGATTTCCATATTTATCCAAGAGATATAGCACATCCTGTTATACGCAAAAAACCAGTGACTCATCATCACCGGTTTTTTTTTATCAATTTATAAATTTGCTGATCTTGATTAAGCAACCTTAGACTTTGCAAGTTCTGCCAATGTTGCAAATCCCTCTGCATCATTTACAGCCAGCTCAGCTAACATCTTACGGTTCATGTCAACACCTGCTAACTTCAGACCGTACATAAACTTGCTGTAAGAAAGACCGTTCAATCTTGCTGCAGCGTTGATACGTGCAATCCATAACTGTCTGAACTGTCTCTTCTTCTGCTTTCTTCCAGCATAAGAACTTGTTAAGGCTCTCATAACAGACTGCTTTGCAACTCTGTACTGCTTAGATCTGGCTCCTCTGTAACCCTTAGCCAGTTTCAATGTTCTATTATGTTTCTTTTTAGCGTTTAAACCGCCTTTAATTCTTGCCATGTTTCAAATCCTCCTTAACCAATTCTTATAAGTATGGTAAAATCTTCTTCATATTCTTAACATTTGTTGCATCTGTAATAGCAGGCTTTCTAAGATTTCTCTTAGTCTTTGTAGTTTTCTTTGTTAAGATATGTCTCTTGTAAGCTTTATTTCTCTTTAACTTTCCTGTTCCTGTTACTTTAAAACGCTTTGCTGCTGCTCTGCTTGTTTTCTGTTTTGGCATGATTCATTTCCTCCTTAAATTATCTTTTCTCTGCCAACACCATGCTGAGGCTTCTGCCCTCCAGCTTCGGTGCCTTTTCCACTACCGCTACCTCTGCAAGTGCCTCTGCGAAATCATCTAAGATGTGCTTGCTGTTCTGCATATGAGCCATCTCTCTTCCGCGGAAACGAAGTGTTACCTTCACCTTATCGCCCTTTGCGATAAACTTCTTGGCAGCATTTATTTTGGTATTCAAATCGTTGGTCTCGATATTCGGCGACAGACGAACTTCCTTCAGTTCCACAGTCTTCTGCTTCTTTCTTGCTTCCTTCTCTCTGCGCATCTGCTCATACTTGTACTTTCCGTAATCAACAATCTTGCAGACAGGTGGCTTTGCCGTAGGAGCAATCTTTACTAAATCCAGATCCGCATCCTGTGCCATCTTGAGTGCCTCTTTGGCTGGCATGATGCCGAGCTGTTCTCCGTCTTCCCCAATCAGTCGGACTTCCTTATCTCTGATTTGTTCGTTGATCATTAAATCGCTAATGGTCTTGCACCTCCAAAATAAATATAGTGTATGGAATATCCACAAAAAAAGTGGATAGACAGACTATCCACCTAAAATGATATCGCGCGAAACGTTCTCATTCCTTATTAACACTTAGTCGCCCATTTGCGCTAAGGTGAGAGTGGATACTCTTCTTTCTTCAACTCTGCCATCATAACACAGGCAATATCCAACGTCAAGCACTTTTTTATACGTTTTCATATAATTTATGCGGTTCCGCATAAATCTATTTCAAGCTGGTATCTTTTCCTCTACTTTCCCGCATCTGCTTCAATATTCAGAAATCTGCTGCCAACACTCCGGTATTCCTCCATATGAGTCACCATAATAATGGTCTTCCCCTGCTTATTCAGCTCTTTTAAAAGCCGGATAATATTATCCGCATTTTCTTTGTCCAAAGAACCGGTGGGCTCATCCGCCAGCACCAGCGAACTTTTTTTCATCAGGACCCGGGCCATGGCCACCCGCTGCTGCTCTCCTCCTGAAAGCTGATACACCTTCTACCTGGTTCTTGTCACCCACCAGATAAAAACTGCTGGGCGAAGCCTCCATGGTTTCTAACGGCAGCTCCTTCAATTCATGAAAGCGGATACTGCTGTTTCCCGTAAAAAAGCTTTTGTAATCTCCCTGTGAAATCTTCCACTCATCCCGAAATATTTCCTGCATCTCTTTGCTACAATAAATATCAAACTCGGACCGATATGCACTGCGGTAATCCTCATCCCAATAGATCAGCTCTACCTGATACTCCTTGGCCCGCTCCTCAATCTCTTGCAGCATATCCTCATATGTGGTATCTGCCGGAAGAAAAAAGGATGTGAAATAAAACTCATCAAAATTGTACAGATACAATTGAAACAAATCACATTGAAACAATACCGGAACCAGTAATAATAATGCTACAAATAAACCTCGAACTTTTCTCAAAATCTCACCCCTGTTCTTCCATGTTTTGCAGTTAAATTAAAAACAGCCGCTACTCCAGCCAGCCTTCGTCTCCGCTTGTATCCCAGAATTCACACAACAGTTCGTAATTCTTTTCATACTCAATCACCGCAAACACATCGTTCTCCCCAACCGGCTCCATCTGCGTATCTACTTTTACGCGATACTGATCCCATGACGAATATTTTCCCTGTGTTATACGATAAGAGATGCACAGTTGATATTCCGGTTCTCCATACATCCTGGGAGTAATCTCCAGGGATAAATGAATATCTTCCCCATAACCTTTTTCAACAGATACCAGCCCCATATTCAAGGAAGGAAAAATTGGTTCCGATACAGAAAACCCATCCCCTGTGTCAAAATCAGTATACGAACCGGAATAAAAACCTTTTTCCCGGACAATACGCTCGTATTTTCCGTAGGCGAGACGAACACCTATGGTCCACCACAACCCATACAGCAATACCATGACAATCAAGCCGCCGATTACCACACGGCGGGTAATTTTAAACTTTATATAGCGGACAAAACGAAGATAATAAAACAGCCAAAATCCACATATAAGGATTGTAACCAGACATAAAATCACACGGCAATTCCATTTATAATTCTCGTAGCTGGTATCCCCGCATCCAAATAATTCACAATCACAGAAAGAGCGCACATCAGAAGCAAACTGTACAACTCCCGCTCCCTTTCCCATGACACGAAAGTCCACATTCGTCAGGTCGGTTTCGGACAGTTCCAAAAAGTCATGATAGGTCACATCTACCCGTCCTGTGGTAAAACCATAACAGGTTCCTTCCTTCATCCGACGATTTTCTTCCAGATAATCCCGGACACCCTCGGAACAATATATATCTACTGTCGAACCATACCACAGAGCATCTTCATTGCTGCTGCCCCATTCCATTCCAAACAGCATCAACCCGTTTACTCCGGCCTCCTTTCGGATTTCGGAAAGGAAATCCTCCGCCGTCATGTCCGCCGGTTTTTCAAAAATCACATGATAAAAATCCATATTTTGTGACACATACCGGGCATACGCCTCGTTGAAGCCCAGAAATCTGAGCAAAATCAAAAGCAAAGTGGCCAGAATACTCCATCGGAGGTATATTTTTTTCTGACGATTTTTCTCGGCTTGCCGTTCGATTCGAATGTTTTCCTCCAAACTGATATGGGGACGCTCACTTTTACTCTCCGTCTGAAGGAAATCATCCAAATTTTCTTCCTCATTTTCCGATTCAAACATATGCCCTCACCATCCTTCTCCTCAGGATTCCCTCTTAAAGTACCCACACATGCCGCCACGCTACTCCAGCCAGCCTTCCGCCTCGATTTTATCCCAGAATTCACACAGCAGATCATAGTTTTTCTCATACACGACCAACGCTCTCACATCATTGTCCCCTATCGGCTCCATCTGGGTATCTACGTTCACCCGGTACGTATCCCACATCGAATATCTTTTATGCACATCCTTATACGAGATATCCAATTCATACTCCGGTTTTCCATACATCTTAGGTGTAATTTCAAGGGACACTTGACAGTCATCTCCATATCTCTGTCCTACACTTACCATCCCCATATTCAAGGATGGAAACGAAGGCTCATTTATAGAGAAG
>JBJELW010000015.1:0-10060 GCA_051879315.1 Roseburia sp.
ATACCGATACTTTTTGTAACTATATTTAAAATCTTCTTGGTCCACTTCTCCATTAATACATCCTTATCGCCATATGCATAAATGCCCTGATCATCAATAAACAGAATTCTGTAGTAAGCATTGTGTTCTTCCTTGGAAATAATAACATTTTTTCTTCTCTAATTTATTTAATTTACCAAACCATGAAATTTTTCTTCTAAACTTATCCTTTACTTATTCAATAGCACCATAAATTGTATCCAGTTTTTATCTTCTATACGTACATTCTCACATACAACATTACCATTCCATTCTTCGCATAATGACTTCACATGGAATAATCCAATCCCACGTTCCGAGCCTTTGCTACTGTAATCCAGCTGAAACCATTGCTCAATTTCAGAATAAGATACATGTGGATAAAGATTTCTAATTGTAAAGTAACAAGCCATTTCATCTTCGCCTGCTTCAATATATATTTCTTTATCTTTCCTGTCTTTCGTTGCTTCCACTGCATTATCAATAAGAATCCCAAACACTTCTATGAGATGATGCATTGGCATATATATGTTTTCAAATTTTGCATTAATTTTATAATCTAGGCAAATCTGATTGTCTTCCACTTGCTTAAATTTTTCATATAAAAAGCCTGCCAGAATGTTATTGCCAATTAACAGCAAATTATTATACCTGTTTTCATGAGTTAATATTTCACAATATTCTTTCTGCGCATCCACAAGTTGTTCATATGTTTTATATGTATAATGAGAAGAAAAGACCGCAGCCATTTGATTTTTAAATTCATGTTGCCGTATTCGTACCTCTTCCAGCAATTCATCATATTGTTGCTGCATTTGAATGTTGCTTTCCTTCTCTGCTTCCATCCGCTCAATGGTCTTTTTGGAATCATTCCATTTAGCCAAAACAGTAAGCAACATCAGCATCACCGGTATTACCGCAACCAACATATCTGCACGTATCCCCCTAAATGCCCTCACTTGTATAAAAAGAGACAGTGCAAAACCTCCCACTATGCATAATACGATAATTGTGTAAACATTTTTGAATTTGATACTGTTTCTGAAAGTATTCAAACCCAACTTGGGCAATACAAAGAAATTAAATAACAATACCGCTCCATTCACGCAAAGGGCTCTCAATGCTTCATTCTCCGGAATAAAGATACAGATTACTAGCACAGCAATAAATTGACATATCGCTACAATTACGTAAATGCAAACAATATTTATTCCTGTTTGAAGAACAGATTCGTGAAATTTGATTTTGCAAAAAATAAAGAACAGAATTGCAAATACAATTGTAGTGGCCTGATGAATTCCCAACATTCCTATCATTTCCTGAAGGAAGATCGATAAAAAAATCAGAAAGATTACACTAAGATCGATTTGAAACTTCTTACCATATATTCTAAAAAGGCCAATGATCATGGCTATCACTTCGATTATACATGCGATTCTGGTCAACATATCACTTAAAAATTTCCTTTAATTCCTTTTTGTACATTACTCCGATCTCAACAGTTCCCAATTGATTCTTTAGCTGTATTACCCGGTTTATAATATCCACATTGTGTATATAAGACTTATTTACCACGGAATTGCGACTGCATTGTATAAAGTCCGTGCTACCCACATCTTCCAGAAACTTTTTCAATGTTACATAAGGAATACAAAGCAGATCTTCCTGCGTATGAATATGTAATACATGACTGATACACTCAACATAAACAATATCTTCTCTGTCTACAGCTAATATAATTCCATTTTTACGAAAATATAGTGTTTTCCGCATCGGTTCTGCTGTAGGGAAACTTAAGCATTTCTTTACCAGTTCCTTTAGCTTATCGGGATCAAATGGCTTTTCTATAAAGCTATAACAGTGCAATTTTTCATATGTATATAATCTCTCATCCTCTAATGATGACACAAAAATAACCGGAACGAACGCATATCTCTCTATTTTCCGTATGCTGTCCACGAATTTAAGACCGGAGGAATCCCCCGGTGTGCCGGTATCTAAAATGATGTCTACGATAAATAAATCGATGTCTTTCTCCAATGCGATCTGATATGCGTCCTTCACATTAGGACATGCAAATATCGCATTTTTGATATCTATCTCGCTTATTAGTGACTTGATACATTCCATCGTCACTTGATTATCTTCCAAAACTAATATTTTTTTCAATATTCTTCTCCACTTCCCGTATGATACTTTCTATATATTACACCTTTTATAGGTTAACTATCAAACTGTAAACCTGAATCGTCCAGCAACTCTCATCTCATTTCTTTTATCATCCATCGTTTTTAGCCTATCCCCATTTTCCTCAGTTTTCAACACATTTTCTGTGAACGGTCAGATTAATCGTTGAACGGTCAAATTTGTAACTGCACTTCTGCGATAAAAAAGCCATTTTCGATCTGATAGTGATAACTTCCGCCATATTTTTCTGCTACTGCCTGCACATTTCTGATGCCCAATCCATGCGTCCGTTTGTTCTCTTTTCCTGTGACCGGATATTGATTCTGAATGGAGATTTTCTCTATATCTGCCGTATTTTTCACCTGAATACTAAGGAACTGTTTTCCCTGATTCACTTCAAAAACAATTTCCTTGTGTTCATATGTACTTTGCTCCACCGCCTCCACCGCATTTTTGACCAGATTAAAAACAATAACGCATAAATCCCTCTTTGATATAGCGATTTCCTGATCCATGTATCCCTTTACTTTAACCGTACATGATGACGCAACCGGTACAAGGTATGTATTCAGTATCGTATCAATAATATCATTCCCTACACGGTATCCCTTTCTATTAATCCGGGTAATCTCGTCCAGCAGTTCCGTGATATATCGTTCTTCCTCCTCGCGCTCTCCCTTTTGACAGAAGTTCTGTATCTGAAGCAAATGTGCCGTAATATCATGCCGAAACTGCCGTGTATCCTGTTCTTTTTTCAGCAAATCTTCAAAGTATTGCTTTTGCTGTTCATTATACTGTTCTAAAAAATCTCTCTCAGTCCGATATTTCTGCTTTGTATTAAAATAATAAATCATTGCAAAAATAAGGATAAAGATTGTCAATCCTCCCGCCGTAATCAACAGCAGCCCTATATTTTTTTGTAGTGATGGAATGATTTTCGATAAAACATAAGTGAAATAGGATATCAGACCCAAACTCAAAAACATGACGCCCACAACAATCAACCAGACATACTCCGGCATGTGAAAAGCATCTTTATCCAATCTTCTCCCCAACAAAGCATAATAGAACCAGAGTACCGCCACAATACATACCATGCATAGGACAGCATTCCCCCTTTCCCCCATATCTGCCGTAGTCTCAAAAAGGTACATAATAATGGATTCCAATAGGGACAATGCCGGAAAAGCCACCATACAGAGTTTCAAAATATTAAAAAATGAATTCTCAAACAATAAATACAGTATGAAAACAGCGAAGAAAATTCCTGTAAAATACAGCGGCGTAAGTGTGTACGCTCCGAAGCTGAGTCCTGTCAGGCACACCAGGAGCACTCCTCCCCATATCAACTGCTTTCTCGAAAATTTCCTCAATCTTTCGCGCAGAATCGTGTAAAAAAAGGAGAAATATTCAGTAATAACCAAAATCAAAATTGTAAGATTTATCAGTGAATCCATATTCTTATACCCTGCCATTTCTTATATCGAATTCAACAAAGGCGTGTAGCACCTCTTCCCTCCGGCGTCTCGCAATCGGAATTTTTTCACCGCTATTAAGAAGAAGTTTGTCCTTCTCCGCTCTGCTGACACTTCTCAGATTCACAATATAACTCTTATGACAATCTATAAAAAGGCGGCTGTCCAGCTCGTCCTTCCAACTTTTTAATGTCCTGGTACTCTCACATATTTTCTCGCCCACATGAATTTTCACATAGTCTCCACACGCCTGCAGATAATCAATCTGGTACTGAAAAAAATGGCACATCATCGTCCCGTATTTCAACTCTACCTGTTCATATCCCAGCAGAGTATCCCTTGCATCATCAAGTGCCTCCTCCAGCTCTGCCACGTCAATGGGCTTCGTTACAAAACGGTACGCTCCGATTTTGAATGCCTCCTTGAACCGCTCCCGCTTCGAGGTAAGCATAATAATTCTACACATTTTTCCCTGCTCTCTCAGACGAAATGCAGCTTCGATTCCATCCATCTGAGGCATATCAATATCCAGCAGTAGAATTTGTAATACTTCTTCTGTCTCCAGCAATTCCCCGGCAGAGAAATAATGAATTACTTCCATGCTGCATTCTCTCTTTTTTTGATAATCCAGAATCATTTTCGCAACAGCTTCGTGTACATGTTCCTCGTCATCGCATAAGCCTATCTTTATCAATTCGTCCATTCATAGTCCCCCGGAACAACTTATCATTCATGCAGTTTCAGTTTATCTTAGTTTTTTCCCTTTTTCAACTACCACTTCTTTTTCAAAAGTGGTATACTAACCACAGTCAATGGAATATACGCGCGAATTGCGCATAATCGAAATAGCGAAAGGATTCAGCGAAATATGAAAACGGCATCAGGACTCCGTCACCTGCGGTGCCACCTCATGCCAAGAAGGGAGGCATAACATATGTCAGAACAAGGACTTTGGATATTTATTGGTGTAATCATCGGTGTCGCCGTATTGGCTGCAGTAATCGCAGTGATTGCAGCAGTGTCCGGTGCCGCTGCTGCAATCGTAAATGAAGAAGACGACGAGCAGGATTAGGATTCTTGAAAATTTGCAAAACAGGCAGCCGCATCTGCGACCGCCTGTGAAACAATAACTCGTATTTTTAAGTCCCGCCCAGATGGCACTATCATTCAGAGTTTTCGAGAACTACACCAGACTTTGGCTAAAATCGTACAGCGCAGCGGTCTCTCCGTTCCGGTATTCATGTTTCTCATAATAGCCAATCAGTGATTTGTCCTCATCCCGCAGTGCCACCATATACACATCTTTGTTTTCCTTTTCGTTATGATAAGTGTAAATCATATTGTGCTCCGGGCTCTCGCCAAACCATGCCACAACCTTTTCAATGATTTCCCTGGATCTTTCATTGTGGCAATCCATAAGACTTTTCCCAATCAAGTCCGCACCGCCATGTTTTCCATACCGCTGCACGGCAACCGGATTCATATAGACAATCTCATGCTCCAAATTGCAGATTACAACGGATGCCCGATCCATATCCAGCACACTCTTTATGTATTTTGATAATTCCATACTATCTCCTTATTTTGATCAGTAGTAAATTTACTGCGTCCAAACACGGCTGCACTCAAACGGTAGTAGCCAATGACCACGTTATTCCATATTTCTATTTCAGTATCCCTTGCAGTTTATCCAACAAGCCTCTGTATTCCTCCATCACAGCCTGATGATGGGCCATAATATAGTCTTCGTCCCCATCCTTTGCCGCCATTTCCAGCGCCTTTGCATGCTCCGACAGAGAAACGGCTCCAATGCTCAGGGATGTACTCTTCAATGCGTGGACTAAAGTCCTGTAATTATCCCAATCTTTTGCATCCAGGAACTGCTGCATACTGTCTATTGTGTCTGTCTGCGCATATTCCTTTAGAATTTCCTCATAGAACTCTTCGTTCATACAATAGGATATTCCTGTCTCCACATCCAGCTCCGGCAGTTCCCTTAGACACTGCATGACACCCTTGGGTACCTCCCGAGCTACGATTTCTTCATTGGCCTCTGTGTTCTCCGGACGGACCATTGAGTCCTGAGCGGTCTCAGAATTCTCGTGGCTCGCTATACTCTCATCTGTTGTGCTCTCCTCACTCAAAGCATGATTCTGGGAACCCGTCTTCCCCGCAAGATACTTGGTCAGCACTTCCTGCAAATCTTCCTCCCGAATGGGTTTGGTCAGATAGTCAGAAAATCCCGCCTGTATATACTGTTCTTTTGCTCCTCTGATAGCGTTAGCAGTAAGCATAACAACCGGCGTATCTTTGTTTGGACTGTCTGCCAAAAGCTTCATTTGCTCTAAAGTTTCCATCCCATCCATCTCCGGCATCATGTGGTCTAAGAAAATCAAATCGTAATGTTTCTCTTTCGCATATTCCAGGCACTCCTTCCCGCTTTCTGCCGTGTCTATCTGAATGCCCGTTTTTTTCAAGAGCCCCTTAAATACCTTCAGATTGATCTCCACATCATCCACCACAAGAACCTGAGCATCCGGTGCAACCAGAGTCATCTTTTGTGTATCTGTTGTGTGGAGTAACTGTTGATACCGCTTTTCAAAATCTCCCAGCGGTTCCGGGTTGATAATGTTCTGCGGAATCTTAGCGGTAAAGCAGGAGCCCTTTCCGTAGGTGCTCTCCGCAGAAATCTCTCCACCCATCATTTCCACCAGCCGCTTGGTCAGATTCAGTCCCAGACCGGTTCCCTCAATATTGCGGTTGCGCTTTTCCTCGATTCTGGTGAAGGATTGAAACAGCTTATCCAAATCCTTTTCCCGAATGCCAATTCCGGTGTCCTTAACGGCTATTACCAATGTCATTTGATTTTTCTGCTGCTTTTCGTATCCTATGGAAAGCGTAACACTCCCCTCTCTGGTATACTTCACCGCATTGGAGAGGAAATTATTGATGACCTGTCTGACCCGTACCTCATCTCCACACAGACAGGAAGGCAGCTTGGGATCAATGACCATCTGAAAGGACAGATTTTTACTTTCTGCCCGAACTCTGGCAACATTGCAGCAGTCATTGATAACGGAAAACAATTCGTACTCCACCGGCAGAATCTCCAGCTTTCCCGCCTCAATCTTTGAGATATCCAAAATGTCATTGATGATAGAAAGCAGCGACTGTCCGGCCGTCTGTATATTTCGGGCATATTCCTTCAGGTCATCATCCTTACACTCCTCCAACAACATGGCATCCATGCCAAGAATACCATTCAGCGGAGTGCGGATTTCATGGGACATATTGGCCAGGAATTGACTCTTGGCCACGTTCGCCGCAATGGCATCATTTTTCGCCTGCTCCACAAACTCCACATGCTCCTGCATCTTTTGGCGCATATAGATAGTCAGAGCACATACAGCAAAAACAAATGTCCCATGTCTGCTGCTCTTACCCAGATCTCCCACCTTTATGGTATAGGTGCGCAGAATATCAACGGATACCCCAAGCATCATACAAACAATTCCGATGAGCTGTATTACCGTGTTCAGATCTTTCTTTTTGCGGACATTTTTCCCCAGCGCTACCACATTCACCATTATAAGCAGAACGATAATACCATGAGAGACAATGGACATCTCCATAAAATCCATAACCCCGCTGACTTGAAGCACCAGCTGGGCAGCTACATTTACCACGGAAATCCACATAGCCGCCAGGATAACCTTAGAAAGCTCCGGCAGGGTCTCATAACAATAGGCTTCCAAGAACATAGGCGCTGTCATAAGAATAATAAAAATCAGATTCGAATACAGCGTCTGATTCCCATAAAACACCTCCGGCACCTTTGTCTCAATCAAATAGTAAATACTCATGAGCAGCAGGTAGATTCCCAGATATGAAGCCCCACCAATTTTTCTGAGAGACATTTTCTGCATGGTGGCCAACACCAGAAAAACCACCGCCACCACAAGAATCATCAGAGACAAAACAATATCAAATGCCCTTTGGGTTATAAAATGAAGGATGGCCACATCCCGCTCTCCCACCGTGATCTCCGTCAGATAAGTGGCGTAATTGGCATAAGGCGAGGTCATCTCGATTTGAATTTTTCCCGCTTCACATTGCTCCGGTATATCCGCAAACACAATTACACTTCCGGGTGTGCGTCCAAACAATCTCTCATCGTTTAAACCAAAGGTATAGATTTCCTGTCCATCCACTGTTATCCTCAGCGTTTTGTCCGCAGACAGAAAAGTCAGCGTCTGTCCCCAGTATTTCTGAGGAATCGTGTTTTCCAGTATGACTGTTTCATCCGGACTGCTGGTGGTATTGTAGGGCAATTTCTCTAATTCGGTCTCCGTACCGTCTTCCCTTACAAGGGTCCATCCCGTATTAAAGGAATACATGTCTCCCTCTGCCAGGGTAACATCATCCACCTTTGCGGTAATAATCACCGTGGCAATCACGATAAGTTGAATCAAAAAGATGGCCCAAATAACCTTATTATACTTTTTCATGGGATTCTCACCTCCCGTGTAATTTTTGCAACATCTTCTTAAATTGTATCATCATTGTCACTTTCTGTCATCCACCAAAAACAAAAACTCCCTTTTCACATTCACACAAAACAAATGTAAAAAGGGAGACAACAATTCCTATATTTACTTTTTAGCTTGCGAGATCACGTCTTGTGTAAATTGCCCCGGCTGCAATGGAGGAAATCAGGATGACAGCTATTCCAAAAGCAAACGCTCCTGCACGCTCTCCGGTCTGTGCAAAAATATCCGTGGCATTGGCGTAGGAAAAAGGTGAAATAAACACCACATCCTCAAGATCCGGTATCACTCTTGACATGAGATCATAGAGATACCAAATCATGGCCATACCTATTCCGATACCCAGTTTGTTCTTTTTGCTAAGTGCTGAGATCAGAAAACATAAGGCCGCGATTTCAATATTCATCAGAAACTGTGAGGACATAAAAAGTAAAAAGTCACTCCCCAGTCCTTCCTCTCCCACAACCAGAAAACCCACTTGATAAAACAATCCACAAATCACCGTGAAGCACAGAAGATTCAGTATCACGGACAAAAACTTCACACAGATCACCTTTCCTCTGGAGACCGGCAACGTAAAGGTAAATTCCGCCGTATGTCCATCCTCCTCCTTTGACAAAATCACCGTGGCAATAGATGCTGCAAACAGGCTGCTGCCCAGGGAATGGATGGTTCCGATTTCTGTTGCGAAATATCCTTTCATGGTTGCAATACTCAGGGTATTCATTCCAAAGGCATCAGAAAAAGCTCCCATGGATGCAAAGCTGTCCGCCATGCCTGCCATACTTTCTTCCATGCTTTTAAACAAGATAATGCAAAGAAGTCCCATTCCGCCCACGGATAAGGCCCATATCAGAAGTGCCTTAATTCCGGCCTTTAACTCATACTTTAACAGTGCTCTCATTTTACTTCCCCTCCTTTCCGAAACTTGAACTGCTTTCATTTTGATAGTAATGCATAAATATCTCTTCGATGGAGGGCTCTTCAATCAGGATATCCTCGATGTTATGCCCCTCCAGCTCTTTGTACAGGTTATTCAAATCATCCTTGTAAATATAGTCTAAATGCTCTCCGTCCCGAATCATTTTGATCCGCTTGGCACTGCTCTTTGTCAGATGCTCCACCGTATCAATAACCAGCAGCTTTCCTTCTTTCATGATGGCTACCCGATCGCAGTAATTCCGCACTTCCGACAACACATGGGTGGAAAGCAGGCAGGTGGCCCCCTGGTTTACATACTCTTTAATCAGTGAAAAAAACTCATTCTGCATCAAAGGATCCAACCCGCTGGTGGGCTCATCAAAGATAAAAAGCTTCGGTTTATGCTGCATGGCACAAACAATGCTTACCTTTTTTCTGTTTCCCAGGGACAGGTCGCTGATCTTTCTGGTTACATCCACCTGCAGTCGATCGCAAAGTTTCTTCGCTTCCCCGGAGCAATCCATCTTCCGCACATCTGCCGCCAGCCTTAACGTATCCTTTACGGTCATTCCCGGATAGAACCATGCCTCACTGGGCATGTATCCCACCTCCTTCAGAATGGCCTCATGCTGTTTAGCAGCATCCTTGCCACAGATGGATATTTTCCCCTGTTCATACTTAATCAGCCCCAGCATTGCCCGGATGGTGGTGGATTTCCCGGCTCCGTTTGGCCCTAAAAATCCAAAAATCTCTCCTTTCTGAACCTCCAGTGACACATCACTGACTCCCCTGTGTTTTCCATAATTTTTGGTGAGGTTTTGAACCTCAATGATATTTTCCATATTTCATCCCTCCTTTTTGACACGAGGTGTCACCGCAGGTGACGGAGCCCTTGTGTCGTTTTTCATATTT
>JBJELW010000016.1:0-9876 GCA_051879315.1 Roseburia sp.
ACATCATACGGGGAGATTTTATTTTTTTCAAATTTCATGTTCTATAGGAATGCTTGTTTGTGACTTTGATATCTTTATGATATATGATATGATGAAAAATGGCAAGAAAATTGCTTGCCTGAGTTGTTGGGTTTTGTACTATAAAAATGGTAATGTCAGGTAAAGATTATGATAAAGGGAGAAAACGGCTGTACATTGTGTCCCCGGGCTTGTGGGGCAGAGCGTAGCCATGGAGAAAAAGGATATTGTGGAATAGGGAGAGAACTGTGGGTGGCACGGGCAGCACTGCATATGTGGGAAGAACCCTGCATTTCCGGCCGGAATGGATCCGGAGCGGTGTTTTTCTCAGGATGCAGTCTCAGGTGTGTATTCTGCCAGAATCATAAGATTGCAACTGGCGGCACAGGAAAGGACATTTCAGAGGAACGGCTGGCGGAGATTTTTTTGTCATTGCAGGAACAGGGGGCAAACAACATCAATCTGGTAACCGGAACACATTTTGTCCCCCGGATCGTCCGGACACTGGAGCTGGCAAAACGCCAGGGGCTGGTGATACCTGTTGTCTATAATACCGGTTCCTACGAGACGGTGGAGAACATTAAACGTCTGGAGGGATATGTGGACATTTATCTTCCGGATTTGAAGTATATGGACACCGGGTTGAGCGGTAGGTACTCCCACGCACCGGATTACTTTGACCTGGCTTCTGCGGCGATTGAGGAGATGGTTCGTCAGGTGGGAGAGCCGGTTTTTGTCAGGGAGGAGTGCGTAAAGCAAAAAGGGGAGCGGGAGATATTTGATACAGCGGCCTATCAGGAACTGGAAGAACAGGGGGCAGCGATGGTGATGCGCCGGGGAGTAATTGTCAGGCATCTGCTGCTGCCGGGGTGTACAGAGGATTCTAAGCATATCCTGAGGTATCTGTTACAGACTTATCAGGACCGGATTTTTCTCAGTATTATGAATCAGTATACACCGCTTTCCCATGTGGCAGATTATCCGGAACTGATGCGAAAGGTGACACCGGAGGAATACGAGGCGGTGGTGGATTACGCCATAGACCTGGGAATTGAGAACGGATTTATCCAGGAGGGAGATGTGGCGGAGGAAAGTTTTATCCCGGAGTTTGACGGGACGGGAATCTGAACGGGCAATATTCCTTTTTGAGAAAAGGCGACAAAAGATGAAGGAGGATACAAGATGCTGAGAACATGGGGTGTGTTTGTGGGGCTGTTACTGTATCTTGAGTTGATTTTTCATATAAGTTGTTTTGGATGGAGTATAAGTAATCCGATTTTCACCATTATGTTTAGCATTGCATGGGCAGGAGGTCAGACGCTGATTGTCTGTCTGGTGAAGGGAAGATGGAAAAAAATTATATTCTATGGCTTCATCTGGCTGTCGGTACTGTGGACGGCAGTTCAGTTGGTTTACGTGAGCATTTTTCGTCAGCCCCTTTTGTGGGAGGCGGTTTTTCAGGGCGGGGCAGATGCGCTGACAGATTACTGGGGGGAAATGTTGTCTGGTATATTGGGGGTATTGCCGTTTCTTCTGCTGTTGGTATTGCCGGCGGTGATAATAGGAATTGTTTTCAAAATGAAAGGCTGGAGTCTGCCAGAAACCGCCGGATTGGAGGTGCTCCGTGCATCTGTATCCATAGCATGTGGCATTTCGGGCTGTTTAATCGTGCTGGTGGTGGCAAATTCTTTAGAAACGGATTTTTATGACAATTATCTCGAATTTTACAATCCCATGGGAGTAGCAGAAACTACAGGCGTATTTTCCACTCTTCTGAGGGATACAATCCATTGCTCCGCATCCCTGCTCGCTGATCTGAGTGGATTTGAGCCGGGGCAGACAGAGGTCTCCGGTGAGGCGGTACCGCCGGAATATCCCAACACCACGGAGAATGGAGATCTGCTGTCTGTGGATGAAGAGGCTTCAGAATCTTACGGGGAAAACGAAATCGAACATGAGGAAGATATGGTGGCAGAACCGCATGAATTTGCGCTGGATTATGAGGTTTTACATGAACTTGCAGAAAATGATAAACAGACCTGGCTGGCAGACTATATTCAGGGAATGGAACCTGCTCCCTGCAATGATTATACCGGCATGTTTGAAGGATATAATCTGATTTATATCACGGCGGAAAGTTTCAGTCCCTATGCCATCCGGGAGGATGTGACACCGACTTTGTACCGGTTGACCCATTCGGGATTTACCTTTGAGAATTATTACGTGCCGTTGTGGCAGACCAGCACCAGCGATGGAGAGTATATCAACTGTACCGGGCTGATTCCGGATGGACAGTTCAGCATGCGGAAGAGTGGATCTAATGAATTGCCATACACCCTACCGGCTTTCTTTGCATTACAGGACACTGATTCCTACGCATATCATAATAATTCTCTGTCTTACTATGACCGGTATGTGACCCATCCGAATCTTGGATATGATTTTAAGGCCTGCAGACTGGGCAAACTGTCTGCTGATGAGTGGGGGCAGCAAATTTTCCCTATGGAGCATCCCAACCAGTGGCCGGCATCCGATTTGGAGATGATGCAGGGAACGGTGGGAGAGTATATACAGGAAGATCGCTTCCATGTGTACTATATGACGATTTCCGGTCATATGTACTATACGTTTGGCGGAAATGATATGGCGGCGAAAAATCGGGAATCTGTGGAGCATTTGGACTTATCGGAGAATGGAAAAGCTTACATAGCCTGCAATGTAGAGTTAGACAAGGCGTTGGAGTATCTTCTGGAACAGTTGGAGGCTGCGGGACAGTTGGATACGACCGTGATCTGCCTGAGTGCGGATCATTACCCTTACTGCATGACGAACGCGCAATATGAAGAACTGGCCGGTAAAGATTTGTCACAGGGAATGGATTTGTACCGCAACAATCTGATCCTGTGGAATGCAGGGATGGAGGAGCAGGTTTCGGTCACCAAGGCATGCGGACCAATGGATATTGTGCCTACATTGCTAAATATGTTTGGATTTTCTTATGATTCCAGAATGTATGCAGGAAGAGATATTTTTTCGGAGGAAGAGGGGCTGGTTATTTTCAATGACCGGAGTTTTGTGACCGATTCTGTGGTGTACAATAAATCATCCAAACAGACAATCTGGCTGCAGGATCAAGAGGGAAATGACATCGTCTCAGATGAAGACAAAGAAGCCTATTTTGCTGACATGGAGCAGAAAGTGAAAGAACGATGTCAGTTCAGTTCCTATGTTTTGCAGGAAGATTATTATTCAATCGTGGAGAAAGCACGGATAAAAAGTGTCCAATAAATGGAACTACTCCTGGCTTATATTGAGATATAGAAAAACAATATAACCTAGGAGGAACGAATTATGAAGGAAAACAGTAAGCTGACACTTTTTATTGTGACAATTTTAATAGCACTGATCAGTGCAGTCACCATTCTTATTCTTGTAGCCGTGTTTCTGGGAGTGAACATTACGCAGTGGAATTCGGTTGTAACGCTGAGCACTTGCTTTGGGATGGGTGGGGTAATCTGGGGAATACTGGTATCCTGCAATTGTTAAAGCGTCTGAATGCCAATCGCTGGATTTTATGAATTGTGGTTGACGCAATCTTGAGAGTTTCTTATAATAACTATGTGTATATTAAGGATATGCTCCGACCGGAATCGGTACAATGGAATCCGCCAGGGGCATTGGGAGGAACGAGGAGAGCGTGATGAATAAGATAACTCAGAAGATTAAGATATTTGCAGCTTTATTGGTGCTTTCACTTGCGTTGACAGGTGGAGGATTGACGGTTTATGCGGGGTCAGCGGACAATTCGCTGGCTTCCCTGACTCTGTCGGAGGGCAGTTTGTCACCTTCATTCCAGGGAAGCCAACTTCAGTATACTGCCACGGTGGGGGCAGACACTACCAGCGTAGAGGTGAATGCAAAACCGGTGAATTCTGCCGCATCGGTGATTGAAATCAGCGGAAATACAGATCTGGCAGTGGGACAGAACAAGATACAGGTAGTGGTTCAGGCAGAAAACGGAAATCTAGCCACTTACACCATCACTGTGACCAGACCGGAAACTGCCGCTGCAGCTGCGGAGGAGCCGCAGGAACAGCCCCAACAGACACAGCAGGAACAGCCGCAGCAGACTGTTAGTCAGGAAGCGACTTCGGATGAGGAGGATGCGGAGCAGACAGGAGAGGCTACGGGAAGCATGGTTTCTGACGAATCCGATTATGTGATTTCCGACGATTTTACGCAGGAACAGATTCCTGAGGATTTTACACAGGTTACTGTTACTTATCAGGGTGAGGAGCACAACGGCTTATTGTGTTCTTATGCAGACATTACACTGGTATATATGACCAACGGAGAAGAGGAAGGTGCATTCTTTATCTATGATGCGGCTTCCGAGGATACGTATCCATTTATCCGATTATCCAGCGAAAACAGTTCCGTTATCTTACTGCGCCAGGCGGCTCCCACAGAGGAATATGCCCCGGCAGACATAGTATTTGGCGATATGACTTTTAACAGTGCATATCAGCTTGCACAGGGAGACTTTTATCAGGTATACGGAGTGAATAATTCCGGTGTGGCAGGCTGGTATCAGTATGATGCGGCCGAGGGAACCTACCAGCGGTATACTGTGGTGGATACGGTGGAGGAGACTACGGGTTCGGAATCCGAGTATCTGCAGCAGGCTTTGGGAGATCTGAATGATAAATATACAGCCAGAAAAAACCGGGATATGAAGATCATTGCGGTACTCATTGTGGTATGCGTGATTTTATTGTTTGTCATCCTGAATCTGTTGCTTCGTGGAAGACGCAGAAATCAGGAGGAATCTGATGATTTCTTCGATGACGAGGATGTGGAAAAACTGGATGAGTTGACATTTATAGAGGAAGACCAGCTGAGTGCAGAGCCGGAGACTATCCCGGATGAGGCTTTGACGGAGAAAACACCGGTACAGCCGAAGGAAGAAGACTGGAGCGAGGATGAGGAATTTTCTGATTTTGAGGAAGAGCCCCAGTTACTTTCCGGAAGAAAAACAAAGCGGGAGCGCAAGAAGAAGGAACGACGCGAAAAGGTTCGTGATATCTTTGACGACGATGACTCCCAGAACAGTATCTTTGAGAAAGAGAAGATTTATTCCGAGCAGGATTCGGATGATGACTTTGAAGTGATGGATTTAAACGATTTATAATATGGCAGGAGGAAATTGTTTTTTATGAGTAAGCCATATACAAAACAGGTAAAAAAGGTGCTGGAGCTGATGACAAAAGCGGCAAAAAGTATGCACCATAACTATATTGGCACGGAGCATTTACTGCTTGGACTGTTGCGCGAAGGACAAGGAGTGGCAGCCTGTGTTTTGACAGAAGCGGGAGTGGAGGAGGAAAAACTGATTCAGCTGATTGAGGATCTGATCGCTCCTTCTTCTAACGTGACTGTTTTGGACAAACGGGGTTATTCACCCAGACTGATGCATATTATTGAGGATGCAGCATTTGAGGCAGAGCGTTTTGAGGCGGAGGAAATCGGAACAGAACATCTGTTGATTGCACTTTTAAAGGAAATAGATTGTGTGGCAGTCCGTCTGCTGAACACCATTGGAGTGAACATTCAAAAGATCTATGTGGAGATTCTCATCGCCATGGGTGAGGATGTGAATAAGTATAAGGATGAGATTGCAGCCAGCCGCAATGGAAGGCGGATGTCATCGGATGCAACGCCCATGCTGGATCAGTATTCCAGGGATCTGACAGAACTGGCACGGGTGGATGCACTGGACCCGGTAATCGGGCGGGAGACAGAGATAAACCGGGTGATTCAGATTCTCAGCAGACGTACCAAAAACAATCCCTGCCTTATTGGAGAACCGGGAGTGGGTAAGACGGCGATTGCGGAAGGACTGGCACAGCGCATTGTTTCCGGATTGGTGCCGGATACTGTGATAGATAAACGGGTGGTTACCCTGGATCTGTCCGGCATGGTGGCAGGTTCGAAGTACCGCGGTGAGTTTGAAGAACGGATTAAAAGAGTAATCCGGGAAGTGACAGAAGCAGGAAATATTCTGCTTTTCATCGATGAACTTCACACTATAATCGGAGCCGGAGGGGCAGAGGGAGCTCTGGATGCCTCCAACATTTTGAAACCATCTCTGGCCCGGGGCGAAATTCAGCTCATCGGAGCTACGACTTTGGAGGAATACCGGAAGTACATCGAGAAAGATGCGGCTCTGGAACGGAGATTTCAGCCTGTTACGGTGGAGGAGCCCTCAGAGCAGGCAGCTGTAGAAATATTAAAAGGTCTGCGTGGCCGCTATGAGAAACATCATCAGGTGGAGATTACAGACGAGGGTATAGAGGCTGCTGTCAAGTTGTCTTCCCGTTATATTGCAGACCGTTTTCTGCCGGATAAAGCCATTGACCTGATGGATGAGGCCGCATCCAAAGTGCGGTTGAAAGGATACCGGATGCCGGAGAAGGTGCTGGAACTGGAAAACTGCCTCAAACAGCTGCAAGAGGAACTGGAGGATGCACTGGAAGAGGGACGATATGAGGAGGCATCAGCAGTTAATCGCGAGAAAGCTCAGGCTGCGGCGCAGTATGAAAAGCAGATTCAAAAGTACCATCGGGATGCAGCGAAAAAGAAGCTGCAGGTGGGAGAAAATGAAATTGCAGAGGTTGTCTCTGACTGGACTAAGATTCCGGTGAAACGTCTTGCAGAGGAGGAGACAGCCAGACTCAATCGTTTGGAAAAGACCTTGCATAAGCGTGTGATTGGCCAGGAAGAAGCGGTGTCTGCTGTGGCGAAGGCCGTGCGCAGAGGACGCGTAGGACTAAAGGATCCCCATCGCCCCATCGGTTCATTTCTCTTTCTGGGACCCACCGGTGTGGGAAAAACAGAGATTACCAAGGCATTGGCAGAGGCGGTATTTGGCGATGAACAGGCTATGATCCGTGTGGACATGTCTGAGTATATGGAGAAACACAGTGTTTCCAAAATGATCGGTTCACCGCCGGGCTATGTAGGTTACGAGGAGGGGGGACAGCTCAGTGAGAAAGTGCGGCGGAAGCCATATTCCGTGATCCTTTTTGACGAGATAGAGAAGGCACATCCGGATATTTTTAATGTGCTTTTACAGGTGCTGGATGATGGTCAGATCACCGATGCCCAGGGGCGCAAGGTGGATTTTAAGAATACCATCATTATCATGACTTCCAATGCGGGGGCGCAGTCTATCGTCTCGCCCAAAAAGCTGGGATTCGCTTCCGGGCAGGATGAAAAGAAGAATTATGAGGATATGAAAAATGGTGTGATGGAAGAGGTGCGCCGTATTTTCAAGCCGGAGTTTTTAAACCGTATCGATGAGACCATTGTATTCCGCGCTTTGAATCAGGCGGATATGAAGAAAATTGTTACCATCATGACCAAAGGACTGACGGAGCGGTGTAAGCAGCAGATGAATATAGATCTGGTGATCACACCTGCAGTGAAAAGTTATATTGCAGAGATTGCCTATGATCCCAAATACGGTGCGAGACCACTGCGCCGTATGATCCAGTCCAAGCTGGAAGACCTTCTGGCAGAGAAGATTCTTGCAGGGGAAATCCACGCCGGAGATCAGGTGGAAATACGGCTGGAAAAAAAGGAGATAAAAACTGTTGTGATTTCATCAAAATAACTGGCAATCAACTGGGAAATACATTATAATAAAAGCATACGAAATACATGATGAGCCGCCGAGTGACGAAGGTGGGGGGCAATACCCGGAGCCCGGGGGCGACATAATATACTAGGAGGAAGAAGAATGGCTGCAGTAAAAGAGTTAATTCGTTCAGAGGCAAACGGAACAATCAGTTTTGGTGATTACACTTTGGGGGCAAAGGCTAAACTGGATAATTTCGAACATGCAGGAGATCTGTATAAGGTTAAGACATTTAAGGAAATAACAAAGCTGGAGCGCAATGGAATGTTTGTATACGAATCCGTGCCTGGTACAGCAGTTGCTGAGATGGATGTGACAGAGAATGGAGTCACTTTTCAGGTAGAGGGGCCGGAAGATGCAGAGATTACTTTGGGTCTGGCAGAGGCAACCGAGTATCATATCCTTGTGGATGGCAACAGCATCGGTCAGATGAAGACCAATCTGGGAGGAAAGCTTACATTGAGCGTGGAGCTGAATCCGGACACTCCGGTGACAGTTGCTGTGGAACGCGTTTAATAAAGTGAGGCTGATGCTTGAAATGATATCAGGCTTTTAAATAGGAATCAGATGAGAGACAGAACCTATAGCCGGGGCAGTGGGCCGCCGGCTATAGGTTTTCTTAAATGAGGAGGAACAATGGCAAAAGGAAAGTTAACGATATATTTTTGTCAGAATTGCGGCTATGAGTCAGCGAAATGGATGGGGCAGTGCCCCGGATGCAGGGAGTGGAATACCTTTGTGGAGGAGATTGTGGATAAATCCGCTCCGGCCAAAACCAGGAAGGCTGCCGCTGAAGCCCAGGTGGCAAAACTGGATGAGATCCAGGCGGACTTAGAGGAACGGACCGGAACCGGTATGCCGGAATTGGACCGGGTTTTAGGCGGTGGAATTGTAAAGGGCTCTCTGGTGTTAGTGGGAGGCGATCCGGGAATCGGCAAGTCCACCCTGCTCTTGCAGGTATGTCGCAACCTGTCCCTGCAAAAATGCAATGTACTGTACATATCAGGAGAGGAATCCCTGCAGCAGATCAAGATCCGTGCCCAGCGCATCGGGGAATTCGGGGACAGTCTTTCCCTGCTGTGTGAGACGAACCTGGACACCATCCGGGAAGTGATCAATCGCATGAAGCCTCAGGTGGTCATCATCGATTCCATTCAGACCATGTATAATGAATCTGTATCGTCTGCCCCGGGCAGTGTGTCCCAAATTCGGGAAACCACGGGAATCCTGATGCAGATTGCCAAGGGAAGCGGAATCTCAATCTTCATTGTAGGACATGTGACCAAGGACGGTGTGGTTGCAGGCCCCCGGGTATTGGAGCATATGGTGGATACGGTGCTCTATTTTGAGGGGGACCGCCATGCGGCATATCGGATCCTGCGTGGGGTGAAGAATCGTTTCGGATCCACCAATGAGATCGGTGTATTTGAAATGTGTGAAGATGGACTAAAAGAAGTGGACAATCCCTCAGAGTTTATGCTAAACGGCAGACCGGAGGATGCTTCCGGTTCCGTGGTGGCCTGTTCCATGGAGGGTACCAGGCCGATCCTTTTGGAAATCCAGGCCCTTATCTGTCACAGTAATTTTGGTATGCCACGGAGAACTGCGGCGGGAACGGATTACAACCGTGTGAATCTGCTGATGGCGGTGCTGGAGAAACGTCTGGGGCTGTCCCTGGGAAGCTGCGATGCCTATATCAATATTGCAGGGGGAATCCGCATGAACGAGCCGGCAATTGATCTGGGTCTGGTGCTGGCCATTGTATCCAGTTACAAAGATGTGCCCATTGACAGTAAGACCATCTGTTTCGGGGAAGTGGGATTGAGTGGGGAAGTCCGTGCGGTGAGTATGGCTGCCCAGCGCATACAGGAGGCAAGAAAGCTCGGCTTTACCTGTTGTATTATGCCGGAGGTATCCAGGGAGAGCGTGAAAGAGGTATCCGGCATCCGGATTGTCGGGGTAAATAATGTGCAGGATGCAGTGCGTTTTATTCTGTCTGAAAAAAAATAAAAATCTTGTCAAAATGTGTTGACTTTGAAAAATCTGCGTGATATTATAAATTTCGCCGCGTGAGACAAGCGCTTACGACGGCAACAAAAAAGTAAAAAAGTTGTTGACAAACGACAGTAAAGATGATATTCTTTAGAAGTTGCGTCTGA
>JBJELW010000017.1:0-113492 GCA_051879315.1 Roseburia sp.
GGTCTCCGAACCGTGTAGATAAGATTGATGCTCCTGTTAATGCAATCTTCTGGATCATGAAGGATCCTACCCTTCCGCCTGTATTAAAGTTAAAGGGTGCTGCATTGGCATCCGTTATGGGTGCTACTCTGGCCACAAAGACCTCTACCGCAGAGCGTGTAGCTGCAGGAACTGACTTAAATGCATTAAGAATCGTTCCTTACGCTAATCCGTTCCGTACTTATCCTCTGGTAAATGATTACGAGAAGTTTAAGAAGCTGGTTGAGGAGAAGAACGTAGCTTGCTACATCGTTAACACCGGTGACTTTAGAGGAACCAAGTGTAAGCCTGCTGATACCTTAGGCATCTTAGAGACCATCGTAGAAGGCAAAGCAAACTTCGAGAAGTGGGGACCGTTCGAGGATATCGAAATCATGTATGACTGGTCTGGAAAGACTGCTGACTTTAAGCCTGATTTAGCAGACAAGGAGTATGTAGAAGCATTAAAGAATGCTATGCAGAATCGTGTGAATGCAGTATCTGATTTTGCTGTTAAGAAGGAAGGCTACGACAAGCTTCCGGATGAGGCATTAGCTGCATTACAGAAGTTGGTTGACGAGGTTTCGACTCTGTAGGATTTGGCAGGACTTTAAATTTAAGAATAATCCTCTTGCGTCGGTTGGCGCAGGGGGATTTTTTTTAAATAAATCCAAAAACTAACAGGAATTATTGATTGCATTGTTCCGCATAATATAGTATAATCTTAAGTATCAAAAGAAGGTTGCCTGGGATGTACGATACTCCTGCATTTTTGAACCTACATTTACTTTAAAAGGGATTCCTATATCGGCAATTGGATGTCAGGCCTCCGTTTGCAGTGGAAGACAGAAGGTTGCGTGCGGTGACCCACCTAGCTGTGGCTAGGAGTCAAAACTGTAGGAAACGGCATTTTGGGTCTTCTACTGAAGATGATTTTATACAAAAGATTATTTACGAAAGATTTATTATTACCAAAGATGACAAGACACAAAAGAAAATATAGAGATACCAATGAAAAAGAGAAGCTGCTGATATAGGCAGCTTCTTTTGAGTTCTGCCGTAATTTGGTTTTATGGAATCGGCGGGATAGAGATGATTGCAATGGAGAGATTATGAAAGTAAAGGGGAAATATATTCGAAAAATTATATGGATGCTGCTGGCAGCGGGAACGATCACTACGATTCTCCTGATGGGTAGATGCAGTGTGCAAAAAGAGTCGGCAGATAGGTATGTATGGAGAGAAGAGATTCCGGATTGGCTGACATTCACCGGCTTTACGCAGGAGGATATCGCAGATCGGATCGGGAATGCCGGAAGAGTATCGGCAAAGGATGCAGAGGAATTGATAGAGATGCTGCACCTGTCGGACCAGATTGAGTGCACACCCAAGGGGCGTTTCCTGACCCGGTCAGAATGGACGGCTTTATACCGGCAGTTTTTAGATTATTATGATGCAACCCAGGTGGAAGAAAAGACAATTGTTTTGCTTAACACAGACGAGGACACACTGAATGCGGTGGAGGGAACCTTCAATTACGGGACGATTCCTTTTTCTTTGGAACCTTATTATGCATATACCGTTTTCTGCGAAGATGGCCGGGTCTTGGGCGTAGGCGAAAAAAAGGATGGAGAGATTGTACTGGAAAATGAGTATATCGTGGAATGCGGAGAGGGAACTCTTACATTTTTGTGCGATAATACAAAATATCAGGTGCCGATGGAGAGTGAGGAGACAATATCTGATGTGGTGGCAGATCTGGTGTTTGCGGATGGAAAGATTACACGTATTCGAAAGAAGGAAGAACAGATTCAGGGAAAACTGCTGGCTCTGACGGATACATACGCAGAAATAAAGGGATATGGACAGGTGCCCTGCAGTGATACCATGAAGTTTTATTCTACCTATCAGGGAATCCGGGAATCACGGAAAGAAGATCTGCTATTGGAGAATATGGAAATCACCTATGTGGTGGCTGAAGGGGAAATCTGCGCTTTTCTGATGCAGCAGCCCGCCAATATGGAAAATATCCGTGTGTTGCTTTTGAATGGGGAGAGCCCTTATTATACGGACATATATGTCAGCAGCGATGGGGCAGTGAAAATTGTCAGCACAGACAGTGAAAAACAGGCGGAAGCCGGGACAGTGATAGCAGCCTCCGATTATCAGGATTGTTTGCATGATTCAGCGCTTTTTTTATCCCCGGCGGATGGCACTTCTCCGTTATATTTGACTGATTCATCCGGAACAAAGATCAGCTATGGGTATCAGGGAACATTGGAAGTGCGGCATTACAGTGAAGGTTACAGTGTGGTAAATGTGGTGGATCTTGAGACGTATTTAAAGGGAGTTATCGCCAGCGAAATGCCGGCATCCTATGAGCTGGAAGCTTTGAAATGTCAGGCAATCTGTGCCAGAAGCTATGCGTACCGGCAGCTGTTGGAAAATAATTATCAGGGACTGGGTGCCCATGTGGACGACAGCACCAATTATCAGGTTTACAACAAGAAAGATGCTTCTGCGGTAACGGATCAGGCAGTGGATGAAACCGCAGGGCAGGTATTGTGTATGGGCGATCAGGTAATAGAGGCATTTTATTATTCTACCTCCTATGGTCACTCCGGAGACTATACCGCATGGGATTTAAATGGTGAGGAATATCCTTATCTGTCCGGTTATTGGATTCGTTCAACAGATGCGGCGGTGGATCTTTCGGACGAAGAAGCTTTTGCTTCCTATATCTGTCAGCCGGATCCGGAATGTTATGAATCTGATATCAAATTTTTTCGCTGGAGTGCAAATCTGGATTTCTCCAAAAAGAAAGAGGAACTTTATGCTCGCATTCAAGCCAGAAAATCACTGCAGCCGGATTTTATTCATTATTACAAAAAATCAGACGGCAGGGAAACAGAATCTATGGATGATTTTGGCCAGCTGGTGGGGATTTCAGTCGAAGAGAGGAACAGCAGTGGCGTGATAGGTTGTTTAAAACTGTCCTTTGAAAATGGGACTGTCTCCGTGGACTCTGAGTATAATATGCGTTATATTCTTGGCAGTGGACTGGGACAGATCAGATGGCAGGATGATAGTGCAACGGATGCTGTGACGCTGCTTCCCAGTGCATATTTTACGGTTTCGGAAAACGGATCAGGAAGCTACACACTGTATGGTGGCGGATATGGGCACGGCCTGGGTATGAGTCAGAACGGTGCGCAAAAACTGGCTCTGAACGGGTGGGTGGCAGAGGATATTCTGCAGAAGTTTTATCCGGGAACCACCATTAGTGATCTGTATTGCCTCGATGACGGTTTTGTAGTAGAATGAGAGGATATTAGAGAAGATTTCTTGCTTGGGAGGATTTTATGATCTGGAAAATGATCGGCAATGTCAAGGCATTTATGGATAAATGTAAACGGGATAATATCAATGCTTTTGCGGCGCAGACGGCATTTTTTCTCATCTTATCCATTATTCCCTTTTTTATGGTGTTCAGTGCACTGCTCCAGTATACACCGGTGACGGAGGGGATGCTGCTTGATATGATCAATCATGTGATGCCGGAATATATCGCTCCCTTTATGGTGTCTGTCATAAATGAAGTGTATACCAGATCTATCGGAATTGTATCGGTTGCTGTAATCGTAGCTATCTGGTCAGCGGCCAAAGGAGTGCAGTATCTGGTGAACGGGCTGAATGTAATCAATGATATCAACGAGACCAGAAACTGGTTTGTGTTGCGGTTTTGGGCGGTGGTTTATACGCTTGTATTTGTGGTTGCTATTACAATCATGCTGGTTCTTGTGGTTTTTGGAGCATCCCTACAGGAACTGATTTTGCGGTATCTCCCTTTTCTTGGCTCGTTGACGGAACTGATTTTGGGAACCGGAAGTCCTCTGATGCTGGTGTTCCTCTGTATATTTTTTACGGTGGTTTTTACGCTGCTTCCCAACCGCAAGCTTAAGTTCCGGTCACAGATTCCGGGAGCGGTGCTTTGCGCCCTGGCGTGGTATCTGTTTTCTTTCGGGATATCAGTATATATTAATTATTTTAATGGTTTTTCCATGTACGGCAGTCTTACCACCATTGTTCTGATTATGCTTTGGCTGTATTTTTGCGTATATATTATGATGATGTGTGCGGAGTTTAATATTGTGTTCAACGAACATATCGAGCACTTTATGTATCGGAGAAAGCATAAAACAGGGAAAAATAGGGGAAAAAAATAGGGGAAAAAACACATGATTTTCCTTGCTATTTGGAAGTTCCTGTGATAAGATAACCCTTGGTAATAAGTAAATGCACAGATGGTGAGCAGTAGATGGATATACTTTTTTCAGAGAGAGAGAATCGAAGGCTGAAAGTTCTCTTAAGGTAAGGTGTCTGTTGAATTTCGCACCGGAGCAGCGCAGGTGAATCTGAGTAGTCTGCGACGTCAATACACGTTACGTATATGAGTGTCTGCCGGGAATCGGCAGAAATCAGGGTGGTACCGCGGAGTATATTCGTCCCTTGGAGGGATGTGTATCCTCCGTTTTTTTTGCGCACGGTGCAAATGCAGACGGGAGAGATCTGCGATGGAAACACGGAGCTGAAATCAAATATAAGGTACTGTAAAGTCAAATATAAAAAGGAGATTGAAGTATGAAAGAGAAATTACAGCAGATCAGAGAGCAAGCTATAGCTCAGATCGAAAATACCACAAATCTGGAAAAATTAAATGAAGTACGAATGGCTGTACTGGGTAAAAAAGGAGAACTTTCTGCCGTTTTGAAGGGCATGAAGGATGTGGCACCGGAGGATCGGCCAAAGGTCGGTCAGTGGGTGAACGAGACGAAAGAAGCCATTGAGGCGTTGCTGGATGAGAAGAAGAAAAAGTTTGAGGAAGAGAAGCTTCGCCAACGTTATGAATGCGAAAAGATTGATGTGACCATGCCGGCAGAACAGTGCGCGCATGGCAATTTGCATCCCATCACCCAGGTGCGTAATCAGCTGACAGATATTTTCTGCTCCATGGGTTTTGAAGTATATGAGGGCGCTGAAATTGAGACGGATTATTATAATTTTACGGCATTGAATACCCCGCAGGATCATCCGGCCAGAGATATGCAGGATACGTTCTATTTGTCACCGGAATTTTTACTGCGTACCCAGACATCTGCCGGTCAGATTCATGTGATGGAGTCCAAAAAACCTCCCATTAAAGTGGTGTCCCCGGGTAAGGTGTTCCGTTCCGATGATGATGCCACCCATTCACCGATGTTTACCCAGATGGAAGGTCTGGTGGTGGACAAGGGCATTACACTCTGTGACCTGAAGGGAATGCTGGATGAATTCGTGCAGGAGATATTCGGCAAGGGCACCACTACCCGATTAAGACCCTCCTATTTCCCTTTTACGGAGCCTTCCGTGGAGGTGGATGTCAGTTGCTTCCAGTGCGGAGGAAAAGGCTGCAAATTGTGTAAGGGTACAGGATGGATCGAGGTACTAGGTGCCGGAGTTGTAAATAAAAAGGTGCTGGAGGGCTGTAATATTGACACAGATGTGTACAGTGGATTTGCCTTTGGTATCGGTGTGGAGCGTATCGCTATGTTGAAATACGGTATCAACAACATTAAGTTATTGTTTGAATCCGATCTGCGTGTGTTAAAGCAGATCGACGACTAAAAGATAGAAGAAGGAGGCTTATCATGTTAGCACCGTTAAGTTGGTTAAAAGAATACGTAGATATTGATGTTACTCCCAAGGAGTTGGAAGAAAAGCTTTTTTCCTGTGGATTTGAAGTGGAAGAGCTGATTGAAGTGGGAAAAGATGTCAGCAATGTTGTGGTTGGTCTGGTGGAGTCCTGCGAACCCATTCCCGAGACCCATCTGCATCTTTGTCAGGTAAATGCAGGAGAGCATGGAACCTTCCAGATTTGTTGCGGAGCAGATAATGTCTGTGCAGGTGGCAAGTTCCCTTTGGCGCTGATCGGGGCTACCGTTTATGCAACGGCAAAGGATCATGTGACCATTGAAGGCGTTATGAAGATCAAGAAGGGTAAACTGAGAGGATATGAATCCTTCGGTATGCTTTGCTCCGGCACGGAATTGGGATTGAATGAGGATCTCTATCCGGGTGCAGGATATAACGGACTTTTGGTTCTGCCGGAGGATGCACCGGTGGGAGCAGATGTAAAACCGATTCTTGGGATGGATGATTGGATTTTTGACATTGCCATCACAGCGAATCGTCCGGATTGTCAGAGCATTTACGGTATTGCCAGAGAGGTTGCGGCAGTGTTGAACAAGGAATGCCGCAAGCCGGCACTGGATTATACGGAGACTGATGTGGAGAAAACACCATTTTCTGTTCATGTGGATGCACAGGATATCTGCCCACGTTATATTGCGCACTATGTACATGACGTTAAGATTGGTGAATCACCTGCCTGGATGAAACGGAGACTGGCACTGGTGGGATGCGCCTCTATCTCCAATGTGGTGGATATCACAAATTATGTGTTGAAAGAGCTTGGTCAGCCCATGCACGCATTTGATTATAATTATCTGGAAAAGGATCAGATTAATGTGAGACGTGCAAAGAATGGGGAGAAAATTGTCACATTGGACAGCAAAGAATTTTCTTTGCAGGAATCCAATCTTGTCATCTGCGATGGTGTAAAACCTGTGGCATTGGCCGGCATTATGGGCGGACTGAATTCTGAGATCAAGGAAGATACCACAGAGGTTATGTTTGAGGCTGCCAAGTTTGCCAGAGACAATATCCGCAAGAGTTCCCGCGCTTTGGGACAGTCTTCTGACTCCAGCGCCCGTTATGCTAAAGGTGTGGATGAATATACAACCGTGATGGCCATGAAGCGTGCATTGCATCTGATTGAAGAATTAGGATGCGGAAAAGTTTCCAAGACCCATGTAGACATCAATACCGGAAATTCCATTGAACCTCATGAAATGAAGGTCAGCGTCAGTCGTGTCAATGGCGTGTTGGGTATCACTGTACCTGAGGATGAGATTATCCGGATTTTGACTGCATTGCAGTTTGCACCGGTCATTAAGGGGGATGAACTGACCATTCAGATTCCTGCTTACCGTGAGGATATGGATTCTTATCCGGATGTGGCTGAGGAAGTGATCCGTATGTATGGATACGATCATGTGATTCCCACCTTCATGCCCACTGCAAAAGTTACTATGGGTGGCTTGAACTTAAGACAGAAGACTGAGCTTAAGATTAAGCGGGCCCTTTGCGGTGCAGGAGCTTATGAGGGAATTCATTATTCCTTCTTTTCTCCGTCGGATCTGGATCTTTTGCGGCTGCCGGAGGATGCAAAGGAGCGTCATGCTATCCGTTTGATGAATCCCATCAATATCGATTTGTCCCTGATGCGTACCACACTGGCATCTGAGATGATCTATGCCATCGGACGTAATCAGAAAAAGGGAACTTTGGAGGGGCGTATTTTTGAATTGGGTAATATCTTTGTTCCCAAGGATCTGCCTCTGACTGAGTATCCGGATGAACGGGAAACCCTGTGCGTGGGCGTGTTTGGTGAAAAGGAAAGCTTTTTCACCCTGAAGGGTCTGGCCAAGACCGTGGCAGATACATTGAATGTAACCTTCACATATGAGCCGGCAACAAAAACATTTTTGCATCCTTATCAGACCGCAGCGGTATTCTGTGATGGATTGGAAATCGGTTATCTGGGTAAGCTGAGTTATGAAATCCAGGATGAGCTGGATATGCGTGTCCCTGCCTATATCATGGAACTGGATCTTCGGGTGCTGTCCCAGTGGTATGGCAAGGAGCAGATATTTAAGCCGTTACCCAAGTATGATGAGGAAAAACGTGATTTTGCATTTGTGGTGAATAAGGATATAAGCTGTGCCCAGATTGAGGAAGGCATCCGGGAAGCCTGCAACTATGTGACAGAGGTCAGCCTCTTTGACGTGTACGAAGGAAAACAGCTGGCTGAAAATACCAAGAGCATGGCATTTTCTGTAGTGTTTACACCACGTGATGAGGAATTTACCAATGAGATGGTGGAAGGCTTTGTGGCAAAGATTCTAAAGAATCTGGATAAAAAGCTGGGTGTTACATTGCGCGCATAATGGAAATAATAAGGAATAGACTATGGATGTAAAAGATTTTGATTATGAATTGCCCCAGGAGTTAATTGCACAGGATCCCCTGGAAGACCGCTCTGCTTCCAGGCTGATGTTGTTGGATAAGAAAACCGGGGAAGTGCAACACAAGATTTTTAAAGACGTGATTGATTATCTGAATCCCGGAGATTGCCTGGTTATCAATAATACTAAGGTGATTCCGGCAAGATTGTATGGTGCGAAAGAAGGAACAGAGGCAAAGATCGAGGTGCTTCTCTTAAAACGCCACAGTGATGATGTTTGGGAGACTCTTGTAAAACCGGGGAAAAAGTGTAAAATCGGCACACGGATTTCCTTTGGTGAGGGTTTACTTGTGGGGGAAGTTGTGGATGTGGTGGAGGAAGGAAACCGAATGATACGGTTTGAGTATGAGGGGATTTTTGAGGAAATCCTTGACCAGCTGGGGCAGATGCCCCTTCCGCCGTATATTACGCACCAACTGAAGGATAAAACCCGATATCAGACCGTGTATGCCAAATATGATGGATCGGCAGCAGCACCTACTGCAGGATTACATTTCACCCCGGAACTTTTAAATCAGATTCGAAAGAAGGGGGTGGAAATTGCCGAGGTGACGCTGCATGTGGGATTGGGCACGTTTCGTCCGGTGAAGGTGGAGACCATCGAGGAACATCATATGCATTCCGAGTTTTATTGTATTGAGCAGTCTGAAGCGGATAAGATCAATCGGGCGAAAGAAAGCGGACATCGGGTGATTGCGGTGGGAACAACCAGTACCCGCACTTTGGAATCAGCTGCTGAGCCGGATGGCCATCTGAATGCGAAAAGCGGATGGACAGAGATCTTTATTTATCCCGGGTATCAGTTTAAGGTTATTGATGCGTTGATCACCAATTTCCATTTGCCCCAGTCTACATTGGTGATGCTGGTATCGGCGCTGGCAGGAAGGGAGCATGTTTTGAATGCCTATCGTCAGGCGGTGGAAGAACGCTACCGCTTCTTTAGTTTTGGGGATGCTATGCTGATTTTTTAGAAACAAGGTTGTAAAACACCCAAAAGTGATATAAAATGTTTGTAACAGAGTAATCAATGTAAGGAGAAGACGATGGAAGAGAAGAGAAAACACAAACGTCTGGATCTGGATGTGTCAATACAGCTGGAGAAGCTGGAGCAGGGCGGGATGACGACGTTGAAAATGATACATGTGGATGTGACGGACATTTCCCGCTCCGGACTTGGTTTCCTATCAGATAAGGAACTGGAAATTGGTTCTTTCTATGATACCCAAATACAGATCTGGACGAAGGAAATTATCAATGCAGTAATAGAGATTGTGCGCAGCGAGCACCGCCCGGATGGGAGCATCAAATACGGATGTACTTTTGTCGGGATGACAGATACAGAAGCATTGAAAATTGACATTTATCAGATTTTTAATGATGTATAACATGGAAAATCATAAGGCGTAAAAAGATTGCCACAGGCATTGCCGGATTTGTCGTATCCGGTTCTGACTGTGGCATTTTTTCTTTCGTAAATCAATGTTCGTTGTTTTGAATCGAATCCCTGTATTCTTTCGCATCGGAAAAAAATTGCGAAATTGCCTCGGTATCTTCGGATGCAATATATTGTTCCATTTCAGTCAGAATTCCCTTGAAATCCCGGATGAGAGAAAGAATCTGCTGCTGATTGGCTGAACAGATATTTTGCCACATGACGGGGGAGGAGGAGGCAATACGGGTAATATCCCGGAAACCGCCTGCTGCAATCCGTTTCATGGTCTGCTCCGGGTCATCCGTCCGGGCTACCAGATTGACCAGACTGGCTGCCAAAATATGAGGCAGATGGCTGATGGATGCGGTGGCATGGTCATGGCTGTCCGGATCTAAGATCATGGGGATAGCTCCAAAAGATGCCACATAATCCCGCAGCTGCTCCAGGTCGTGGGAACCGGTTCCTGCGGTGGGGGTCAGAATGTAGTAGGCATTTTTTAACAATTCAGCGTGGGAAGCACGGTAACCGGTTTTCTCAGAGCCGGCCATAGGGTGTCCTCCGATAAAATTGGCTTCCATATTCAACAAGGTTACGCTTTTGTGAATATCACCTTTCACACTGCCTACATCCGTTATGATACAGTGCGGGGCAATCACCGGTTTCAACGCTTCCAGATATTCAATGTTCTTTTTTACCGGACAACAGAGAAAAATCAAATCCCGATCGGCAAATGCGGTAATGGGAAGTAATGTCTGGTTGGAAATCACACTGTCTGCAGCGGCATCGGCAATGGTTTCAAAGTGACCGGATGTTGCAATGATATCGGTGCCCGGATACAAGACTTTAATAGCTTTTGCGATGGAACCGCCAATAAGTCCCAATCCGATAAAGCCGATTTTTTCAAATTTCATAATGATCCTTCCTTATGTACATTCTGGCGAAAGATAAAATTTCGTTCAGATTTTTTTCGTGAATTTCATTATAGCCCCGGATTCCGGGATAATCAATAAAAAACACACAAAACTACTATATTTAAAACAACAAAGAATGAGTAATATTTGTTTAAAAATGTCAAAAATGGTACGAAAAAAGAGTGCAAAACATACAAAAATTAACGGGTTGTTCACGGTTTGTTAATATAATTTGAATAAAATAACTATGTAAAAACAAAATTATGTGTGACAAATGCACAGAAAGAAAAGGAAAGGATCGGGACATGCACTGCAAAAAGGGTTTATTTGTTATTTTGATGATAGTTGCAACGTTATTGAATCAGCCTGAATTCGCACATGCGAATGAAGTGAATGTAATGACCTGGTCTTCTCAAAACAATTGTTTCTTTGAGTCTTATTCTGATCAATATTCCGGATGTGATGAAAATGGAGTTTACCATTTGATGTATTTTCTCAATGGCGGAGTGGTGGACGGCGAATTGCAGGATGCTTATGTGGAGGCTGAATTGCCACTTTCTCTTCCAATCCCCGAAAAAGAAGGATATAATTTTGCAGGGTGGTATTTGGATAATAACTATAGGAACAGGATCAGCAGTATTACGCTGGATAATTGCGGCAGCTACGCGCTGTTTGCCAAATGGACCAGAGCCATTGATTCTAATGCCAGTGTGCAGATGTATTCCTATACCACGGATTCCACGGTCAGCGGAAATGATAAAAAGCTGGCTGACTGTAGTTATGGTTTTGTAGATAATATAGCAATTCCCGGAATGCCATCTACCAGGGAAACGGATTATCAGGATAACCTGATCAGTACCGAAGCCCAATGTCCGCAGGGAATCTGTATGACTGATGATTATTGTTTTATCACGGCATACTGCAGTGATGATCGGGAGAATCTTGGATCATTATATGTATTTGACCGCAGTACCGGAGAATATCTTGTGACACTTGGCATGAAGAAAAACAGCCATCTGGGTGGACTTACCTTTGATGGACGAAATCTTTGGATCTGCCACTCGGATACCCGTACCTTAGAGTGTATCAGTTATTCGTATATTCGACAGGTGGCATCGGAAAAACCCAAGATTTTCGTGGATTGTACCGGAATGTTCCAGGAATATCGTGTGGCCAATATGCCTTCCTGCATCACATACCATGATGGTCTTCTTTGGGTGGCTACCCACAACACCTATTTTAAATCTGTTATGATTTCCTATCAGTATTTGGATGGAAAACTGGTGGAACAACAGCGCTACGAGATTCCGGAAAAAGTGCAGGGAATTGCATTTGACGAGGAAGATCACGTGTATCTGAGCACATCCTACGGCAGGACAAAATCATCCTATCTCAAGGTTTATGAGTCTGTGGATGCCATGAATGCAGAGTCCCAAGATTACTTGATTAAAGTGGAAATGCCTCCCTGTTCCGAGGAAATCAATTACACCGGGGGAAAACTGTATATTCTATTTGAATCTGCCTCAGAGAAATATTTTGAGGGAACAGATGGAAAGGGAACCAGCATATGTCCAATCGATAAAATCCTTTCCGTGAACACATCCTCCGTGTTGTCAGAATTATGATCTGAAACTCATGGCATTTTCTGCTTGACAAAAGAAGTATAGTGGTTTTAGCATAAGGTAAATTGCAGGAGGAAAGAATATGTCACAGCTTACGAGAAACTATAATTATAAAGAGATTGAACACAGATGGGAGGAATCGCTGTCGGAAAACAGTTCAGAAGACGAGGGCGCCTCGGAAAAGAGTTATAAATGTCAGTGTATGCCTATTTTTCAGCCACAGGAGTTGTCTGTGGCTGATTTTCGTGGAAGACTATTGGCGGATGTGTGGATGAGATACCGGCGTATGCAGGGAATACAGGTGCAGGGTCTCCCCGCTGACGCTGTTATGGATTCTGCTGCGGAGCACTGGATCAATCCAATTATGAAGCGTCTTACCGACGAAGGATATTTGGTCCGGAAAATGGACCAGCAGGGAGAAATCCTTGGAATCCTGCATCTGGAGCGATATTCAGAGGCGTTGAAGAGGGAACTGTCCTTGGTGATGATGCCGGAGCCATTGGTGCAGATGCAGTTGGATTGGCTGAACCGTTCAAACCAGATTGTGTTGAAGACTCCAAAAGAACAGATTTTTTTGGCATTGCAGTATCTATATGCACAGGGGGATGAGAGAAAATATCGTCCGGTGGACTTTTATGTGAATGGGAACACTCACGCTACGCGTCGTCTGGTGGTGAGCCGGTTCCTGACGAAAGTGCTTTTCGATTGGGGAATGGTAGATTTCAAAGAACCTTTTTTGGAGATCGTCAGTGTGGGAAACATCACCGGAAAAGATGGGAAGAAGATGAGCCGGGAGCGTAACAATGTGGTTTCTCCTGTATTTCTGGAGAATGATTACGGAAAAGATGCGCTGAGGCTGTATCTGTTATTTGCGGCTCCGGTGAAGCAGGATTTCGCATGGAATGAGGATGGATTAGAGGGCATCTATCATTTTCTGACAAAACTGTGGAATCTTGTGGTCAATGGCGATGAGTGCAAGGAAACTGTCACGAAGGAACAGCAACAGTTATGTCGGGAAATGACAGAGGAACTGTCCAGCCGCTATCTGCAGTATAAGTTTAACACAGTGGTATCCGGTCTGATGGAATATAATAATTGCATGATCCGGCTGGCCAGAGAGGGTACGCTGGAAAGAGCTACTGTGAAGTGTTATCTGAGATTGCTGGCTCCCTGCGCACCATATCTGGCTCAGGAATTATGGCATGTTTTTGGAAATGATTCCTCTGTGCTGGATGGGAAAAAACGTTAGGGCTAAGATCTGGGACGCTGCATGGTCTGCATCAGCATCAACATCCGGTCCGCTTTTTTTCTCTCGGATTCGCTCATGTTCTGCTTCAACAGTTCGATGAGTAAAGAGGTTTCGGCGGAGGTAAAATTGATTCCTCGGCTTTTTGCCTGACTGGCGGCACCGGCGATAGAAGACGCTGCGCTTTGATTGTTCTTTCCGCTGGCTTTCTGGGCAAATTCCAGTATAAAGTCCAGTTTTTCCTGAGAAATATTCTGCAGGGCAGGATTATTTTTTAAAAATTCAAGATTCATGTTTCACCTTCCTTAGCCCTTGTCTGTACCGATGTCACAAGTGGAGAGTATCTGAAACATGCTTAGCAGCATATCAATGTTTTCCCGTTCATGGCTGCTGCACTGATCGCTGATGTCCGCTATCATCTGGTGCATACGTTCCTGGGGATTTGCATTGTCCAAAGACTGGATGGACATGGCATTCTCCGGGAAATTTTTCATGGTGCGCTGCAGCTCCTGATATTTTACGAACATGGCAAAAAATCTTTGCCGGCGGCTGTCTAAGTAGGGGATCATCGCTTTTATAATCTGCAGATCATGACTTTGAGTCTGCAGATCGAACATGGTTGGTTTGTATTCCTGGTCCATTTTTTATACCTGTTTGATTTCTTCCTTTTATTTTTATGCAGTAATTTGAAAAAAATGAATAAAATAAGATACCAGAGTCAGAATTTGGTTGTGAGTAAAAGGAAGGAGTTTCTATGGGAAAATTAATCATAAATGGAAATCAGGTATATGAGCTGGACGAGGCTTGTATGAAGCAAAAAGAGAAAGAACGAAAGCAACAGGAAGAACAGCTGAGAAAAAGGGAAAAAAACAGAGTATTTGAGTATGGATCTGAAACCGGAAACAGATGGTAGAAATAAAACCGGCTTCCCCGAAGGGAGGCCGGTTCTCTTTGTCAGGCTTAAGTATTTTATAAGTCAGGAAAGTTTATTGCGCTGCAATTAGCATCCACATCCGCAGCCTGAGTTAAACAGTCCGTCATTGCCGTTACAGCAGAACAGAAGTAAGATGATCCACAGGCAGCAATTGTCTCCGCCGAATCCGCAGGAACCTCTGTCATTGTTGCATCCGCAGCAGCTCAAGAGAAGCAGGATCCAGATAATGCTGCAGCATCCACCTCCATTATTGCATCCACAGCTGGTAGCAGCTAAATCACTCATTTTAACATCCTCCAAGATTTTTTCTTACACTTCATTCTATGGAGGCGGCTTGCCCATTGTTACAGATTAATCGGAAATCTTTAAAATATTTTTTATATCTGGCGTGATGGTCATGGAGTAGTTGGTATAGTAGATGACATATCCGGCCACCGCACTATTCGGTTTTTTCACGTTTTTGCGCTGAAGATAATCGATTTCCACTTTTTCGTTTTCCCGTCCTTTTGAGTAGTAGCCTGCCAGTTTGGCGGCCTCCTCAAACGTGGCATCCGGCAGCTCTTTTCCCTCAGTCCGCACGATTACATGAGATCCGGGCATTCCTTTGGCATGGAACCACCAGTCTCCGCCGTTGGCAAATTTAAAGGTCAGTTCATCATTTTGAAAATTATTTTTCCCTACATAGATGTCAAAACCGTCAGAGGACCGATAATGAAAAGGCTTACTCTTTACCGCCTTCTTTTTTCCGGTGTTTTTGCGCCGCAAATAACCGTATGTGATCAGTTCCTCACGGATCTGTGCCAGGTCATCCTCGGTTTCTGCAATGTCCAGTGCGTTTAATACAGAATCCAAATGCGTGATCTCCATGCGGGTACCCTCCAACTGGGTGGAGAGGGCCTCAGCAGTACGTTTGAGTTTGTTGTAACGGGCAAAGTACTTTTGTGCATTGGCCAGAGGAGATATGGTAGGGTCCAATGGGATGGTAAGGGGCTGGTTGGTGTAGTAGTTTAACACTTCTACAGAGGAGGCTCCCTCAGCAGTCTGATATCCATAGGTGTTTAACAGTTCCCCGTATACCTTGTATTTCTCCCGTTTGTCCGTATCTTTCATCTGTTTTTCCTGAAGAGCCAGTTTCTTCTGATTCCGCTCCAAAAGAGTGACCACATGACGCCGCAGATCAGCAGATTTCTGACGGATACGGGTATAGCTGTTCCGCTGGGCGTAGTATTGCTCCAAAACAGCGGAGATGGAATCTTCCTGCTGTACATTTAGATCCTGATACTGTGTCATGAGGATAGAGGAAAAATCTATGGGCTCGTCCCCACGATAGATGATGCAGGGAGAAAACTGTCCGTTCCGGATATCCTCCATCGTCCGGTCAAACACATGAAAAAGATGTATGCGCAGATCCGGTGGGAGACTGGCGGTAGAAGCATCTGCATCCAGGGAAGCCCTGTGACAGATTTCGTTGGCACTGGGAGTGCTGATACCGGTAAAAGTGGATACCAGAGCTTTGGAAAGGCTCATGGGTTTCACACACACCGTATCCAGGAACTTCCGTTCGTCGATGGATAAAGGATCAAGCTTGCTTTGGGTATCCGGGATAAAATACGGGCGCCCGGGCAAAACCTCCCGCACAGAACTAATCTGCGAGGGGACACGTTTGATGCTGTCGATGATGTTCAAAGAATTATCGCAGAAAATGATGTTGCTGTATTTTCCCATTAGTTCGATAATCAGAAGCTTTTTACACAGATCCCCCATTTCGTCCAGATGTTCGATTTCAAATTGGATGATTCGTTCCAGTCCCGGTTGTGTAATGGATATGATTCGTCCATTGGAAATATGTTTTCTCAGCACCATACAAAAGAGAGGTGCAGTCATGGGACTGGGTTTGTTGGCTTCTGTCAGATAAACAAAGGGCAGGGAGGCGCTTGCGGAAAGGGCAAGACGCCTGGCACCTTCATTTGTCTTGATGGTCAGTAAAAGTTCATCTGCTTCCGGCTGGGCAATCTTACTGATCCGGCCGTTTTGTATTGTATGATTTAATTCTGCTACCAGATTCGCAACTACGATTCCGTCAAATGCCATAGCTGGGGCCTCCGTTTCTTTACACTGTTTCTGAAATCTGTAAATATTTATAGTATAGGAAAAAATACAAAAAATTTCAACTTAGAATCCATTTTAAATTTGACTAATAAAAGTTTTTCAACTATAATACAGATATCTATGCGTAAGGAGGCAACCATGATTAAGAGTATGACAGGCTTTGGCCGCTGTGAAGTGGAAGAAGATAATCGTAAAATCACGGTAGAGATTAAGTCTGTGAATCATCGCTACCTCGATGTAAATGTGAAGCTTCCGAAGAAACTGAGCTTTTTTGAAAGCAGTGTCCGCAACCTGATTAAGGAATATACGCAGCGGGGCAAGGTGGATATCTTCATTACATATGAGGATTTCAATGAGGCAAATTTCGCATTAAAGTATAATGAAGCCCTGGCGGCGGAATATCTGAAATACTTAAACCGCATGGCAGATCAGTTTAAACTGACAAATGATATCACGGTCAGCAGGCTTTCCCGTTACCCGGATGTCTTGGTAATGGAGGAGCAGGATACGGATGAAAAAGAATTATGGACACTCCTGGAGAAGGCGGTGCGAGGAGCCGGCCGGGAGTTTGTAGATGCCAGAGTGGGAGAAGGGGAGAGACTTTCCCGGGATCTTGATGGGAAGCTGACCCAGATGCTTACCTATGTGGATGAAATTGAAGCCCATGCCCCTATGGTGATACAGGAATACCGGAATCGACTCTCGGAAAAAGTGCAGGACCTTCTTGCAGATCAGCAGATGGATGAAGGAAGAATTGCAACAGAAGTTACAATCTATGCAGATAAAATTTGCGTGGACGAGGAGACGGTTCGTTTGCGCAGTCACATAGAAGCTATGCGCCAGAGCCTGACAGATGGGGAAGGCGTCGGCAGAAAACTGGATTTTATTGCGCAGGAGATGAACCGGGAGGCCAATACCATACTGTCCAAGGCAGGAGATCTGGCCACGTCGGATTTGGGAATCAATCTCAAAACGGATATTGAGAAAATCAGAGAGCAGATCCAGAATATTGAATAAAGCCACCGCATCCGGTCATGGCTGAGGGAGAATGTGAATGGCGGATGTTCAGAGGAGGAATAGGATATGGTAGAAAAAGGAATATTAACGGTTGTATCCGGTTTTTCCGGTTCCGGAAAGGGAACCATTATGAAGGAATTATTAAGAAAATATCCGGAACGGTATGCGTTGTCTATTTCAGCCACCACCCGCAATCCGCGGGAAGGGGAGGAGAACGGCCGGGAATATTTTTTTAAGACCACAGAGGAGTTTGAACAGATGATAGCAGAGGGTGCCCTGATTGAATATGCACAGTATGTCAATCACTATTATGGTACACCCAAGGAATATGTGGACAGTCAGCTGGCTGCCGGAAAAGATGTGATCCTCGAAATTGAAATTCAGGGAGCACTTAAAGTAAAGGAACGTTTTCCGAATACGGTTCTGATGTTTATTTCACCGCCTGGTGCGGAAGAATTGAAAAAGCGTTTGGTGGGCCGGGGGACGGAGACTATGGACGTGGTCGAGGCCAGACTGGCCAGAGCTGTGGAAGAGTCCCAGGGAATCGAAAATTACGATTATTTTGTGATTAACGACGTGCTGGAAAAATGTGTGGAGGATGTCCATTCCATCATACAGAATGAGCACAATCGTGTGTCACGTAATATAAATTTAATCAATCAAATCAGAGAAGAGCTAAAGGGCTTTTCGAAAGGAGAATAATTATGATACATCCATCTTATGTAGAACTTATGAAGGTAGTAAATGACAACGTGGAGATTGGTGAGGAGCCGGTGGTAAACAGCCGTTATTCCATTGTAATCGCTGCAGCAAAGCGTGCGCGGCAGATTATTGCAGGAGATGAACCTATGGTGGATGCCAAAGGGAAAAAACCATTATCTGTTGCAGTAGAAGAACTTTACAATGGTGATGTGAAGATCATCGGTGAGGATACAGAATCTGACGAGGAAGAATAATCCGGGTATGTTTATGTTAAATTGGTGTTTTCCTTTCGGGGAGAATACCAATTTTCTGTAAGTGAGCATTTCGGAACCGGGAGGTTTTTATGAACATATTTTTTGTCTCCTTGGGATGTGACAAAAATCTGGTGGACTCTGAGTACATGATCGGCATGCTGCAGGCGGCCGGATATGAAGTCGTAAACGATGAGACTCAGGCAGATGTGATCGTAGTGAACAGCTGCTGTTTCATTGGCGATGCCAAGGAAGAAAGCATTAACACCATTATAGAGCTGGGAAGATATAAGGAGACCGGTAGACTGAAAGCGCTGATTGTTGCCGGATGTCTGGGACAACGGTATCAGAAAGAAATTGAACAGGATTTGCCGGAAGTGGATGCAGTATTGGGTACGAATTCCTATGAACATATTGTTGAGGCGGTGGAAAGAGTGCTGAAAGGAAAACATTATGTCAATGTGGGGAGTCTGGAGGGACTGCCGGCAGTCAGCACAAAACGGTGTCTCACCACGGGCCTGCAACGTTATGCTTATTTAAAGATTGCAGAGGGCTGTAATAAGCGTTGTACCTATTGTATCATCCCCTATGTCCGGGGAAATTACCGCAGTGTCCCTATAGAGGAGCTGGTTGCTTCCGCGAAAGAACTGGCGGCCCAGGGATGCCGGGAACTTATCCTGGTAGCGCAGGAGACTACCCTGTATGGTGTGGATCTTTACGGAGAAAAGTCCCTGCATCGCCTGCTGGATGAGTTAAATAAAATTCCGGAGCTGTATTGGATCCGGATCATGTATTGTTATCCGGAAGAAATTTATGACGAATTGACCGATTCTATTAAGCGCAATGAAAAAGTGTGTCATTATCTGGATATTCCTATCCAGCATGCCAGCGATCAGGTACTTCGCCGTATGGGAAGAAGGACGGATCAGCAGGATCTGATCCGTGTGATTACCCGACTGAGGCAGGAGATTCCTGATATTGCTCTGCGAACTACAGTGATCTGCGGGTTTCCGGGGGAGACCAGTGATCAGCATGAGGAACTGATGGGGTTCATAAATGATATGGAGTTTGACCGATTGGGTGCCTTTTGCTATTCAGCAGAGGAGGGAACACCGGCGGCGGAGATGCCGGATCAGGTGGATCCGGAGCTGATGAGGCAGTGGCAGGAGGAAGTGATGGAACTTCAACAGGAGATTTCCAGCGACAAAAATGAGTCACTCATCGGTCAGGAGACGTATGTGTTTATCGAAGGAAAAACGGTGGATGCGGAGAATGTATATGTAGGAAGAACCTATCGGGATGCACCGGAGGTGGATGGACTTGTCTATATTCAGACGTCGGAGGAGATTATCACCGGAGAATTTGTAAAGGTTCGGATTACCGGTGCATATGAGTATGATTTGATAGGAGAGATGATTTAGATGAATTTACCAAATAAACTTACCATGTTTCGAGTGGTGTTGATTCCATTTTTTGTTCTGTTTATGCTTGCACCGATTTGCAGCGGCTTTGCCAATTACATTGCGGTTGCAATCTTTATTGTGGCAAGCCTGACGGATCTTTTGGACGGAAAAATTGCAAGAAAGTACAATCTTGTGACAGATTTCGGCAAATTTATGGATCCTTTGGCGGATAAACTGCTGGTATGTTCGGCGATGATCTGTCTGGTTGAGAAAGAGCAGCTGGCTGCATGGATCGTTATTGTGATCATCGGTAGAGAGTTCATTATCAGCGGATTCCGCCTGATTGCAGCGGACAACGGAATTGTCATTGCTGCCAGTTACTGGGGCAAGTTTAAGACCACGTTCCAGATGGTCATGATCATTGTCCTTGTCTTTAATCTGGATTTTAACAACCAGTATGTATATCTTGCAGGTCAGGTGCTGGCTTATATTGCTTTGGCACTGACGGTAATCTCACTGGTTGATTATCTTTGGAAAAACAGAAAAGTATTAAAGGAACAGAAATAGAGGCGGATATAGTATGTGTGAGGAAAAAGGCAGTCTGGAGGAACGGCTGGTGGCTATTTTGAAAGAAAAAAATTATCGGATTGCCACAGCAGAGTCCTGTACCGGAGGAATGGTTGCGTCTACGCTGATCAATGTGGCGGGGATTTCCCCCTACCTGAAGGAGTCCTATATCACCTATTCTGATGAGGCAAAACAGCGGATTCTGCATGTTTCTGCGGAAACGTTGAAGACAGAGACTGCTGTCAGTGAAAAGTGTGCGGAGGAGATGGTGCGCGGAGTTACCGCTGTGGCCAATGCCCAGGTTGGAATATCTGTCACTGGTATTGCCGGACCGGGAGGCAGCGGGGAGTTTCCGGCAGGCCTGGTTTATATTGGAAGCAAGGTAAGGGATCAGGTTTGCGTGGAACGCTATCTGTTTGAAGGAGATCGTAAAAGTGTCCGGACACAGGCGACAGAGATGGCCTTGAAGCAGACATTGTCACTGATTACGTCAGAGTGAAGGAAGGATACGGATGAGAATTATTGCAGGAAAAGGCAGGAGCCTGCCTTTAAAAACGATAGAAGGGATGGATACCAGACCCACCACAGACCGGATCAAGGAGACGCTTTTCAATATGTTGCAGTCTTTTCTGGCCGATTGTGAGTTCCTGGATTTATTTGCCGGAAGCGGTCAGATAGGTCTCGAGGCTATAAGCAGGGGAGCTGCCCGTGCAGTATTTGTGGAAAATGGAAAGCGCGCCGCGGAGTGTATCAAAGATAATATCTTTTTCACGAAATTTGATGATCAGTGTACCCTGATGAATACGGATGTAATGACTGCGCTGCAGCGGATGGAGGGCAGAGAACATTTTGATATTATTTTTATGGATCCTCCATACGGGAAACTGATTGAGAAGGAAGTACTTACATACCTTTCTCATTCCGACATCATTGACGATGGAAGTCTCATTGTTGTGGAAGCTGCTCTTGATACCAGCTTCGACTATCTTGACGAATTAGGATTTGTCATGGAAAAATTAAAGACATACAAAACAAATGAACATGCGTTTATTCGCAGAATGTAAAAAAGAAAGGCATAAAATAAAAATGAGAAAGGCAATTTATCCGGGAAGTTTTGATCCGGTAACAAACGGGCATGTGGATATGATCGTAAGATCTGCCAGTATAGTAGATGAATTAGTGGTGGGCGTACTGAACAATAGTGCAAAAAATCCATTGTTTTCTGTGGAGGAACGTGTTAGTATGTTAGAGGAGATTACAAAGGATCTTCCCAACGTTACGGTAGCATCCTTCGACGGATTACTGGTGGATTTTATGAAACAGATTGGGGCCACCATGATTATTCGTGGTCTGCGCGCAGTGACTGATTTTGAGTACGAGTTACAGATTGCACAGACGAATCACCGGGTCAGTCCGGAGGTGGAAACCATTTTTCTTACAACTAATCTGAAATATTCCTACCTGAGTTCGACCATTGTAAAAGAATTTGCAGCATACGGCGGAGATATCTCACATTTTGTGCCGGAGCAGTTTATAGATCGTATTTATCGGAAATATCATATTGAAAAATAAGGAGAGTGTATCATGAGCAGCAGAATGGAACAGATTATCGAGGAGATTGAAGAGTACATAGACAATTGTAAATATCAGCCCTTGTCCAATACGAAAATTATTGTAAATAAGGACGAGCTGGATGAGCTTCTGACAGAGCTTAAGATGAAAATGCCTGAAGAGATCAAGCGCTATCAAAAGATTATCAGCAATAAGGAAGCAATTCTGGCAGATGCCCAGGCAAAGGCAGATGCAATCATTGCCCAGGCGCAGGTTCAGACCAATGAGCTGGTCAGTGAACATCAGATTATGCAACAGGCTTATGCACAGGCCAATGAGGTGGTTATGATCGCCACCAAGCAGGCGCAGGAGATTCTTGACAATGCCACCAATGATGCCAATAATATCCGGATGGCGGCCATTGATTATACAGACAACAGCTTAAAGGGTGTGGAGGAGATCCTGACCAGATCCATATCCAACTATAAGACACGTTATGAAAGCCTGATCAATTCCCTTCAGGAGAGTTTGGATGTGGTTGTGGCCAACCGCAGTGAACTGGTTCCTATGGAGGTGGAACAGGGATTGGAGGCGGAAGCCGGAGCAGCGGAACAGGTACCGGTGGATGAAACACCTGCAGAGCCTCAGGACAAGGAAGAATAGGAGTGTTTTTTACAGGAAGATGAATGTGGCAACAGGGTAGATCATGTAGCCGCATAGTCCACTGATCCCTGCAAGCAGAAGATGCATCACCAGATACCTCTTCATGGGGAGTCCGGCGGTGTGCACCATGGAGTACGTCTGGGCAATTCCACATATACCGCCAAATGCGGTCAGGGACAGGATGGCACTGTATTTGACCCTGACGGGCAGGGTGGAACTTCCCAACAGAGCCACGCCGTTGGTGATTTCTAAAGGGGCGGTCAGAAAAAGCCGCCATAGAGAATCGGGACAATAAATTTCGATCAGCCCTGTCAGAATGGAAAAAAGTATGATGTAACCGCCCAGCTTGCATATCATTTCAAAACTGTTCATGATACCGGCATCCAGGATTGAAAAGTTTATTTTTAATCCGGATGCCGTGTTTTTATATTCGGGAAAAGTATGATGTCTCATGAGAATACGACCCAAAATAATGGCAGGCATATACAGGCAAAGCAGTGTTGCAGGCAGAAGGGCATCCATACCAAGCGTGTCATGAAGAACAAAGCTGATGATGAAGATGGGACTGATGTTATTGCAGATGAGAAACAGGATGGAGGCTTCTTCCCGGGAAAGCTGTCCGGCAGATACCATTTGGCTGCATATGCGGCTGCCCATGGGAAAACCGAACAGGAATCCGGCGGCCAGAGGAAAGGAACCCTGTCTGCTACATTTGAATAGAAATCGAAGCAATGGATGCAGGACCAGTGATAAGGAATAGCATGCGCTGGAATGAATCAGCAGATCGGCCAGAATGGCAAAGGGCAAAAGGGCTGGCATGATATGCTCATACCACAGCAGTAAACCATAGGCAGCAGATTTTACGGTGGTGATGGGGTTTACAAGCATCAGGATCAAAAATAAAAAAATGGCAATTACGGAAATAGTTTTTTTCATGTTTTAATATATTGTTATAAAAGTTTTTTTATGCGACGGAAACATGAAGAAATACATTGCAAGGGCTTTGCTTTTTCTGGGACTGCTGATTTTTGATACAGCTCTGCTTCACTATATCCGGGACTATCAGGAGAACTATGTATCCTTTGATCAGGCTGCCATAGAGTCTGTGATCCGGAATCATCAGGTTGCACCGGAAATTGTCATCGCATTTCAGGAGGCACAGTCCGTCTGCAGTTTTTCGGAACTGATGTATGCCTATTTTTATTCCAATCTTACAGATATTTCCGGGTTGGAAAATGTGTATGCCGGACTGTCCCGGGCATATCCCGGAGAAACTGAGTACTGGAAAAAGAATATTTCTGCTGTCTGGGAGGATGTGGTGTATTTTCCGGTGCCGGAAAGTATGGAAGAATCCTATGACATAACTTTTGAGGATTCCTGGATGCAGTCACGGAGTTTTGGCGGGACCAGAGGACATGAGGGATGTGATATCATGGCGCAGAAGAATGAGCGCGGAGTTTACCCGGTGGTCAGTGTCAGTGACGGTGTGGTGGAACGAATGGGCTGGCTGCCTCAGGGCGGTTATCGCATAGGCATCAGAAGTCCGAAGGGGGCTTACTTTTATTACGCACATTTGTCTGATTATGCGGAAGGATTGGCTGAGGGAAATCAGGTGGCGGCAGGAGAGCTGCTGGGATTTATGGGAGACACCGGTTATTCTCAGGTGGAGGGAACCACAGGAAATTTTGACGTACACTTGCATTTTGGTATATACTTAAATGATACAGATGGAAACGAGTTCAGCATCAACTCTTATGCTGTTTTAATGTATTTACAGGACAAACGACTGACTTATGCCTATTGAGAGGAAATATTCACCATGAGAATGGATAAATTTTTATGTGAAATGAATATGGGAACACGAAGTCAGGTGAAGGGGATTATCAAAAAGGGACGGGTTACCGTGAATGACACAGTCGCCCTGAGACCTGAGCAAAAGGTAGATCCTCAAAAGGATTTGATCTGTGTGGATGGGAAGACAATCTCTTATGTGGAGTTTGTCTACTATATGCTTCATAAACCGTCAGGCTGTGTCAGTGCCAAAACAGACGATAGATATCCTACCGTATTGGATTTTATTGGGGAGGAACCCAGGCGGGAAGAACTTTTTCCGGTGGGGAGACTGGATCTGGATACAGAAGGATTGTTGCTGCTGACCAATGACGGTGAATTGTCCCATCGACTTTTGTCCCCGGCTCACCATGTACCAAAAACTTATTATGCGAAAATAAACGGAGTGGTTACCGGGCAGGATGTGGATGCATTTGCACGAGGGCTGGACATTGGGGAGAAAATGCTTACGAAACCGGCGGAGCTTACAATATTAAAGGCAGGAGAAATTTCTGAGATTCAGGTTTCCATTACAGAGGGGAAATACCACCAGATCAAGCGTATGTTTGCCTGCGTGGGGAAGGAGGTCGTTTATTTAAAACGACTCTCCATGGGTAGTCTGATGCTTGACGAGTCATTGGCACCGGGTCAGTACCGGCCGTTGACCGATGAGGAGATACTTGAATTGAGGGGCGGAAAGGACAGATGATGGCAAAGGGTTTTTTACCGATTTCAAAACAGGATATGAAGGAAGCAGGCATCTCACAGCTGGACTTTGTCTATGTGATTGGTGATGCCTATGTGGATCATCCTTCCTTTGGACCGGCGATCATCAGCCGAGTACTGGAAGCCCATGGATACCGGGTGGGCATCATAGCGCAGCCGGATTATCATACCGGGACAAGTGTTACAGTGCTGGGTGAACCCAGACTGGGATTTCTGGTCAGTGCCGGGAATATGGACTCCATGGTGAATCATTATTCGGTGTCAAAAAAAAGAAGAAAACAAGACGCCTATACACCGGGAGGTGTTATGGGAAAAAGGCCGGATTATGCGGTGGTTACTTACTGCAACCTGATTCGCCAGACTTACAAGCATACGCCCATCATCATCGGAGGAATCGAGGCCAGTCTGAGACGTCTTGGTCATTATGATTACTGGTCCAATAAGGTAAAACGATCTATTTTGCTGGATTCCGGGGCGGATTTGATTTCCTATGGTATGGGGGAGAAAAGCATTGTGGAAATCGCAGATGCACTAAACAGTGGACTGAAGGTTTCGGATATCACTTTCATTGAGGGAACTGTATATAAGACCAGAGATAAGGAAAGCCTCAGTGATGCCATTGCTCTGCCGTCTTTTGAAGAAATCAAGTCGGATAAGCGGGCTTATGCCAAAAGCTTTTATATTCAATATCAGAATACAGATCCTTTTGCCGCCAGGCGGATTTATGAAACTTACGACAAAAAATTATTTGTGGTCCAGAATACACCGGCCAAACCCTTAAGCACCCAGGAAATGGACGATGTGTATGCATTGCCGTATATGCGTACCTATCATCCCATCTATGAAAAGGATGGAGGAATACCGGCTATCCGTGAAGTTAAATTCTCCCTGATTAGTAACCGGGGGTGTTTCGGCGGCTGCAGTTTCTGTGCTCTGACCTTTCATCAGGGGCGGATCGTCCAGTGCCGTAGTCATGAATCCATTCTGGAGGAAGCAAAACTGATGATACGGGATCCTGAATTTAAAGGATATATTCATGATGTGGGCGGTCCCACAGCAAATTTCCGGGCACCGGCCTGCAGCAAACAGTTAACAAAGGGAGCCTGCCCGAACAGACAGTGTCTTTTTCCGGAGCTATGTAAAAATCTTGTGGCAGACCACAGCGATTACATTCAGTTGCTGCGGTCCCTGCGCAGTCTGCCGGGGGTAAAAAAAGTATTTATCCGGTCGGGGATTCGATTTGATTATCTGTTGGCTGATCAAAAAACGGATTTCCTGGTGGAATTGTGTAAACATCATGTCAGTGGTCAGCTGAAGGTGGCACCGGAGCATATTTCGGATGCGGTACTTTCCAGACTTGGTAAGCCGCCGGTGGCGGTATATAACCGTTTTGTGGAACAGTACCGGCGTACCAATGAGAAACTGGGATTAAAGCAATATCTGGTTCCTTATCTCATGTCCTCCCATCCGGGTTCCACTTTAAAAGAGGCGGTAGAACTGGCGGAGTATTCCCGGGATCTGGGATATATGCCGGAACAGGTGCAGGATTTTTATCCGACTCCATCCACCATCAGTACCTGCATGTACTATACCGGACTGGATCCCCGTACTATGGAGCCGGTGTACGTGGCTACCAGCCCTCATGAAAAGGCAATGCAGCGGGCGCTGATTCAGTATCGCAATCCGGATAATTATGAACTGGTTTATGAGGCTCTGCAGCTGACTCACAGACAGGATCTTATCGGATTTGGCAAGAATTGTCTGATTCCACCGCGAAATATGGCAGGGGATAAGAAAGGCACATGGAGAAAAGGACCAAGCCGGCCTGCGCCTCAAAAGACCGGTCAATCCCGGAAAGGTCAAAAAAATGCTAAGAAAAAAACCTTGAGAAACGTACACAAAAAACATACAGGTGTATCGAAATGAAAGAATTTGTGATAAATAAAAATGAAGCAGGACAGCGCTTCGATAAATATCTGAAGAAATTGCTGAAAGAAGCCCCGGGCAGTTTTATTTATAAAATGCTTCGCAAAAAGAACATTACCTTAAATGCAAAAAAAGCGGACGGATCGGAACTATTAAAAGAACAGGATCAGGTAAAGCTTTTTTTGTCCGACGAAACCTTTGAAAAGTTTCATGGAGCAGGGACAGTTGCATCATCCACTCTGTTGGAGCAGCAGTATCCGTACCGCCCGTTGGAGATTATCCATGAGGACGAAGACTGTCTGTTGCTGAACAAGCCCGCCGGTATGCTTTCCCAAAAAGCAAAACCACAGGATATTTCTGCCAACGAATATGTGATCGGATATCTGCTGCACAGTGAGAGCATTACACCGGAATGTCTGGACACCTTTCGTCCTTCTGTCTGTAACCGGCTGGACCGGAATACTTCCGGGATTCTCATAGCAGGAAAGAGTTTACAGGGTTTGCAGCACTGGAGTGAGGCATTAAAAAGCCGATGCATAGAAAAATACTATCTGGCATTGGTGGCCGGAAAAGTATCTGGGAATGCATATTTGAAGGGATATCTGACAAAGGATCATGCCGGCAACCGGGTGACTGTATCGATATCACAGTCAGGGGATGCTGCCTATATTGAAACTGCTTATGAGGTGGAGGAACAGTATCAGACAGCTACGCTGCTGAGAGTACATCTGATTACCGGACGTACCCATCAGATCCGGGCCCATTTGTCAGCCATCGGACATCCTATCATTGGAGATGCCAAGTATGGCGATATTTCCGTTAACAAACAATGGAACAAGGCTGCCGGAGTAAGGCGTCAGATGCTTCATGCCTTTGAACTGAAAACATCAGACCAGAAAATCTATCAGGCAAGGCTGCCGGAGGATATGGAGAGAGCGTTGGAATATGCCGCAAGGAGTAACCTATGAAAATCTATTTAATGAGACACGGTGAGACCGATTATAATAAAAAAGGACTTATTCAGGGACGCCTGGATATTCCACTGAATGGGAATGGATTAGAACTGGCCCGTATGACCCGTGAGGGATTTGACCGTGAGGGACTTAAGTTTGATTACTGCTATTGCAGTCCCCTGATTCGGGCAAGACAGACAGCAGAAATCCTATTGGAGGGAACGGATACCCCGATTACCTATGATGACCGGATCTGTGAAATGAATTTTGCTGAGGGGGAGGGTGTGCCCCTGAGGGAAATTTCCGAGAATCCGAAGTACAAAAATATTGATTATTTATTCCATGACCCGGAGAAATATCATGCCACAGAGCAGGGGGAGGATTACGAAGATCTCTTCCGGCGTGTTTCGGATTTTTTGGAGGGAGAGCTTTATGCTCACGAAAAGGATTACGAAAATGTGCTGGTGTGCTGTCACGGCGGAATCATTCGGGCATTTCTGGCTTTTATGAAAAAACTGGAGTTGGGAAAATTCTGGGATAATCATCAGCCGAACTGTAGTGTAAATATTATTGAGATCAAAGATCAGAATCTCAGGATTATAGAAGAACACCGGATTTACTATACACTTCCGGAGGAGAAGAAAGGGACGATACTCTAATGGCAACATGGAATTCCAGAGGATTGCGTGGCTCCACTTTTGAGGAATTTATCAATCGAACCAATGAAAAATACATAGAACATGGTCTTGCTCTGATCCAGAAGATTCCCACGCCCATCACTCCCATTAATATTGATAAGGAGAGCCGCCATATTACGCTGGCCTATTTTGAACAGCAGAGCACGGTGGATTATATCGGAGTGGTGCAGGGAATCCCTGTATGCTTTGATGCCAAGGAGTGTCACACGGATACCTTTCCACTGGCTAACATTCACGAGCATCAGCTATTGTTTATGGAGCGGTTTGAGAAACAACAGGGAATCTCTTTTTTGTTGATCTATTTTACAAATCGGGATCAGTTTTATTACATGCGTTTTTCGGAGATGCTTTCATTTTGGAACCGCGCGCAGGAAGGTGGGCGTAAGAGTTTTCGCTATGAGGAACTGGATCACGAGTTTTTTTTCTCGGGTAAAGGCGGTGTGCTGGTTCCCTATTTGGATGGTATACAGAAAGATTTATCCGGAAGGGATTGACAAAGACAGAATGATTTGTTATGGTAGCATGGTAGCACACTAAAGTGCTTGCTTATTTTATCGGAGGTTAGAATGAAAAATCAACTGTTACATACACCGGAGGGTGTGAGAGATATCTATAGTGAGGAATGTGAAAAGAAGCTGGAGCTGCAGAACAGACTGCATCGGATTCTGGGTACCTACGGATACCATAGCATCCAGACTCCCACTTTTGAATTCTTTGATATATTTGGGAAGGAGATTGGTACTACTCCTTCCAAAGAACTTTATAAATTTTTTGACCGGGAGGGAAATACCCTGGTTCTTAGACCGGATATCACACCTTCCATTGCACGATGTGCGGCAAAATATTTTGTGGACGAGGACATGCCCATCCGCCTGTGTTACATGGGAAATACTTTTATCAATAACCATAGTTATCAGGGACGTCTGAAGGAATGTACCCAGCTGGGGGCAGAGCTCATCGGTGAGGATTCCGTGGACGGGGACGCAGAGATGATTTCCATGACCATCGAGTCCCTGAAGGAATGTGGTTTAAAGGAATTTCAGATTAGTGTAGGCCATGTGGATTTCTTCCAGGGGCTGATGGAGGCAGCCGGGTTTGATGAAGAACAGGAGCAGGTGATCCGGGATCTGATTGCAAACAAGAATTATTTTGGTGTGGAGGAGGAAATTGCCGGTTATCCCCTTTCGGATAATTTGAAAGAACTTTTCTCCATGCTTGGCAGGCTTTATAATCAGGCGGCAGATTTTGCGGTGGCAAAGACAGTGGCCATGGAATATCCCAAAGTATATGATGCCATCTGCCGCCTGGAGGAGCTGGATGCAGTGTTGAAGCTGTACCAGGTGGATTCCTATGTGACATACGAATTCGGTATGTTGACGGATTACCATTATTATACCGGAGTCATTTTCGCGGGATATACTTTCGGAAGCGGAGAGCCTATTGTGAGAGGTGGCCGTTACAACAACCTGCTGGCACATTTTGGAAAGGATGCAGCCTCCATCGGATTTGCATTTGTGGTGGATCAGCTGATGACAGCCATTGCCAGACAGCATATTGAAATTCCTACCCTGCATGATACCACTTTGATTGTGTATGGTCCGGACAGCCAGAAGGAGGCTTTGGACCGTGCCCGCAGCATGAGGGCAGAGGGTAAAAAAGTGGAACTGATGCGTCGCAGTCAAAGTCACAGCAGAGAGGATTATGAAAAATATGCGGCCCGTAACCAGATCAAAGAGATCACATTTATGGATGGAGAGTAAGATGGAAGAGAGATATTTAACCTTTGCCTTAGGTAAGGGAAGATTGGCAAATAAAACATTAGAGACATTCGAAAAGATCGGAATTACCTGCGAGGAAATGAAAGATAAAAGTACCAGAAAACTGATATTTGTAAATGAAGAGTTGAAACTTCGATTTTTCCTTGCCAAGGGGCCCGATGTTCCCACCTATGTGGAATACGGTGCGGCGGATATCGGTATCGTGGGACGGGATACCATCTTAGAGGAAGCAAGAAATATTTATGAAGTGCTGGATCTGGGATTTGGCAAATGCCGCATGTGTATTTGTGGTCCGAAGGAAGCGAAGGATCTGCTGCAGCATCACGAGCTGATTCGGGTAGCCACCAAGTATCCCCGCATTGCCAAGGATTATTTTTATAATAAAAAGCATCAGACCGTAGAGATTATCAAATTAAACGGATCTATCGAGCTGGCGCCTATCGTAGGACTTTCCGAAGTGATCTGCGATATTGTGGAGACCGGTTCCACTCTAAGAGAAAATGGTCTGGAAGTGTTGGAGGAGGTTTGTCCCTTATCTGCCCGCATGGTGGTAAATCAGGTGAGTATGAAGATGGAACATGACCGGATCACCAAATTGATTACGGATTTGAAAACAGTATTGCAGGAGGGATAGATATATGAGAATCTTGAAATTAACCAAAGAAACAGAAGAAAATATTTTAGAGAATCTGCTGAAGCGCAGCCCTAACAGTTATGGAAAATATGAGGCCAGTGTGAATGAAATTATTGCCAATGTGCGGGAAAACAGGGACGCAGCAATTTTTGAATATACAGCCCGCTTTGATGGGGCACAGATAGATGCATCCAATATCTTAGTAACAGAGGATGAAATCAAAGAGGCTTATGACGCTGTGGATCCTAAGCTGTTGGAAGTAATCCGCAAAGCATTGGTCAATATCCGCAACTATCACGAGAAACAGATACAAAACAGCTGGTTTACCAGCCAGGATACCGGCATTATCTTAGGTCAGAAAGTGACTGCTTTGGAGCGTGTGGGAGTTTATGTGCCGGGAGGAAAGGCAGTATATCCTTCCTCTGTTTTGATGAATATCCTGCCTGCAAAGGTAGCCGGCGTGGATGAGATTATTATGACAACACCGCCGGGGAAGGATGGTAAGGTCAATCCTTCTACTTTGGTGGCAGCGAAAGAGGCAGGAGCAGACAAAATTTACAAGGTGGGAGGCGCCCAGGCCATTGCGGCATTAGCCTTTGGTACGGAGAGTATTCCCAAAGTGGACAAGATCGTGGGACCCGGAAATATTTATGTGGCATTGGCCAAAAAAGCGGTATTCGGCTATGTCAGCATTGATTCCATTGCAGGCCCCAGTGAGATTCTGGTTTTGGCGGATGACTCCGCAAATCCCCGTTTTGTTGCGGCAGATTTATTATCCCAGGCAGAGCATGACGAGATGGCTTCCGCTATTCTGATTACTACCAGTCAGAAACTGGCAGAGCAGGTTTCAGAAGAGGTGGATCGGTTTGTTGCAGAACTTTCGAGAAAAGAGATTATTCAGAAGTCTTTGGATAATTATGGATATATTCTGGTGGCGGATGACATGGATCAGGCCATCAAGACGGTAAATGCCATCGCCTCCGAACACATGGAGATTGTCACCAGAAATCCTTTTGAAGTTATGACTAAGGTTCGGAATGCAGGTGCCATCTTTATCGGTGAGTACAGCAGCGAGCCTTTGGGTGATTATTTTGCAGGTCCGAATCACGTGCTGCCCACCAACGGAACCGCCAAGTTTTTCTCTGCGTTGTCCGTGGATGATTTTATCAAAAAGTCAAGCATCATCTCTTATTCTAAGGATGCGCTGCAGGCAGTTTATAAGGATATTGCACAGTTTGCGGAGTGTGAACAGCTCACCGCACATGCAAATTCCATCAAGGTACGTTTTGAAGAGTAAAAATTAGCAGGAGGGGTTCTATGGAAAACAAGAGGGGTTCTACGGGAAACAGGAGAGTTGGGGAATATACTCGGAAAACAAAAGAAACGGACATTTATCTGTCTTTTGGCATAGATGGTAGCGGTAAATCTGAAGTAGATACCGGCATCGGTTTTTTTGATCATATGCTTGAGGGATTTGCAAGACATGGTCTGTTTGATCTAAAAGCAAAAGTCACCGGGGATTTGTCTGTGGATTGCCACCATACCATTGAGGATACGGGTATTGTACTGGGAAATGCCATTGCAAAAGCAGTGGGAGACAAGAAAGGAATCAAGCGTTATGGCAGCTGCATTCTCCCCATGGATGAGACCTTGGTTCTATGTGCCATCGACTTGTCCGGCAGACCCTATCTGTCCTTTGATGCCGATTTCACCACAGACCGGGTTGGTTACATGGACACGGAGATGGTGAAGGAATTTTTCTATGCGGTATCCTACACTGCGGCAATGAATCTCCACATCAAAGTGTTGACACCGGGCAATAATCATCATATGATCGAGGCGATGTTTAAAGCATTTGCCAAGGCATTGGATGCAGCCACCACAGTGGACGAACGAATCACCGATATACTTTCAACGAAAGGTAGTTTGTAGGATGGATCATAAAAATATCGTAGCAACCATTTATTTGAAGGACGGGGAAGCAGTTAAATCCCGTGAAGATCTTACTGTATTGGAGGATTGGGCGGCCCTGGCCAAATTCTACAGTGACAGTGGAGTAGACAAGATTTATGTCTTTGATCTGTCCACCACAGATGAGGAGCATGAAAAAAATATACACCGTATCAAGGATATCTATCGTCTGGTGGAAATACCGCTTTGCGCCGGCGGCAATATCAATCGGCTGGAAGATATGAAAAAGTTCTTTTATGCGGGCTGTAAACAGGTTATGCTGAATGGAGCAAAATCCATCAGTATCTCCTTGGCTGCAGAAGGAAGTAAGCGTTTCGGAAAAGACCGGATCTTAGTGTCCGTGGAAAACGTGGATTTTCTGTTTAAGAATAGTAAACAGCTCAGCGAATATTTTCATGAGATGCTGGTACTGGATCCGGAAATGATTGATGGTGTGGAGAATATAACCGACATTCCTTATGTGGTAAAATATGATACCTATGATAAGGAGCGAATGGTGAACACTCTTCGCCGTGAGAATGTACGGGGAATCTGTGGTGCCTATATCGATGATCCGGAGGTTGATATCATGCGGTTGAAGGCAACCTTTGCGGAATGCGGCATCCGAATGGATAATTTTGCTCCGGCCTTAAAATGGAGTGATTTAAAGAAAAATTCCGACGGAATGGTGCCGGTGATTGTACAGGATTATCGTACGGCAGAAGTTTTGATGCTGGCTTATATGAACGAGGAGTCTTTCAATGCCACCATCACCAGCGGAAAGATGACCTATTACAGCAGAAGCCGTCAACAGCTTTGGTTGAAGGGGGAGACCAGCGGACATCTGCAATTTGTGAAATCCCTCACTGCAGACTGCGATTATGACACTATCCTGGCGAAAGTATCCCAGGTAGGTGTGGCATGTCATACCGGATCCCGAAGCTGCTTTTTCCGGGAAATTGTGAAGAAACAGTATGTGGAAAAAAATCCCTTGCAGGTATTTGAGGATGTCTATGACGTCATCATGGACCGCAAAGAAAATCGTAAGGTGGGTTCTTACACCAATTATCTGTTTGACAAGGGACTGGATAAGATTCTGAAAAAAGTCGGAGAAGAAGCTACGGAGATTGTCATTGCGGCCAAGAATCAGGATCCCCAGGAAGTGGTGGGCGAAATTTCTGATTTTTTATATCATGTCATGGTGTTAATGGCGGAACAGGGAGTTACCTGGGAGGATATTACAGAGGAATTGGCCAAGAGATAAACATAATCTTTCTTCCATCTACATAAACTATAGAGACAGGTTTATTATGAGCTGATGTTTATAGGGGGAAGAAGAAAATGAAAAGAAAAGTGAATGCAGAAAATTGTGGGCAGGAAATGCCACAAAAGGAAGCAGACCCGGACACAGCAGACACTGTGTCCGGGTCTTGTGGGTTTACATGGTTTAAACTTCGTTTTTTCTTTTGTGCGGTTCTCTTTTCGGCCTTTGCTCTCTGCGACAAACTGGATTACCCTTTTTTTAATTTAGACACAGAAATTGTCTATGAGAAAATTCAGCAAAACAATCATTATACAAATATAAAAAAGTATGTTATGATGATGGCTGATGATGAAAATCAAAACGTGGAAAAAGAGTAACTTTGAAAGTACTGACAAGTCACGAAAAGGATGAAAGTTAGGATGAGGAAGTTAGCATTAAGTGATGAAATACTGATGACCATAGACAAGCCGGCCCGTTACATTGGGAATGAATACAATATGGTGGAAAAAGATCCTGCGCAGGTGGATATACGATTTGCCATGTGTTTCCCTGATGTATATGAAATCGGTATGTCCCATCTGGGGATTCAGATATTATATGATATGTTTAATAAAAGGGATGACGTATACTGTGAGCGGGTTTATTCCCCCTGGCCGGATCTCCATAAGATTTTAAAAGAGCAGCATATTCCTCTTTTTGCCCTGGAATCCCAGGATCCGGTGAAGGATTTTGATTTTCTGGGGATTACAATCCAGTATGAAATGTGTTATACCAACATATTGCAGATCTTGGATTTGTCCGGAATCCCCATGTATGCCAAGGACCGAACAGAGGAGAATCCCATTGTGATCGGCGGCGGTCCCTGCACCTACAACCCGGAGCCCATTGCGGACTTTTTTGATCTTTTTTATATCGGGGAGGGGGAAATCTCCTATGATGCATTGTTTGCATTGTACAAGGATTATCGCCGGGAAGGCTACAGCCGTGAGGAATTTCTTCACCGGGCAGCCAAAATCCCGGGCATTTATGCACCAATGATGTATCGGGTCTCTTACAAGGAAGATGGTACAATAGAAGCTTATACACCCATATATGAGGATGTTCCTGCGAAGGTAAAAAAGCAGATTCTGCAGGATATGACTGCTGCAAGCTATCCGGAAAAACCGCTGGTTCCCTTCATCAAGGTAACACAGGACCGGGTTGTGTTAGAAGTGCAGCGTGGCTGTATCCGTGGATGCCGATTTTGTCAGGCGGGGATGATTTATCGACCCACCCGGGAAAAGAATGTGGAAGTATTAAAGCATTATGCCTATGAGATGTTAAAGAATACGGGACATGAAGAGATTTCATTGAGTTCCTTAAGTACCAGTGATTACAGCCAGTTAGAGGAACTGATGACATTTTTGATTGATAATTTCCGGGACAAAGGGGTAAATATTTCCCTGCCATCCCTGCGTATTGATGCCTTTTCTCTGGATATTATGAGCAAAGTGCAGGATATTAAAAAGAGTAGTCTGACCTTTGCTCCGGAAGCGGGAACCCAGCGCATGCGAGACGTGATTAACAAGGGACTCACCGAGGATGTAATCTTAGAGGGGGCCGGTATGGCCTTTGATGGAGGCTGGAATAAGGTAAAACTTTACTTTATGCTGGGTCTGCCCACAGAAACAGAGGAAGATATGCGTGGAATTGCGGAGCTGGCCAACAAGATTGCGGTCCGCTATTACGAGATTCCCAAGGAACAGAGAAATGGCAAGTGTCAGATTACCATCAGTACTTCTTTCTTTGTGCCAAAGCCTTTTACCCCCTTCCAATGGGCCAGAATGTATGACCGAAACGACTATCTGGGACGGGCTAAGGTAGTAAACGATGCTGTGAAGGCGCAGTTAAATCACAAGAGTATCCGCTATAACTGGCATGAGGCGGATGTGACTGTTCTGGAAGGCATTCTGGCCAGAGGTGACCGCAAGATCGCACAGGCTTTGGTGAAGGTCTATGAAAAGGGAGGCATCTTTGATGCCTGGACCGAATTTTTTGACAATCAGCGTTGGTTGGACGCTTTTGAGGAATGTGGCATTGATACGGATTTTTACACCATGCGGGAGAGGCCTTTGGACGAAGTGTTTCCATGGGATTTTATCGATGATGGAGTGTCCCGGAAGTTTTTGGAACGGGAGTGGCTGCGGGCAAAGGATGGCGTGGTGACTCCAAATTGCCGCATGCAGTGTCAGGGCTGTGGTGCCGCACAGTTTCAGGGAGGTGTCTGCTTTGAAGGTAAGAATTAAATTTCGTAAGTCCGGAGTCATGAAGTTTATCGGTCATCTGGATATGATGCGGTATTTTCAAAAGGCCATGCGCCGGGCAGATATCGACATTGCCTATTCGGAAGGATTCAGTCCCCACCAGATCATGTCCTTTGCTGCACCGCTGGGAGTAGGAATCACCAGTGATGGGGAATATTTAGACATTGAGGTACATGAATCGTTATCTTCACGTGAAGCAGTTGCAGCATTAAATCGTGTTATGGTGGAAGGGGTTTCAGTGGTATCTTACCGCAAACTTCCGGAACAGGCCAAAACTGCCATGTCCATTGTGGCAGCCGGGGATTATGAGGTGTTCTATAAAGACGGGAAAGACTGCAGCTTTACGTTAATGGAACTTCAGGATCAGGTGCATAATTTTTATGAGGAGGCATCTGAGATCCTGGTGACAAAACAGACAAAAAAAAGCGAAAAGGTTATGGACTTAAAGCAGCTTGTGTATGCCTTCGAGGTGAGAGAACGGGAAGGTCTTCCGGTTTACTTTATCCGTGTTTCCACCGGAAGTGTGGATAATGTGAAGCCGGAATTGTTCCTGGAGGCTTTTTATCAGTCATTGGGACAGGAATATCCGGATACAAAGCTTCAGATTCACCGGTTGGAGGTCTATGCAAGGGATCCGGAAGGCGCTTTGATTTCTCTGGAAGATATGGGAGAGGATATCGTTGGATAAGCTGATCGTTACCAGACAAAATTATATCAAAGAATCTTATGTGTGTCTGCGGGTGGATGAAAATGGCCCCAGGGATCTGGAATTGTTTCCCATCGAGCAGAAGGATACGGAAAACGTGGGTACCATATTTGCAGGAAAGATTAAAAACATTGCGGCTCAGATGAATGCTGTGTTTGTGGAGATTGCCCCAGGATGCACCTGCTATCTGGATATGGAGCATTTACAGGAGGCCTGGTTTATCAAACGTGCCCGGGCTGGCCAGCTGACTCAGGGGGATGAGCTTGTTGTTCAGATCAAAAAAGAACCCATTAAGACAAAATTTGCGATTGTAAGCACTAAAATCGAACTGCCGGGGCAGTATATGGTACTTACCAATGAGCAACGGTCCACAGGCTATTCTGCCAAGCTTTCACGGGAGCAGAAAGAACGTCTGCAGCAGTTGGAAGTGCCTGAAAGTAATGACTGCTCGCTGATCTACCGAACCAATGCGGCTACGGCCACAGAGGATGAGATTCGGCAGGAGTATCGACAGCTTTATAAAACATATGCCCAGCTGAAGCAGAATTACTCCTTTCGTACCTGCCACAGCATCCTGTATCGCCCCAAACCTTTTTATTGCCGCATGTTAGACAGTATTCCGCGGGATTCTCTTGAGGCTGTGGTTACGGATGAACCACAGATTTATCGGGAAATTTCTGAACTGTATGAGGTTGATTCATATGTCCGGGAAAACCTTGTTTTAGAGGAGAATGACGCTTACAGTCTCAGTCTCAGCTACGGCCTTCCCAAACTATTGGAGCGTACCTTAAATGAGCGGGTCTGGATGAAATCCGGCGCATATCTGTTGATCCAGCAGACGGAGGCCATGACGGTCATCGATGTAAACAGCGGGAAAAAGGAAGCAAAAAAGAAGCAGGCAGAGGATTACTTTTTAAAGATAAATCTGGAGGCAGCAGAGGAGATCGCAAAACAGTTGCGACTCCGGAACATCAGTGGAATCTGCATGGTGGATTTTATTAATCTAAAATCCAGGGAACAGCAGGAAATCCTGCAAAAGCATTTGACGGAGCTTTTACGCCAGGATCCGGTGGGAGCGCAGTTTGTGGATTTTACCAAACTTGGAATTGCCGAGATCACAAGGAAGAAGCTGCGGAAGAGTCTCAGTCAGCAGGTGGAGCAGCTTTAACCGCCGGAAGAGCTTGTGCTTACGAGTTCGTTTGAGAAAAATTATTTTTAAAAAGATTTTTCAAAAAACAGTTGACGAGGGACATCCCCTATGCTAATATATATGAGTATGCCGCACAGTGAGGTTTAAGTCTGCCCTATGGCAGCACCATAACTGGCGAGTAATGATAAAATAGGAGGTGCCATATGTACGCAATTATAGCAACAGGTGGTAAGCAGTACAAAGTATCTGAAGGCGATATCATTACCATTGAAAAGCTTGGTGTTGAGGCTGGTGAGACCGTAACTTTCGACCAGGTCATTGCTGTTTCTGACAACGGATTAAAGGTTGGCAGCGACGTAGCAAATGCCACAGTTTCTGCTTCTGTAGTTAAGGAAGGCAGAGCTAAGAAGGTTATCGTGTACAAGTACAAGAGAAAAACCGGTTATCACAAGAAGAACGGCCACAGACAGTCGTTCACACAGGTTAAGATCGAAAAGATCAATGCGTAGTCGATTGGAAAATTGTTATGACAAAGGTAACGATTTTCAAAGACCATGAGGGAAAGTATCTTGCGGTAAATTGCTTTGGGCATGCAGAATATGCCGATTCGGGGGAGGATATTGTATGTGCCGGAATTTCGGTTCTCACATTCAATACCTTTAACGCCATTGAGGTATATACTTCGGATGAGATTACAGTGGAAGATGATGAAGAAAATTGCATTCTCAGCCTTAAGTTCATGAAGCCGGCAGGTCATGACAGTGAGTTATTACTTGATACCATGGTTTTGGGCTTACAGAAAATACAAGAACTTTATGGAGATGAATATCTCATACTTGACTTTAAGGAGGTGTAGAACATGTTGACATTGAACCTTCAGTTTTTCGCTCATAAAAAGGGAGTTGGTTCTACCAAGAACGGTAGAGATTCCGAGTCCAAGAGATTAGGTGCGAAGAGAGCAGACGGACAGTTCGTAAAGGCCGGAAACATTCTTTACAGACAGCGCGGAACTAAGATCCATCCGGGTACTAACGTAGGTATCGGCGGAGATGATACATTATTTGCTTTAACAGATGGTATTCTTAGATTCGAGAGAAAAGGTAGAGATAAGAAGCAGGCTTCTGTTTATCCGGTAGCAACAAACGAATAAGATGACATGATAGACCCGACAGATGCCGGGTCTATTTTCATTCTAAAGAAAGTAATCGTAGATTGGATGTTACTTTTGGTTAAGATGATCAGGTTAATATCAGTTTAAAGATGAGGTAGAAAACAATGTTTGCTGACAGAGCAAAAATTATCATAAAATCAGGAAAAGGCGGAGATGGACACGTAAGCTTCCGCCGGGAAAAATATGTGCCGGACGGCGGCCCGGACGGCGGTGACGGAGGAAAGGGCGGAGATGTCATCTTTGAAGTGGATGACAGCATCAATACCTTAAATGATTTCCGTCACATCCGCAAATGGGCGGCTCAGAACGGCGAGGAAGGTAAGAAGAAAAACTGCCACGGGAAAAAAGGCAATGATCTGGTGATTAAAGTGCCGGCGGGTACCATTATCCGTGAGGCTTCCACCGGCAAAGTGGTGGCGGACATGTCCGGCAACAATCGCAGACAAATTATTCTGACAGGCGGAAAGGGAGGTCTGGGAAACCAGCATTTTGCTACCTCCTCCATGCAGGCACCGAAATATGCCCAGCCCGGTCAGGAAGCGCTGGAGCTGGAGGTAATTTTGGAACTTAAGGTGATTGCGGATGTGGGACTGGTGGGATTCCCAAATGTGGGGAAATCCACCTTATTGGCCAGCACCACCAATGCCCAGCCTAAAATCGCGAATTATCATTTCACTACTTTAAATCCAATTCTTGGTGTGGTAGACTTAGGAGAGGGCGCGGGCTTTGTCATGGCGGATATCCCGGGTCTGATAGAAGGAGCCTCTGACGGGATCGGTCTTGGACATGAGTTTTTAAAACATATTGAGCGTACGAAGGTTATCATTCACGTGGTGGATGCGGCAGGTACAGAGGGAAGAGACCCCATTGCCGACATCCGGGCTATCAATCATGAATTGGAACGTTTTAATCCGGAGCTTTTAAAAAAACCGCAGGTTATTGCGGCCAACAAGATTGATGCCTTATATGAAGGTCAGAGTGAAGTGATAGATGCGCTTCGCAGAGAGTTTGAACCGGAGGGAGTATCTGTATTCCCTATTTCTGCGGTAAGCCGTCAGGGTGTACGGGAACTGATGTATCATGTGAAGGGACTGCTGGATCAGATGGATGATGCGCCCATTGTCTATGAGCAGGAATTTTTCCCGGATTCTCATTTTGCGGATGGGGAGCCCTACACCATTGAAATCTCACCGGAAGATGGAGCTTATGTGGTGGAGGGACCGAAGATTGACAAGATGCTGGGTTACACTAACATCGAATCAGAAAAGGGATTTCTGTTCTTCCAGAAGTTTTTAAAAGAGCAGGGAATTCTAAAAGAATTGGAACAAAAAGGCATACAGGACGGGGATACGGTCCGTATGTATGGCCTGGAATTTGATTATTATAAGGAGTAACAGGAATGACAAGTAAACAGCGTGCTTATTTGAGGGGATTGGCCAATTCGCTGGATTCAATCTTCCAGATTGGAAAGGCAAGTCTGACACCGGAGAATATTGATGCAATCAGTGATGCACTGGAGAAGCGGGAACTGATTAAAGTGTCTGTGCTAAAGAATTGTCTGGATGAGCCCAGGGAGATTGCAGATGTTTTGGCAGAGCGCACCAGAGCTCAGGTAGTTTCTGTGATTGGAAAAAAGATTACACTGTATCGCAGGGCGAAGAAAAATCCAAAGATTGAATTACCGCGATAGAAGCGAGGTGTTTGGGATGGATACAGAGAAGAAAAAAATTCGCATCGGCATCATGGGAGGAACTTTTGATCCCATCCATGTGGGGCATTTGCTGATTGCCGAAAATGCATTGGAGCAGTACGGTCTGGATAAAATTTTATTTATTCCTACCGGACATTCTCCCCATAAGAATGATCAGGAAATCGAGGAATCTGCTCATCGCCTGGAGATGATCCGGCTTTCTGTCAAGGATAATCCGACATTTTTCTTTTCTACCATAGAGATTAACTCAGCAGAGATCAGCTACACCTATCGGACTTTGCAGCAGCTGCAGAGTCAGTATCCGGAGTGGGAGCTCTTTTTTATCATGGGTGGAGATTCCCTTCATTATCTTGAACAGTGGGTTCATCCGGAACTGATCTGCTCAATAGCCACCATATTAGTGGCAGTGCGGGAACGGTTTGACCAGGATGCAGTAATGGATAAAATACAGGAGCTTCGTGAGAAGTTTTCCGCCAATATCTATCCCATCGAGGCTCCCAGTGTTGCTATTTCTTCCAGTGATATCCGGCAGCGTGTGGAAGATGGGAAATCCATCCGCTACTTGGTGACATCGGAAGTGGAAGAATATATCGACCGCAATAATCTATATAAAGGACAGAACTAATTATGGCAGATATTCATAAAATTAAGAAGGCATTGAAAAAAGCATTGGACAAGGAACGGTATGAACATACTATGGGTGTGATGTATACCGCACAATGTCTGGCTATGGCCCATGGTGTGGATTTAGAGCAGGCTCAGCTGGCAGGGCTTTTGCATGACTGTGCCAAATGCATTCCCAGTGATCAGAAGCTTTTGATGTGTCAGGAGCATGATATTCCGGTAAATCCATGTGAAAAAGAGAATCCCAGTCTGCTGCATGCAAAGCTGGGAGCTTATGTGGCTGAGAATGAGTACGATATCAAGGATCCTGCCATATTACATGCCATTGCGGTTCACACCACAGGCGAACCCAATATGACCAGTCTGGATAAGGTTGTTTTTATTGCGGATTATATCGAACCTCTCAGAAATAAAGCAGAACATCTGCCGGAAATCCGGCGTACAGCCTTTCATCATCTGGATGAGGCGCTTTGTATGATCCTGCGGGATACGATTACATTTTTGGGAAAAAATAAAGCAGCAGACAGTGTTGATCCCATGACACGGGAAACATATGAGTTTTATGTAGGAGGAACATTAGATGAATAAAGAATCGAAGGAAATGGTAAAGCTTGCTTATCATGCGTTACAGGAGAAGAAAGCTGAGGATATACGTGTGATCGATATCAGCGGTGTTTCTGTGATAGCAGACTTTTTTATTATAGCCAGCGGAAGTAATCAGAATCAGCTGCAGGCCATGCAGGATGCAGTGGATGAGGAGCTTTACAAGGCCGGTTATCATGTGAAACAGATTGAAGGAAATCAGAATTCCAGCTGGATATTAATGGATTATCATGATATTATCGTTCATATTTTTTCTAAGGAAGACAGACTGTTCTACGATCTGGAGCGAGTATGGAGGGACGGAAAGGAAATTGATCCGGATGCCCTATAGTCAAGAATTATTTTTCTAAAAAGATAAGCCGATGGCAGAAATCAGTGGTATAACTGGAGGAATCCATAAGGATTCCTCCGCAGCACCGCTGAATTCGCCGTCGGCTTTTTTATACCCGTGTTAGAAAAAACGAAATACGCCAAACACTTTGCCTAAAATAGTGCAATCCGGCACAATGATTGGATCCATAGTATCGTTCTCCGGCTGGAGACGGATATGACCATCCTCTTTGTAAAAGGTTTTTACAGTGGCAGAATCATCCACCAGGGCAACTACCATATCTCCGTTCCTTGCCTGGGATTGTTTTTGAACTAAAATATTGTCTCCATCAAATATCCCCGCATTGATCATGCTTTCCCCCTTTACCTTCAGCATAAAGCTTTCGGAATTAGGCATAAATTCCGCAGGAATCGGAAAATAGTTTTCCACATTCTCCACCGCCAGAATAGGCTGACCTGCAGCGACCTTTCCCACCATGGGAACATTCACAACTTCACGTCGCGTTAAATTAAAGTTATCATCTATAATCTCGATTGCTCTGGGCTTCGTAGGGTCTCGGCGAATATATCCGTTCTTCTCCAGTGTCTCCAGGTGAGAGTGGACAGATGAGGTGGATTTCAGGTGAACAGCTTCACAGATTTCCCGTACTGCCGGCGGGTAGCCTTTGTTTAAAATTTCATTTTTTATGTATTCCAAAATTTCCTGCTGTTTTGCGGTGATTTTCCCATATGACATAAAGATACCTCCTGATTTTGTTAAAACACCATCTCATGATTCTACGGTAAAAGACTCGACAACTTTTACCTTTGCGCTCATTATATCATATCCAATGGCAAAAAGCAAACAAACATTCCGAAAATTTGTTCGATTTTCTTGTTGACAAACGCATGTTCGGTGATTATAATACAATTATCAAACAAATGTTCGCACAAAAGAGAGGAGAGATTTTATGAATACACAATATGGTTTTTCTACTTCATATCATAGAGATGATTGCAGATCCAATAGAAATTACAGAGCAAATCGCAGTTCTGTCCGGCGTAATAGCATGAAGTGCAGGGCTGCCCGGATGCAGCGTACCGGGATTCTTGCCGGCCTGGCCGTCGTACTCTTGGTTTTGGGCATTATATTAGGAAGTACTTTCCTTTCGTCCTCTAAAAGCAATGCAGCATCTCCGGAACCTGTTTTATATAAATACTATACCAGTATTCAGGTTCAGCCGGGAGATACTCTGTGGAGTATTGCCCGGGAATATGCAATCGCTTCAGAAATCAGCCAGCAGGATTATATTGATGAGATTGTCACTATGAACCACTTGCAGAGTGAGACAATCCACACTGGAGATTATCTTACGATCTTTTATTATTCCAGTGAATTTAAATAATGTCAGTTCCTTTATGATAAGATAGGTGAGAGAGAAGAGGGCGGTGTTCCATAGTGGAATACTGCCCTCTGACGTAATTGTATAATTTTGTACGATATGTGACATATATCCATGGCATTTTATTTGAAATTGTACTATAATAGGAAACACGGATAATGATTTGGGGGTATTAGTATGCTACGCTTTATATATGTAATATTTTTCAATCTATTTCGCGCGCCTTATATGATTACACGTATGCGCAGAATGGCGAATCATCCGGAACGCTATAGTGAGGAAGAACGTTATCGTATGGTTCAAAAATGTATCTATCTGATGAATCGTACCGGAAGGATACGGACGATCGTGGATGGAGTGGACAATTTGCCGCCCGAGGGTGGTTATGTTATGATTCCCAATCATCAGGGGAAATATGATGCGCTGGGTATTATTATCACACATAAAGAGCCATGTTCTCTTGTGATGGATGAGGCCAGATCCTATGTGATGCTCACCAGCGAAGTGGTGGATCTGGTGCAGGGAAAACGTTTAAAGAAAAATGATGTGCGTCATGGTCTTCGCATTATTAATGAAGTGGCAGAAGACATGAAACATGGTAAGAAATATATTCTTTTTCCGGAAGGTGGATATGAGAATAATAACAAAAATATTTTGGGGACCTTCAAGGCCGGAAGCTTTAAGGCTGCAGTGAAAGCACAGGTTCCCATTGTTCCGGTAGCATTGATTGATTCCTACAAGGTATTTAATGCTTTGAATTTTGGACCGTTGACAACACAGGTGCATTATTTGAAACCCATTCCCTATGAGGAATATAAGGGTATGAAGACAGTTGAGATTGCGGCCATGGTTAAAGGTCGGATCCAGGAAAAAATGGATGAAGTTTTATCTGCACGTGAAGCATAGGTATTTAATTTAAAAAAATATTCACCTGAGGGGTTAATCTTCCCTCAGGTGAATGTATTTTGGAGCCTGGCGTCTTCTGTCGTCCTCCAATGCTGCGTAATGGCGTCTGGTGGTATTTACATCAGAATGCCCCAGCACATCAGCCACAAGATATATATCACCGGTTTCCCGATAGAGTGACGTGCCATAGGTGCTACGCAATTTATGGGGGGTGATGTTTTTCATTGTTGTGACAAGTTGTGAATATTTTTTGACAAGATTCTCCACGGAACGCACTCCGAGACGCTTCTTTTGAAGAGAAAGGAAGAGAGCGTTGGTGCTTCCTTCCGCCGCCTGAATGTTCATCCGCTCCTCCAGATAGTCCAGCAAGGCGGAACGGACCTCTTCGCCGAAGTACACAACTACCTCCGCGCCTCCTTTACGGTGAACCTTTATGCCGTTATTTTTAAAATCCACATCATTGATATCCAGGCCAACACATTCTGATACACGAATACCGGTTCCCAGCATTAGTGTCATCAATGCAAGATCTCTCTTTTTGGTCTGAGCATGAAAAGCCTGTTGTTTTGGCGTGAGTTTTTCCCCACTTTCCACCTGGTCCAACAGCACAGCTACTTCATCCGCATCCAGACGGGTTATGGTTTTGCTGTGCCGCTTGGGCATATCTACCAATTGGGCTGGATTTTTGTCAATGAGTTCTTTTTTGAAATAGTAGTTATAAAAACTTCGCAGGCTGGCAAGTTTACGGGAGATTCCCCGTTCGTTGTTTGTGTGGGCCACACCGTCTTTTTCATATACTTTCAGATAATCTAAATATTCCTCAATGTCCATGGCGGAAATCTGATTTAGAATATCTACCGGAAAATCATGAATCTCCATTTTGCGATAAATGGGATTTGTTTCGTGAATAAAATCAAAAAAAACACCAAGATCGTATGCGTATGCCAAAAGTGTCCGGGAGGAAACTGTGGACTTCATTCCAATAAAAAATTCCCGGCAGAAGCGGGGGAGTATCTTTTGCATTTCTCTTAATTTTAATTCGTTTTTTGTATTTACATCTTCATAATATGCTTTATCTTTCATCCAGAAAACCTTCTTAAAAAATAGATAATTTGTAATTAATTTATTTAACATAATTATAAAAGAAATTTGGTAATCTGCAAAGGGGAAAAAGATAATTAAACGAAATGCAAAAGCAAAGGTACATCTCCATTGAATATAAAAGTATAATCGAATATAATGAATATGATTCATAAAGCTTAACTAAGCCTATTGGATAAGGGAAAAATTTTGTAAGAAAGAATAATATCTAAAAGATGTTATACGAGGAATTATTAATTATGAAATTTGTAATACAGCGGGTGAACCATGCAAGTGTCACGGTGGAGAATGAGACAATCGGAAAGATTGATAAGGGATTTCTCGTTTTGATTGGCGTGGCAGAACAGGATACGAAAGAGATTGCTGACAAAATGGTGAAGAAGCTGATCCAGCTGAGAATATTTGAGGATGAAAACGGTAAGTCCAATCTGGCGTTAAAGGATGTGGACGGAGGGCTTCTGCTGGTTTCCCAGTTTACCCTGTATGCGGATTGCAAAAAAGGAAATCGTCCTTCTTTTACTAAGGCAGGTAATCCTGTTATGGCAAATGAAATGTACGAATATATCATTGAACAATGCCGTAAGGAAATTGCCAATGTTCAGACAGGCTCCTTTGGTGCGGATATGAAAGTAGAATTGTTAAATGACGGACCATTTACCATTTTGTTTGATTCCGATGAAATGATGTAAAAAGCGATGAAGAATAAGGAGAAATAACTATTCGCGAAAGTCAGCTTTTACGAAAAGAAGAAAGCGAAAATATACACCTGCCACTTCTTGACAGGTGTATGATATGTTGTGCAACAATTTTCAAATAAAATAAGTAATTATCAGCATCAGATGATCACAAAATTATCCAAGCTGGTTGCAACAGGATAAAATAATATCCACACAGGCTTCAATGCCTAATTTGCTGCTGTCCAGACACAAATCATAGCTGCGGGAATCTCCCCATTTTTTATTCGTGTAATAATTGTAATAACTTTCCCGTTGACGGTCTGTTTTCTTAATAATATCCTTGGCCTTTGACTCTGGGATATCCAAATCTGCAGATACCCGCTTTAATTTAAAAGGCATATCCGCATGAACAAACACATTCAGGCAATTGGGATTATCGGCTAACGCATAATCTGCACATCTGCCTACAATGACACAGGATTCCGCCGCAGCAATTTTTTTGATGGTTTCAAACTGCGCAAGAAATACTTTATGGTTTAATGGCATCTCCATAAAGGGAGCTGCGGAATAACCGCCAATTGCATAAGTGTCCATAACCAGGGAATACAGGAAACTGTTAGTAGGTTTTTCGTCCTGATGTTCAAAAATTTCCTGACACATACCGCTTTCTTTGGAGGCAAGTTGTAATAATTCCTTGTCATAGCATTTAACACCCATGCGCTCTGCCAATGCCTGCCCGATTGCTTTTCCGCCACTGCCGAATTCTCTTCCGATCGTAATGATTGTTCTGTCATCCATTTCGGTCACCTCTTTCATAATCATGTCATTTTGCATAAAAAGGAAAAACAAAACCATGTAACTTCTATACAAATTATACTATATATAGAACCAGATGTACAGTTGAATTTTATCGCTCCGGACGTAGTTTATGAATAAGAGAAATCATATAATCCGGAACAGGGGCTGTATATTCCACATATTCCCCGCTGGAGGGATGGATAAATCCAATCGTATAGGCATGCAGCGACTGACCCTGTAGGTGGTAGGGATTTTTTTCGCTTCCGTAAACGGTATCACCCAAAAGAGGATGTCCAATGCTGGACATGTGAACACGGATTTGATGTGTCCGGCCCGTTTCCAGCTTGAATTCTGCATAGGTGGCATTTTTTAAACGCTCAATGACGCGATAATGGGTAACTGCCGGTTTCCCGTTCTTTTCGTTGATGGCCATTTTTTGACGCAGTGTGGGATGTCTGCCAATGGGACCGGAAATAGTTCCCGCATCATCCTTCAATATGCCGGCAACCACGCCGCGGTAAAGCCTGTTGACAGAATGATCTTTGATTTGTTGGGCAATCACGCGATGGCTTTGATCATTTTTACAGATGATCAGGGAACCGGTGGTGTCTTTGTCAATCCGGTGTACAATTCCCGGGCGAATTTCCCCGTTGATACCGGAAAGATTTTCTTTGCAATGATATAATATTGCATTTACCAGCGTCCCGCGATAATGTCCCGGACAGGGATGAACCACCATTCCTTTAGGTTTGTTAACAATGATTACATCCTCATCCTCATGAAGAATATCTAAAGGAATATTCTCCGGTAAAATTGTGGTTTCCACTGCAGGCGGGATATTTACCGTGACAAGATCATCCTGTCGGATACGATAGCTGCTTTTTGTCTGTACCTGTTCATTGACCAGCACATTTCCTTCCTTTAACAGCTTCTGAAAAAAGTTGCGGGAACAGGAAGGATAGATTGTTGCTAAAAAGCTGTCTATCCTGGTATTTTCATACTGTTCGGTAACCTCAAAAATTTCTGTAGTCATGCGTTCTTGTCCTTACTCTCTTCCTTCTGGTCTAGAATCCGGGAATTGTTTTTTTCTGTCCCCGCTTTCGACTCAGTTTCGGATTTCCTTAATGAATGTTTTTTCGGCAGGATAGGCGCAAGATCCTCTTCCTTATAATAAAAAAGGATTAACAGAATCAACAGTGCGCAAAATACGGTGACATAGATATCTGCCACATTAAAAATAGGAAAATCGATCCATTTAAAATAGAAAAAATCAATGACATAGTTATGAATGATCCGGTCCAACAGATTCCCTACAGAGCCGGCAAATAAAAAAATGGCAATGATCCGAAGCGACCAATATTTTTTTCCGGATGGAATTCTCTGATAGAAATAACAAAGTGCCAGTAAAAACAGAATGGTGATGGCCACCAAAAACCATTTTTGACCATTCAGCATGCCAAAGGCAGCTCCATGATTTTCTAAATAACGAAGTTCAAACACACCATCCCAAAGAACAAAGGAGGGCTGATCCTTCAGATGCAAAACCGCCATATATTTCGTCCACTGATCAACAAATATCAATATTATACTGGAGATCAGTCCAAGGATACATGTTTTAATCTTACTCATTTATGCTTCTCCTTTTGTTGAAAAATATAATTTAAAATAAATATTCTGTATTTACGTTGAAAAAACAACCGTAATCATGATTTAATTAATTTGACGCCAATAAATTAATTTAAAATTTTATATAAATATGGCAAAAATATATCTTTCGTTCAATCTGTGAGTGGCAAAAAATATGTAGATTTATGCCGCTTTCAAAATGAATATAAATGTGCTTTTGTGTAATAATTCAATCAGATATATTTAAGAAAAGTTACCTTCAGCCTATTCTTTTTAGTTTCGCCAGAAATGCCTTTGAAAATATATTTTCCAAAACCTCTGATGGAAATTACATCCTGAGCTTTTAGCTGATAACTGTGATTTAAACATTCAGCCCCATTAATGGCAATTTTACCTGCATTGATCATTGCAACGGCCTGGCTTCGGGAGATGCCGGTTATAGCAGCAATCAATCCATCCATACGATTAGATGCAACAATTTTTTCAACGGTTTCTGTGTTGGGCCGCAACTGTGAAACTTCTCCGGAGGGTACTACTTCACAGTAAATCTGAGTGTGCCGAATCTGGTTCAGTTGCTCTATAAGATAATTGGACATTTCCTGCTTACAGAAGAAATAGTAGCTACCCTCTCCAATCAATATATCTCCCAATTTATTTCGATCGATCCCCAGATTCATAAGCGCGCCTAAAATATCCCGATGAGATAACTCTTCCGCAAATTTTGGGTAGCTTGGAACAATTTGAAGGCAGGTGATAGGATATTCCCATTCATAATAAAGAGCATCAGGAATAAATGCTACCATCTGACGCTCTGCTCCTTCATAGCCGCCGTAGATCTGACTGTTGCTTTCCAGTTGACCGGCAAGACTTTGAAAAATATTCAATTCATTTAAGGTTAAAAAATCACTAAAACAGACAATACCCTTTCGGTTTGCCTGCTTTGCGAGATCAAAAAATCGTTTTTCTGTTAGCTTGGAATCACTCATAGCCGTTACCATTTAAATCTATTAACGAATAAAATCCGTCTGGATAGATGCTCCGGAGAAATTGTCTAATATTTCCTGAAAGTCACCGGAAATGTCCACAGATTCCGGAGTAATGATGAATATATAGTTTGAAATTTTCTGCAAATTACCATTCATTGCATAGCAGGAACCGGAGGCAAAATCAATAATTCTCTGAGCAATTTCCACATCCAGACCCTCCACATTTAATACTACGGTCCGATTTCCCAAAAGAGTATCGGTAATCTCCCTGGCATCTTCAAAACCGGTGGGCTTGATCACGCACACGGCCATGGAATTATTACTGTTTTTTCGGGTATTTCGCATAGGGGTAATCTTGTTAACCGGCTTCAAACGTTCTTTTGGAGCGGAGATATCCTCTATATTATCATCGTTGTCCTTATCCTTCTTACGGAAAAGGCCTTTTTTCGGCTCATCATCTGCCTCATCCTCATCCTCGTCGTCATAATAATCATCATATAAATCGTCTTCGTCATCCGCATTGAGTCTCATGACATCCATGAATTTATCAAAAACCTTCATTGTTAAATCTCCTGTCCTGTTTTATATATTTTGGCTCGATATGTTGTAATTGCGTGCACCAAATATACCTGTTCCCACACGGACCATTGTGGCACCTTCTTCAATTGCAACCATGTAGTCACCGGTCATTCCCATAGAAAGAATATCCATAGATACATTATCGATGTTTTTGTTAGCTATGTCAACAGATAATTGCCGGATATTTCGAAAATATAGACGATTTTCCTCCGGATCCTCTACATATGGTGCAATGGTCATCAATCCGCGGATCTTTAAATTGGGAAGCGCTGCAATCTGCTCCACCAGCTGAATGGCCTCCTCTTTGTGAATACCGAATTTACTCTCCTCTTCTGCAATGTTGACCTCAATGAGAATGGGCATAATCAAATCATGTTTCACTGCCTGACGGCTGATTTCTTCCGCCAGTCGAAGAGAATCCACAGAGTGGATCAGACAGACCTTATCAATAATATATTTAACCTTATTTCTTTGAAGATGACCGATCATATGCCATTTGATATCCTGGGGAAGCGCATCGTATTTTTCCACGATTTCCTGTACTTTGTTTTCCCCAAAATCCCGGACACCGTTATCATATATTTCCTGCAGCATCTCTACCGGTTTTGTTTTACTCACTGCAATCAGTGTCACTTCATCCCGGTTTCGATCTGCATTTTCACATGCCTGTTTCACATTGGTTTCTACTGCTTTTAAATTGTCTGTTAGCATCATTTATCACCTCGTATTATTAATTAACTCATTTTCGCTGATAGCATCCCCCTCTAAAGCAATATGGTCATAGAGAGCTAATCCATAGCTGGTGCCGGTTTTTACAATAGCATATTCTTCGTTCTGATATAGAATTTCTATACGCTTAAAGACGGCATATCCTTTGTTGATATTGTATACGCCTTCAAGCTGAGCCGTCTCGGATAATGTAAAGGTCTCTGTTGAATCCGGTTTTTGGAGTAGTGTACCACTATCCAGCAAAGATGTGCTGATATAATAGGAATCCTCTGTCTTATTGTAAATCTCAGTTTCGATGAAGGTTATTTCCCGGGTTTCCGGATTCTGCACATAAACACCCCACTCATTGGAATCTCCGCCTTTTGTGAAATATTCCTTGGGAACCAGGTAAAAGTCATTGTATACAATCGCTGAGCTGGGGATTTTCAGACCGCTTTGCTCCTCTAAAAGCAGCTCGATTTCCACATAACGATCTTCCAGAAAACGGATCATATGGTTGTTCAAAGAGAGAATCATATAATAATCAGAACCAATCTGGCGTATCTCATAATATACCCAGCAGCTGGTACCATCTTTTGTAAAACGGATTTCGATGACGGTATCGTCCTCCAGCTGTTTTTTCGTATCCTCTGAGATTTTAAAGATTAAATTCCAAGTTTCACTGGTTACCAGTTTATATGCCACATCCCCCACTGCCACTTCGCTGTTGTTTTTTATAGTGGTTTTGGTATAATCCAGTGGCTGGATCAAATCCGGGGAAAATGAATCTACTGTCATCTCTTCATAGCCATCTACATAATAGGCGATAACACCGGGCTGTGCAGAATAAGCACGGTGAAAGCTGCCGCTGGTATTGTCTACATAATCAGACACATTTGACAGGGTACTTTGATTGACAGCCTCCGTAATTAAGGAATCTACTTGATTTTTAAAATCATAGACCTGATAAAAATTTGTGGTGGAATAGGACTGACTGTACTGTTCTACATGGGATTTTAATTCTTTGAAATAGCTGCTGTTCAGATCCAGTTCGTCGCTGTCCACGGCAGCCATCTGACTCGCAATTTCCCCAGTCTCATCCACAGAATACACCAGATCGCCGGCGGCGATTTTGGCACCCTCATTCATATAATAATCCAGTGTGCCGGCATAATCACTGTAATAAACAGTTTCGTCCCGGAGAGCCAACGCCTGATATGTATTGTTTTCTGCTATGGTTCCCTGCTTCACCTCATAAAGTCCAATCTGACGTCTGGTCATATAAGAAAATACATAAAAACAAATATAGATAAAAATAATTGCAAATACAATAATTCCGATATTCAGATGAAAGGGTTTTCTGTATTTGATAATATTACTTTTTTTCCTTGCCATGAATTACCACCTTGAAATTTGATTAATAAGTATGTATAAAACCAGGCACAAGTTCCCATACTATGAAAAAAGGAGGATGAATCATGAATTCAAAAGGCTTGGATTATACATTGTTGACAATTGTCATTATCGGTGCAATCAATTGGGGTCTGATCGGCTTTTTCCGGTTTGATCTGGTTGCGTTTTTATTTGGCAACATGAGCTGGTTCTCACGTATTATTTATGCATTGGTAGGTCTCAGTGGATTGTATCTGCTGTCTGCCTACGGAAGAATCCGCTCCATCAGCAGTCAGTCATGAACTGCTGAGAAATATGTTCGAATATGAGTAAATTCCTATTCGATAAAAAAGGTGTCTTAAGTAAAAGCACTTAAGGCACCACTTTTTTAACTTCCGAAACCTTCCAGAATTTCATTCATCAGCAGATAGAGATTGCTTCTGCAATCCGCTTTAAAAACAATAGAAATAATCTCATCCCCCGATGCATTTGTAGATAAGAGAACAAGGCAATAACCTGCTTCACCTGTGGTGCCGGTTTTTCCGCCGATTACGGTAAAACCATCCGGCGGGGTCTGCTTATCCACGAGATATTGATTCGTGGTGGTCCATTCCATGGAAGCGGCAGAACCATCAGCAGCAGTATAATAGGTCGTATAATTTGTGGTACTGATTACTTGATAAAACGTCTCATCACTTAAAGCCTGCTGAAAAATCAGATACATATCGTAGACCGTCGTATAATGATCTTCGTCCGGAAGTCCGTTGGGATTTACAAAATGAGAACCTGTGGCGCCCATAGATGCAGCCTCAGCATTCATCAATTGAGCGAATTCTTCAATGCTGCCGGACATGTGTTCCGCAATAGCCACCGCAGCATCGTTTCCACTACGCAAAATCAATCCATATACCAAATCCCGCAGTGTCATTCGATCTCCGGCTCTCAGGTCACACACAGATGAATCACTAGTGACGGTGACAGCATTCTCGCTGATAGTTACAGTGTCATCTAAATTTCCGTATTTAATGGCAATATACGCAGTAAGAATCTTGGTGGTGCTGGCAGGGTACATTTTCTCATAAATTTTTTGGGAATATGGAATCTCGCCGGTAGCAAGATTAAATACTCCGGCTGCACCCGCCACTTGTGAATCTACAGAACCGGTTCCCTTGTCTTCGATACCACCCACACACAATCCATCCGAAAAGAAGGTAGGTGTTATCACTGTGGTGCTTTCTGCAGTGACATTGGTGATATTTGTATTGTGGTATACGTCGTAATGATTTGAAAATTCGCTGGTATTGGTGGCGCATCCGGTCAGCATGGAACCGCATAAAACCAAACTGATGACAACGGCTGTTAATTTATTTATACATTTCACGCCACTCTAAATCTCCTCTATCTAATGCTTTGATCAATAATTCTGCGGTGGCAAGATTGGTTGCCAGCGGTATATTGTGGGTATCACAAAGACGAACCACACTGTCTACGTCCGGTTCGTGTGATTTGGGGTTCAACGGATCCCGCAAAAAGATCACTAGATCAATCTCATTATGCTCAATCTGAGCGCCGAGCTGTTGGGAGCCGCCTAAGTGACCGGCCAGATATTTGTGAACATTCAGGTTTGCCACCTCTTCAATCAATCTTCCTGTAGTACCGGTGGCAAATAATTCGTTTTTGCAGAGAATTCCTCTATATGCAATGCAAAAATTCTGCATCAGCTTCTTCTTTGCATCATGTGCAACTAATCCGATGTTCATGAAAAAGAGTCCTCCTTTCCGTATTTACGTGGTTGTAATCCAACATTGAGAACAATACCGATTCCGGCAAAAAGCGTTACCAGAGATGTCAGCCCATAACTGACAAAAGGTAACGGCAGACCGGTATTAGGCATGAGTCCCGTTACAACGCATATATTTACAAAGCTCTGAAAACCAATGAGTGAAGCTATTCCACCGGCAATAAGCCGGCCGGACATGTTCTTGGCCTTCCGGGCTATCAGTAAACATTCAATCGTTATAAGTAATAATAACACAATCACTGTAACTGTGCCAATAAAACCCAACTCCTCTCCCACAATTGCAAAGATAAAGTCTGTTTGTGGTTCGGAGATGAAATTACCGTTTTTTACGGATGCAATATCAGTGTTATTCAATCCCTTTCCGATAAGCTGACCGGAACCGATGGCTGTGATGGAATTCTGCTGCTGATAAGCTGTGTTCGGATATTTTTCCGGTTGAAGCCAACCCAGAATACGCATAGCCTGATTGGAAGTCAGGATTGTCTGATTCGGCTGAAGGATCAGCGTAATCAGAACGGAAATTGTAGGAACGGTTACAGCAATCGCACCCAGTACTATTTTATAACTTAATCCGGCAAGAAACAAGAGTGAAACAATAATTAATGCTGTAACTATTGTGGTGGACAAATCCGGCTCTTTATAGATCAGTAACAGCGGGATTCCGGCCAAAACGAATGAGCTGAACAGTACCTTTATGGTGTTCAGATGTTCCTGATGCTTCGTGAGATAATATGCAAAAAACAAAATAATGAGAATTTTTGCCATCTCAGAAGGCTGGAAACGGATCCCGATCTGTAACCATCTGGTGGAACCATTATTTTCATAGCCCAAAGGTGTGAAAATTAGCAACAGCAAAAATACAGCTATGCCGTATATAATCCAGCTGAATCGCAATATAAAGTTATAATTAATCAGTGATACGCCCACCATAACCGCGGTACCAAGAATCAATCCCACAATTTGTTTGTTTTGCACGGATTCTTCTGCACTTCCGATTACGAAAATACCGAGAATCGTCAAAGCAATCACATAAAACACAAGGCGGAAGTGGTAATCACGAAGTTTGTATTGTTTTAACATATTGATTACTTTCCTAACATCCGGACAGGTTATTTCTTTTTCTCATATTTCAGATCTTTGATGGGGATATTGGCAAATAAAGCTGGAACACAGCCGTTGGAACCGTCTGATTCTGTCTGGGTGATCTGAATATCCAGTCCCTCTGCATCAATCTCCATATATTTTGAAATAACCTGAATAATATCGTTTTTAATATTTTCCATGACATCCGGCGAACAGTCTGCCCGATCGGATATGAGTAACAGTTTTAATCTGTCTTTTGCAACATCACCGGAATTTTTCTTCTTGAAGAAATCCATAAATCCCATATCATTATCCCCCTAGTTTTTTTTGAATAATCCTTTGAATTTTGACCATACACCTTTGCTTTCCAGATCCAGGAGAGGAACCTCTTCCCCGGTAATGCGCCGGCAAATATTCATGTATGCCTGTCCGGCCAGACTGTTGGAACCTACTAATGGTTCGCCCTGATTGGTGGAGATTACAATCTGCTCATCGTCAGGAACAGCACCGATAAGATCAATGGCAAGGATTTCCTGTACATCCTGAATGGACATCATATCACCGCGCTTAACCATGTCCATACGAAGGCGGTTTACAATCAGTTCCGTCTTTTTGATTTCATTGGCTTCCAAAAGTCCGATGATTCGATCTGCGTCACGAATGGCAGATACTTCCGGTGTGGTTACCACCAAGGCACGATCTGCACCGGCAATGGCATTTTTAAATCCCTGTTCAATACCGGCCGGGCAATCCAGAAGTATGTAGTCAAATTCTTCCTTTAACTCTTCCACCAGTTTTTTCATCTGCTCCGGATTCACTGAGGTCTTGTCCCTTGTCTGGGCAGAAGGAAGCAAAAACAGATTGGGATATTTCTTATCCTTGATCAATGCCTGCTTGATTCGGCAATTCCCCTCCACAACATCCACCAGATTATATACAATCCGATTTTCAAGTCCCATTACAACATCCAAATTACGCAGTCCGATATCGGTATCAATCAGTACCACTTTCTTATCCAGCTGAGCCAGACCGGTTCCTACGTTTGCGGTTGTGGTGGTTTTTCCAACACCACCCTTTCCAGATGTAATAACAATCACTTCACTCATGAGTTTCATTCCTCCTAAATATACTTAATTTTAATTAATTAGCTATTATGACAGAAAGCTTTCCCGGGTGAGAGGCTCTATCATAATCTGATTCTCACTTACGGTAGCTATCTGGGGTTCCATTGTCTTTCTGCGATTTTTCAATGCGTAAAATGCACCCCGGTCAGGACTCCTTCCGTACACACTTCCAATGCGAAGCTGTACCGGATCCATATCCAGTGCTGCAATAAAACTGCGTTCATCTCCGGCGGCGCCGGCATAAGCATTTCCCCGCAGGGAACCTAACACCACGATATTTCCACGGGCAATAATCTTTGCTCCGGGATTTACGTCTCCCAACACGATGAGACTGCTCTCACATTCCACGCACTGTCCACTTCGAAGCGTTCCCTTATAAAATTCACCGGTTCGCCCAAGACGGAGCTCGTCTGCCAGCTGAATCTGCCGTTCGCACATCGCTTCGTAGCCTGCATCATGATCTATGACACATACCACCTCAATGCTTGTACTCTCTGCGATGGTTTCGAGAATCTGCTTTTCTTCCTCTTCCTTTAAGGTCCTGCCTTCGAAGGAAATGGCTACCCTTGCATTGTGAAAAAATTTCCCGGAATCACTGAATTTCTTCAGTATTTCATATTTTAACTGCTCGAACGAAATATCCGGGTCCATGATCAACCGAATGCCATGGGCATTACTTTTTATAATTACTGGTTGTTCCATAACTGCCTCCTGTTAATCGTTAAATGAATTAGTGTCAGAACTGCCAGCATCTGCCTGATGGTCTAACAGGATTTCTTTATCCTCCAGATCAAAATAGTACTTGTATACAGAAGCTGCAAGTTCCGCAGTATTCGACGAAGAATATCCGTATGCAATACGGCATGCGATGGATATTTCCGGATCATCATAAGGTGCATAGCCCACATATAAGGCATGGTTTGGCCGGCTCTTCACCTGCTGTGCCGTACCGGTCTTTCCGGCAGACTCAATACCCAGGTCATCAAACTGTTCATGGGTTTCTACCACCATTTTCATACCGGAGTGAATGGCATCCCAACTGCTCTGGCTGATAGTTGTAATCTGATTTTTTACGGTGGGGGAATAGCTTTCCAGCACATTGCCATCCGGATCTGTCACTTTAGATAATAATGTATAATTATAAACCGTACCACTGTTGGCAACTGCCGTAACATAGCGGCTCAGCTGAATGGTGGTAAAGCTGTTATTACTCTGTCCAATGGCCGAGGTGATGGGATACTCCGTGGTCTGCTTGGGTGCGCTTTCCGATATTTCAATACCGGTCTTTTCATCCAGGCCAAACAGGGAAGAATATTTATTGATGGTGTTTACTCCCAGTTCTTCATTGTATACACCATTATCCATACTCATATCGTATCCAACCTTGTAGAAAAAGTAGTTGCAGGAATCACGCAAAGCCTCAGAAACGTTGATAAATCCATGGTTGGAAGGATAAATCCAGCATTTTGGTCCGTTTTCTACCTCCTCAAACTGTCCCTTATCTTCAATCTCCGTTGTGGGCGTAATCACTCCCTCTGTCAAAGCAGCTGCCGCAGTTACCATCTTAAAGGTGGAGCCCGGTGCCGTCCGCTGCTGCGTGGCGTAATTATAAAAGGGAACGGATTGATCGTTGTACAATTGATTATAATATTCTACATCCATGTTGTTGGCCAGCCGGTTCGTGTCGTATCCGGGATAGGTGACGCAGGCCAGCAATTCACCGGTATTGACATCAGCGATTACACAGGAGCCGGAACAGGGATCCAATGCCAGCTGTGCAGGTGTAATTTCCAAATTCTTGATTTTTTCCTTGATAAAGCTGTATGCGCTGATATTCCCGGAAGACAGATTACTGATGGCATCGTCATCATAGCTCAAAACCTTCTGATCGAACAGAGCTAAGCAAAGCTGTGTACCGGTAATCTGATTATTTTGTATCATATATTGGTAAATTTTTTTGGAGAATCCATTATCATCGGTAATCTCCTGCAGAATATAATCACACAGTACTTCGTATATCTCATCCGAATCGGAATATTTGTCTGACATAGTAAAAGCCGTGATGTCGATCCAATTCTGGCTTATGGCATATTTTAAGTATTCCTTGGCGCTGATTTTGTCGTTTTTAAAGTCCTGATATACAGAATCTGACGTGTCAATGGAATCACTGAGTAAAATTCCTTTATCTTCCAGCATGGAAACCATGTAACTCATATAGGTATACTGTTCACGCTCCAAATCTTCCATAGCTGTGGGTGATGAGGCAGACAACTCCTGCTCCACCCAGCTTAGAACACTGGACTGCTTGTTCAAAAACGCACGATAGATTTCCTGCTCCGTGGAAGAGGCGTCCTCCTGTGCAAAATCATCCAGACTCAGTACATTGTTGTCGATGAGTGCAAAATACACATCATCGATGGGAATCACAATGTCAGAGGAACTGGAGTAACTGGAATCAGTAGATTTGGTATTCACAATTTTTGAATAAAGGATTCCCGCAATTTTTTGTTCCAGCAGATCGTATATTGCCTTTTGCAGATCCATATCAATGGAGAGGTATACGTTGTTTCCAGCAGAAGGCTCCACCCGGTCTGTGGTCAGAATCACACGTCCCAGGCTGTCCACATAAACCGTCTCACTTCCCTTGGTTCCCCGGAGGGTGCTGTCCATATATTGTTCAATTCCGGATTTTCCGATGACATCATTCAATGTATAGGAATCGTCTTCTTCCTTCAGCACATCGTACTCATCCTGGGAAATTTTTCCTGTATAGCCGATAAAATGCGAAAAATATTCCGCATCCACATACTTGCGGATGGTATCTTCCGCAATATTCGCCCCCTGGAGATGACCTTTGTTCTCCGTAATGTAAGCCACAGTGGCATCGCTGACATTCTGGGCGATGGTGGTGACGATATACTTCTGGTAGCTGTTTAAGGAAATGGCATACCGCAGAACTACAATGCGGTACAGATCCTCTCTGGAATAGTCATCCTCTGACAAATCATATCCCTTTTCCTTGCTGCTTCGGCACAGATATTCCATCACCTGGGCTGCTGTGGCTTCGGCCTCATTGTAGCCGAGGCTTTTGTTGTACTTCAGGTCATCCGTAGAGGTATGATCGTATACATCTGCCAGGAAACGTTTTTTCGCAGAACCGCTGACATTAAAGGAGTAACTGCCATCCTTTTCTAATGTGATTTGAAAATCATTGACGATTTCATCGCCATTTTTGTCCAGTGTTTGAATGATCTCATAAAGTTCAGCGTTCATGGAATCATTCCTGTCTTTTGTAGTATCATAGACACCGTTATCCTCAATTACCACGGAATAAGCCAATTCATTGTAAGCCAAAAGCTTACCGTTTCTGTCATAGATATTTCCCCGGGTGCTGTTTAAGGTACGGGTTTTCTGAATTTTCATGCTGTAATTATTCAGATACTCTTCCCCTTTTATAATTTGAAGATAAAACAGACGTCCGATCAGAGTGCTGGATAAAAGGACCATCACAATGGAAAAAACAAATATTCTTGATTTAAATATTTTTTGAAGAAACTCTTTCATGTTGCTAAACAAACTTGCTTGCACTCCTTTTTTCAATGCGCTCTAAGTGTTGATTAATCCTTAAAATCACGAAGTAGACCAGGATGGAAATCAGAAGCGTATAGACTACCTCGGGAATCATGATACGGATCAAATAATACCCGAACGAAAATCTGCTTCGGAATAAAAAGCGGAAAAAATATATTGCCAGATTATAGGCCAGATCACTGCATGAGATCAAAACCATGGGAAGTGCAATGTCGTCCGGGAAAAAATGCTTCTTGAAAAATCCGTTGGCCCAACCGATGTACATGTGCAAAAGTGCATAAAATCCAATAAAGTCAGAAAAGAAAATGTCCACCAGAAGACCACAGAAAAATCCAATGATCATACCCTCTTTCGGACCTCTCATAAATCCGAAGGATGCAATCACGATAATCAGCAAATTCGGCGAAACAGAGGCGAAGGATAAGGTCTGAAAAACAGTTGTCTGCATCAGAAAACACACGATGATGATGATTGTTACAAGTATTTTACGGCGCATGTTATTCCCCCGTTTCTTTCTTTTCCAAAATAACAAGTACCTGTTGTAAATGTTCAAAATCCACCGCCGGCGTCAGGGTGCCGGAACGGGTCAAGTTATTGGAATCATCTGAGATGGTACTGATATATCCGATCAGAATCCCTTCCAAGTATTTACTGCTGACGTTGCTGGTGACAATCTGGTCTCCAATCTGTACTTCGTTGTCGCTGTCATTCAGATTGGAAAATTCGATTACCTGATCGTTGCTCATGGTGGTGAGATTTCCGCTGACCACACAGTTGTCTGAGGTGCTTAATACCATAGCATATACCTGTGATGTGTCGTCAATAATGGAACGTACCTTTGCATAATGCGGCCCCACGTCATATACGATACCCACCAGGCCACCGCTGGCAATCACATTCATATCCACTTCAATTCCATCTTTGGAACCCTTATCTATGATGAAGGTCTGGAACCAGTTTCCGGAATCCTTACCGATGACATTTGCGGCTGTTTTATCGTAATCGCTGTATTGCTTATCCAGTTCCAGCAGTTCACGCAGACTTTCCAGTTCATACTGTTCCAGCTTCGTTGCATTCAGCTCCTGGGTTAACTCATCCACCTGAGTTTTCAACTCTTCGTTTTCTGCCATCACTTCATCCAGTTTTTTGAAATTATCAGCCGTGTCGGAGATCCACGTTCCCATGGCATTAATTCCCCGTTGCATAGGTCCGAAAATTGCACCGGCCACCGTATTTAAAGGGCCACCGGAAAGATTCAGCGAAAAACTGATATACATACCTGCAATACAGACCACGGTCAGTGCCAGCAGAATATATTTGGTTGGAATTTTGAATCTGGATCTACGTCTCATGTTATGCCTCTATTTATATATTCTTGTTTTCATACTGTATCCTAAGTGATTGTATTTTTCGTCAGAAACAATTTTGTTCAATCCTCTGACCGCACTCTCCTCCGGTGTGTCACAGGTATTTACCTTTATGTTGGTGATCTGGGTAAACAACGTGTCCAGATCATGGATCTGTGAAGCACCTCCGGTGATGTAAATACCGGAATGGATAATGTCTTTTGCCAACTCCGGAGGGGTTTTCTCCAGAATCATTTTTATGGATGTACAGATGGAATTCAGGTTTTCCTTGATGGCTGCATAGATGTCATCCGCAGTCAACTCCATCTCAATGGGAAGGCCACTGACCACATCCCGGCCAACGACCACCATACTCCGCTCCAGTCCCGGAACACCGGAACCCAGTTCCTCTTTTAAAGCTTTTGCAGTCTTCTTTCCAATCACCAGTTCATGAGTCCTTTTTACATAACTGATAATGGATTCATCAATGCGGTTTCCTCCGAAATGAAGCAAATCACTCAACACCAGACCACTCAGGGAAATCACGGATATCTCTGTGGTGTCTGCCCCGATATCTACGATCATACGTCCCGTGGGCTCGTTTACATCCAGCCCCAGTCCAACGGCATCTGCAAGCGGTTTTTCACACAGCAATACAGATTTCGGACGCATTTTACTCTTATAAAAAATGTCAAAAAAAGCTTTTTTCTCCACTTCGGTTATATCTGTGGGAACTGCCACGATGAATTCTGCACCATGAGCTTTTCCCTTTGTATATTTTTCCAGAATCTCAAACATCATAGTCTGCATATTGTTAAAATCAGCAATTACACCATTGACAATCGGAAAAGATACGTTGATGCGGTCCGGTGCCTTCTCATACATAGCATAAGCGGAATCCCCGTATGCATACATTTGATTTTTGTTTACAATGGCTATGGTATTCTTTTCGTTGATAATTTTGCCTGTGGCTTTGCAAAATACTTTAATATTTGAGGTTCCTAAGTCTATTCCGTAAATGTTGTTTGACATTTTTTCTCCCTTCGGAATGTTTTATATCATTCCCTGTTCTTTAAAACTGTAATATCTTTTGTCTCCAATAATGATGTGATCCGCTAAGGTGATGCCGATGAGATCTCCGCCTTCCTTGATCTGCCGGGTGACCTGTATGTCCTGTCTGCTGGGCGTGGGGGTTCCGCTGGGATGATTGTGCACCAGGATAATATGCAATGCATGGTGTATCAACGCCTGGGAAAAAATATCCCGGGGAGAGATCAGGGATGCATTGGCAGTGCCTATAGTAAGTACACTTTCCTGAATCAATCTGCATTTGCCGTCAAACATGCACAGCACCAGGCGTTCATGAAGTTCATGACGCAGGGATTCCATATAATAAGCTGCTACGCTGCGGGCATCGGACAAGGTAATGGCTTCCCGGCGTTTCGTTCCGGCAATGCGCTTAGACAGCTCCGCGATGCACTTCAGCTGGATCGCCTTCACCCGCCCAATCCCCGGAAGCTGCATCAGCTGTTCCGGAGTCAGCACATAGAGAGCCAGCAAATTGCCATCGCCGCTGTTTAAAATCTGTTCTGCCAGCTGTACCGCATTCTGACCGGAAGATCCGGTCCGCAGGATCACCGCCAGTAGTTCCGCGTCCGACAGACACTCCGGTCCATGGGTCATACATTTTTCGTAAGGACGCTCAGAGACCGGTAATTCATTGGTTTTTATTGTCATAATCCTTCTTTCCACTCTCTCATGGGATCCAAAGCATTATTTTATAATTCTAACACATCATATCTTTATTAACAAGATTCTGTTCATAAAGTTTTTGTAATGACATGAGAATACCCAGCTTGGCGTGATACCAGGTCAGGCCACCCTGAAAATACACGGCATAGGGAGGCTTCAGTGGACCATCTGCACTGAGCTCTATGGAAGAACCCTGCACGAAAGCTCCGGCAGCCATGATCACATCGCTGTCATATCCCGGCATAGCCCAGGGTTCCGGTGTCACATAACTGTCCACCGGAGCAGCAGCCTGAATTCCCTTGCAGAATGCAATCAGTCCTTCCGGTGAATTTAATGTTACGGCCTGAATAATATCATGGCGGCTCTCCGTTCCGTTGGGAATTACCGGAAATCCAAGTTTTTCATAAATATTGGCTGCAAAGATGGCACCCTTCAGCGCACCGGCTGTCACCACCGGAGCCTGAAAAAGCCCCTGATAGAAAGAGGCAATTACATTCAGGGATGCGCCAACCTCTTTTCCCAGTCCGGGAGAAGTCAGTCGATAGGCGGCATTCTCCACACATTCTTTTTTACCTACTATATATCCGCCGATGGGCGCCAGTCCGCCACCGGGATTTTTGATCAGGGAACCTACAATCATATCAGCTCCCACTTCCAGAGGCTCTTTTTCCTCCACGAATTCCCCGTAACAGTTGTCCACCATGCACAAAACATCCGGTTTGATGGATTTGATAAAGGAAATCAGCTCACCGATTTTGTCCACAGATAAAGAAGGGCGGGTCTGGTATCCCTTAGAGCGCTGAATCGTCACAAGCCTGGTCTTTTCCTGGATGGCCTTGCGGATGTTTTCATAGTCAAAGGAACCGTCTGCAAGAAGATCCACCTGGCGGTAGGTAATGCCATACTCGGCCAAAGACCCCTTGGAGGGGCGGATTCCGATGACCTCCTCCAGGGTATCATAAGGTTTGCCCACCGGAGATAACAGTTCATCACCGGGGCGAAGATTGGACATGAGTGCAAGTGCCAGTGCGTGTGTACCACAGGTAATCTGAGGGCGCACCAAGGCATCTTCCCCGCCAAAGCAGCTTGCATACACCTTTTCTAAGGTGTCACGGCCCAGATCATTGTAACCGTAACCGTTGGACATGGCAAAACACTCTGCGGAAACATGGTTTTGCTGCATGGCAGCGATTACCTTCATTTGATTGAATTCTGCTGTCGCGTCGATTTCTAAAAAACGTTGTGCCAGTTTTTCTTCAATCTGTGCACCGAACCGGTACACCTCAGGTGAAATACCCATTGATTCGTATTGGTTTTCTATGATTTTTTTATTCATCCTGTTTCTCCTTCTGTAATTTATCGTGGATCATTTTTACAAGAAAGGCCAATATTTGATCTTCATCGTAATCAAACTCATCTTTGTTGATCCAGGTCACATCCCGTTCTCTTTTAAACCATGTAATCTGACGTTTTGCAAAATGGCGGGTATCCCGCTTGATGATATAGATCGCTTCCTCCAGTGTAAGATTGCCTTCCAGATAGTCAAGCAGTTCCTTGTAGCCCAGTCCCTGCATGGATACCATATCTTTTGTACACCCCATGTCTTTCAATTTTTTTACTTCCTGCAAAAGTCCCTGCTCCATCATGAGATCTACACGTTTGTCAATCCGTTCATACAGCCGGTCCCTTTTGTCGTTCAGTACCAGATACAAAAAATTATAGGGGGATGTTTTCTCACGCTGCGCATCATTGTGTTCCGAAATTTGCTTTCCGGTCAGGTGATGAAATTCCAAAGCCCGGATCACCCGTTTGCGATTATTGGCATGAATCTCCTGAGCTGCCTTTGGGTCCACCTGTTGCAGCATGGAATGAAGAAATTCATTGCCCTTTTCTTTGGCCAGATCTTCCAGCTGACTGCGGTATGCCGGGTCACTGTCCTGATCCGTAAAATCAATATCGTACAATACAGACTGGATATAGAAACCGGTCCCGCCCACTAAAATGGGTATATTTCCGTGGGAATAAATTTCCTCCATATATTTTTTCGCTGCCTGTTGAAATCTTACAATATGGAATTCCTCCCAGGGCTCACACTCATCAATGAGGTAGTGGGGAACTCCCTGCCGTTCCTGTGGCAATACTTTTGCAGAACCAATATCCATGTATTTATAAACCTGCATAGAATCAGCGGAGATGATCTCTCCGCCAATCTGTCCGGCCAGTTTTATGGAAAGACTGGTTTTTCCCACCGCTGTGGGTCCGGTTAAAATTATTAATGGTTTTTTCATGAAATGCTCCTATACAATACGCTTGAATTTTTTTTCAATCTCATATTTACTCATGGAAATGATGGTGGGACGTCCATGAGGACAATGATATGGATTTTCCAACTGCATCAGCTCCTGCATCAGTGCTTCCATCTCCGGAACGCTCAGCCGGTTGTTGCCTTTCACAGCCGCTTTGCATGCCATGGTGGCCAATTTGTCCAAAATAAGCTCCGGCGTATTTTTTATGTGACCGCCATCTGTCAGCTGATCCAGCATCTCAATGAGAATCGCCTTTGGATCCAGCTTGTACAGATTATCCGGCATTCCGCATACACTGTATTCGTTTCCGCCAAAATGAGTGATATCGAATCCCAACCGCTGGAAATGCTCCTGATACTCATTCAGTACTTCAATCTCCCGCATGGACAATGAAAGCACCACCGGCGGACTGATGGATTGAGAGGTAAATTCCTTGTTGGCAAATTGTCGGCAGAATCTTTCGTACAAAACCTTTTCGTGGGCGGCATGCTGATCCACAATAAAAAGCTGGTCGTCAAACTCTACCAGCCAATAAGTGTCAAAAAGCTGACCGATAATTCTTTGCCGTGCCATGGATTTTTGGTCCAGGAAGCTTTGCTGCTCATAGATTACCGGCTCCTCCTCCACTTGAAGCGGATACTGGCGCTGGTAAGGGGTATCCTTTGAAACAGAACTTCGGATTGTATCCACATTTTTTTGAGAAAAAGTCTTTTCCTGAATGGAAGGTCTGGTCTTAGCCAGACGGTTCACTTCAAAAGGTTCCGGCAGCTGTTCCTGCGGTGGGATTTTTGCAGGAACGGATGTATCTTCATGGGATTCTGCTCCAACCGGAACCTGAGGAATCATTTCCTGATGCCGAAGCCGGTCTGAAATCTGCTCTACCAGACTGTAATAAAGAGCTTCCTGATCCGAAAACCGCAGTTCCATCTTGGTGGGATGGACATTGACATCCAAAAGGGAACTGTCCATCCGGAAATACAAAACTGTCATGGGATACTGGTGCTGCATCATAAATGGCTTATATGCATCCTCGATGGCTTTGGAAATCAGTTTGCTGCGAATAAAACGACCATTAATGTAAAATATCTCATAATTGCGGTTTCCCCTGGAAATCTGCGGTTTTCCGATATAGCCGGTGACCCGGTACTGTTTATTTTCGTAGGAAAAATCCAGCAGTTCCCGGTTGATATCCCTGCCGTAAATATGGTAGATAATATCCCGCACATTGGAATTGCCGGAAGACTGCAGTTTCACCTGTCCATTCATGATAAATTTAAAAGAAATGTCCGGATGTGATAAAATCATGCGCTGCATCAGCTCGTGAATATAATTTCCCTCCGTTTGGGCACTTTTCAAAAATTTCTTTCTGGCGGGGGTATTGTAAAACAGGTTGCGCACCAAAAAAGTGGTGCCGTCCGGTGCGCCGATCTCTTCTAATGAGATCTCTTTTGAGCCTTCAATGAGATATCTGCTTCCGGTAAAACTGTCTCTGGTTTTCGTAATCAGCTCCACCTGGCTGACAGCAGCGATACTGGACAGAGCTTCCCCGCGAAATCCCAGAGAATCTATTGTTAAAAGATCCTCCACGGACTTGATTTTGCTGGTAGAATGACGCAAAAATGCAAGTCGTATCTGATCTTTTTCGATACCGCATCCATTATCTGAAATGCGGATCAGGGAAATTCCACCCTCCTTAATTTCTACCGTAATAGCATTGGCACCGGCATCAATGGCATTTTCCACCAGCTCCTTCACCACGGAGTTGGGCCGCTCCACCACCTCACCGGCAGCGATTTTATCAATTGTTTCCTGGTTTAGCAATTCAATCTGTGGCATAGCAGTTCCTTCCTACCAACGGTTTTTTACTTTGTTCTGTAACTCGTAAAGTTTGTTTAATGCCTCAATGGGAGTAAAATTCCCAAGGTCCAGTTCCTTCAATTCGTTTAATATTGTTTCGTTATCCATGGTGTCTAGAAGTGAAATCTGCTCTAAGTCCACTTCATCCAACTTTTGGTTTTTCTTTGACGGACTTTCTGTACTGATGCTCTGTACCAGATCAGTGATATCATTGGCACTGAGCTGGTTCGCGATTTCCTTTGCCCGGTCGATGACCCGGTCTGGGACCCCGGCCAGTTTGGCAACCTGTATACCATAACTTTTATCCGCACCGCCCTGTACTATTTTTCGCAAAAATACGATGTCATCGCCTTTCTCTTTTACTGCGATGCAATAATTGTTCACACCATTAATCTTTCCTTCCAGCTCAGTCAGTTCATGATAGTGGGTGGCAAACAGCGTTTTCGCCCCGATGAATTTGGGATTGCTGATGTGCTCCACCACGGCCCAGGCGATACTGAGACCATCGAAGGTGCTGGTCCCGCGACCGATCTCGTCCAGGATCAGAAGGCTGTTGGGGGTGGCATTGCGCAAAATATTTGCCACCTCAGACATTTCCACCATGAAGGTACTCTGGCCGCTGGCCAGATCATCAGAGGCACCGACCCGGGTGAAAATGCGGTCCACAATGCTGATGCGGGCGGACCGTGCAGGCACAAAGCTTCCAATTTGTGCCATCAGAACAATCAGGGCACTTTGGCGCATGTATGTGGATTTTCCGGCCATATTGGGGCCGGTAATAATGGATACACGATGTTTGCTGTTGTCTAAGTAAGTGTCGTTAGCCACAAACATTTCGTTCTGGATCATCCGCTCCACCACCGGATGGCGTCCGTCCTTGATATCAATGATTCCCTTGTCATTCAGTTTGGGACGGCAGTAGTTATTCTGTTCTGCCACCACAGAGAGAGAGGCAAATACGTCAATCTGGGCTATTGCCTTGGCGGTTTGCTGAATTCGAAGCACCTGGTCTGCCACACTCTGACGCACCTGGCGGAACAGCTCATACTCCAATACCACCAGTTTATCCTCAGCTCCAAGGATGACATCCTCTAACTCTTTTAACTCCGGAGTGATATAACGCTCTGCGTTTGCCAGAGTCTGCTTCCGGGTGAAATAATCCGGCACCAGCTCTTTAAAGGAATTGGTCACCTCCAGATAATAACCAAATACTTTGTTGTATTTGATTTTCAGGTTTTTGATTCCGGTTTTTTCCCGTTCTTTTGCCTCCAGGTCAGCAAGCCAGCTTTTTCCCTCCGTCTTAGCTTTGCGGAGGCGATCCACCTCTTCGTAATACCCTTCTTTTATGATTCCACCCTCATGAACCAGAATGGGCGGCTCATCCGCAATGGATTGCTCCAGAAGTTCACAAATATCATCCAGAGTGTCCAGTTCCTCATAAAGCTGATGCAAAAGTGCACAGCTATAATCGCCCATCATTGTTTTGATGCCCGGCAGCATCCGGATGGAATTTTTAAAGGAAATCAGATCCCGGGGGTTGGCTGTCTGGTAGGTGACACGGGTTACGAGACGTTCCAGGTCATAAACAGGATTTAAGTATTCCCGGATTTCTTCCCGATTGATGGCGTTTTGGTTCATCTCCTCAATGGCATCATAACGGGCCTCAATCTCCTCCCGCTGAATCAGAGGCTGTTCCACATAGTTTCGCAGCATCCGGGCACCCATTGCAGTCTTCGTCTTATCCAGGACCCATAACAGGGACCCGCGTTTCTGTTTCTCCCGGAGGGTTTCCACCAGCTCTAAGTTCCGTCTGGTGGAACTGTCGATGATCATATATTTTCCAGTGGTATAGGGATGGATGCTGGCCATATTGCTCAGCGTTGTTTTCTGGGTTTCGTAGAGATATTTTAACAGCGCTCCTGCCGCAATGATACCGGTGGGAAAATCTCCCAGTCCAAGACCGGACAAATCATTCACCTTAAAATGCTCTTTTAAGGTGTGGAGTGCTGTCTCGTCGGAGAAATACCAGGAATCCAGGGAATAGACCACAATGCCAAGACGGTTTTTCATATCATCGATATTGATTCCGCTTATGTAAAAGGCTTCGTTACAGATCAGCTCAGATGGCTGATACTTATTGATCTCATCCATAAGTTTCCGCTCGGAGTCCACCTCTGTCACATAATAATCTCCTGTGGTGATATCAGCAGCGGATATTCCGTAGCTGTCCCCTGCATAGGTAACACACATAATGTAATTGTTTTTACTTTCATCCAGAGCCATGGCATTTAAGGTGGTACCGGGGGTAACCACGCGAATTACTTCACGCTTCACCATTCCCTTGGCAAGCTTCGGATCCTCCACCTGCTCACAGATTGCTACCTTGTAACCTCGTTTTACCAGTTTGTTGATGTAATTGTCTGCCGCATGATAAGGAATTCCGCACATCGGTGCCCGTTCCTCCAATCCGCAGCTTTTTCCGGTGAGGGTCAGCTCCAGTTCCCGGGACACCAGTTTTGCATCCTCGAAGAACATTTCATAAAAATCTCCGAGCCGGTAAAATAAAATACAATCTTTATATTCTTCATGTGTCTGCAGATAATGCTGCATCATTGGGGTTAATTCACTCACAGTTTTCTTCCTTCCGTATACTTGTATCTACTGGCAATGGCCTCAGCAACCTTCAGCCCGTCCATTGCCGCTGACATGATTCCACCTGCATATCCCGCACCCTCTCCGCAGGGATAAATGCCGGAAATATTACTCTCAAACCGTTCATCCCGTGAAATGCGCACAGGGGAAGAAGTCCGGCTCTCCACACCGGACAGGATTGCGTCCTCCCGGTTAAAATTCCTGATATATCCGGGAAAACGTTCCATTCCCTGAATAAATGAATCACTGATTACATCAGGGAAAATTTCCCTGAGATTGGCAAAACAAGTTTCTCCTTTCACGCTGGATGAGAATTCTCCGTATTCCGTGCTGAGCCGGTTTCTTTTGAAATCTCCGTAGAGCTGCTGGGGAACCCGGCCTGCTCCGATCTCAAACGCCCGTCTCTCTAACCGGCGCTGAAATTCCATACCTGCCAAAGGGCCATCAGCCCCGTAATCAGAGGGATTAACGGATACAATAATGGCGCTGTTGGCATTGTGGCCATCTCTGGCGTGATAACTCATACCGTTCACTGCCAGATACCCCTCCTCGGAGGACGCATTCACCACATATCCGCCGGGACACATGCAGAAGGAATACACTCCCCGTCCGTTTTCTAAGTTGGCTGTCAGTTTATAGGAAGCGGCCGGCAGATTTTTGTGCCGGTTTCCGTGATACTGACTTTCGTCAATCATTGACTGAGGGTGTTCCACACGCATGCCCACTGCAAAGGACTTTGCCTCCATGGAGAGCCCTCTTTTTTCCAGCAGGGAAAAGGTATCTCTGGCACTGTGGCCCACGGCAAGAACCATTACATTTGCAGGAATTTCTTTTTTTTCTTGCCCGGTTAAAAGAATCAGTTTTTCCAGACGGCCATCCTGAACGACAAAATCCGTGAGCTGGTGCTCAAAGAAATAGGTTCCTCCCAACTCGATGATACGATTGCGGATATTTTTCACTACATCCTTTAAAATATCTGTTCCGATATGGGGTTTGTTCCAATATAAAATTTCAGAAGGTGCACCCATAGCAGCAAAAATTTCCAATACTTCGCGGTTTCGGCCCATTACATCTTTGACAAGTGTATTGAGCTTGCCATCGGAAAAGGTACCTGCTCCCCCCTCGCCAAATTGAACGTTGGTATTCTCTGACAGAATACCAGTCTCCCAGAAATTCCGGACAATACGGCTTCTCTCTTCCACACAACTGCCCCGCTCAATCACAATGGGATGATATCCGTGAAGCGCCAGCTCATACGCGCAGAACATACCTGCCGGTCCGCTTCCCACAATTACCGGGGGCTGAGGCAGCGTTTCTTCTCCGGAAGAAGGAAAACAATAGGATTTTGTCACGGATTTTATGATATTGGGATTTCTATTTTTGGAAAGATACTGCGTCTCCTTTGCCAGTGTGACATCCAATGCATATACGTAAGACAATTCGCCTTTCCTGCGGGCATCGATGGATTGTTTCACAATCTGATACGACAAAAGTCGTCCCGCATCCACATGGAGCATCTGTAAAAGTTTCTGCTCTAATTGTTTCCGGGTGTGCTTCATCGGTAATTTTAACTGGTTAATTCGAATCATAGGGACTCCTTACTGTGTGCAGCGGCATGGATTCCGGCCACTGCGCCGCTGGCCCATGCCCATTGCAGATTAAATCCGCCACACTTGCCATCTACATCAATCATTTCACCGGCGAAATAAAGCCCGGGGCAGAGTTTGGATTCCATGGTATGGGGATCGATTTCCCTGGTATCCACCCCTCCGGCAGTTACCTGTGCCTGGTCGAATTTGTTCCACTGGGTAAGTTCCACCGGCAGGGACTTTATGGCTCTGACAAGAGTTTTGCATTGTTTACCGGTTAATTTTCCGGCAGATGTTTCCGGTGCAATATGTGCCTGGACCAGCAATACATCGATGAGTTTGTCCGGAAAAAGACCGATACAGGCATTATGGGCGCTTTTTCTTCCGGGAAGCCCCTGCATGCGTTCTGTCAGAAGCTGCTCCAGTTCCGAAAAAGATTTTTCCGGGTAAAAATCAAGGGAGAGACGGACAGACTTGCCCTGTAAAAGTCCTTCACTTGCCAGATGACTCAATTGAAAAACCGGTATGCCGGAAACCCCATAATCAGTCAGTTGAAGTTCTCCTGTTTCTTTTCCGCAGATCTGCTCCCCGACAAATAATGTCAACTCTGCCTGAATACGAACCCCGGCCACGGCAGGGAAAAAATTCCCTTTGGCATGGAAACCAATCAATGCCGGTATAAGAGGGGTTACATGATGGCCCAGCTGCTCCAAATATAAAAAACCGCTTCCGTCACTGCCGCTGGCTTTATAACTTTTTCCGCCTGTGGCAAGAATACAGCTGCGGGAAACAAAATCCCCATCTTTTGTCTCTACCCGGTAACCGTTGGAGATTTTTTGTATCCTGCGTATTCCGCACCGGCAGAAAATATCCACCTGCAGACGATCCAGTTCCGCCAGCAGAACCTGTGCCACTGCGGAAGCCTGTTCACTTCTGGGATAATATCCGCCCCGGTTTTCCCTGGCCTCTATTCCTAATTCCTGAAAGAAGGTGAGGATCCATTCCAGACTGCATTGTTCAAATACAGGCACCACAAAAGCAGGGTCTGCACCATAATAATTCGACACACCCTGCGTCCTGTTGGCAAAATTACATTTTCCGTTTCCTGTAGCCAGGATTTTCTTTCCCGGTATCTCCATATGCTCTAATACAGCGACGTGGACATTCGAACGGGCAGCCATAATAGCTGCCACCATACCGGAAGCCCCACCGCCGATCACCAGCACATCATATTCTTTCATGAAACTCATACCCTTTTTCTTTCAAGCCTGATCTCGTATCGATTTTATCACAAAAACCTTGAAAAGAAAACCGGATAATTGAATTGTTTTTCTCTGTTTTCAAGCTTATCCATATTTTATAAATCAAATCTAACTGGAGTAGCTTTCCAAAAAACGGAACAACTCTTCTGCATTGGAAAATGTCTTTCCTGTATCGATTTCTTCCTGCAAGGATTGTGGCAGGGAGTCCATTGTGATATCTGTATACATATACACGGTATCCTCTGCAATCAGATATACCGTCAGATATCCGTCACAATCTTTCAGGATAAAAATCGCATCGGATGGAATATTGGAGGTTTTCTGAAGAATTTCTTCTGTTTCAGATATCTGCTCCTGCTCCGTTGAAGGAGTCTGGGAATCCCCGGAGGGTCTGTTCATGGAATAGAACAGATATACCAGAAAACAAAGAAGTAAAACCATTGTCACAATAAAAAAAGAGCGAATACTATTTGTTTTTTTCATGTTCATCACCACAAATAGTATTCGCCAATTTTTACCTGTTTATACATTTATCTTAACAAGTGTAATTTTTTAAAGAAACGGACCAGGGCAGCGCCTTTCGGAAATCTGGAAAGTTCCTCCTCTCCCAGTCCCCGCAGCAACAGCATCATGATTACATATATCAGGATACCAATCACTATGGATACCAGAGTGGAAACCGCATTAATACCGGAAATTTTCTGGATGAACTGGTAACAGAAATATACTGCAACACCCATTATCGCTGAACTGATAGCCGGAATCAGGTATGTTTTTCTGATTTTCTGACGATACCCACTGTATTTTCGCAGAGAACGTGCATTTAGCACGCACATACAAAATGCAAAAAATGTATTGGCATAAATTACACCGTAAATATTTAAATCAAATCCCAACATCAAGACCAGCAGGAAGATGACATGCAGGATCAGTGAAAGGAATGCGTTTTTTACCGGTTCCCGTAAACGGTTGATTCCCTGCAGCAGTCCGTTGGTCAAGGTGGACAGCGTAAAAAACAAAATAGCCAGGGAACCATGGAACAAAATCTTGGCTGCAGTCTCCGTTGCATCACCGTACAACAGCTGTAAAATGGGAGATGCAAGAACAGCTACACCCACCATACAGGGAAAAGCAATCACCATAATAAAGCGGATAGACAAGCCAATCTGATGATGTACAGCTTTTTTACGACGGCTTGCATAAGCAGTGGTAAGATTCGGCACACAGGATGCCGCCATAGCTGATGCAATGGCGATGGGAATATTGATAATCGTTTTATATTTTCCCGTAAAAATACCCCACCAGTCGTCAATCTGGTCCATATTGTATCCCTGATAAACCGCAACATTTTTATAGATTCCAAGATCAATGATAGAACTGATATTGTAAATGGTAGTGCTTAACAGAACCGGAATAATGGTAAGAAGCAGAATCCTCACGATGGTTCCGTAAGATTCTGTTTTTGTGGACAGATCCCGTTTCATCTGTTTCTTAAATACGCGTTTATATCCCAAAAACAAAAGTCCTACAAAAAGCAATGCTGCCACAGCTCCCAGATTGGTGCCTAACGTGCCACCGGCAGCTCCATAGGCAGAGCCGTATTTTTCGGCATCACCCAAAACTCCGCCGATCCTTGCACCATAGCTATACAGCAGCATGGCAGCCGCCACACTGACAACAGCATTTACCACCTGCTCAATAACCTGGGAGAATGCGCTGGGAACCATAGTGCCCAATCCCTGAAAAAATCCGCGGATAACACCTAATATAGCCACTACAAAAACTGTAGGTGCCAGAATCTTTAAGGCAAAAATGCTCAAAGGAGACTGAAACAATGTGGTCAACGCCTCTGCTCCAAAATACAGGATCAGAGAGGCGGTTAAACCGGTACAGCTTGCCAGTATCAATGCTCCTTTTACAATACGATATGCATTTTGTTTTTGTCCTTTTGCAATACGGGCAGATACCAGTTTCGATACTGCCGTAGGCAGACTGTATGCAGAAATCAGAAGCAGGATATTATAAATTTCATATGCGGAACTGTAATAACTGTTTCCGGCATTCCCGATAATGTGGGTCATCGGAATCCGGTAAATCAGACCGATGATCCGGCTTATGAGAGATGCTGCTGCAAGGATAGATCCCTGAACCAGGAAACTGGAATCGTTTTTCTTTTGGTTTCCCATATAAATACTACCTCAAATCATTATTTGGAAGGAGTGGGTGCTTCAAAATCATCGGCATTAGCATAAATATTCAAACGATCCTTCATACTGTTTAATACTACGCATACATTTGTTTTGCCCTGATTTAATGTGATTTCTTTTCCATCTTCATCATAATATCTGGTGATATCGTTTTCACTGTCACGCTTCCAGGTAATATCGATTGACTTTCCGTTGGTGATATATTTGCCGGTACCGGATCCCACCGTAGTCACATCCAGATATCCTCTGTTTTCATCCAAAACTTTAGAATCCGCATACTGGATCAGAATGTTCTTAAATTTCAGCTGCTCGCCGTTCATCTCATCGGTATGAGGTTTTTTAAACTCAAACCGGTAGTAAACGCCTTCTTCTTCGTTATACTCAAACCAGGTGTTGCTGATATAGTAACCGGGCTGAACTACAGCGGCATCTTCACCGTCTGACAACTGAATTTCATTCTCGTCATCCTCGTTAAACAGGTAATGACCGGTATACTCCTCATCATAGGTAGTCTCATATCCCTGATGTTCGATTCCGGCCTGAATACCCTGGGTGGAAACAAATGCATTGTGAGGCTGTTTCCGTTCAGGATCACGATAGAAAGTCAGAGAATCGATGGTTCCGTCAATTCCGTTTAAGTTGTCAATCTGATCACTTTCCAACAATTCCGTGGCGTAAATGGCCTGTCCATAGTGAACATAGATGGCATCGAACTCCATTGCATAGTACGCAAAATAATGACGGCAGCTCCGGACAGAACCGATTTTATCCAGATTGGAATAATCCTCAAAGATGCCCATGAGACGAGTGATACCGCCCTCCACAGGAACCTCATAAAGGATATCTGCCTGAGAAAGCCCATACTGGGGCAATGCGTCATTGGTATTTCCAATCATGATTGCAATAGGTCTCTGCTGGGCCAGATCACTGCTTACCCACTGTCCTGTCAGATAGCTTCGCATCATGCCTTCAGAATTTGTCTGGCGATCTTCGTCGGTCTCTGTCTCCAACTCGGTTACAGCTTCCGTAGAATTATCTGTTGTATCGTCCTTCTTTCCACAACCGGTAAAGACAGCTGCCAGCATGGTAGACAAACAAAGTACTGCTAAAAATTTTTTCATAAAAGTAACCTCCAACTATCTTAGAATCTGCAATTCCTGCAGAATCTCTTTTTGTTTATTTTCCATAAATGCCGCCTCCGATTCTGTCATATGATCATAACCAAATAAATGCAGCATACTATGTACGATCAAAAATGCATATTCCCTCTTGGGACTGTGCCCGTATTCCCGGGCCTGTTCTAATACCTTCGGAATTGAAAGAATAATATCTCCCAGGAGAATTTCTCCGGTGTCGGGGTTGAAATTATCCTCCACAGAATCCTCAAGTGCAGAAAAATCTCCCGGTGTTTCATAGGACAACATGGGGAAAGAAAGAACATCCGTAGGACGATCAATTCCACGGTATTCCCGGTTTATGGCATGAATGGATTCATTGTCCGTCAGAGTCAGATCGATTTCTGCCTCATAGGGAAAGTTTTCATGTTCCATTGTAAACAATATCACATCTTTTGCAAGACTTTTATAATCAAAATCCAGATTTATTTTCGTTTCTTCTTCAATTTGCAGGGTCAAAACAAATCCACTCCTTTCGAAAGAAAATCTCTGATCTTTAAAAATTGATTCATACTCATGCCGGATTGGTCATACAGACCGGAGGAGGATTTCTCGTTCATAGTCTGGTAAATCACCATGTCATGATTCCAGTTATTCCGAAAAGTATCCCGGTCTAAGAGCTCAAATTTTGTAACCAGACAATCTGCCATATGTACGATTGCGGATTCCAGACTGCTGATTGCATTTTCGTCTCCGTTATATTCACTGAGTATTGTAACCACAGATTCAGGAAAACAATGCTCCTTTGCCAAAGTTACACCATTCTCCACAAAAGGTGCACCGGCCAGCTTTCCCAATCGGTAATAAAATCCTGCCGCTGCAGCTACTGCACTGTCCGCATGGATGTATTCTGCACAGGCGCAGGCAATACGGGATACTTTGACCGCATGGACATAATCCACTTCGGAATAAGATTTCATATCCCTTACCAATGGATAGTCCGGCTGAATGATTTCATTCAAATTCCGAACAAGTGTCTCCTGCCGCTGTCTGGTCAGTGGCTCATAGGCCACGATTAAAAAGAGGATGGTAATCATGCCGCTTCCAACCTGCATAAAAAACAGCGGATAATTCAACTCTCCTGTATCCAGGCAGGAACAGACAGCCGGAATCAGAATACCTGCAATGAACAGGCTGATCAAAACATGGATCTGATTACACTTTTTTTTCAGCATACAAACGCCCAGGCATCCATACAAAACCAGAAGTATTTGGGCCAAAAGATAATTCCCGGAGGTTCCGCTTCCTACCCAGGACAGTACCAGCAGAAAGATACTGCCGCACATCCCGGGGAAAACCCCGCTGATGCAGATCAGCCATACAGCCGGTATCATTGCCGGTGCACTGTATGCCGGCAAAAAAGAAAAAATAAGACACAGCAGGATGCACCCGGAAAAATGCAGCGTAAAGCGGTCAAGATTACTGCGGGTGTCACCGTTTAATTCGCCGCGGATGCGTTGAAGGGAAACGGATGCAAAAAAAACCGGAGAAAAGAGAATTACAAGAGCAGCCATCAAAATTCCCCGAGTGACAGATAACCGGTGAAAAAGGGTTAACACCATCACATCCAGAAGCAGCAAAACAAGTAACCGTAATATATTGCCCAAACGTGTGCGGGAAAATTTATTTTCTGCTATCATTATTCTTACCTTTCCGGCTGGCGGAACTTTCCTTGCTTTCGTATGCTTCATATGCCTTTACAATGCGTTGCACCAGAGGATGACGCACCACATCCGTGCTTTTGAGCCGGCAGATTCCGATTCCCTCCACATTGCGCAGTACACGCAGTGCCACATCCAGACCGGATTTAACTCCGGGGGCCAGATCTTTCTGTGTGGCATCTCCCGTAATCACTACTTTGGAGCCGAATCCGATACGGGTCAGAAACATTTTCATCTGGGCGGGAGTTGTGTTCTGGGCCTCGTCCAAAATGATAAATGCATTATCCAGGGTCCTCCCTCTCATGTATGCCAGTGGAGCCACCTCTATCAGGCCCTTCTCCATATTCCGTTGAAAACTTTCTGCCCCCATGATCTGGTACAATGCGTCATACAGGGGCCGCAGATAAGGATCTATCTTGCTTTGTAGATCACCGGGCAGAAATCCTAACTTTTCTCCGGCTTCTATGGCGGGTCTTGTGAGAATGATACGCCCCACTTCCTCGTTTTTAAAGGCGGTGATGGCCATGGCCATAGCAAGATAGGTCTTTCCGGTTCCGGCGGGACCAATTCCAAAGACAATCATTTGTTTGCGGATTTCATCTACATACTGCTTCTGGCCTAAAGTTTTGGGCTTTACCGGTTTACCGGTTATTGTGTGACAGATACAGTCCGAATCCAGTTCCACTACCCTGGTTTCTTTATGCTCCTCCAGAAGCGACAACAGGTATCCCACTCTCTGTTCGTCTATCTGATTGCCATGTTGTGCCAGCTTTATCAACTGATCAAATACATTACATGCGCTCTTAACATTCGGGTCTTCTCCAATGATTTTGATTCCTTCGTTTCTGGGAACAACCGTAATGTTAAGAGCGCGTTCTATTAATTTAATATTATGATCAAACTGCCCGAAAATATTTGCAATATCCTCAGCCGGGATATTGATTGTTGTTTCATTCAAACTCATCTGTGTCTAACCTTTCGTTTTCCTGCGGCAATTCCAGTGTTTCAGTCTGTTGCCGTTCACTGACTTTTTCCTGCAAGAGAATACTGCCGGAAGCAATCAGTTTATTTTCATACATATCCATAATAACATTTTTTTCTATAATTTGAACATCTTTTTCACTTATTTGTTCCAAATATATCTGGAGATGTTCTTCTGCCATGGCCTTCAGTTCTGTTTCGTCATAGACCTCCGGAGATAAAATATATTCCCGGTAAGTATCTACACGAAGGATAAAGGGCAGATAAAAGTCCTGATACAGTCTCCATTGTCGATAATTCGTGGTAAGTTCAAAGGAATCATAGTCCGGTTCTTGCCTGAACGGGCCAAATATTTTGGAGAAACATTCCAGGGAATAACGTGTGGTCACTTCCCCGGTAAAAATCTTTTTGTCATACGCTGCGTTAATCTCCTCCTGGTAAGGCCTGGCTACGGTCAGGTAAATATCTGCATCTGCATTACAGTAGTGATATGCCATCACTTCCCCATTGTCATTGTACAATTCAATGTGCCCGGAAACCAAAATATCACCCGCTTCTACGGTATCTCCGGCTTTCACACAGGGGGTTCCATTCCGGGTAACGATAGAAGACACCACTCCGTCACAGGGAGCAATGAGATCCGAGGCGCCATAGTTCTCCTGCGTTTTCTCCGAGCCCTGGTCCGGTAGGAGGCTTTCCTTGATCTGAACGGTGAGCTTCGTCCCTTGAATTTCAACAGAAGTCCAAATCACTTCATCGAAGTTTTCGCGGATCTCAGCTTCCAGGGTTTCACAATTGATTCTTTGTTTTGCGCTTCCATAACTGCATCCGGATTCATCTAAAAACTTCAGCAGTGTATCATCTGTTACTTTGGAATTTCCGGAAAATTCGATATTCCAGATAAACTGCGACATAATGACCAACAGGATTGATGCCATAAGAATTCCGGAAAAATAAAGTTTTCTTCGCTTATGTCGATATAGCCAGAAAGGCAGTCCATACCGGTGTAGAATATGAACCTTGGTTTTTGTTTTACGGACAAACGGCCGGATCTGCCGGAAAGCACGAAGACTGATTTTAAAATGATATTCTTCATTCCCTTTGTACAAATCCCAAATCAGGATATTGTGTCCGCTGCAGAGATTCAAAAAACGCTCCGGCGCATACCCTTTCAGGCTTATCTCCAGATAGCCTCCCAGATATTTCAGCAGTGAAAAAATCAAATTCCTCACCCCTATTCATACACAATATTCTGAATAAGCCCGGTGATTTTCATTTCTTCGTTGGTATAATAGGGAATCTTTAAATTTTTCCCGAATACAGTTACACGGCAGTTTTTCGTCTGAACAGAGATGTGATCCGTCTGGTATTCCAATATGCCCTTATAATTTTCCAAAGTCAGTTCCTGTTTTCCTGTTATTGTAACAATGGCTGAGTGATAAACCAGATCCTTTGGCAGTTCCAGGGCTTCCACCACTTGATCTTTGATGATTGGATTTTTATTTTTCTTCATATATCACTATATGATTTTGCGTGGCATTCTATTCTGTTATACATGCATAAACTGTGCATTTTTCCTCCGGCTTCTCAGAGGAAATGGTGTATGCATCTGCCACCATGGACACTGCTTCCTGTCCCTTTGTCTCATCCGATGCATAGACATAAGCCACCGGCTCATCCGGTGTTACAGCATCTCCCACCTTTTTACGCAGATAAATTCCCACGGAAAGGTCAATGCTGCTCTCCTTCGTAAGTCTACCGCCACCCAACTGCATACAGGCATTACCGATATCCAGCGCACGAATCTGTTCCACGTATCCTCTCGACTGATATACCGGAAGTCTGCAGGGAGCTAAAGACAAAAGCGATGGTTCATAAACGGCCCTTGAATCCCCACCTTGAGCCTCCACAAAGTCCGCAAAGCGTTTCAGTGCGGCGCCGGAATCGATGGTTTCCTTTATCATCTGAACTGCCTCTTCCCGGGCAGATACCTTGTGGGCGGCTAAAAGCATCAGATAGCCCAATGTTTCCACTACTTCCATCAAATCTTTCGGACCTTTTCCCTGCAAAGAATGAATTGCCTCTATTACCTCCAGCGTGTTACCCACAGCATGGCCTAAAGGCTGGGACATATCTGTGATGGCAGCGTAAGTTGTTTTATTGGCGCCTTTCCCAATGCGGACCATCTGAGCCGCCAGGTCTTCCGCCTCCTCGTAAGTCTGCATAAAAGCACCGTTTCCTGTTTTTACATCCAGCACAATGGCATCGGAGCCGCTGGCCAGCTTTTTGCTCATGATACTGCTGGCAATCAGGGAAGGCTGTGCAACAGTAGCTGTCACATCCCGCAGGGCATACAGTTTTTTATCTGCCGGTGCCAGATTGGCAGTCTGTCCGGCAATGGCAATTCCTATGTTTTGTACATTTTGTATGAATCGTTTTTCATCCAGTGCGGTGGTAAATCCCGGAAAACATTCCAACTTATCAATGGTTCCTCCGGTATGGCCTAACCCCCGGCCGGACATTTTCGCCACAGGCACGCCCAATGAAGCAATGATTGGAGTGAGAACCAGCGAAGTTTTGTCACCTACTCCTCCGGTGCTGTGCTTATCCACTTTAATGCCCGGAATCTGGGACAGATCCAGCGTATCTCCGCTGTCCCGCATGGCGAGAGTCAGTGCTAAGGTTTCCTCCTCGTTCATCCCCTGAAAGCAGATTGCCATCAGCAGAGCAGACACCTGATAGTCGGGAATCTCCCCGGAGGTATATCCCTGGACAATATAGGAAATTTCCTCTTTTGAGAGAGGTTTGCCTTCTTTCTTTTTTTCTATCAAATCATACATTCGCATCAATCAGTTCCTCCTACAAAATTATGAACTTCGTCATTTGTGATAAGGTTCGTGGTTCATGATCCGGTATCCCCGATAGATTTGCTCCAGCAAAATGACACGCATCAATTGATGAGGAAATGTCATTTTAGAGAAGCTGAGTGTTAAGTCCGCACATGCCAGCACCGCATCCGATAATCCAAGGGAACCTCCAATCACAAACAGCAGTTCACTGCAACCGGACACCATCTGCTGGTGAAAGTATTGGGACAATTCTACGGAATCCATCATCTTTCCGTCAATGGCCAACACAATTTTTCTGGCATTGGAGGATGAGAGATATTTTAAGAGTCGTTCCCCTTCCTTGTCTCTGATCTGGTTTTCCATCAACAGAGATGCATTCTCCGGAGTCTTCTCATCGGCTACCTGAATGATTTCCAGCTTACAATAGCGGCTCAGCCTTTTGCTGTACTCGTCAATCGCATCTGAAAAAAATTTTTCTTTAATTTTTCCAACACATAAAATTGTAATCTTCATGAAACTTAGTATATCACACCCACGAGTGGATTACTATTGTGTTACTGCAAAAAAAACATTATACTAATGACAGGATTTTACTGCTAAACATTGTAAAAGAGAGGGAGTTTTTATGTATCAGAAAAAAAGAACCGAATATGAATCTACCAAATCCACGGCATACACTTTTCTACCCATGGGAATCATTGGGTTGGTACTCTCTGTTCTGGTGATAACCGACGTAATTAAGCTGCCCATAAACCAGACTACCAAGGTGGAAATGTGTGTAGTGCTGTCTATCCTGTTTGTTATTTTTATCATCATTGGAATCTGGCACTTACGGGCGCTGAAAGGTTTATCTCATGAAGCGGATGCAGATGAAAAAAGAACCGCCGACATTCGTCGATGGTTTCTGGAAAATTATTCCTCTGAAAAAATCGACCGGGTATGTATGATTTCCGATGATCTTTCAGAGGAACAAAGTTATTTTAAACGATATGAATATATGAAACAGGAACTTTCCATGGGATTTCCGGAGCTTCCCGAGGAATATGCCGAATATCTGCTGGAGGAACTTTACAACGAAATTTATCAGGGCTGATAAATGTAATTATATCTGGCCACCGGACTGCTTATTCCCTGCTCACTTACCACAAGTATCGAAAGAATATTATTTCCTTCCGGCAGTTCCAGCGGTTCCGTATACTGATCGGAGGCAGTCGTGGGATTGGTTCCATCCCAGGTGTAATAAGCTTTGGCCCCATCCGGCACATGAACGGTAACGGACACAGCTTCTGTGTAGGTTCCTGCCGACGGAGTCACTGTTGCCATATCAGGAGCAGTGAATTTGATGACATATTTTTCCTTTTCCACCTCACTGAAAATTCCCCGTTCATCACAGGCAACGGCACTTATGGTGTAGCTTCCCTCATCTTCCAGACTGATTGAATTCGTGTAGGGCACCCCGTTTTCTATGGGATCACTGCCATCCATGGTATAATAAATGGTTGTTCCATTTCCGGCAGAAATGTGGATTTCCAGCGTATCTTCATACTCTCCACCCTGTGGGTCAAAGACTGGCTCCGACAGGATATAGGCAGAGAAAAGTTCTTTAACCGCCTCATCTGTGGCTGACTGATACAGCGATACAATGTCATCATATCTCTTTTGCTTTTCATACAGTTCGATCAAAAGCTGATAAGCTTCTTTATTGGAAGAATCATTCATGATAATCTGTAATAGCGGCGCTTCTGCTGCCTGATAGTTTTCACGCGTATAATAAATCTTTGCCAATTCATACAAGGCGTCTGTATTGTCCGGCTCTAAATCCAATGCTTTTTCAAAATATTGGATTGCCTTCGTATAATTGCGTTGGTCAGCATATGCAACCGCCTTATCAAACTGATAAGAAAAGGAATTGCTTTGTTTCGTGCGAACAACCACGAAAACAACAATTGCAGCAAGTACCAGTACCACTGCAAAGATTCCTGTCAAAATCCATGGCTTTTTGTTTTTCTTTTTTCCGGTACCTTTTTTTTCCTTTTTGGCCACAGAAATCTGTTCTTCGGAGGACTTGGTCTGCTTATTTTGTAATGGCATTTCTTCTTCTTCCAACAAAGCCTTGAGATAATCGTCGTCCAGTTCATTGTAATCCGGAACAATCTGGGCTTCTTTTCCACATACGGAACAATATACGCAGCCAACCTTAAGCTCTGCACCGCAATTTGCACATTTCATACGTTTCTCCTATCTTTCCATGGATTCCACACAATTGTTCATGAGCATTGCAATGGTCATAGGTCCCACACCACCCGGAACCGGGGTGATTGCAGAGGCAATCGCTTCCACTTCTTTATACTTTACATCTCCGCACAGTTTATTATTTTCATCTCTGTGCATTCCCACATCAATAACCACGGCACCTTCCTTAACATAGGATGCATCCACAAATTCTTTTTTGCCGATGGCAACTATGAGAATATCTGCCTGTTTGCAGATCTCCTGAAGATTCTTTGTCCGGGAATGGGTTACGGTGACAGTAGCATTCTCCCGGAGCATCAGTGCTGCCATAGGTTTTCCTACAATATTGCTTCGCCCCATCACTACGCAGTGTTTGCCTTCGATTGAAATTCCGGAACGTTTTAACAACTGGATAACGCCGGCCGGTGTACAGGATACGTAACCGGGCTGGCCTATGATAAGTGCTCCGACATTTTCCGAATGGAAACCATCCACGTCCTTTAAAGGATCAATTGCTTTAATCACCGCATTCTCATCAATATGTGAAGGTAAAGGCAACTGAACTAAAATCCCCTTTACCTGTTCTTTGGAGTTCAGATCCCGGATCAAATCCAGGAGTTCCTGCTGGGAAGTGCGTTCCGGGAGCTCGTAAGACAAAGATTCGATTCCAATGTATTCACAGGCACGTTTTTTATTTCTGACATACACGCAGGAAGCCGGATCCTCTCCCACCTGAACTACCGCCAACGCTCCCGTGATTCCCCGATCTTTCAGCCGTGCAACCTTCTCTTTTAATTCATCTTTAATCTCTGTTGAGATTTTTTTTCCATCAATAATAAATGCCATAAAATCCTCCTAAAATAATCCGGTAATTACACCATCATCTGTCACATCAATATTATTGGCTGCCGGAACCTTCGGAAGACCCGGCATAGTCATGATTGATCCGGTAATGGCAACCACGAAGCCGGCGCCTGCAGATACATACATCTCGCGGACATTCAGGGTAAAATGTTCCGGACGTCCCAACTTCTTCGGGTCGTCAGAAAGAGAGTACTGGGTCTTTGCCATACATACCGGATAATCACTCATGCCCAGCTCCTCAATATGCTTTAACTCTTTTAAGGCTGCAGGGGCATAGGTTACGTCGTCTGCGCCGTAGATTTCCTTTGCGATTTTTGAAATCTTATCCCGGATGGACAATTCATCCTCATAAAGCACATGAAAATCGGAAGTTTTGTTTTCGAGGGTATTCAGCACCTGTTTTGCCAGTGCCAGACCACCTTCGCCACCTTTTGCCCATACTTCAGACAAAGCGAAATCACAACCCCGGTCACGACAGAACTTCTCCACAAAGTTAACTTCTTCGGGAGTATCTGTCACGAAAGAGTTTAAGGTTACCACCACAGGCACACCGAATTTTTGAAGATTTTCGATATGTTTCTCCAGATTAACGATACCCTTTCGCAATGCATCCATATTTTCAACAGAAAGATCTGCTTTCGCAACACCTCCGTTGTATTTCAAAGCACGAATGGTTGCGACTAAAACCACGGCATCCGGGTGTAATCCGGCTTTCCGACACTTGATATCAAAGAATTTTTCCGCACCAAGATCAGCGCCGAATCCCGCCTCAGTAATTGCAATGTCGCCCAGCTTCAAGGCTGTCTTTGTGGCGCGTACACTGTTACAGCCATGGGCAATATTGGCAAAAGGTCCACCATGTACAATGGCAGGATTATGCTCTAAGGTCTGGATCATATTGGGCTTCAGTGCATCTTTTAGCAATGCGGCCATGGAACCGGTGGCGTGCAGATCATCTGCTGTCACAGGTTTTCCGTCAAATGTATAAGCCACGATGATCTTTCCCAGACGTTTCTTTAAATCCTGCATATCATCTGCAAGACAAAGGATTGCCATAATCTCAGATGCGACGGTGATAATGAAGTGATCCTCGCGAACCATTCCATCCATCTTACTTCCCAGTCCTACAACAATATTGCGAAGAACGCGGTCGTTCATATCCAGACATCTCTTCCATACAATCTGTCTTGGGTCGATTCCCAGTTCATTTCCCTGCTGAATGTGATTATCCAACAGAGCGGCCAACAGATTGTTTGCAGATGTTATAGCATGAAAATCTCCGGTAAAATGAAGATTCAGATCCTCCATGGGGACCACCTGCGCATATCCGCCACCGGCAGCTCCGCCCTTAATACCGAAGCAGGGCCCTAAAGAAGGCTCACGGAGAGCCAAAACAGTTTTTTTGCCAAGTTTTGACAGGGCTTCGCCCAAACCAATGCTGGTTGTGGTTTTGCCTTCACCGGCAGGTGTAGGATTGATAGCAGTTACTAAAACAAGCTTTCCGTCCGGACGGTCTTTGATGCTATCCCACAAATCGTCAGTCAGCTTTGCTTTATATTTACCATACATTTCTAATTGATCTTCGGTAATATCCAGTTTTGCTGCAACCTCCCGGATATGTACCAGTTCTGCTTCCTGTGCAATTTCAATATCTGTTTTCATAAACAATGTTCCTCCTATAAATATTCTTCAATATATTGCTGAAGCTGCTCCTCTGACATAAGAATCTGGCGGGGTTTCGTGCCCTCCTCCGGCCCTACAACGCCAGCTTCTTCCAACTGATCCATGATACGGGCAGCCCGGTTAAACCCAACTTTGAAATACCGCTGGATCATTCCTATGGATCCTTTCTCCTTGTCAATCAAAAGCTTTGCAGCTTCCACAAAATGCTCATCCCGCTCATCAGCGCTGTCACTGCGGTTGTCCGACGAACTGCCCTGCACTGCAATGGAGTTCACTTTATCCTGAATCTCCTGATTGTAGTCAGAATCCTCATTGTGATTTTTTAGGAAATCCACCACATCGGCCACTTCCTTATCCGATACAAAGGCTCCCTGCACCCGGAGAGGTTTCTGCAGATTCTGGGGATAATAAAGCATATCACCCTTACCCAGCAACTTCTCTGCACCATTGGCATCAAGAATCGTGCGGGAATCTACCCCGGAAGTTACGGCAAAGGCAATGCGGGAAGGCATATTGGCCTTGATTAATCCGGTGATGACATTTACAGAAGGCCGCTGGGTCGCAATGACCAGATGGATACCACAGGCCCTCGCCAACTGAGCCAGACGGCAAATAGCATCTTCCACGTCTGATGGTGCCACCATCATCAAATCTGCCAGCTCGTCCACAATAATTACGATCTGGGGCAATTTTACCGGCTTCGTATCATCAGGAATATCTGAAATGGCTTCCACTTTTTGATTGTATCCCTTTAAGTCACGGACTCCGTATTCTGCAAACTTCTGATAACGTTCTGTCATCTCTGCCACTGCCCAGTTTAAAGCACCGGCTGCCTTTTTCGGATCTGTTACCACAGGTATCATCAGGTGGGGAATTCCGTTATATACACTGAGTTCCACCACTTTAGGATCAACCATAATCAACTTCACATCCTCTGGCGAGGCGCGATAAATAATACTCATGATAATGGTGTTGATGCAGACTGATTTTCCGGATCCCGTAGCACCGGCAATCAACAGATGAGGCATTTTGGCAATATCCGCAATCATAACCCTTCCGGCAATATCTTTTCCCACTGCAAAAGCGATTGCCGATGGATTTGCACGGAACTCTTCGGACTCCACCAGTTCTCTGAAAAGTACGGGGACGCTTTGCTTATTTGGCACCTCAATACCAATGGCTGCCTTTCCGGGAATCGGTGCTTCGATTCGAATATCTGCTGCGGCAAGGTTTAGCTTTATATCATCGGCCAGACTAACGATTTTGCTGACCTTAACCCCCATCTCCGGTTGAAACTCGTAGCGTGTTACGGAAGGCCCCCGGTTGATGGCGGTGATGGTGATGTTGACCCCGAAATTCTTTAAAGTTTCCTTTAATTTTTCGGCTGTTTGATTCAGGTGCGCGCTGTCATCTCCCCCGTGGGACCGGTCTGCCTGCTTTAACAATGTCACAGGAGGAAATACGTATTGTTTCTTATTTTGTTTCGTCTGTTCCACCTGGGAATCTACTTCTGCAATTTCCTGATTAATTTCTTCTTCTGATCGTTTTTTTGACAGAGATTCTTCTTTTCTCTGCGTTATCTCCACATCCGCAGGTTCAAGTGGAACCGCAGATGATCTATTCCCGGTTTCAGCAATAACAGTAGCTTCTTCCGCCAGTTCCCGAATACTTTTTGACTTGGAAGTTATGGGAGTTACCTGCAAACTTTTCTCTGACCTGACTGCAGAGGCATCCTCTGCTTCCAGGGATACCAGCGGAACCCGCCGGCTCTGTTCCACCATGGGAAGTTTCTCCCCTTCCGGGACCTTGATTTCATTGACCTCATCGGAAACTGCAGAGTTTCGACCCGGATCCGGCAATTTTGTGTCGTGGGCCACTCCTGTCACCACACGTTCCATTCGTCTTCTTGCCTGTTGTTTATTCCGCTCCTCCCTGCGCTGCAAATGAGCGGAACGCATTCGTTTTCCCTCATCCTTGGCAGTAGAATAGATTGCTTTGCCACCTTTTTTAACCGGGCTGATGGCAGACCGTTCCGTAATCAGGACTACGGATATGATCAGAACCGCAGCGTCGATGACATAAGCTCCAATTACGCCAAACCAGCCACAGAGAAAATGTTCTAAAAGGCCGCCAATCCATCCGCCCCCGCTTTTATTTTTCATACTATAGGAAAATGCAGACAAGGCAGTGGCCTCTTTATCAGTATCTGCAAACATTTGCGCCAGCATACAAACAAAAACTACAAACAAAATAAATGCAATGATTTTTACCGTCGCAACATGATTTTCCCGGTTGGATAAAGCAAAAACCGTACCCACAAAAAGTAAAACCGGAAAAATATACGCAGCAACACCCATGACCCCAAAGAAGAAGGAGCTGACAGCACCTCCCACAATTCCACCAAAGCCAAAGTTTGCGATGAAAAGTATAATACAAAGGGCCAGCATCAGCCACAAAACAATTTCATTGCGGAAGGACTGACGTTTTTGTTCCTGTTCCTGCAGTTCTTTCTTGGTAGGTTTGCGCCTTATATATGTACGCTTTTTTGAATTGTTCGTTTTATTCGTTTCCATCTACTCACTCCAGATCTCTTATGCCAGATAAAAATATGCGCCCACGGAAAACAAACCAATCAGAAGACAATAAACGGAAAAAATTGTAAATTTTTTCTTGCGGACAACCACCAGCATGGTCTTGATACAAATATATCCAACCACCATGGCCACCAGAGTCCCGACAATATAATTAATGATCTCCGCTGTCTGCAGTGCCGCAAAATCCACATCCTTGATCTCAAAAACTAATGCTCCCAATATAGCAGGTATGGACATGATGAAGGAATATTTTACGGCAAATTTCCGATTCATGCCGCTGAGAAGACAGGCTGTGATGGTGGTTCCGGATCTGGAAAGTCCCGGAAGTGTAGCCACACCCTGGCAGATTCCAACAGCAAAAGCATTGGTATACGTGGTGGTTTTAGGTGTTTTTCCTCCATCCTTCACCCGATCGGAAATGAAAAGCAATACACTTGTTATAATGAGACAGATTCCCGGAATGATCAGAAGCTGCTCAGCAGCTTCCACAAGGTCTGATGCTACAATCCCGATGATGCCGGTAGGAATCGTAGATACAATGACCAGCATGACAAATTTGCGGTAACTGTTGTTTACCAGTTTGCGATATGCATTTGACTCTTTGTGCACCTTATTTCCAATAAATATAACTACATTTATAAAGGCATCCCGGATGATGGCACACCCTTCTTTGATCATTTTCCAGATATCCTTATAGTATACAGCAAATACTGCGATTAAAGTTCCGATATGAAGCAGAATGTCAAAAAACATTCCACCAGTGTTCACATCAAAAAATTGTTTGAAAAGACATAGATGACCGGAACTGCTAACCGGCAGAAACTCTGTCAATCCCTGTATGATTCCCATTATAATTGCATCTAATAATGACATGACTGCCTCCTTCTTCGCCATGACCTCTCTTGCAGGTCCTGTGCGCCGAATTCATATCAGCTTTCTTACTAAATCGAATCTGCGCGCATATTCTCATAGGAGTATAGCATATTTTGAAACAGTTGTCATTATTCGAAGCAAAAAATTAAAACATCCAGGCGTGAGACATCATGCCAGTTCATTTTTTTTGGCCTGAATGATCTCATGAAGTTTTTCCACTGCCTGCTGAATTCCACCCACAGCATCAATGAGGCCTTCCTCCACTGCCTGTTCTCCGATAAGGATAGTTCCAAGATCATTTGACAGCATAGAGGTATTCATCATCATAGTTTCCAGACGTTCTTTTTTCGCCCGGCTGTGGCTGGCAATAAAATTTAAAATCCGGTTTTGCATCTGGCGGAAATAGTCATAAGTGGCAGGTGCACCAATCACGGTTCCATTCATGCGGACCGGGTGGATCACCATGGTTCCGGATGGTACAATGAACGAATAATCTGTGGACACCGCCAGAGGGACACCGATGGAGTGACTTCCACCCAAAACCAATGATACGGTAGGAAGACTTAAAGATGCAATCATCTCGGCAATAGCCAGTCCGGACTCCACATCTCCGCCAACGGTATTCAGAATGACGAGTACCCCGTCAATTTTGGCGGAATCTTCAATCTCTGCCAGCTTCGGCAGTACATGCTCATATTTTGTGGTTTTTGATGTGGACGGCAGACATTCATGTCCTTCTATTTCTCCGATGATGGACAGTAGATGAATTTTATGGTTCCACTTGCTTTCTTCCAGGGTCATTTGTCCGATTTCACGGATCAGCTCCTGTGCCTTTTTGTCTTTATCAAGCTGTTTGCCCTCTCTCTTTTCTGAAGTTGTATCCTCTGTTTCCTTATTTTCTTCCGTATACTCCGTCTGCCCGGTTCTGCTATTTTCCATGTTTTTGCTCCTATTCTTTTGACACGAGGTGTCACCGCAGGTGACGAAGCCCTTGTGTCGTTTTTCATATTTGACTTGACACTATTCTTATCGGTATTTCACAAAAAAAGACAGATAAGGAAAACCTTATCCGTCTTAGTATCTTTTGTTTTTATGATTTTATACCGGCCAATTTTTCAGATAATTGTACAGAACCTCATAGCGTGCTTTCGAACTCTTCCATGAGAAGTCCTTCGCCATGCCACGTTCCACCATTTGATTCCACTGTTTCTTCCGGTCAAAGAAAATATGCTTGGAATAGTTGATTACAGACAACATTTCTTCACCGTTATAGTTGGTGAAGGAGAATCCGTCACCTGTGTTTTCGTACTCGTTAAATGGAATGACGGTATCCTTTAATCCTCCGGTCTCCCGCACGATCGGTACTGTTCCGTATCGATAGGAGATAAGCTGTGTCAATCCACAGGGTTCGAAACGGGACGGCATTAAAAATGCATCTGCAGCAGCATATAATTTACGGGCCAAATCGTCGTTGTAGCAGATATTTGCGGAAACCTTATCCGGGTATTTCCACGCATAATACCGAAACATATTCTCGTATCGGTCATCACCGGTACCAATCACCACCAGCTGAGTAAATTCGTCCACAATACGATCAATGACAAAATTGATCAGATCCAGACCCTTCTGATCTGTGAGACGTGACACCAAACCAATCATATATTTATGCTTATCCACGGTAAGCCCCAGATCTTCCTGCAGACGAAGTTTATTATTTACTTTTTTCGTACGGAAGTTTCCTGCATTATAGTTACAGTACAGCCTTGCATCCGTGTTGGGATCATAAGAGACATAATCGATTCCGTTTACGATACCCTGCATATCCATATGTCTGGCAGAAAGCAGGCCATTCAGTCCCTCTCCATAGTAATCCGTCTGAATCTCCTGGGCATAGGTATCACTTACTGTGGTAATATAGTCCGCGTATACCAGCCCGCCCTTCAGCATATTGGCATCTTTTTTATATTCCAGTTTATCCGGTGTAAAAAGCGATCTGGGGAATCCGGTAAGACCCTGCATGGTCTTGATATCCCACACACCCTGGAACTTCAGATTGTGGATAGTCATGATAGACTTCATGCCCCAGAAAAACATATCTCCCTGAAAATCGTTCTTAAGATAAACAGGAATCAAGCCTGTCTCCCAATCATGACAGTGAATGATATCCGGCTGGAATCCAATCAATGGTAACATGGAAAGCACTGCCTTGTCGAAAAAGCAGAACTTCTCAATGTCATATCGAATATTTCCATAGGGAGAAAAACAATTGAAGTATTCCTGATTGTCAATAAAGTAATATGTAATTCCTTCCCATTCAAACTGAAGTACACCCACATACTTGTTGGGAATTGCAGGTCCGGTGGTCATATAAAAATGCGTCACATACTGGAACTGGTTCCGGAAAAATTCCGGTATACAGCTGTAATTCGGAAGAACTACACGTACATCCCAATATTCCTTATCAAACTCTTTCGGCAGTGCACCACACACATCTGCCAGTCCGCCGGTCTTTATAAACGGTACACACTCTGATGCTGCGAAAAGTATCTTCTTCTTCATAGGATACCTCCTTCTCTAAAATATCATTGCGCAATTACATGTAGTTCATCTGACTTGTTGAAAAAGATTATTCTTCCCAGTTATGGTATACTTCCTGTACGTCATCATCTTCATCCAAAAGATCCAGAATCCTCTGGATATTTGTCAGATCCTTTTCATCTGTAAGATTTACATAGGTCTGAGGAATCATTGTGACTTCGGCACTTGCCATCACAATATTCTCAGCCTCCAAAGCCTCTCTCACTGCGCTGAAGGAATCCGGATCTGTAAGAACTTCAAAACTGTCTTCCTCCTCATTGAAGTCCTCCGCACCGGCATCCAATGCCATCATCATCAAATCGTCTGCCTCCAGATCGCAGTCTTCCTTGGCAATGATGATCTGCCCCTTTTCGTCAAACATATAAGACACACAGCCTTGGGTTCCAATGCTACCCTGCCCTTTGGTAAATGCATTACGGACATTGGCTGCCGTACGATTCTTGTTGTCTGTCAATGCCTCCACAATAATTGCGGTGCCGCTGGGACCATATCCTTCGTAGGTTACACGCTCGTAATTTACAGAGCCCACATCTCCGGCTGCCTTTTTGATTCCGCGGTCGATGGTGTCGTTTGGCATATTGTTTGCCTTTGCCTTCGCAATAACATCGCGAAGTTTGCTGTTGTTAGCCGGATCTGGACCTCCTTCCTTTACTGCAATGGCGATCTCACGACCGATAATTGTAAATATTTTTCCCTTTGCTGCATCATTTTTCTCTTTCTTGTGCTTGATGTTTGCAAACTTGGAATGTCCTGACATAAAATTATCCTCTTTTCTATCCGTTATTTTTCTATTTTATCATTTTTTCCCTGTGATGACAAGACTGGCTCGGCAGTACCTGCCTCATCCGAATCATATTTTTCATCATCAGGTATCCGCGCTACCCGCACCGATTGAATCATTTTATCCTCAACAGAAAGCACCTCAAAGGAGTATCCTCCGTAGGTGACACTAACCTTTTCATCTTCCGCGGGAATTCGGTCGATTAATGAGATCAAAAATCCGTTCAGCGTATCGTAATCTTCCTCGTCGAAATCCAATGACAGCGCATCTCCCACCTCATCCAACGGAGCCATTCCGCTCATAAGAAAACTGCCATCTTCGTTTTCTGTAATAAAATGTTTTTCCACGTCATGCTCGTCAAAGATGTTTCCTACGATTTCCTCTAAAATATCCTCCATGGCAACCAGTCCGGCAGTCTGACCATATTCGTCCACCACGATTACCATATGGTTTTGTGCCGATTGCATTTCCTTGAACAAGGCATTAATATTGCGGGTTTCCGGAATAAAATCCACTTCACGCACCAGGCCGGGAATGTCCTTGATAGCCGTGTTCATCAATTCCTGTTTCTGGCTGTTGGCTAATGCTTCCTTAATATGTAACACACCGATTATATTATCGATGTTATCCTCATACACCGGAAAACGGGAATTTCTGTGTTCGATCATAAACGACAGTGCCTCAGAAAAGGTGCTGTTTCCGTCAAGGGCCACTATATTTTTGCGATGAGTCATAATATCTTTGGCTTCTTTATCGCCGAATTCAAAAATATTATGGATCATCTCAGCCTCGCTCTCCAGCAGAACACCCTGCTCATGGCCTTCATTGACCATAGAGATAATTTCTTCCTCTGTTACATCCTCTGTTTCAACAAAGGGAAGTTTATGAAAAAGTCTCTTAAAAATACCTATATTAGGACTCTCTCCATCATCCATGCGCATATACTCCTTCTTGTGTAAATCCTTTTGTATCACTGCTGCTTCCGCAAAACAGATAATGACAAAATAACATTTTAACCGGGAATAGTCAAGCTATGTACATAATTCCAGGCTGATTTTCAAGGCTTTGTCAACTTTACGTAAAATTTTTTCGTCCAAATGGCACACCTTATCCTTTAACCGTGACTTGTCAATGGTGCGCAGTTGCTCCAGTAGAATAACGGAATCCTTTACTATATCATATTCATGACAGGATATCTCAATGTGTGTAGGAAGCTTTGCCTTGTTCATCTGAGATGTGATGGCCGCACATATTACTGTGGGGCTGTGCCGGTTTCCCACATCATTCTGTATAATCAGTACCGGTCGTATGCCGCCCTGCTCCGAGCCGACAACCGGACGCAAATCTGCATAGTAGATGTCTCCACGTCTGATAATCATATTTTCCACTCCATAATTTAGGTTTTACAGTAAGTATTACCAATTTTATCGAGTGTATTCAAAAGAATGTGTTAATTATTATTTCTGTTAAAATAATCCCTTTCCCCACAGATGACGCCGGCTTTCTCATAAACCCGTGGAATCCGCCGGCTGCTGAGATCACATACCAGTTCATAGTTAAATCGTCCGGACAGATCACCCAGTTCTTCAGCGGTAATTTCCTCTGCGCCGTCCTTTCCGATCAATGTCACCTCATCCCCAACTACAGTGTCCGGAATTTCTGTTACATCCACCATAAACTGATCCATACATACTCTTCCCAGGATGGGGCAACGTTTGCCATGAATCAACACATCCCCTCTATTAGAAAGAGACCGGGGATAACCGTCACCATATCCCACAGGAATTGTGGCAATCAGACGATCCGTGTCCGCTGTGTATGTACCACCATAGCTGACGCTCCTGCCTTTAGGCAAAGTTTTCAGATAGGATACATGACTTTTTAGCGAAAGCAATGGCTTTAGCGGAATAATATCCCGTGAAACCTCATCTGAGGGCCATAGCCCGTAAAGCGTAATTCCAGCCCGCACCAGATCCATATTGGCCTGAGGCATCTCCAAAATACCTGCACTGTTGGCACAATGATGATAATGAAATGTCACATTTTCCTGTTGACAGAGGCGGATCATTGTCATAAATTCTTCCAACTGCTGATTGGCTGAGGTTTTATCCGATTCATCGGCTCTTGCAAAATGTGTAAAGATGCCTTCCATTATTATATGCGGAAGATGGCTGATTCGCGCCACTTCTTTGGCATTTTTTTCATTTACATAGTAACCGATACGGCTCATGCCGGTATCCACTGCAATATGAACAGAAACATCCTTGTTCTGCGCAACCCCTTGTGCTGACAATGCTTCTGCCATCTCATAGGTAAAAACTGTCGGTGACAGGTTTTCTTTTACGATTGTTTCATATTGCTGAGGAAATGTATATCCCAGTATCAGAACAGGCTTCGTAATACCTGCCTGACGCAGCTCCACACCTTCCTCCACCGTGGCAACACAGAATCCAAAAAGGTAATCGATGCCTTCCAGTTCCCTGGCCAGAGGCACCGCGCCATGACCATAGCCATCCGTTTTGATAACGGCAAACATCCGGGTTCCCTCTTTCAGATTTCCATGCATTGCCTCCATGTTTGCATGCAGTGCATCCAGATCAATTTTCGCATAAACTCTCTGATACAGATTCATTGTCATCCTGCCTTTACTATCTACATTCTTTTAATATCACATCAATGGATTCCACAAGATCCTGAGCCATCATACTTCGGCTGCCACATTGCTGGCATGCCACGTCTCCTGCCAGTCCGTGTACATAGACTCCCAAAGCTGCTGCATATTCCGGTTTGTTACCCTGTGCCAGAAAACTTCCGATGATACCGCTCAGCACATCTCCGCTTCCTGCTGTGGCCATACCATCATTTCCGGTTATGTTCAGATAGGTTTTCCCGTAAGGCACGGAAATGATACTCCTGCTGTCCTTTAATACGCAGATTACATTGTAAGTGCGGGCAAATTCCTCCGCAGCCTGCAGGATATTTTCTTTGATGTATGAGGCAGCAAGACCGGTGAGACGAGCCATTTCCCCAACATGTGGTGTAACAATCATCTCTGTATGAGGTTTCAGAAGCTGCTCCGGTTGTTCTGACAGAATATTCAGCGCATCTGCATCTACTACCATGGGAACAGCTGCATTCTGCAGAGTATTCTTTAAAATTATCCGCGCCGCATCCTCTTTTCCCAGCCCCGGACCTATGATGATCACATCTGCCCAGGCAAGGCACTCATTTAATTCAGTCAAATCCGGCTTTTTCATAGAATAAGTTGTCAGTATTGCCTCAGGAATGGCCGTCTGCAGAATCATCCTGTTTTCTTCCGGCGTATAAACCCTGACTAGTCCACAGCCGCTTCGGTATGCTGCCTTTGCTGCAAGTACCGCAGCACCTGCCATATTGACTGTGCCTGCAATCAGAAGAACCTTTCCGAAAGTTCCTTTATTCCCGTCAGCTGGACGCTGTGCTAAAAGACACAGGTCATCCTTTGTCAAATGGCACATGGATGGTTTTCGTTCCAGCCAGCTGTATGAATTGATTCCGATATCCGCCACAGTGATGCTGCCGCAACAATCCGCCGCCGGATGCAGCAGCATGCCGAGTTTTTTATATGCAAAGGTGACTGTGACATCTGCATGAAATGCGGCCCCCATCAGATTGCCGTGATCCGCGGAAACCCCTGAAGGAATGTCAACAGAGAGTTTGTCACAAGCCCATTGATTGATTTGCTCAAATAATTGGGCCAGCGCATCATCCGGTTTCCGTGAAAGCCCAATACCAAACACCGCATCCACTACAAGACTGTAACCAGGTTCACAGCTGCTGACAAAGGGAATTTTATAATTCTGTGCAATCTCATATTGCTGCTTCATTTGAGGGCTAAAGTGTTTCTTATCTCCCGCAAGATATACATGGACACAAATCCCCTTCAGATGAAGCAATCTTGCTACCGCAAGCCCGTCTGCTCCGTTGTTTCCGCTGCCGCAGAGGATCAGCACATTCCGGCAATCCATTCCGCGGCGGATGATTTCCTCTGTCACGGCCAGGGCGGCCCGTTCCATCAATACCAATGCCGGGATCCCATAGTGGTTGATGGTATTTTCATCGCAGTATTTCATTTCCTTTGCATTTACAATATATTCCATCTTTTCACCAAAAACGCTTCACCCGCAGGCGAAGCGTTATTCTTTCTCTTTTTTTGCTTTCTCTTTATACTTCTCTTCGTCCTCAGTTTTTAAATCAAACAGATCTAAAATCTGCGCCCCGAATATGTCGTGCATATATGAATAAATCTGTTTGTTATTAATCTCACGATTTTGTTTTTTGATGATGTTTTTCTTCAGATCTATACGGACCTGAGCAATCCAGAGTCCGATTTCTTCAATCTGCTCTTTATTTAAGCGAAGTGTATCATAGCAAAAGTCCATGGTGGCAAGCATCAATCGGTTGTTTGTTTCATGGATTTGCCTTGGTATATCCAAAAGCTCATCTTCATAAGATTCAATGGTCTGATTGATTTCATCAATCAATCGTCTATCCTCGGACAGCTTTTTGGAAGAAATATCATTGATATTTTCTTCGTGGGTCCCCTCCATATTCTGGACGATATTCTCCATCAGTTTACTCTTCGTTTTTTTCAGATCCTTGATATCGGTATTTAACTTTCCCTGGCGTTCCAACAGATGATTTAATTCTTTCTCCACTGACAACACCGGCTCCGGTTTCCCACTCAATGCAAAAAGCTGATGCCATTTCTGGTCCAGTACCAAAACCGGAACTTTTGCTGTAGCTAAAGCTTTCTGATATTCCTGTTCCTCTTTCATAGAAAATCACTCTTCCACAATTATCTAATTATCTGCTTTTTACTATATTGTATGACAGCTGCATCAGGCTATCCGACAAATGAACATTCTCCACAACGACATCCTGATCCAGCAGGTCCAGATCCACATGGGCAAAATTCCATATTGCCCGAATGCCCAGCCGTACGAGCCGGTTTGCTACGTCCGCAGCATTTTCCTTCGGCATGGTCAGTGTTGCAATGTCAACTTTATTCCGTGCCACAAAATCATCCAGTTCATCCAGCATGGCAATTTTATTTCCCCGGATCTCTTTGCCCTTGAGAGAAGGATTGATATCAAATATTCCTATAATAACAAATCCGAGTTTTTCGAATTTCATGTAATTTGCTATGGCCTGGCCAAGATTACCGGCCCCGATCACAATGATATTGTGCTGTTCATTGAGCCCCATAATCTTACCAATTTCCTCATACAGATACTTTACATTATATCCGTAACCCTGTTGTCCAAAACCGCCAAAGTTATTCAGATCCTGACGGATCTGGGATGCGGTCACCCTCATCCGTGCGCTGAGTTCATTGGAAGAGATCCTCTCCACTCCTTCGTCCAGCAATTCTCCCAAATACCTGTAATATCTCGGCATTCTCCGAATCACCGCCTGTGAAATCTCTTTTTCCACGTCATTCGCCTCCTACATACAACTAGTATAAATTATAGTAATTTCAGAAATGTCTGTCAATGGATGTCTTCCTGCTTCAAACTCAGGTCTTCCCATTTTTCATAAAGAGATTCCAGTTCTGCATTTACCGATGTCATGTCCTGATGAATCTTTGACAGCTCGCCGGAATTTGATGCAATAGAGGGATCTGCTAACTTTTGATTGAACTGTTCCAGCTTCTCTTCCGCCAGAGCAATCGCTTCTTCTGTCTTTTTCAAATCGTTTTCCAGCTTACGTTTCGCAGCCTGAAGTTTTTTACTTTCCTCCCAACTCAGTTTTTCCTCTGAAAAAGTGGTGTCCGCCGCTGCATTCTGTTCCTTTTCTAAAGTCAGGGGAACCGCCGCTTCTAAAAATTCCTGTTTTTCCAAATAATAGTCATAATTCCCCACATAGGAAATCACTCGTCCGTTGCTTAAATCTAAAATCCGGCTGGCTGTTTTATTGATAAAATAACGATCGTGAGACACATACAGCACAGTGCCGGTATAAGCGTTCAATGCAGATTCCAATATCTCCTTGGATGTAATATCCAAGTGGTTCGTCGGCTCGTCCAAGATCAGAAAATTGGCCTTTGACAACATCAGTTTTGCCAGGGAAAGCCGTCCCCGCTCTCCGCCACTGATGTCCTTAACCCGCTTAAATACATCATCCTCCGTAAATAAGAAGGCAGCCAGTACATTGCGAACCTTGGTGTTGTTCATATCCGGATATGCATCGGAAATCTCGTCAAAAAGAGTATTCTCCGGCTGCAAATTCTGGTGCTCCTGATCGTAATATCCAATGTGCACATTGGTTCCAAGCCGGATATCTCCCTCATCCGCTTCCACCAGATCATTGATAATTTTTAGAATGGTGGTTTTTCCTGTACCATTGTTTCCAATCAGTGCCACCTTTTCCCCGCGCTTAATCTCAAAATCGATTCCTGCGAAAAGCGGTCTGTCGTAGGACTTTGCCAACCGCTTCACCGACAGCACATCATTTCCGCTGACAATCTCCGGCTCCAGAGATATTTTGATCTCCGTATGCTCCTCCACAGGTTTCTCCATACGTTCAATCTTATCCAAAGCCTTCTCCCGGCTTTCCGCCCGCTTGATGGATTTTTCCCGGTTGAAGGATTTAAGCTTGTCAATCACTTCTTCCTGATGTTTGATTTCCCGCTGCTGATTTAAGTACTGCCGCATCAGGCTTTCCCTCTGAATGGCTTTCTGACTGGCATACGCACTGTAATTACCGGGAAAAACCTGTGCCACATGGCGGGAAATCTCCACCACTTTAGTGACAATCTTGTCCAGAAAGTATCGATCATGTGCCACCAGAATCACTGCACCCTTATAGCTGCTTAAATATCCTTCCAGCCATGCGATGGAATTCAAATCTAAATGGTTTGTGGGCTCATCCAGCATAATGATATCCGGTTTAGTTACAAGCAGACGACCCAATGCCACTCTGGTTTTCTGCCCGCCGGACAACTGGGATATTTTTTTGTCAAATTCTTCTTCTTTAAAACCTAATCCTTTTAATACACCAACAATCTCGCTGCGGAAGGTCAATCCTCCCTTTAACTCAAATTCCGTATTCAGTCGATGATACTGCTCCATAAAATGCTCTAGTTCATGGGCAGATACTTTCGGCATCTGTTCCTCCATGCTGCGAAGCTTTTGTTCCATCGCTATCAGTTCATCGCAACCATGCAGCACTTCCTCATAAATAGTAGCATCTCCATCTTTGTCCTGATACTGAGCAAGGTAACCAATGCTCTTATCCTTCGCTATGGTTACCTCGCCTGAATCCGGTGACATTTCACCGATTATTATTTTGAGTAACGTAGACTTGCCGGCACCATTAATCCCTACGATTCCAACCTTCTCATGATCCTCCACATGAAAGGATACATGTTCGATCACCACATCGGTTCCAAAGGATTTACTGATGTTCTGACAGGCTAATATCATGCGTTCCTCCTAATTTTATAACATTTTCTCTAATGTCTCACGAATTGCCTTGATGAAATTCTCACTGTTTAACACGGTGGGATTTTCAATGGTTGTGATCAATGCCAGATCTTTGGTCATCTTGCCGGACTCAATGGTGTCCACACATGCCTTTTCCAGTTTGTCCGCAAAATCCATCAGTTCCTGATTTCCGTCCAATTCACCACGTTTTCTCAAAGCTCCGGTCCATGCAAAAATGGTAGCAACGGAATTGGTGGAAGTCTCTTCGCCTTTCAAGTGCTTATAATAATGACGCTGTACGGTACCGTGTGCCGCCTCATATTCATAATAACCCTGAGGGGATACCAGCACGGAGGTCATCATGGCAAGAGAACCGAATGCGGAGGAAACCATATCACTCATCACATCACCGTCATAGTTCTTACATGCCCAGATAAAGCCACCCTCTGCCTTCATGACACGGGCCACCGCATCATCAATCAGAGTATAGAAATACTCAATACCTGCCTCGTCAAATTTTTCCTTGTACTCTGCCTCAAAGATTTCTGCAAAAATGTCCTTAAACGTATGATCATACTTCTTGGAAATAGTATCCTTGGTAGCAAACCACAAATCCTGCTTGGTGGAAAGTGCATAGCTGAAGCAGCTTCTCGCAAAGCTCTCAATGGATGCATTGATATTATGCTGTCCCTGAATCACACCGGGGCCGGAGAAGTTATGGATCAGTTCCCTTGTCTCTGTGCCATCCTCAGCAGTGTATACCAACTCGCATTTTCCTGCACCGGGAATCTTCATCTCGCTGGCTTTGTACACATCACCGTAAGCATGACGTGCAATGGTAATGGGCTTTTTCCAGTTTTTCACGCAGGGTTCAATTCCCTTTACAACGATAGGTGCACGGAAAACTGTACCGTCCAACATGGCGCGGATGGTGCCATTTGGGCTCTTCCACATTTCCTTTAAATTGTATTCGGTCATACGGGCCGCATTCGGTGTAATGGTGGCACACTTTACAGCAACACCATATTTTTTGGTTGCATTCGCAGAGTCTACGGTTACCTGATCATTGGTCTGGTTTCGGTATTCCAATCCCAGATCATAGTACTCTGTGTTCAGATCAATAAACGGGATCAGAAGTTCATCCTTGATCATCTTCCAAAGGATGCGGGTCATTTCATCTCCATCCATCTCTACCAGGGGGGTTGTCATTTTGATTTTTTCCATAATTTTGTCCTCCTTAAATCTTTGACACGAGGTGTCACCGCAGGTGACGTACATATCCCCAAAGGTCGCTACGCGCTGCTTTGGGGACAACACTTGTGTCGGTTTTCATATTTGACTTGACACTATCAATTCTTGGGCTTCTGCAATTTTATTTTACAGGGCCTAAAGCACCTGCCACATGTTGGGCAAATTATTTCAACAGATTCTCCCAGCCATACTGATCCATATTGGCAATGGTCCGAAGCATATGATCTGTGGCCAGCTGCTCTGCCAAAATCTTATCGTGTTCTTTTAACGCCTCTAAGATTTGTCTGTGCTCACCATTCGATTTTACCACACGTTCCGGCATGGATAAAGTTATTTTTCGCACACGTTGCACATAATGATGAAAATTGGACAATTCCTGCTTTAAAATACGGCTTTCGGATGCATCATATAAAATATCATGAAAGCGATTATCCAGCTCCAGTATCTGACTGTAATTTCCCTTCTGTGCATGAAAATCCGCCAGAAAGATATTTTCATCCAACTCATCAATCTGCTCCTGCGTAATATGTTCCGCGGCCCGCTTGGCACATAATCCCTCCAGTCTGGATCGGATCTCGTAAATATCCTTGATATCATCCTGGGAGATGCCCTCTACCACAGCGCCTTTATTGGGAATGATTTTCACCAGTCCCTCCAATTCCAACTGACGGAGTGCTTCCCGTACCGGAGTTCTGCTTACGCCCAGTTCATCTCCAATGGTTTTTTCGCGCAGCTCCTCATTGGAATGATATTTTCCGGATAAAATATCCTCACGCAATCGATGGAATACTCTTCCGCTTAATGAATAGTTTTCTTCACTCACGCAAAGACCTCCTTATTCCTTTTAGAGCACAATTCCTAATTCCTTGCAACAATCCGTGATCAGTACCACCAGTTCATTGTCTGTGATTACGGTTACACGGCCTTCATCATACTGCTCATCCACCCAGACCTTGATACGCCGCACCAGTTCAGAATTTTTGTCCACTTTTCTGTCTCCGGTCAGACGATAGTAGGAATTGATCCAGTGTGCAATGCCTGCCAGCCCGGAAGTGTTGGATACGGAAACCAATGCAGGACGGTTCAAGAATTTTTCTGTATCAAAAATATTGTAGATCTCTTCGTTTTTCAACAGACCATCTGCGTGAATACCTGCTCTGGTCACGTTGAAATTGCTGCCTACAAAAGGTGTCCTGCTGGGGATGTGATATCCCAGTTCTTTCTCAAAATATTCTGCCAGTTCAGTGATTACTGTGGTATCCATACCATCCAGTGTCCCCTTCAACTGGGCATATTCAAACACCATGGCCTCCAAAGGCGTATTGCCGGTGCGCTCACCGATACCAAACAGAGAGCAGTTTACACCGCAGGCTCCATAAAGCCATGCAGTTGTGGAATTATTCACTGCCTTATAAAAATCATTATGCCCATGCCACTCAATGAGTTCCGAAGGCACTCCTGCGTGGGTCATAATACCGTAAATGATACCCTGAACACTTCTGGGAATCACTGCTCCAGGGAAGTTAACTCCATAACCCATGGTATCACAGGCACGGATTTTAATCGGAATCTGATATTCTTCCATCAGTTTCATCAGTTCTAAACAGAAAGGAATAACAAATCCATAAATATCCGAGCGGGTAATATCCTCCAAATGACATCTGGGACTGATTCCTGTCTCTAAGCACTCACGTATCACGCTCAGATACATATCCATGGCTTCTCTTCTGGTTTTCTTCATTTTGTAAAAGATGTGATAATCCGAACAACTGACTAAAATTCCAGTTTCACGCATCCCCAGTTCCTTCACCAGTTCGAAATCTTTTTTGCTGGCCCTGATCCAACTGGTCACCTCCGGGAACTGGTATCCCCGCTCCATACACTGATACACGGCATCCCGGTCTTTTTTGCTGTACAAGAAAAATTCACTCTGCCGTATCTTTCCCTTCGGGCCACCCAACTTATGCAGATAATCATAAATCGTCACAATCTGCTCCGTAGTATAGGGTGCGCGTGACTGCTGACCATCCCGGAAGGTGGTATCCGTGATCCAGATATCCTCCGGCATATTGTGGGGTACGATCCTGTCGTTAAATGCAATCTTCGGTATTTCGGAATAAGGAAAAAGATTCCGGAATGTATTTGGTTCCTCCACATCCACCAGCTGATAAAAATGTTCCTCCAGCTGCAACAAATTGGTCTTATCGTTCATAACTACTTTTCTCATAAGCTTCACTCCTTTTTAACACAAGGTGATCTTTATATGCATTTTTGTATAATTGTATACAATTATACAAGTATTGTCAATATGATACAAACTTGAGTTTACGTAATTTTATTTTATAAGGCCAAAAGCACCTGCCACATTTCGCAGCAAGTTCTTTTAGCCTGCTGAACATACTAAATGCGGAAACTCAAGGATACAAAACTACAAAATAAAAAATAAGGGATGCCACTGCATGAAACAGCGGCACCCCTTTGTGCATTTCATAAAAATTATTTAGCGCTTAAGTACTCATGTATCCCCTTAGCAGCTGCCTTACCGGCTCCCATAGCAAGAATTACGGTGGCTGCACCGGTTACAGCGTCTCCTCCGGCATAAACACCAGTCTTGGAGGTGGCTCCGGTCTCTTCCTCCGCTATGATACATTTTCTCCGATTGATGTCAAGTCCCTTCGTGGTAGAAGATATCAACGGATTCGGAGAAGTTCCCAAAGACATGATAATGGTATCTGCCTCCATCACATATTCAGAACCCGGAATCTCAATGGGACTTCTTCTTCCGGATTCGTCCGGCTCGCCCAGTTCCATTTTGATGATGCGGCATCCCTTTGCAGATCCGTTCTCATCTACTAAAATCTCCACAGGATTCTGTAAAAGATCAAAAATGATTCCCTCTTCCTTTGCGTGATGAACCTCTTCCTTTCGTGCCGGAAGCTCTTCCTCGCCACGGCGATATACCACATGCACCTCAGCACCGAGACGTTTTGCTGTTCTTGCTGCATCCATGGCCACATTTCCGCCACCTACAACAATAACTTTCTTTCCAGCCTTGATGGGAGTATCATATCCATCTTCAAAAGCCTTCATCAGATTATTACGGGTCAGGAACTCATTGGCAGAAAATACACCCATGGCCTGCTCGCCCGGAATGCCCATAAATCTGGGGAGTCCTGCACCGGATCCGATAAATACTGCCTCAAAGCCTTCCTGTTCCATCAGTTCATCAATGGTAACAGCCTTGCCAATCACCACATTGGTCTCGATCTTAACGCCTAATGACTTTACATTCTCTACTTCAGCTGCCACAACCTTAGACTTGGGCAGACGAAACTCCGGTATACCATAGATCAATACGCCGCCGGCTTCATGTAACGCCTCAAAAATAGTTACATCATATCCAAGCTTTGCCAAGTCTCCTGCACAGGTAAGACCTGCAGGACCGGATCCGATCACTGCGACCTTGTGTCCGTTTGCTTCTGCTGCTTTCTTAGGCTTAATATTATGCTCTCTTGCCCAGTCTGCCACAAAACGCTCCAGCTTACCGATTGCCACCGGCTCGCCCTTGATTCCGCGAATACATTTTCCTTCACACTGGGTCTCCTGAGGACACACACGCCCGCATACTGCAGGAAGTGCGGAGGACTGGCTGATAATCTGATATGCCTCCTCAAAATTCCCCTCTTTTACCTGCTGGATAAACGCAGGAATATTGATGGATACCGGACATCCCTTCACACACTGTGCATTCTTACAGTTTAAGCAGCGGGAAGCCTCCTCCATAGCTTCTTTCTCATTATATCCCAAACAAACCTCTTCGAAATTAGTGGCACGTTCTGTCGCATCCTGCTCACGTACCGGTACTCTTACCATTGGATCCATTATTTGTCACCTCCGCAATTGCCGCATCCGCCATGATGGGTGTCACCTTCTGTCAAGGCGAGCATTGCACGGCCTTCCTCTGTCTTATACTGTAACTGTCTCTTCATTGCCTGATCAAAATCTACCAGATGTCCATCAAACTCCGGACCATCAACGCAGGCAAACTTAACCTGATCTCCAACTACAAGTCTGCAGGCACCACACATTCCCGTGCCATCCACCATAATCGGATTCATGGAAACAACCGTCTTAATTCCCAACTCTTTTGTAAGTTTACATACAAATTTCATCATGATCATGGGACCAATGGCAACACAGTGATCATACCGGATGCCCTGATCATACAGTGCCTGAAGCTGATTGGTTCCCATTCCGTGAAATCCATAAGATCCATCATCTGTGGTGACATACAGATTGGTTGCCACCGCACGCATCTTGTCCTCAAAGAATAATAAATCCTTGGTTCTGGAGCCCATGATCACATCGCAGTCTACACCGTGCTCATGAAGCCACTTTACCTGAGGGTAAACCGGTGCAGTACCTACACCACCGGCAATAAATACAATTTTTTTCTTCTTTACTTCCTCTAAATCATCTCCCACTAAATCAGATGCACAGCCAAGAGGCCCCACAAAATCCTGAAAAGCATCTCCAACTTCCAGCTGTGCCATACGCTCCGTAGAAGCACCTACTGTCTGAAATACAATGGTAATGATTCCTGCCTCAGCGTCGTAATCACAGATTGTCAAAGGAATACGCTCTCCCTTTTCATCCATCTTCACAATTACAAACTGTCCGGGCTTGGCAGCTCTGGCAACACGCTCTGCCTTTACATCCATCAGATAGATCTTATCTGCCAGTTTTTCCTTTTTTAAGATCGGATACATAACTTACCTCCATATTCATTTGTTCGCAACAACCGATGATAATTCTACACCATCTTATCTATCATATCGAAAAATATTCTCAAAATCAACTGTTTCTTACCTTGTTTCCGGTTTCGATTCGCCGGAATCTGCTGTGGACATCAAAATCCGGTCATTATCCAGCTGCTTGCCCGCCCGGATTCGGAACTGTTCCAACAGTCCCTCCACTGTCATGTTTTTCTTTTCTTCGTTTTTCAGATCCAAAACTATATTCCCGGAATCCATCATGAGAATGCGGTTGCCCAATTCCAGTGCCTGATGCATATTATGAGTGACCATCAAACAGGTAATATGATGTTCCCGGATAATTGTCTTCGTTAAATCCAGAACCTTCTCTGCAGTAGCCGGATCCAACGCCGCCGTATGTTCATCCAAAAGCAGAATTTTTGGAGTTACCATGGTTGCCATTAACAAAGTCAATGCCTGCCTCTGTCCTCCGGACAAAAGTCCCACCGGCTGTTTCATCCGGTCTTCCAACCCCATATCAAGCTGAGCCAGCAATTCCCTGAAACGGGTTTTATCATTTCCATTGATCCTACTGAAGAAAGCATGCCGGTTTTTAGATGCTCTCAGATAGGCTAAAGACATGTTTTCCTCAATGGTCATATGGGGGGCTGTTCCCTTTAACGGATCCTGAAACAAATGACCAATCACCCGGCTTCTCAGATATTCCTTTTGATAAGTGATATCTTCCCCATCCAAAACGATACGGCCTTCATCCACATAGAATGCCCCGGTAATGGCGTTAAAGGTGGTGGATTTTCCTGCACCGTTGCTTCCTACAATGGTAGCAAAGTCCCCATCATCCAGATGCAGATTAAGATCAGACAATGCTTTCTTTTCATTGACCGTTCCGGGATTGAAAGTTTTGGATACATGAATCATATCCAGCATCACTGATCACCTCCATTCCGATTTTTCCATTTATTGACCGCGGTTGCTTTCTGTTTCATAAACGCCGCTTTCTTTTTTAGATAAGGAAATGCTATTGCCACTGCTACGATAATGGCAGATACCAGTTTTAAACATTCCGCCGGTACATTCAGCCGTAATGCAACTGCCACAATAAACCGGTAGAGGCAGCTTCCCAAAATTACACCAATCACACGGCGTACCACAGAACCTTTTCCGATAATGGTTTCACCGATGATCAGACTGGCCAACGCTATGGTCACCATTCCGGTTCCCAGATTAATGTCGCAGGACTTCTGGTACTGCGCCAAAACACCGCCACTCAAAGCGGTCATGGCATTGGCCACGCAAAGGCCTACGGTAATGGTAAAATTCGGATTGATGCTGGAAGCCTTCACCATGTCCGCATTGTCACCGGTGGCGCGAATGGACAGACCAAGGCGGGTATTTAAGAAAAATGCCAGCAACATGCCCACGATTGACACAATCACCACTGCCACCAGCAGTTTATACCAGTTTCCGCCTATGTAATCCTTCGCCAGGGAAAATATGGTATTACAGTTAAAAAGATTTACGTTGGATGCAAATCCCATCACTGCAATATTTACCGTATATAGGCCGGTATTTACAATAATACCGGCCAAAATGGACTCGATTCCCATCTTCGTCTGCAGAAAAGCCGTCACGAAACCGGAACATATTCCAGCCAGCATTGCTGCAAACAATGCCAGAAACGGATGTCCTGCAATGGTCACCATCGCACAAACTGCACAGCCTAAAGTGAAACAGCCGTCTGTAGACAAATCTGCAATATTTAAAATTGAAAAAGATACAAACAGCGCCAACGCCACCAGGGAATAGATACATCCCAGTTCTAGTGCACTCTGTACAATGGATAACGTGAAAATGGAACCCATAAATCGTCCTCCTTACTCATCAAACTCCTCTGCGGTCTGAGTCTCTACCAGTCCGGCACACATGCTCTCAAACATGCTGTAATCCAGACCAATCTCTGTTGCAATATCCGTGTTTACGGTGGCGATACCATTGCTCATCAGCTGAACCGGTGTGGTGGAAGGTTCTGAGCCGTTCACCAGAATATCTACTACCATATCTGCAGTTGCGGTACCCAGGTCCACATAATTTACACCAAATCCGCAGAACGCACCGTTCAATGCAAAGGAATCAGCTCCTGCGTAATGAGGAATCTTTGCATCTGAAAACTTTTCATAAATGGCAAGCTCTGCTGTCATAACAGTATTGTCAGTGGGAGTAAACACTGCTTCCACTTCAGCTGCCACCAGTGCATCTGCTGCAAGAGAAATCTCATCATTGGTGGTACCAGTCTTTTCCACATAAGAAACTCCCTTTGCATCTAAGTATGCCTTGGCATCTTCGATAGGTGTTTTGGAAGAATCTTCACTCTTATTGTATAACAGACCTACAGACTGAATGTCGGGATCTGCTGCAAACATCAGGTCAAACAACGCCTCCGTATTCAGTGCATCGGAAGTTCCTGTGATATTGGAGCCGGGAGCATCTAAGCTTGCCACCAAACCGGAACCCACCGGATCGCTGACTGCTGCAAATACAACCGGGATCTGGTTTTCTTCGGTGGCTGCCTGCATAATCATAGCTGTGGGGGTTGCAATGGGGATAATAACATCCACATTCTCTGCTACCAGGTCGGTTGCAATCTGGTTTAATGTAGTAGAGTCTGCCTGACCATTGTAGGTATAATCAGCGTAATCAAAGACAACACCCAGTTCTTCTCCCTTTGCATCCAGCTCTGCCTCAATGGCGCGCTCAATCTGGTTCAAAGAAGCGTCGTCCACATACTGAACAATACCAACTTTGTAAACCACTGTGTCAGTAGAATCATCTGCTGATCCATTGTCTGCGGTGCCGTTCTCTGAAGTCTGTGCACCATCGTCTGTTGTGCTGCCGCAGCCGGCTACCATACATGAAACCATTGCTACAGCCATTAAAAGTGACATAATTTTCTTTTTCATAATTATCCTCTTTCCTGAATGTTAAATTTAAAACCATTCTCTGATAGATTAATGCAATTTGGGTTTAAAGTCAATGCAAAGCTGTCTTGAGTTTCCGCATTTAGTATGTTCAGCAGGCCAAAAGAAGGCACAGGCAAACTCTGCCTGTGCCTTCTTTACTCCTGTAACAATTCTTAATTTCACTCTACCTTACTGTCTTCCAGAAGGCTCATCTTCATCTCATAATACTCCGGTGTCATGTCCAAATAGTGAATGTGAGGATTTTCAAATCTCTGCTCCTCTTCCCACACTTCGTTGGTCAATTGATCCTTCACATAATCGCAGATATGCTGCAGGCTCTCCTTTTCGTAAACCCGTTGACCGTTTATAAATACAGGTACCTGAAGTTCTTTTACGGTGCAGTTTTCGAAATATCGGTTTTTCCAGTAATGATCCGGATCCACATAGCGGAAAGGCTTGTCAAAATCCACTTTCTGATCTGCCAGGGCAATCAGATCCGCAATGGACTGGTGATTTTCATCATATACCCGGTATACCTTCTTGCGTCCGGGGTTGGTGATTTTTTCCACATTCTCAGACACCTTGATACGGGGCATAAATGCACCGTCTTCCTCCACTGCTGCTATCTTATAAACGGCTCCGAATACCGGATCTGATTTTGCCGTAATTAATCTCTCTCCCACTCCAAAGCTGTCAATGCAGCCGCCCTGTTGCAGAATAGATGAAATAGTATACTCATCCAGGCTGTTGGAAACGACGATCTTACAATCGGTAAGTCCTGCCTGATCCAGCATTTTACGCACCTTTTTGGACAGATAAGCCAGATCTCCGCTATCAATACGAATCCCCTTTAACCGTTTTCCCATGGGCTCTAACACTTCTTTGGCGCAACGGATAGCATTGGGAATTCCGGATTTTAACACATCGTAAGTATCCACCAGCAGTGTGGTGGAATCCGGATAATTCTCAGCATAGTGTTTAAATGCTTCAAACTCGTCTTTGTAAAACATGATCCAACTGTGGGCCATAGTTCCGCTGACAGGAATGTCAAACATTTGCCCCGCCAGTACGGTAGCGGTTCCCACCGCCCCTCCAATATAGGCAGCTCTTGCACCATACACGGCTGCATCCATATTATGTGCACGTCTGGCTCCAAAATCAGATACCGCCCGTCCATCCGCCGCCCGCACGATGCGCTGGGTTTTGGTAGCAATCAGGGACTGATGGTTAACCTGCAGAAGAAGTGCTGTCTCAATCAGCTGTGCGTCCAACAAAGGCGCCACCACAGTGATGATCGGCTCGTTGGGATACATGATCGTTCCTTCCCGGAATGCATAGATATCACCGGAAAAGTGAAAGCCCGAGAGATACGTCAAAAAAGCTTCATCAAACAATTGCAAACTCCGTAAATATGCAATATCTTCCGGATCAAAATGAAGCCCTTCAATATATTCTATAATCTGCTCTAATCCTGCAAAAATAGAAAATCCCGCCTGATCCGGGTTCCTGCGGTAAAACACGTCAAAAACCACCCGTTTGTCTTTGTCCCGATCATTGAAGTATCCGTTAGCCATGGTCATTTCGTATAAATCCATAACCATGGTTAGATTACGACTGTCAAACTGTTTCATGATTCCCACCTCCGTTGTAATTCAGATTACGAGAAGTACACCAGCTCATCCTCCGGTTTTTCCGCAGGTTTCACGGAAACCGGATAAAGCACAGGCCCCTTTCCTCTGTATTCCTTAGCGAATTCATATCTCACTTCAGCGGTAAGATCAATCCATGATTTATGGGGAATTTCGTCTGATTTATCGTATTTACATTTATACCCCAGGAACTGAATATCCTCTACACAACAAGTCATGGCAAAACGGCCGGGAACCATCATTCCTTTTTTCAGTTTATCCGGGTTGTAAACTAGTGCCAGGAAATGAATCTTCTTTCCATCATATTTTTTTGGATTATCCTGTGCATCCATAAACCAAAGTGCATAATCGGCGTCACTGATCTCAATGATCTCCTGATTGATATCGAAAGGAAGTTCCTCATTATCGTTTTGATCCACAGTACCGTCCGCACGTTCGTATACGATCTGTGCCGGTCGGTTCATGGCCTTTACCGCACGACGGAACTTGCCCTTAGGGGTGTCATCTTCACAGCGGTTAAAGATTACCACATCCGCCTTAAACAACTGTTCCATAATCATGGCACGCATATTATTTAAATACATTTCAAAGGTAGTGGCATCCACTGTTGCCAGGGACTGTACTATCACCCAGCCTTTAGGAAGATCTGTCTCAAGCAAAGTTGCCATATCCCATGTACCGTTATACTCCAAAAAAATCTGCTGCGGAAGGTATTCCTTTTGTATCTCGTTTAATTTCTCTGTATTGAAATCGGATTGTTCCTCCAGCATCACTAATTTCGCATTTACCGTGCGAAGTTTGGCTTCGTCATACTCCTTTTCGCCATCCTCGCAGCACAGGATCAGAGTCTTTGCACCCTCTCCGAAATTATTTTCATATAAAGTTTCCTGTATCAACGAAGTCTTTCCGCTGTCCATGAATCCGGTAAACACATATACTGGTATCTCCTGCATGGTAGATCCTCCTTATTTTTATGCTATGCCAAACAACTCTGCAATTTTATCTTCTTTTAAATTAGAACCAATGACACAGAGTCTTCCGGTATAATCCGGCTCTCCCTCACGAAGTTCATACTCACCCGGAACCATATCAAAATAAATCCAGGAACCATTTTCATCCTCAACCATTCCTTTTGCCCGAAGAATGGTGCCATAATCCTCGGTATCACAGAATGTCTTTAATACCTCTTCAATCTTTGCTCTGGTAAACTTGTGAGGCGTTTCCTTTCCCCAGCTTGTAAACACCTCATCTGCATGATGATGATGGTGTTCATGATCATGGTCATGACATCCGCAGGTACAATCCGGACCATGGTCGTGATCATGGTGATGCTCGTGTTCCTCATGATCGTGATCGTGGTGATGATGTTCGTGTTCCTCATGGTCGTGGTCATGGTGATGATGTTCGTGTT
>JBJELW010000017.1:113592-119659 GCA_051879315.1 Roseburia sp.
CGTGGTCATGGTGATGATGTTCGTGTTCCTCATGGTCGTGGTCATGGTGATGATGTTCGTGTTCCTCATGGTCGTGGTCATGGTGATGATGCTCATGTTCCTCATGGGCGTGATCATGGTGATGTTCATGTTCCTCATGATCATGATGATGATGTTCATGCTCTTCGGCCTCTTCCTTGGCATGCTGCTCCGCCATCAGTTTTACCTCCAGAGAGTCCTGTCCTTCCATAACCTTTAAAATATTTTCTCCTTTAATGGAATCCCATGGTGTGGTAATGATGGCAGCCTTTTCATTCAGCTCCTGCATCTGCTTCACGCAAAGTTCCAGCTGTTCCGGTGTGGCATTCTGGCTTCTGCTTAAAATAATGGTAGTGGCATACTCGATCTGATTGTTAAAGAACTCACCAAATGCTTTCATCTGTTTAGAGGCTTTCGTGGCATTTACCACGGTTACCAAAGCGTTTAGTTTTACATCCTGCTCTTTCTCGATATCGATTACTGATTTCATCACATCGGATAGCTTGCCCACTCCGGAAGGCTCAATGAGAATACGGTCCGGATGGAACTTTTCGATTACTTCCTTTAAATTCTTACCAAAATCTCCCACCAGAGAGCAGCAGATACAACCGGAATTCATCTCGGTGATTTCGATGCCGGCATCCTTTAAAAATCCTCCGTCGATACCCACTTCTCCAAATTCATTCTCGATCAGGACAATCTGCTCACCCTTGAATGCTTCCTCAATCATTTTCTTAATAAAAGTGGTCTTTCCTGCTCCCAAAAAGCCTGAAATGATATCAATTTTTGTCATTTACAATTCCTTCTTTCTATCAAAATTTTACACAAAAAATTAATAACTGATTTTGTGACCGGACCATACAAGAGTAACTCGGTTCTGTCACTATGTTCAAACAAATAATATAGCACATTTGTTTTCTTTTCTCAAGCTTTTCGCGATTTTTCATGAATCTGTCAATCCATCCATTTTTTCTCCCGGATAGACGCTTGGATCCTACGCATACTATTCTCGTAACAAAGGTTACAGCATAAACTATTCAAAGGAGGAAATTATCATGGCAAGTAGATCAAACAGAGCTTCTGTACCGGAGGCAAAAAGCGCATTGGATCAGTTCAAATATGAGGTGGCAAATGAAATCGGTGTTCCGCTTTCTGACGGATACAACGGAAACCTGACTTCCCGCCAGAACGGATCCGTGGGTGGTTATATGGTCAAAAAGATGATTGAGGCACAGGAGAGACAGATGGCCGGCAAGTAATCCTGCCTGCATCGAAAAAGAAATAACACTGCAGCCTGATTAAAAAGCTGCATAAAGCGCATAAATCAAAAGATTTGGGGTTACCCTTATCAGAATCCCCCATTCTCAAAGATTTATGCGCTTTTCATATCGGTCATATTGCCGTGTCAGCTCTGCTTCCAGCATTTCATCTGCATTGGCTGGATCATCCAGACAACTTGCCATGTAATCCTTTGCCTCTTCCGATGCAATCATCAGCACGTCCGCATCCTGATAGATATCTGCAATGGCAAATTCCATCATACCGCTCTGCCGTATGCCGAAGAAATCCCCCGGTCCCCGGAGTTTTAAATCTTTACCTGCGATCTCAAATCCATCGTTTGAGTGATTTAAAATATCCAGACGTTCTTTTGCACGATCGGAATCGGATGTATTGATCATGATGCAGTAGGACTGGGCATCCCCCCGCCCTACGCGCCCCCGCAACTGATGAAGCTGGGCCAGACCAAACCGATCTGCATTTTCAATCATCATAACTGTAGCGTTTGGCACATTGATTCCCACCTCTATTACGGTAGTGGATACCAAAATCTGTATGTCATTTGCGGCAAATCGTTCCATGATTTCATTTTTTTCGACGGTCTTCATTTTGCCATGAAGATATGCAATGGAAAGATCCGGAAAGTAGTGCTGAAGTTTCTGGGTATAATTGACTACATCCTCCAGATCCATCTCCTCATCCTCAGACTCTTCCACCAGGGGGCAGATGAGATAGGCCTGATGCCCGCTCTCGATCTCTTTTTTTATAAAATTCCATGAGGTAGTCCTTTTTTCTGCTCCCACCACACAGCTTTTAATTGGCAAACGTTTGGCCGGAAGTTCGTCCAGGACAGAGATATCCAGGTCACCATACAGAATAATGGCAAGGGTGCGTGGAATGGGTGTGGCACTCATCACCAGCACATGGGGCTGTTCCATTCCTTTTTCCGAAAAAGTCTCCCGTTGCCGCACGCCAAACCGGTGCTGTTCATCTGTCACAACCAACGCAAGATTCTGATAGGTTACCTTCTCCTGAATCAAGGCATGGGTTCCGATGATAATGGCATCAGGTTCGGAAAGAATCCTCTGGCAGGCTTCACGTTTTTGTTTGGGAGTCATGGAACCGGTAAGCAGAATCAGCGGATGAGACAAACCAAACTGTTCATTCCATCCACGAAAAGTCTCATAATGCTGTCTGGCCAATACTTCCGTGGGTGCCATGATGGCAGACTGTCTTCCACTGTCTGCCATGCGTACCATAATTAAATAGGCCAGGATTGTTTTTCCCGAGCCCACATCTCCCTGCAGCAGACGCTGCATCGTATCCGGCCCCTCCAGATCCCGTTCCATCTCCTGTAACACACGCTGCTGTGCTCCGGTTAAAGGAAAAGGAAGTTTCTCTAATAACTCTTTTCCATAGGAATCCCGTGACAACGGAAAATGATTGGGAATTCGGCTGTTATGCTCCTTAAAATGCTGCATTTTTAACATAAATAAAAACAATTCATCAAAAACCAGTCTCCTTCTGGCCACTGTAAGCTGTTCCATAGTCTCAGGAAAATGAACTGCACGAAGGGCATCGTTCCGTGAAAGCAGATGATGCCGCAATCGAATGGACAGAGGCAGGAAATCCTGCTCCTCCCCTAAAGATTCCATAGCCTCTTTTAAGTATTTGGTATATTGTTTATTTGTAATTCCTTTTGTAAGATTATACACCGGCTGCAAACCCTCTGACATCTGCATATACTGTTCCGTTTTGAGGATTTCCGGTTGCTCCATCTGGTAGGAACCATTTTTATAAACAGTTTTTCCGTAGAGAATGCATTCCCGCCTCTGCATCAGCTGATTTTTAAGATAAGGCATATGATACCAGACTGCTTCCACCATACCGGAATCATCTGCTGCCCGGGCAATGACAATCTGCATGTTTTTCGTCTTTTTTACCACCGGAGTTCCCACGATCTGGACTTGAAAAACATATTCCCGTTCGCTTTGGATCTGATTTATTTTTGTGATTTCAGGAATCTTTTTATAATCACGCGGAAAAGCTAGGAGCATATCCTCAATGGTATATACTCCTAGCTTCTGTAACAATTTTTCTGTTTTCGGTCCCACACCATGTATCGTAGAAATGGAATCTGACATAATCATATTATTTCACCTGATATCGTTACTCCACTGAAATTACATAATAGTAGATGGGCTGACCGCCAAACTGGACTTCGACCTCCACATCCGGATAAGCATTCTGAATGTCCTCTCCCAGTGCAGTGGCATCTGCCTCATCTACATCTGCCCCATAATAAACAGAGATAACAGCAGCCTCATCATCCACCATGGCCTCCACCATGTTTTTCACCGTCTCGTCCATATTCTGTCCCACAGAAAGGATTCCATCATCTCCGATTCCCATGAAATCCCCCTGTTTGATTTCTTTGTCATCAATCATTGTATCCCGGACCGCATAGGTTACCTGACCGGTCTTGACACTTGCAAGTTCCGCTGTCATACGGGCTTCATTGTCTTCAGCGGATTTATCCGGAATATAATTAATCAACGCTGTAATGCCCTGCGGTATCGTTTTGGTGGGAATCACAATGATTTTTTTATCTTCTACCAGAGAGGCTGCCTGATTTGCAGCCAAAATAATATTTTTATTATTGGGTAAGATAAAAATATTTCTTGCATTCACCTGATCAATCGCATTGAGCATATCCTCGGTGCTGGGATTCATGGTCTGACCGCCTTCGATAATGTAATCCACACCCAATCCCCGGAACACTTCATTGATTCCTTCGCCGATGGACACGGAAATAAATCCCATTTCCTTTTCGGGTTCTGACGAAATTTCTTCCACAGCCTCAATCTCAATAGCCGGCGCAGATACGTTTTCCTGCTCTGCGGCTTTCTGCTCTGCAGCCTTCTTTTCTGCGTCTTTAATGAGCTTCTCCTGATGTTCCTCACGCATATTATCGATTTTAATCTTTGACAAAGCGCCATGTGTCAATGCCTTTTGGATGGCTAAGCCCGGGTCATTGGTATGTACATGGGTCTTTACGATCTCATCGTCTGCCACTACTACAATGGAATCACCAATAGACTCCAGATAGCTCTTGTACTCCCGCTCCTGATTCTCAGTCATAGGCTGGTTCAAAAGAATAATAAACTCTGTACAATAACCAAATTTGATATCTGCCGTGTCCGTAGTTTCGGGAACCACCGTGGTACCTGCCGGGACAATCTCAATGGAATAATCGACTTCCTTTCCCAGCAGAGCATCATATGCCCCTTTAAGGACCTGCACCAGTCCCTGACCACCGGAGTCCACAACTCCTGCCTGTTTCAATACAGGCAGCATATCCGGTGTCTTGCTCAGTACATAATCCGCCTCCTTAATCACCTCATCCATAAAGAAGTTCAGATCCTCTGTCTCTTCACAAAGCTGAACAGCCTTATTGGCGATTCCTTTAGCCACTGTAAGAATCGTTCCCTCCTTGGGCTTCATTACTGCCTTATAAGCAGTCTCTACTCCCTTTTGGCATGCCTCGGCAAGAATCATCACGTCCAACTCATCATAGGATGCAATTACTTTGGTAAATCCACGGAATAACTGAGATAATATTACACCGGAATTTCCTCTTGCCCCTCGCAGCGAACCGGATGAAATCGCTTTGGCCAGGGATGCCATGGTAGGATTTTCCAAAGCGCTGACTTCCTTTGCAGCAGACATAATGGTCATAGACATATTGGTTCCCGTATCACCGTCAGGTACCGGAAAAACATTTAATTCATTGATCCATTCCTTTTTTGCCTCAAGATTCTTAGCCCCTGCCAGAAATAATTTAGCAAAGGTTGCTGCATCTATCTTATTAATCTCCACTTTAAAGGTTCCTCCTTAATCAATCACTCTTACACCCTCAACATAAATGTTGATTTTGGCAATTTTCATACCGGTAAACTCTTCCACCTGATACTTTACAGTGCTGATCAGGTTATCCGATACTGTTTCAATGCTCACCCCGTATGAAACAATTACATGAAAATCAATGGTTATATTATTCTCTTCATCCACAACCACATTTATACCATGGGTCAGATAATCTCTCTTTAAAAGTTTCACCAATCCATCCTTCATATTTACTGCGGCCATACCCACAATTCCAAAGCATTCCACAGCTACGGAACCGGCATAAGTGGCGATTACCTCACTGTCGATCACGACCCTGCCTAACTCGTTCTCCATTTTACCTGTCATTCTATAACCTCCGGATTCGTAATTTAATTCCAAATGAATCACATAATTTGGATTTATTATAACCTTTATTTGTAAAAAAGAAAACCTCTTTTTTCTACTCAATTTTACTCTTATATTTTATTTCATTTTTTTCAAAATTTTTCTTGCATTCTAAATTCTTTTCTGTTAAGATAGACATGTTGTGAGCGTATAAAGAATATTCGCTTAGTGAATTAAAGGAGGTGCTATCATGGCAAAGTGTGCAGTTTGTGGAAAAGGTGCTCATTTCGGTAACAATGTGAGCCATTCTCATAGAAGATCTAATAGAATGTGGAAATCTAATATCAAATCCGTGAAGTGTAAAGTAAACGGAACACCGAAGAGATTGTACGTTTGTACTTCCTGTTTAAGATCTGGCGCTGTTGAGCGTGCTTAATTTATGAGTGTTGAGAGAACTGTCATCCGGCAGTTCTCTTTTTTTTCATTTGGCGGATACGCCACACCGAGAAAACGTGAGTTTTCGAGGTTGGCTCTGAAC
>JBJELW010000018.1:0-2433 GCA_051879315.1 Roseburia sp.
TTTGACACGAGGTGTCACCGCAGGTGACGGAGCCCTTGTGTCGTTTTTCATATTTGACTTGACACTATCATTCTACTATTCCAGTCATTTTCTGAATAATTACATATTCTCATAAAAATAAAGCGGGAACAATACCTGTCCCCGCTTGTGACACTTTTTTTAATCCAAGTCGCACTATTCTCAGCTTACTTCGGATCATCTATTCTTTTTTCTTCTCCCCTGCCCTGGTCTTAAACAGTTCCAGGTCTGCATTCAGGATTTTATCATCTATCCTCCTTCTGCATCTGTACACGAAGAACACGCATACATATAAGAAGATTACATAAATCGCAAAACCTATGGTAACGTAAATATTCCGGTCAAACCAGTTTGCCACGTAGGAAACCAATGTATATATCACCGTACATATGCCTACACCCAGAGTTTCTTTCTTCCCCAGCTGATCCGCCTCATCAAAGTTCCACAGCAGGAACACCTGAATATAACCCACGATATAGGCAAGAAAAATCATTTCCGCCATATGCAGAATATCAGCTACTGTTTTTCCCACACACAGCCGGTATAAACAATAGAAAAAAAGCAATGCAAAAAAATACAGACATGCTTTAAATTCAATTCCGATTTCCTTGGTCAGGTATCTTTCCCATAAGGTCGGTTTTCCGTTTTTCATCTTGAACCCTCCCTTAGTAATTTTCTAAAATCAGAAGCATAGGTGCGTGAAATCATAATATGCTCTCCTCCCGCCATGGTGGCATCAATGCGGTTTGACGGCAGACTCTTTAGCCTTTCCACCTTATCCACATTCACAATCATGGATTTACTGCAGCGAAAATAACGCACATCATCCAGAATAAGCTCCACCATAGCCAGGGACATATCCAGTTGAATGACTCTGTCCCTTGTATAGGCAAAGGTCTTCTCATCCACTTTCTCAATATATAAAATCTCTTCCGGCGAGAAGATAATCGACTCCGACCCGATTCTCCCCATTAGTTTTTTCCGGTTCTTTTCCATAAAGGCGATGACCGCTTCCACCTCCGGGGTCATTTCCCGGTAATTTAAGATCAGCTCGTCCTCCCCTTCACTCCTCCGGTTAACAGTATACCGCATATTCACCTTAGTACCTCAATCTCATATCTGTTTTTTCCGCTCTCCTTCACCTGATAAAGCACCTGATCTGCCGCATTATACATGGTGGCAAAGCTTTGCTTCTTAGAATCATCCAAGCCAAAAATTACCGCGCCCACAGAAAGTCCCATATACTTTTCATATCCGGACCGTGACAGTTCTGTCTGATAGTCATCCATTATATTCCGGATAATTCCCCCAATGTGTTCTTCATCTGTTTCCCCCGGAATAAATACAGAAAATTCATCTCCGCCCATACGACAGGAAATCACATTCTGTTGGGCATATCGTTTTAGTACGTTGGCAAATACCTTAAGGATATCATCTCCCACCTGATGTCCAAATTTGTCATTTACCTTTTTGAAATTATCCATATCGATCATCATAAAGGCACCTTTATGATTCTGATTCAAATGCTGTTCTATCACTTCCTGATAATGCACACGATTAAACAACTGGGTAAGCGGATCTTTGATTGCAATTTCTCTCACTCGCTCCATGGATTCGTGATGTTCCGTCGCGTCATGAATCCAGATCATCTTTCCCTGTTCATATCCACAATCTGTCAGAGTCTCCACGCGGAATTCATAGGTTCTTCCATGCAATTCCAGTGTATCACAGGTTCCATTCAACACTTGACCTAACCACTGATGTGTGCGCAGATCCATATCGTGTGGAATATCCCCAAATATTTCATCCAGCTGCCTATTGTGATACTGAATCCTGTAATCTGTCCCCAACACCAGGATTCCTTCGTCTCCGTGATCCAGCACATTTTCGCTTGCCAGTGTCACGGAATCCAGGAATCCATATCGGATTAAAATCTGGTAAAAAAACACTCCCGCGCAGGTAATTCCCACACCCGGAATCTCATATCCTCCGGTGAGCCCCAATAGTTTGATGGGATACGGAAGCCATACGCAGATAATACCGATAATGGTATATTTCACACGCTTGCGATCCAGATGATTTCCAACAATATAAGTGTGAATGCATGCGCCAAGGCAATAAAGCGAAAGCACTGCAATATAGACAATGGTCAGATAAAATCCTGTTCCATATGTAAGCATTAGCCGCGCAAACGGACCTTCCGTACTGACGGCAATCTGTTTATAGAAAAATCCGTTGTCCAACGTGGTAAAGATAGAATACAAAATCAAAATACCCAATATTCCCTGCAGAATATACACACAAAAAGGCATTTTTATCTTACAAAGGATACTGATAAAATACGTCAGGCCTATAAAACACATCACCTCGCCAAAATATTGCACCAGAATGGCATGATGAAATGTTTCGACGGAT
>JBJELW010000019.1:0-9388 GCA_051879315.1 Roseburia sp.
TCCCATTGTGTCAAGCAGGTGCAAAAAAATTTGAGCCACCTCCGAAAAGCCCAGTAATATCAATGTTTTTAGGCTTCTCGGAGATTTTTAAAAACTCTTTTTATCTCCTACCCATTGAGTTATTTTAGGACAAAAATCGACCTATTTCCCCAAAATGAAACCAGCCCGAAGGCTGGCTCCAAGTTACGCCGCAATAAAAAGGTCATCAAACTTCCAGACAATTTCAATGTGCTGACTGTCCGATACGTTCACCCTTTCAATAGCATCGTACATGATTTGCTTCAATTCTTCATCGCTCAGCTTTGACGCACGATCCGCAACTGTGCTGTCCTTTGCTGCCTGATTTCCTGCATTGAGATATTCCTCATATTCGGCTTCCAGGCTTCTGATTTTTTCCTGAAGCTCTACATGGCTTTTCTCTCGCTCTGCACGAAGAAAGATGAATTCTTCCTTGGTGATACGTCCCTCCCGGTAATCCATATAACTCTGCACCTTCTGACTATCACCATTTTCCAGTTCCTTCTTCAGCGCACCCAGCTGAAGCATGAGCTGCTTACCCTTTGAAGCAGATTCTTTTTTCTTTTCTCTCGCCGTTACCTGCATGACTGCAATCTCAGCTTTCAAAGTCTCAAGAATCACATTCTCAAGATCTGTCTTATCCCATCGGACTGATTTGCAATTTTCTTGGCTCTCATCCCAATAGGGACTGACGCAATAAAAGTGAACGTCATTACCAAACGTCCTCTGCAGCTTGCGTCCGCAATGGGCGCAATAGAAGGGAAAATCGGCTTGTGGTGCCTTTTTGGTATATGGCCGAACCTTTCTCAATGCAGCTTTGGCAGCTTCAAATTCTTCCATCGTGACAATGGCTTCATGAGTATTCTCATTGATAATCCATTCATCAGGTTTCGTCCTACGCTGGTTCTTGTCTCGAATGTGTCGGCTCTCACGAGTGTTATTAACCATGCAGCCTGTGTACTTCACATTCTTCAGCATTTCAAGAATCCGCTGATGTGTCCAGATGGGCTTTCTCGGCTCTTTGGTTTCCTTATACCTACGAGTGATCTTCTTATACTCCAAAGGTGTGGGAACGCCTTCTGCGTTAAGCTCCCTGGCGATCTGGCTGGTGGATTTCCCAGCAATGACATCTGTGAAAACCCTCCGAACAATCGGAGCTGTCTCCGGGTCAATCACCATTTTATGTTTCTGACCCGGCAGCACCATATATCCGTACAAACAGCAGCTGACGTAGCCACCGTTCTTTTGCTTCACTCTCATGCCAGTTTTTACTTTTTTGGACAGGTCTTTGCTGTAATAATCGTAAATAAGATTGCGGAAGGTCACATCAATCCCCGGTGTACTGCCAAGGTAATTGTTGCTGTCGTAATGGTCGTTGACCGACATAAAACGCACACCCAGGAAAGGGAAGATATGTTCCAGATAATCGCCAACCTCCAGATAGTCACGCCCAAAACGTGAAAGATCTTTGACGATTACACAGCTGATTTCACCTTCACGGATTCTTTCAATCATGCGCTGGAATTCCGGTCTTTCAAAGTTTGTTCCAGAGAAGCCGTCATCACAAAATTCCAACCGGGGAAGTTCAGACAGCTCCGGAGACTGCGCAATGAACCGGCTGATGATCTGTCTCTGGGCCGAAATGCTATTGCTGTCATCTTTGGCAAGGTTCGTTCTCTTGTCTACATCTTCCTGTGAAAGACGCAGATAAACAGCAATGCACTTTGTCCTGATATAGCTGCTTTGCTTCATGCTACGCAACCTCCTTCCTGAGTTTCTCAATTTTATCTACGACAGCCTTGAAATCGTCCATGTAATTGAATGTAATCTGCAATGTGCTGTCCTCATTCAGTTTCATGGATTCAATCAGAGCATCGACCATCTCCGCACTGACTTCCTGGGCGTTATAATACTTTTTCACAAGCATTGCCCACTTCTTTTCTCCCAGAAGCTGATCGTCGTTCTGAGCCTTGGTATTCTCAAGTTCAGATAACTGTTCTTCCAGACATTGAATCTCTTTCAGAACTACTTCACGGGTTTGTGCGTAATCTTCCTGAGAAAGAAGCCCTTCTCGTAAATCACGGTACATCTCGCTGAAAATTGCTTTTTTATGAGCTATTTTGGCTTTCAGCGACTTGATTTCTCCGGCACTGCCTGACTGCTTTATCTGAGCTTTTTTCATAGCCAGAAGCTGATGCAGCGTTGCCTGCATATCAATAAAGAGGTCAAATTGTGCCTTAATTGTCTCCAGAACAGCCGCATCCAGATCTGCTTTTCGCATTTTCTTAGGAGTGCAGGCCCTGGCACCATGTTCTGCATAGGAAGGACACTTAAATGTAAAATACGCTTTGTCCTTCTTTGTGCTGAAAGAGCGAACCAGCTTTATCACACAGCCACAATCCGCACAGGTGAACTTCTTGCCGTAGATGTTTTCAGCTTTCGGCAGGTAATCATATTTACCGTGATTTGCTTTTGTTTTTTCAACTGCAGCACGATTGATTTCCTGAACCTTATCAAAAAGTTCCTGACTGATCAGGGCTTCATGCGTGTTTTCCACCACAATCCAGTCTTGTTCATCAAATCTTCCATAAGGAATACCTGCATATAAACATTGACCGGCTTTTCTTTGAGCCAGATGCCCAAGGTAAACGGTATCCTTCAGGATCTCCGTCACCATGTGTTTATTCCAGAGAATTTTATGGGCTTTCTGGTTGTTGTTAGTCACAATGCCACGGTCAGCTTTATACTGCCCAGGAGAAGGAATCCCCATATCATTGAGCTTCTTATTGATGCCCATATAGCTCATTCCTTCGCTACGCCATTTGTAAATCATCTGAACAACAGGCGCAGTCTCCGGATTAACAATCAGCTGATTTTTATTCTCAGGACTCTTTAAATAGCCGTATTTTTCCCAACTGCCAATGTATTCGCCATTTTCCATCTTTGTTTTCAAAGCAGATGTTACTTTTCGAGAAATGTCTTTGGCATAATAATCATTGATTATATTGGAAAGAGATACGGAAAGCTGTCCATTCGCTTCTGCAGTATCTGTATCAAAGTTGTCGTTAATCGCAATGAAACGAATACCAAAGAACGGACAGATTTTCTCAAGAAACTCGCCGGTCTCAATATAGTTTCGCCCAAGGCGGGAAAGATCTTTGACAACAATGCAGTTGATTTTCTTGTCTTTAACATCTTCCATCAGCCTTTGCCAGTTGGGTCTGTCAAAGTCCGTACCTGTAAAGCCATTGTCGATATAAATGTCAACGCACTCCAGATAAGGACGGCTGGCAAGATAGCTCTTGATATATTCCAGCTGATTTTCAATCGACTCCGACCCGTTCAGATTATCCTCACGGGAAAGGCGGGCATAGATCGCTGTCTTATAAATCACAGCTACAGGCTCGTTCTTGGTGCTTTGAGCTACAGCCTGCTGCCGACGTTTCGCAGTTCTTGCCATTTAGCCCACCTCCTTCCCAGCAAAGGAGACAACCTTGGAAGCAGATTGCTGTGCATGGTAATCGCTGAGATAGTCTTGAATTGCCTGGAATTGGTCTGCGTTATTGAGAAACACACATATTTCCTTATTTTCGCTGATCTCAATACGCTCCACAAAATTTACCACAACTCTGCGGCTCAATTCCTGAATATTCTCGTACTGTCTGAACTGTGCCAGGAATCCCTGCTGCTCAGTGAGACCGGCGCTTACTTGATTGCGACTGCTATTCAGACGTGCAATCGCCTTTTTAGCATCCCGGATATTCTTGTCGAATTCTGCCTTAAAGATATTGTATTCCTCCAGGCTGATGACCTCACTTTTGAAGTCATCATAAATCATAGCTTTCATCTGTTTGTTATGCTCTATGATTTCTTCCTGTCTCTGGATTTTCACCTGAATACGCTCTATTTCACGGCTTTCCCACGACATATCGTTGATGCTGGACAACGCCTGTTCCAAATCCAGCGCAAGTGCCACATAAGCACGAATGACAGCCAAAACAGTGTCATACACTGCCTGCTCTTTTACACTGTGATGGGAGCAGACAGATCTATCCTGCTTATTTGCAGTACAGATGAAGTACACATACTCCTTACCGGCAGACTTTGTTCTCTTGCGTGTCATGGAACTCTGGCAGTCCTGACAAAAGATTTTGCCAGAGAAAAGGTGTACGGAATCATCACCGGATGCGCTTCTGGTATCCTCAAGCATTAGCTTCTGAACCAAGTCAAAAGTTGCGGGAGGGATAATGGCATCGTGGGCGTTTTCCGTTCTTATCCATTCCTCTTTATCTTTTGTCGTTCTGTCCTTTATTTTGTAGTTCGGGGTAGAAGTCTTGCCCTGAACCAATGTGCCAGTGTACATCTCATTTTTGAGAATGCGATAAATGGAGACCGGACTCCACTCGCACTGAACCTGACGCTTGAAACCGCTTCTGAAACGATCTCCATGATGTCTCTTATACTCATAAGGAGAAAGAACACCGTCTTTGTTCAGTTTTTCCGCTATCTGTGACGGGCTGAACCCATCAACCTTCATACGGAAAATGCTCTGTACAACAGCAGCAGCTTCCTGGTCGATAACTAGCTGATTTTTATTCTCATCAGAACGCTTATAACCATAAACCACATGAGTACCCACAAATTCGCCATTCCTTCTTCTGATTTCCAGATTGGAGCGAACCTTTATGGATATATCTCTGCAGTAGGAATCGTTAATCAGGTTCTTAAAGGGAATGATTATTTCGCTCCCCGTATCCTGCGCCAAGGCCGAGTCATAATTGTCGTTAATGGCAATAAAACGGACACCAAGCGCCGGGAAAATTTTCTCCACATACCTGCCCATCTCAATGTACTCACGCCCGAAACGGCTGAGATCCTTCACGATGATGCAGTTGATTTTATTTTGTTTCACCAGAGCAATCATTCTCTGGAAATCCGGACGGTCAAAGTTTGTCCCTGTATAACCGTCGTCGCAAAATTCCTGATAAGATACAATTTCAGGATGATGTTTCAGGTAATCCTCAATCAGCTTTCTCTGATTGGCGATACTATTACTTTCTTTCTTTTCCCCTGAACCGGAAAAGTCACCATCTTCCATCGACAATCTCAGGTAGATGGCAGCATAGTATTTTTTGTCTAAATAACTTTGCATATTGCGCCACTCCTTTTGTTTTCGATTGGAAGCCTAAAAACAAACCGGAGCTTTGCTGATTTTGTCCAAGGCTATGATAACATAGCCACCAGCAAAACTCCAGTTTGTCGCCGCCAAAGTATCACGCCAATTTCTACCAACGGGTAAGAAATGCTACATAGAAGCAATCATATTGATGAAGTTGTCCGTTATTGTGTTTTGCGTATTTGCAAACGACACTTTTACAACAACATCGCCTACCTTGAATTTGTACGGGTCCCTGATCTGCTCTACAAACGATCTGATTCTTTCCTCAGTCGGCAGTGTGCGATCAATCTTCACATCACGAATATCAACAAGCTGTTCATCAGCTGTCGAACACTTCATGTTTTTCTCGGTCATCTGCAATCACCACCTTCATATATAATTCTTGCCAACAATTTCCTATGATATTCATAGAAACTCTCATCAGCAAAAGGATAGGCAGAGCCACCTTACGGCGGATCTGCCCATAGATTTCACTGACGATATGACTTATCCAAGGCCAAGCTGATAAGAAGCGCCTTGTTTACTGCACTCATTTCTTTCCTGGACGCTTTGCCCAGATAACGCTCAATACGCTGTTTATCCACAGTTCTGATCTGCTCCAGCAAAACAACAGACGGCTTTTTCAAAGCCGGGTTATGCTTCATCAAATAGTGGGTGGGCTGTTTCGTCTTTTTTCTTGTCTTGGAAGTAAATGTTGCCACAACCAGCGTTGGGGAATGATAATTCCCCACATTGTTCTGAATTACCAACACGGGGCGTACACCACCTTGCTCAGAACCGCAAACCGGAGTAAGGTTTGCCATGTAAATATCGCCACGGCGAAATACCCAGTCTTTTTTCAGCATCTGTACAACCTCTTTTCAACGAATATGTACAAGGGACAGGCAATCATAAGAAAGCCTGTCCCTTCTTAATACTATGTCGTTCCCATATTTGTCCTCAACACCCCTGGGAGTGGGAAATCATCAAAGCGGCTGGCTGCTGACCAGCTCCATAGGCATTTAACCTCCCCGTGGTTCTCACCGGGCTGCCCCCATTGCGTGATCCCCTCAATCCCAGAAAGGAAGGAGGGGGCTGTGGCTGGACAGAAGTATCATTATGCCTGTTGCTTTCATCGCCGTACCGGGAGCAACCCGATATTTACAAGCAGATAGTTCTCGCTCATGCTTCCGAATGACAACAGACAAATAGATATGTGACTCTATTTCACCGGGAACATATCATGGCGTATCTCTGACGTGGCTGATGCTTTCGCACCGGCAACAGGAACGTACCTGATGAATGTGTATTCGGTTTTCAAGGAACAACGCATCCAAGGACAACCTTGATTGCAATTAAATTGTACTGTTTACACATTCATTTTTTTATGACCTGTCACGGCGGATTACCCACCGTGGTACTGCGGATTTTACAGTTTCTGCTCAATCTCCATCAGCTGTTTCAACATACTGTGAATTTGTCTTTTGAGAGCATCTGTCTGCAACTCACGACCAAGCAATATGTAGTCCAGAGACACATCGAAGAAAATGGAAAGTTCTATCAACAGATCAATAGATAACCCCTGGAGACCCCTTTCCAGCTTTCCTAAATTGCTTGTACTGATATTCAGTTTGTCTGCAAGCTGCTCTTGCGTCAGCCCTTTTTGTTTTCTCAGTTTCTTTATTCTTAAACCACTTTCTCTAAGGTCGTAATACATCCTTATATCCTCCGTATTCTTGAAATTTGAAAAGCGAAATTTCAAGGACGGAGGAGGTGATCGGCACTGAGGGTCCGCATAAAAAAGAAAAAGGGAGCAGACGCCTTTACAACTGTGTGCAAAAGCGCCTGCTCCCTCATATTGATGGGCAACCAAAATGAACCTCCATAGATTTCTTTTTCAAGCAAATTTGCTTTCGCCCGGAAACTCTACTCTATGGAGGTTCTATGGAAATTTTCGATTGTTATTTAGATGTTATAATTGCGGTGTTTGAGCTATTTGGAAATTACCTCCCTGTTATATGAATGTTATATGAGAAAATTCGTGTTATACAAACTTCTCCCCAGCGTTATATGAATGTTATATAGCGTTTATCCTCTCAATCTCTCATTGCGAAATAGGTTTGGTGTTGGTGAAATTTCCACCTTCTTTAATTCGGACACCAGATCATAATAATCTTCTTCGCTTAGATTTTCTTGAGCAATCTGCAGTTGTGTTTTTGCAAGCTCGCTGGCCCCCATTTTAACCATGGAATAAATTAGCCAGTAATAGGCTGTACCATTTGTTGGGTCAACGGACAAAGCCTGTGCTGCATACTTGTGTAAATTATGAAAATCTTTACCTTCCGCAAGTGTTTTCAATAATTCACTGACCATTCCAAGATAACGAAGACTATAGTGCGATGCTGTCGGTATAAGCCAATGCTCACCAGCAGCAGAAGAAAGAACATCTCCCTTATACAAGTTCACGGCCAATTTGAGTATATCAGTTTTATCTGTGATAAAGTATGATTGCTGAACTGCTTCCCAATATTTCTCAAACATCTGCAGGTCGGTCACGATATTGAGCTTTGGATTAAGGCAATACCCATTTGGAGTTGTTTCTATCAATGAATAACTGGAAATAAGGCTGAACAACTGGCGCAAACGGAAAATCAAAGCTCGCAAATTCTTTCCTGGATTGTCCGTTTCCAAAATTTCCTCCGGCCAGATTGCCTCTACAATCTCCCTCGCCGGTATTGTGGCTTTCCTGTTCAGGAGCATGTATGCCAATAGACGGCAGATTTTAGGGGATTTCAAGTCCGACTCACGTAGAACACCGCTGGAAGTATATATTTCCAAGTTACCAAACAGATTTATTATTACGTCTGTGTCACTTTTGATATTCTCTGGCGACAAAGACATTTTCATGCTCTGCATCAGCTTTTGCTCATTGATGGAGGATAGTAAAACGAATGCCAGCATCTGCAGCATACTGCTTCGGGTAATGTGTCGCTGCGGATTACGAACTACCAGAAATCCTGTAGGACGTGGCTTGATCGGCACGGCCAAAAGCTGTCTAATATTAAGATGATGATACAGTTTCAATTCTTCCGAAGGGCCATCACTGAGTTCGTCCAAAGAAAGGAAAAACAAAGCTCTATTATTATGCATAGCATCAATCCACCTGCTGAAAAATTCAGCAGATTCAAATTCTTGTAGCAAAATCGCAGTCTGATCATTTTCATGCGGATTATACCAAACATACGGTGTCCACAATCCCAGTTCCAAGTCTACCTGCAGGAAGCCAACCCAATCACCCTGATAGAACTCACAGGCAGTTTTCATTACATTCTGTATGATCTCTGCTGAATCATCACTCTCGTGAAGGTGTTCTTCCAGCAGACGCAACGTACACTCTACTTCCTGTGCATACTGAATATATTGTTGCTGCTCAACTTCTTCGGACTTTTCTGCTGCTTGCTTACTGCCGAACAACTTTTGGATTGTACCTAACATGTGATCTCCTCCTTCCTTATATATAATCAAAAACGGCACAAGGCCTTCCCATTAAATATCAGGTAGCCTTATGCCGTATTCTTTATTTAGGCTACCCTGCGAATGGAAGCCATATATTTCAACGTAGTATTAATACTGCTGCTGGTTTGCACACGTCATATTTTGCTGTTCTATCAGTGCATCAAGTATTTTGCTAATCGTTATTAATGTCGTTGCATTGCACTGTTTAAGCTTATCACCAATCTCAGAGTTGATTATGCTCTCACATTTGGCATACGGTGTATCTAATAGGAAATAATCAAAACTCTTATCCAAAACAAATGCCAGCTTCAGCAGCATTTGAAGCGAAACTTTAGTTTGTCCAACTTCAACATGGCTCATATGATTGTTCGAGCAACCGATCTGCGCACCCAACTCTGCTTGACTATAGCCTTTTTCAAGACGTGCAGCTTTGATGCGCTGACCAATTTTAACGTAATCAATTTCCGGTTGCATTTCAATCACCCCCATGTATCGTTTATTTCATTTTTATTATAAATTATGCCCATTTTTCCAACAACCAACTGCAAATGCAGATTGCATTTATAGATGCAATCTGCTATAATTTTAGGGGCAATTTGCATTAGATGATAGAAAAAAGAAAGACCCGAAAATAAGGCAATAGAACCTATTTTCGGGTCTTATATATAAAAAATTCGTAGAGTACATTACTCCACG
>JBJELW010000020.1:0-9287 GCA_051879315.1 Roseburia sp.
GCAAAAATGAAGCTGTCGCTTCACGAATTTTCATTCGTTAAAGCGACAGCCCCTTCTATTTTCCATCTGACATGATGGCTTACTGAATTGCTCTTAACGATTGCGTTTTCTTCTGACTGCAACTCCCGTCACAGCTGCCAAGGAAAGGAGCATCAGCAGGAAGTAAATCGCCGGGATATCCACCTTCACCGTACAGGTAGCTGTTTTGCTGCCATCTGCGGTGGTTACAGTGATGGTACAGGTTCCGTTTGCCACTGCTGTCACCTTACCATTTGCATCCACAGTAGCAACACCCGTATTACTTGAAGTCCAGATTACCTCTTTGTTCGTTGCATTATCCGGAGTAACTGTTGCAGTTAACTGAACAGTACCGTCCTTGGTTGTAATGCTTGCTTCATCCTTTTTCCTTCCCGGGTATTTCGATTACAACCCTGGTTCCTTTTCCAATCTCACTACTAATTATTAATGTACCACCGACCATATATTTTATTCTGCTTCGGACACTGTCAATACCAACGTGCTTTCTTTCGTCATTCTTTATCTCGTTTGGATCAAATCCACCCCCGTCATCTTCGATGATTACCTGATAACCACTCTTTACACATTTCGTGCGAATCGTTATGGTCATACGTTTTCACTTCCCATCATACCATGCTTTACCGCGTTTTCCACCAAAGGCTGCACCGTTAGTGCCGGTATTAAAAAATTTTCTGTCTGAATGTCATAAACAACCTGAAATTCCCCTGAAAACGAATCTTCTCTATCCAAAGGTACGTTTGCACATGCTTAAGTTCTTTCGAAAAATCAACCGGAAACGAATCTCCCATATGTTCCAGATTACCACGAAGATATAAAGAAAAATGGTTCGTCACTTCCTCTGCCATCGCCGAATCCCTTTGACATAACTCCGCTATGGTAGACAAAGTATTATATAAAAAATGCGGCTGAATCTGACTGATTGTCAGTGACATCTGGCTTTGCATCAATTCTCTTTCATTCGCAACAAGCTTGTTTGCCATTTCCCAATAAAACAGCATAAACTATTATCAATATAATCGGATCAAACAACCACGAAATCCAACAATAAGGTCCGTCCGTAAAATTTCCATGCATATCCACTTGAAAAAGCATTCCGTTAAACATGGATAGAAATGCAAATACGAGATAACATCCACAGGCTATCATCATTATATAAGCCAGCCGATAGGGTACGTCAGGCGCACCCCTTTCCTTGACGAAGCTAAGAATGCACAACAAATAAAAAACGCCATCACGGTACCTCCGCCATAAGAGAAGAAACCGAAAACCAACAATCCAATATTTAGTTCTATCATATCATTAAAATTCGGCATTTATTTACCTCGCGTAGACTGAATTACAAAAGGCGCCGTTTTCTTCCGCATATTCTGTAAGCTGCTTGCCTCACATAGAACCGTGGATTGCCTGCAGCACCTGGGACAGCCGTGCTGCCTCCATCTGACCCGGAGCGCTGACTTTTCCTGCCGCGCCAAAGGTGAGGGCAGAGCCAAAGCACTCCCCGCAGAGTCTGCTGACAAGTCCCACACTCCCCATGGACATGGTAACGATGGGTACCCGTGCATACTCCCGGTTCATCCGCTCCGTGGCTGAAAGCAGTATCAGCACGTCCTGTCTGCTTTGGGGCATCACCGCAATTTTCGCAATGTCTGCATGCATATCCTGCATCTTAGTCAAACGCCGAATCAGCTCCTCCTCATCCGGTGTCTTGGAAAAATCATGGTTGGAAGCTATCACCTTACAGCCGCTGTCATGAGCCTTTGCAATGATGCGACTTACCCTGTCGTCTCCGGTAAAGATTTCCACATCTATAAGATCTGCATAACCACAACCTGCTGTTTCCCCAAGGAGCGTTTCATAGTATTCCGGGGAAATACTTTTTTCTCCGCCCTCTGCGCTGCTCCGGAAGGTAAAGAGAATGGGCTTTTCCCCCAAAATCTCCCGCAACCCCCGCAGCGTGTCACAGACCTTCCCAGGCGTTTCCACATCTTCGTACCAGTCTCCCCGCCATTCCACCACGTCAAAAGGGATTTCTGAAAGGGCTTCTGCCGCCGCCAAAATCTCTTCTCTTGTTTTTTCCACAATGGGCACACAGATCTTTGGCATTCCTGCCCCGATTTCTATGCCCCGGATCGTTACTGTATGTTCCATCTTTCTACCCCTTTACGAAAAGAACCTTTCCTTCACCTCCTGCACCGGCATATCACATCCGGTGTAGAGCTTGAAAGCTGACACACCCTGCCACAGCAGCATGCCCTTTCCGTTGATACAGGTACATCCTGCTTCCTTTGCCTCACGCAGAAGCTTTGTCTCCTCCGGATTGTAAACCGCATCTGCCACCACCAGTCCGGGACGGAATGCAGACACATCCTTAACCACGCTTTCATTTTCCATGGGCTTCATGCCTACGATGGTGGCATTGGCAAAGATATCGGAGGATGCAATTTCCTCAGTCATTTTTGCAGTGTCTGCAATATCATACACATTTACCACAATGCCCGGCACTTCTGCACGAATTTTCTCTGCAGTCTCTAAAGTACGCTCAAAGAACTTGTCCTTGATATTAAAAATGGTAATCTCCCGGGCACCGTCTAAGGCACACTGCACCTGAATGGCTGTGGCTGCTCCGCCGCCTCCGGCCACGGTAATCTTCTTTCCCTTGATGTCAATGCCGTGATCCTTCAGATTGTTCACAAATCCTTCTCCGTCTGTGATATAGCCGGTGAGCTTTCCCTCATCATTGACAATGGTGTTCACCGCTCCGATAATGCGGGCCGCCGGAGACAGTTCATCCATATACTTTGCCGCTTCCGTCTTACAGGGCATGGTCACATTCATTCCACGCATCTTAAAAAGCTTCATGGCATCCAAGGCTTCTTTTACCTGATTCTCCTGAATATCAAATGCCACGTAAGCATAGTCCAAACCCAGCTTTTCAAAGCTGTAATTGTACATGGCCGGAGATCCGGAATGTCCTACCGGCGATCCGATGAGTGCCAATAATCCTGTATGTCCTGATATTCTCTTTTCCATTTTCGTTACCTCGTTATCTTCAAATTTTATGTAGGTCCTAAGGAATCCTCCCAATGTCCTTAGGACAAATTCTACCACAGTCGGCACGCAAGTTCCAGTGGTCCTTATCAATCTGCACTGTCTTCCTCAATCTGGGCCCGTATTTTCTCCTTCTGTTCCTCACTTAGCAGGAAATTTTTTTGTCCTGTGGTGCTGCGCAGCTTCTCCTCCTCATAATCTTCCTGCATCTGCCGGTGTGCCCTGGCAATCTCCGTCTCCAGCTCCCGGGAGGAAATCAGAGCCGCCCCCTCTCCCCGGATAATAATCTGTTCCAATCCGTCGGAGGTGGCCACGGTGACACGATACTGAGAGGCATGGGTGTGGGTGAATTTTTCAATATACTGATCCGCCGTCTCCGCCTCTTTGGTGTACACCACATGGATGTTGTGATAGTCAAACACCTCCGTGGCATGTCCTTCTACCCGGTAAGCGTCAAACACCACTATGAGCTCGCAGCCGCGGATCCCCTGATAATCGCACAGGATGTCCATGAGACGGTCTCTGGCTGCATGGATATTTTCATCCGCCAGTGCATGCAGGGACTCCCATGCGAAAATCACATTGTACCCATCCACCAGAAGGTATTCCTGCTTCGGCACATTTTTCCCTTTATAGATGCGGGCCACTTCCCGGCTGCCCGTGCCAAACCGCTGCACCGGCCCTTTTCTGGGAACATCCTTTTCCCGGCGATTGGCATCAAAGGTCCGGGCCAGAATGGCATCTATCTCCTCCGTACCGATCCAATCCTCCACAGGCTGTCTCCGTTTTTGCATCTGCTGACTCTGTTCCTCCAAAGATATCTCTTTGGAAAAATATCCCGGCATATGCATGTAACTTTCCACCTCATACCAGGGCACCACAAATCCTGCTCCATGAGCACAGAACACCGAATCCGGGGTATTGCGAAGATCCCGCTCCGGATCATACCCCATCTCCGCCACAACCTCCTCTGTGTTATGGCAGGGCTCATATCCCTGCAGGGAAAGGCTCAGACGCCCCTTTCCTCTGGTGTAGGCATTCAGCTCCCGCTGGTAATGCTGCATGGTGGCCACCGGAGCTGTGCCGGTGAGAACGGCCGTCTCCCCCTCCGTCACAGGGGCATCCATATGACCATACAGCTGTTCCATATCCGTCATAGCCTTGCCGATCATTTCAGCCGGAATCTCCAGCCGGAACCGGTAAATAGGCTCTAACAAAACACTCTCTGCCTTCATCAGTCCCTGCCGCAGTGCCCGGTAGGTGGCCTGCCGGAAGTCTCCTCCCTCCGTGTGTTTCTGATGAGCCCGGCCGCTGACCAGAGTCACCACCACGTCCGTCAAGGGACTTCCGGTGAGCACACCACGATGGGTCCGTTCCGCCAGATGGGTCATCACCAGCCGCTGCCAGTTCTTTGCCAGAATATCCTCACTGCAGTCTGCCTTGATCTGAATGCCGCTGCCCGGCTCTCCCGGTTCCAGCAGCAGATGTACCTCCGCATAGTGTCGCAGAGGCTCGAAATGTCCTACCCCTTCCACCACACTGGCGATGGTCTCTTTATAAACAATTTTCCCCGGCCCGAAGTCCACTTCCACCCCAAACCGTTCTGCCATGATCCGCTTTAAAATCTCAATCTGCACCTCGCCCATAAGCTGTACTAAAATAGCGTGGTGTTCCTCCTCCCACAGGATGTGAAGCTGGGGATCCTCCTCCTCCAAAATCCTGCACTTGGGCAAAAGCTGTACCGGATCCATGCCCTGAGGCGGCAGCAACTGATAGGTGAGCACCGGTGCCAGAAGGGGCTGTTCTCCCTCCTTCTCCATGCCAAGGCCCTGTCCTGCATAGGTTTTGTCCGGTCCCGTTATGGCACACACATCTCCTGCCTGCACCACCGGCACATTCTCATATTTTCCTCCGGAGTATATGCGGATCTGATTTACCTTTTCCTCCCAAGGCGTGTCCCCGTCCATTCCATGCAAAAGGTCCCGCACCGCCAGCGTCCCTCCGGTGATTTTCATATAAGTCTCCCGGACTCCCTGGTCATCCCGGGCAATCTTATAAACCCGGGCTCCGAATTCTGTACCGTAAGCTTTCGATACCGTATACTGCTTCAACGCCTGCAAAAATACATCCACACCCTGAAGCTTTAATGCCGACCCAAAATAGCAGGGAAAGATTTTCCTCTCTGCAATCATTTTTTTCACCAGATTCTCCGAAACCGTTCCCTGTTCTAAAAATTGCTCCATGGCAGCCTCGTCACACATGGCCACCTGGTCATAAAATTCCTCCGTGTCTGTATGGGAAAAGTCGATGCAGCTCTCACTGAGTTTTGCCTGCAACGCTGTCAGCAAAGTTTCCCGGTCTGTCCCCTGCTGATCCATTTTATTGACAAACAAAAATACCGGCACCTCGTATCTTTGCAGAAGCTGCCACAGTGTTTTCGTGTGCCCCTGTACGCCGTCGGCTCCGCTGATCACCAGAATGGCATAATCCAGCACACCCAGAGTGCGTTCCATCTCCGCAGAAAAGTCCACATGCCCCGGGGTATCCAGCAGCGTAAATACCGTATCCTCCACTTCAAAAACCGCCTGTTTGGAAAAGATGGTAATGCCCCGCTCTTTCTCCATGGCATCCGTATCCAGAAATGCATCCTGATTGTCCACCCGCCCCAGCTTTCGTATGGCTCCACTGGAATAAAGCAGACTTTCGGACAGGGTAGTTTTTCCTGCGTCAACATGGGCCACAATTCCCAAACAGATATTTGATTTTTTTCCTTTTTCGGATGTATGTTCATTTTTCATGTTTAACTTGACACTATCTCCATCTCTATCTTAATCCTAAAAGCAATTTACTGTCTCAGGGGCACTTTCTTTGAAATCACCGCGTCCCCCAAAATCTCCTTCGACCACTGGTTTAAATTCTCCAGAGACAATGCCCTTCCCAATGTATTGGAAATACCATGGGCATTGGCCAGCTCCTGGTTGTAATCCTCCAGCATGTATATATTCTCCATGCGGCACTGATAGTTGTACTGAAGCACCATGGGCAGTACTCCGGTGTTCTCCCGGTCAATGGTCACCCCATCCGGCGTCACATGGAATGTGACCCAGGCCATTCCCTCCAGCATGCAGATTTCCCGCTGGGCGGAACTGACATAATTTCCCAGGGAATAATAACAGATGGATTCATTGCCGTTTTCCGCCCGGATCCATTCCACCGGCTCCACCACATGGGGATGAGTGCCTATGATCACATCTGCTCCTGCCTCCGTCATCTCCTGGGCAAATTCCCGCTGATAATCTGCAATCTCCGTCCAGTATTCATTGCCCCAGTGGGGGCAGACCACCACCACATCCGCAATCTTTTCCGCCTCTTTAATATCCTCGATCACCTGAGGATTCAAACGATTCACATACACTTTTCCTGTGTCCGTATCGTAATCGCTGAGTATATTTAAATGGCCGCGGATAGAGGAATAAATGGTATCGTTGTTGGGGGCATAGGCATAGTTTAAAACCGCAAAGGTAATCCCCTCCACTTCCAGCGTGGGAATGTCCGATCCGCCTTCCTCCCCGTATACTCCCGCCAGTGTGACCTCCGGATGATTCTCCTGCCAGAAATCAATGGTGCTGTAAAGACCATCCAGTCCCTTGTCCAGCGAATGATTCGACGCCTGCAGCACCACATTAAATCCTGCATCCGCAATGGCATCCCCGATCTCCGTGGGCGAGTTAAACCCAGGATAAGCAGAAAATCCCAAATCATTCCCGGCCATAACACTTTCCTGATTGATAATCTTCACATCCGCATTTTCCAGATAATCCGAAATATCCGTAAACAGGAAATCATAGTTTCTGTTTCCGTTGGCGTCGGTTCCCTCATTGACAATGGGCATATGGATCAGGTTATCCCCCACAGCCATAAGGGTCACATCATATTCCTCCTCCGGCTCCAGGGAGCCTGTGACACCTGCTGCCGGGTCGAGCATCTCCTGGAGGTTTGCTTCAATTCCTGCCAAAAAGGAATCCTCTTCCTTGGATGCATTGCGGATTCCCAGAGAAAGCCCAAGAATCAGCAAAAGTACCACAGCCCCCTCCACCAGCCACAGCCGGATCTGCCGTATCCGGTGCTGTCTGCGGCGTCTCTCTTTAATTGTACCTTTTCTTCTCGTTCTATTCTGTGTCATGTTCTTGTCCTATGTACCTGATCCAGGCAATCATCTTCCCATATTTTTATATTGTACTCCATCTCCCTGTAGGACAGCAAGTGATTTCCCGGAATCCCTTTCCCAAATCATGTCACTTTTTTCTGTTTTTCGCATAACCTAACAGTAATCCTCCTCACTAGCACAGGAGATTTGTTTATGAAAAATCTATCACCAAACGATCGGGGAGTTTATGTCTATTATCTGCAGCTGGCACTGATCCGTGCCGGATATCCCATGGCGCTGGACGGAATATTCGGACCGGATACCTGTTCTTCCTTAAAACAATTCACCGGTCAGTCCTCCTGCCAGGTTATGGATGAGACCTGGCAGAAGCTGCTTCCCTACTTAAAGGGATATGTGGAATATTTGCTGCAGGCCGGCGATACCTACTGGCAGCTGGCCAGAAAATACGGCACCACCATCGCCGCCATCCGCCGGGCAAACCCCTCCGTCAATCCCCTTTACCTTGCCCCGGGAACCACGCTGAAAATACCTCTTCCCTTTTCTCTTGTCCCCACAGATGTGCCCTACTCCTCCCTGCTGACGGAATGGATTCTGGATGGGCTTATCACACGCTATCCATTTCTGGAACTGGAAACCGTGGGACATTCTGTCATGGGCCGTCCCCTTTCCTGTCTGCGAATCGGAAACGGAAAAAAAGAGACATTTTACAATGCCTCTTTCCATGCGAATGAGTGGATCACCACTCCCCTGTTACTCAATTTTGCGGAACAGTATGCCTCCGCCTATACCCAAAACGAAAGTATCGGCGGTCTGTCTGCCAGACAGCTTTTCACAACCTGTTCCCTGTATCTGATTCCCCTGGTAAACCCGGACGGCGTAGATCTGGTAACCGGTGCTCTCACGGAAGAACACTACCTGACCCAGGCGCAGGCCATTGCTGCCGATTATCCCATGATTCCTTTTCCGGATGGCTGGAAAGCCAATATTGACGGCATCGATCTAAATCTTCAATTCCCCGCAGGATGGGAAAATGCCCGCCGGATCAAGTACGCCCAGGGCTACACTTCCCCTGCTCCCAGGGATTTTGTAGGTTACGAACCGCTGTCCGCCCCTGAGAGCAAAGCCCTGTATGACTTCACTCTACGGCATGATTTCTCACTGATCCTTGCTTTCCATACCCAGGGAGAAGTAATCTACTGGAAATATTTAGACTACGACCCCAAGGGTGCCTACGAGCTGGGTCGTTACTTCAGTCAGGTCAGCGGCTATTTGCTGGAGGAAACCCCTGAAACCTCCGGATATGCCGGCTACAAAGACTGGTTCATCATGCACTATAACCGTCCCGGCTACACTATTGAGGTGGGGCTTGGCATCAATCCCCTGCCTCTGTCCCAGTTTCCGAAAATATATCGCGACATTCTGGGCATCCTCACCGGTGCCATGGCATTTTCTTCCTGACAACCACAGTGCCCCGCCCGGGGCGCTGCCGGATGGCGCATGACATAATCACGCTACTCTTCCAGCTGTCCGATTGCCGCTACAGTCAATGCATAATCCTCCTCCACCTGAGCCATCAGTTGTGACGGATTCCCTTTGGGCACTCCACCTCTCAGGCACTCCGTCAAAGCGCTGGCCGAAGTTCCCAGATGACCCAGTCCAAGATTCGCGCAAACTCCCTTCAGATTGTGTGCGCAACGGAAGGCCTCCTCATAGGCCTGCTGCTCCAATGCATCTCTCAACTGCTGCATGGTGGAATCTGCCGGTACTTTCTTTAGCATGCGGGCAATCCGCTCTTCCTTCTTCAACCGTTCCAAAACCTCACCATAATTTCCGCCCAATTTCTGATAACATTCTTCCAGTCTCATTTCATTCCTCACTCCCGCCGGATACAAGCCGGCTGTTTTAAATACGGCATTCTCAAATTCCATTACACCTTATCATATTTTTCCTGCTTTCTCAAGTACGGACAGCTCCCTTGATAGTGTAAATTTACCTTCGGATTTAATGGGATAGAGTTCACCCACGATGCGCT
>JBJELW010000021.1:0-8941 GCA_051879315.1 Roseburia sp.
CCATCTGGCAGGATGAAACATACAGACAGATTCAGGGAACCTACCCCGTCATCAGTCTGTCCTTTGCGAATATAAAGGAAAAAGATTACAAGATGACCCGAAAGAAAATTTGTCAACTGTTTACGAAGCTGTATGCGGAACATTCTTTTCTGTTGGATAGCGGACTATTGTATGAGACCGATGTGGCTTATTTTAAACGTGTTTCGGAAGACATGGATGACAGCGATGCATCTTTGGCGTTATACCAGTTGTCTGATTACCTATGCCGTTACTATGGCAAAAAAGTCATTATCCTGTTAGATGAATACGACACCCCCATGCAGGAAGCCTATGTGGAGGGATTTTGGGATGATCTGGTGGCCTTTACCAGAAGTCTTTTCAACTCCACATTTAAGACCAACCCCTGGCTGGAGCGGGGGATCATGACGGGCATCACAAGAGTCAGCAAAGAGTCCATTTTCTCTGATCTGAATAATCTGGAAGTAGTGACAACTACTTCCGATAAGTACGCCACATCCTTTGGCTTTACGGAAGAGGAAGTATTCGCTGCATTGGATGAATGTGGTCTTTCCGAAGAAAAGGGAGAAGTCAAGAGATGGTATGATGGGTTTATTTTTGGAAAACACAAAGATATCTATAACCCATGGTCCATCTTGAATTTCATAGACAAGGGATACTTTACCACCTACTGGGCGAACACCAGTGCCAACAGTCTTGTAGGCAAACTGATTCGGGAAGGAAACCGTGGAATCAAGGAGAAATTTGAAAATCTGCTCCGTGGTGAAGTGATAAGAACCGCTATTGACGAGCAGATCGTATACAACCAGCTGAATGGCAGTGAAAAAGCAATCTGGAGTCTGCTATTGGCCAGCGGTTATCTAAAGGTGCTTTCCTATGACAGTTTGGAACGCTTGAGAAAAGGGCAGAAGCAGATGTATGAACTGGCACTTACCAACTATGAGGTGGAGTGTATGTTTGAGGGAATGGTACATGACTGGTTTATGGAAGCGGAAGAAGATTACAATGATTTTATAAAAGCAATGCTTCAGAATGACATGAAGGCGATGAATGCATACATGAACCGAGTGTCACTCAGTACCTTCAGCTATTTTGATACCGGAAAGAGACCATCCGGAGAAGAACCGGAACGCTTTTATCATGGATTTGTGTTGGGATTGATTGTGGATTTGCAGGACAGATACCTCATCACCTCCAATCGTGAAAGTGGATTTGGAAGATATGATGTAATGCTGGAACCGAAAAATCCGAAAGAGGATGATGCCATCATTCTGGAATTCAAGGTGCATGACCCGGAGGATGAGGAGACGCTGAAAGACACGGTGCAGGCAGCGCTGACACAGATTCAGGAGAAACAGTATGCCGCACAGCTTATTGGTCGGGGAATACCAAAAGACCATATCCGCAGCTATGGATTTGCCTTTCAGGGGAAACAGGTGCTGATTGGAGACAGCACATCCATTGTTTTGGAATAAGACAGAATAGAAAAGTTCATTGCAGATGAATCAGAATACCCGGTTTCAGGTTTGAAACCGGGATTTTTTTGAAAAAGGAGAAAAAAGTTTACCCATATGGGTAGGGTAAAGAAAAAAAGAATCAGGTAAAATATGGTTGAGCATGGGATTGCTGCGCCATTTGTCCGGAGTGATGAAACGGACAAAGAATGAGAAGACATGGAGGTGGATGAAAATACCGAGAAAAAACTGGCGGATAAAGTTCGGCATGCCAAAAAAGACGGATTGATTGACAACTTTATCTATGGCTCAGTCTCAGCTACATATCTGTCGGCTGTGATTGATACATTGTAACGTACAGGAAATGCGGTGGTTCAGGCTGACAGGAATCTCCGCTTTCGGTTCAAAAACAGGAAAGAATACACGCCCCCGGAGGCCATACGCCGGGCAGCGGAAGGAAATCGTATGGAAAAAATGTAACACAAAAAAATCCAAAAGGAGGAAACTATATGAAACGAAAAACGAAGCGGCTGCTCAGTCTGTTGCTGGCATTTGCAATGGTACTGGGAATGCTGCCCATGACGCCTATGAAGGCATTGGCCTACACGGCGGGTGACATTGCAGGTACCACCGGCGCCGGTACGGAAAGTGACCCGGTGATCGTGGATACCTATGCGGAAATGAAAGCAGCCTTGGAGTGTAACGCTGACCTTTATATCAAAGTTGTCGGCTTTGACCATACTACCACTGTAGGCGGCAGGACTTACAGAGAATTAGTGGCAAACGTGGATTATACACCCGGAATGAATCAAGGTGCAATCATCATTCCAAGTGGCAGCACCAAGCATCTGACGATTGCCACGGATATTGTTTGTTATGGCGAGGCGACGGCGGAAGCAAATACCATGTGGACATTTATTCATAATCGTGGAAATTTATACATTGACGGGACTGGCAAACTGGCGGTCAACTTCAATGCAACCTATCAGGAGAACGGCATCAATGCCATTGTTCTTAATAGAGGCGAGTTAGAAGTGAGCGGCAGTGTTACATTTGACGCTACGCAGAATACTGCTACACCGACAACTGCATTTGCAATTGCAAATGGCAACGGCAATACAGCACATACTAAAATATACGGAGGCACCTTCATTGCCAGCAATAATACAAACGGGGTTTTAAGTTACGGCAATTCTTACGCCGTTGCTGCCGATGATGGCTATATTTGGATTTTTGGCGGCGAGTTTAAGGCTACGCCTTCTGGCACCGGCACAGGCTACGGCGTCGGAGGTTCTGATGGAAATATCTTACTTATTGGAGGAACCTTCGAGGGTGTATACATGAGCCCGGTAGGGACCCAGGGAAAGTACCTTTCTGATTTCCTGAGCGAAGGAGACGAAGTTGTTTATCGCACAGAAACAGGTGCCACCTTTGACGGAAGTACGATCAAAAAAACAACGGAAAAAGTCCGTGTAGTCAAATCGGAAAAAATCATCACCGGACCGGTGGAGGTCAGCGTAACAGCACCGGTTGCCGGCAATCATCCGGCTATGACCGCAACCACAACTACGGCAAATGTACAGCCAAATCCTGCTTGCTTTTGGTATCCCCTTGATGAAAACGGAAATATTATAATCAGCGGACGGTTAGGAGGAGATGATACCTTTGAAGCTGGCAAAAACTATGCTGTCAGCGTTGTACTTCTCCCCGCTGAAGGCTATGAATTTGCCGATACCACCGTTGTCAATATTAACGGAGGCACAGCTGAAAAATCTTTACCTACCTCTTACAAGTCGATTCAGGCAACATGTTATTTTGCGTCGGAAATCAAAGCGGTCAATATGACGGTTTCCGCACCGGAAATCGGAAAGACGCCGAATGATATGACAAATACCTATACCGCAACCGGATTGGCCTCCGGCACCAACTGGTTCTATGCAAGCGCCAATGCGTCCAGCTCGATCATGAACGGCGCGACTGCCTTTGCCGGTGAAAATACCTATTCGGCTATCTATCAGTTTACGATTCCGGGCAGTTCATCTGCCAAGTTTGCAGAAACTATTGGTACGGGGGACATTACGGTCAACAACGGAACGGTCTATGCAGTAAATCGTATCAGTGATAAAGAAATTCAGGTAACGGTAAACTTCCCGACACTGCATGAAGACATCATTGATGAAGTAAATATGACGGTTTCTGCACCGCAGGTTGGAAAGACACCGAATGAAATGACCTATGACGCAACCGGATTAATCCCCGGCGCTTACTGGTTCTATGCAAGCGCCAATGCGTCCGGCACAATCATGAGCGGTGATACTGCCTTTGTAAGCGGAAATACTTACTCGGCAATCTATCAGTTTACGATTTCGGAAAGCTCACCTTCCAAGTTTGCATCAACAATCACAACAAGCAATATTACGGTCAACAACGGAACGGTCTATGCTGTAAATCGTATCGATGATAAAAAAATTGAGGTAACGGTAAACTTCCCGACACTTGCGGATGAAAACATCATTGATACAGTTAACATGACGGTTTCTGCACCGCAGGTTGGAAAGACGCCGAATGATATGACCCATTCCGCAACAGGATTGACCCCCGGCGCTTACTGGTTCTATGCAAGCGCCAATGCGTCCGGCACTAACATGAGCGGTGGTACTGCCTTTGTAAGCGGAAATACTTACTCGGCAATCTATCAGTTTACGATTTCGGAAAGCTCACCTTCCAAGTTTGCATCAACAATCACAACAAGCAATATTACGGTCAACAACGGAACGGTCTATGCAGTAAATCGTATCAGTGATAAAAAAATTGAGGTAACGGTAAACTTTGGTGAGCTTAGCTCTACTACAGCAATCGACACGATTGCTGTAACCATTACGCCGCCTGTTGCCGGCGCTGCACCTGTTGTGGCACCCGCAGGGTTGCCTACCGGCGTAACATGTGAGCCAGTTTCGAGCACTGCAACTGGATGGTATGATAGTGAAACGAATGCAAAGATGGCCTCTACCGATACATTTGTAGAGGGAAAAACCTATTACATTCGCCTTTTCCTTAGCGCTGATACAGGTTATGCTTTTGCAAATCCTGTAACAACCGCTACGATCAATGGCGGTGTGGCGACTAAAGAGCTCAATAACGAACAATACTTGGGAATCAAGAAGTCCTTTACTGCAACGGCGGCTGCCACTGAGTATGATATCACCGTAACAGGTGGTAAAGCTGCCATCGGAACAGAGACAGTGACCAAGTCCATGAAAGATAAGGTCATTACATTGATTGCAAATGCCCCGGCAACCGGAAAGGTATTTGACAAGTGGGTAGTGGAAAGCGGCAGTGTGACCATTGCGAATGTAAATGCCAGCACCACCACCTTTACCATGCCGGAAGGTGCGGTAAGCATCAAGGCTACTTATAAAGATGCACCGATAGACCCGGCACCAATCACACCGGAAGACCCGGCACCAATTATACCGGAAGACCCGGCACCGAGTACACCGGAGACACCGAGTATACCGGAGACACCAAGTGCACCGGAGGCACCTGCTATCCCCAACACCGGATGGTATACCACAGAGAATGGGCAGAAGGTGTATTATAAGGATGGCAGCATTGCAAAGAATCAGTGGTGTCTGGATAATGAGCAGTGGTATTACGTAAACGAAAACGGAGCACCGCTTACAGGCTGGCAGGAAATCGGAGGCACATGGTACTATTTCTACGACGATGGCAGCATGGCAGAATCCGCCTGGGTAGGTGACTGCTACTTAGGAGCATCCGGCGCATGGGTAGAGAATCCCGTTCCGGAAAGCTGGATGCAGTCCGGCAGCAAATGGTGGTATCAGTTGCCGGATGGCACCTATGCACAGAGCACATGGAAGAAGATCGGTGGAGACTGGTACTACTTTGACAAGGATGGATGGATGTCCACCGGATGGACCTTCGACGGAAGCGACTGGTACTACATGAATGCTTCCGGCACCATGAAGACCGGCTGGTTTAAGGACGGAGCTTCCTGGTACTACCTGAAACCCTCCGGAGCAATGGCAACCGGCTGGGTAAGCGACGGCGGTACCTGGTATTATATGGATGCTTCCGGAGCCATGGTCACCGGTTGGTTCAAGGATGGATCTGACTGGTATTACATGGATGAGTCCGGTGCCATGAAGACCGGCTGGCTTCAGGATGGAGGAAGCTGGTATTATTTACTGTCCTCCGGAGCAATGGCCCATGATACCGTGATCGATGGCTACAAATTGGCCACATCCGGCGAATGGGTACAGTAATTTTAAAATCATAGCATAGAAAACGAGCGCTTGTCGGTTTCAAACCGGCAGGCGCTCATTTCTTGCTCGTTTCTTTTTCAAAAATTGATTGCGCTTAGGATTTAATTGTGATATGCTCTCCTCAAAGCATATTTTCTATATTCACAGAATGATTTGAACTGTGATTTCAAATGATCAAAGACGCATTTCTAGTTGGTTGTTCCTGCATGCTTGCAGAACAAACATGATTCGGAAAATTCATGCTTTTAAATTCACATGAAAAAAGCAGGGGTTTTCTGACGGGACTCCTGCCAAGACACAGGAGGAGTAGAATATGGAACATGACATTAGCTGGAAAAGTTTCTTTTCTGATGATGAGCGTTATGCGGACGCCATCAATGGTCTGGGTTGCAATGGCAGACAGATCGTGAAAGACACAGACTTGAGTGAACTGGATACCCAGACGGGGTTTCTGCGTGGCAGCAGATTTTCACTTACTTCTTTCGCAGGGAGAGGGAGAGGTCGCGTGAAAATCCGAGATATGGTGAGAAAGGCTGCCTTTGGAATGAATTTTGCCATCATTGGTATCGAGGCCCAGGAGCTCATTGATTATGGAATTCCCTTGCGGAACATGACCTATGATGCCGGGGAATATGAGCGGCAGGCCGCGAAGATTCGTAAATCTGTCAGAAAGAATCATCAGGGCTTGAGCAGGGGAGAATATTTATACGGTTTTCGAAAGAATAGCAGACTCAATCCGGCGGTGACATTCATCCTTTACGCCGGAGACGAGGAGTGGGATGGTCCTAAGTCACTGCATGACATCCTTGATTTTACGGATATCCCGGAAGAACTTCGACTAATGGCGGCGAATTATCCCGTTCATCTGGTGGAAATCCGTAAGCTGGCGGATACCAGTGTATTTAAGACCGACGTGCGGCAGGTGTTTGACTTTATACGGTTTTCGAAGGATAAGAATGCACTGAAACAGTTGGTGGAGCAGGATACATATTTTCAGCATATGGAGGAAGATGCCTTTGATGTGGCAACACTTTACTCGGATGCGCAGGAATTGATACAGGTGAAGGATTTGTATAAGAAGGAGGAGCGGATAGATATGTGTAAAGCAATTACGGAATTGATGGAAGACAGCAGAGCGGAAGGCGTTTTGGCTGGCATGGAGCTCGGTGGTGACAGGAAAACAAGAACGATTGTTTTGAATATGGTGAAGCATGGCATGACCGATGATGACATCCGAGCACTGGCAGAGTGTGACCAGGACTTGATTGACAAGGTGAGAGCTGGCTCATGACAGAGCGAGTTTGTGTAAGCACATCCGTTGTTTTGAAATAAGACAGAATAGAAAAGTTCATTGCAGATGAATCAGAATACCCGGTTTCAGGTTTGAAACCGGGATTTTTTTGAAAAAGGAGAAAAAAGTTTACCCATATGGGTAGGGTAAAGAAAAAAAGAATCAGGTAAAATATGGTTGAGCATGGGATTGCTGCGCCATTTGTCCGGAATGATGAAACGGACGAAAACTTAGAAGGTTTGGAGGTGACATATATGCGGAGAGTGGTAATTGATATGCAGAATGCCCTGTTTGCGGATGCAGTGGCCGGCGCATTGCGCAGGTTTGATGCGGATTTTGACCCGGTTATGAGTGAAAGCCCGGACAAAACCCTGTCGCTATGTGATGACGTGCTGGCAAATGTGCTGATCATGGAGGTCACCGCATACACGCCGTGGAAGTTCGAGGAACGGATGAAAATTCGCGACGAACTGAGAAAAGCCAATCCGGACTGCAAAATTGTCCTGGTGGTGGATGAAAATACCGAGAAAAAACTGGCGGATAAAGTTCGTCAAGCCAAAAAAGATGGATTGATAGACAACTTCATCTATGGCTCAGTCTCCGCTACATATCTGTCGGCTGTGATTGATACATTGTAACGTACAGGAAATGCGGTGATTCAGGCTGACAGGAATCTCCGCTTTCGGTTCAAAAACAGGATATTACACACGCTCCCGGAGGCCATACGCCGGGCAGCGGAAGGAAATTGGTATGGAAAAATGTAACAAAGAAATAATAAAAAGGAGGAAATTTTATGAAACGAAAAACGAAGCGGCTGCTCAGTCTGTTGCTGGCACTGGCCATGGTTCTGGGATTGATGCCGATGACGGCGCTTGCGTCAGATAAAATACCAATAACTGAGTTCAGCGGAAGTATAAGTTTGTCTGCGCCTGTTTACGGCGAGACTATAAGTGACAATAGACCAACAGTCAGCACTTCTGCTAATGTCAGATTTTATAATCACAGCTGGCAGAAGAAAAAATACAGTGATGTTGATGCCTGGAATCATGTGAATAGCGGTGTATTTACCGAAGGCACATGGCGTTATGTTTTGAGGGTAAAGCCAAATGATGATAACTATGTGCTGGACCCCTCTCTTGCAGTAACGATAAACGGCGAGCAATGGAAGGTTAAGTATGATTCCACATATAACTGGTTTGATATCATCTCGCCAGAATTTACTGTTTCCGCTCCGACAGGCGGACCTCTGCAATTTGTCGCAGAAACAAACGTTTCTATTTCCGATTATCAAATTGGAGATACAGTAAATAAGGATCTTACGGAGTATACTGCCGGAGGTACTCCGCCGTATACTTATTCAAAAGTATCAGGACCTGAATGGCTCAACGTTTCTGCTGATGGAAAAATTACAGGTACTGCTAATGAGATTCAGAGCAGTTCTACTTTGAAAGTAACGGTTACGGATGCGAACGGTGAATCTGTCACTGCTGCCATTCCCGTAGGGTGTGTAACATTGAAAGACGGTGACCGTATACCAATCACCGAGATAAGCGGAAATATATATTTGCCCGCTCCTGTTTATGGTGAGAATATACGCGATAATCTGCCAACAGTCTACACTTCTGATCGTGTCACTTTTGGGAACCACAGCTGGCAGAAGAAAATATACAGTGATGTTGATGCCTGGAGTTATGTGAATAGCGGCGTATTTACCGAAGGCACATGGCGTTATATTATGAAAGTGAATGCGAATGATAACTATGTGCTGGCGGACACGCTTACAGTAACAATAAACGGCGTACCATGGAAAGTTGAGCATGATTACCAAAACAACTTCTTTCATATCATTTCCCCGGAATTTACTGTTACTGCTCCTCCCACTTTGGAAGGCA
>JBJELW010000022.1:0-16645 GCA_051879315.1 Roseburia sp.
TATCACAAAGTGGTGTTCTCTTTTCATTTAATCCGAATAAAATTTTACGCTAGCCCTATCTCCATTCCTCCACTTGTTTTTTCTCTCATTCGGTATCATAATAAAACTCTAACAATCACAAAGGAGGAAATTAAATTTATGAGTAGGGTCAATTTTGGAGTGAAGACATTTTTGTATCCCATGCCGGTGCTGATCATTGGTACCTACGATGAGAACGGCGTGCCCAACGCTATGAATGCGGCGTGGGGGAGTATCACAGATTCCAATGAAATTTCAATCAGTATGTCACAGCATAAGACTACAGACAATCTGGCAAAGACTGGGGCATTTACGGTAAGTATGGCAACAGAGGATATGGTTGTACCTTGTGATTATGTGGGTGTGGAATCTGCCGGCAAGGTGCCGGACAAATTTGCCAAGGCAGGTTTTCATGCCACAAAGAGCCAGTATGTAAATGCTCCTCTTATTGATGAGCTCCCCATGGCTTTGGAATGCAAGGTGAAGAGTTTTGAGGATGGGATTCTGGTTGGTGAGATTGTAAATGTGAATGCAGATGAAAGCATTTTGACCGATGGTCAGATTGATCCGAAAAAATTAAAACCCATCACCTATGATCCGGTGAACCACACCTATATTGGGTTGGGAGAGAAAGTTGGCAACGCATTCAAGGATGGACTTCAGTTAAAATAAAGCCGGTCATCATTTCGTGGATTTGCATAAAACCACATAGAGATATATAAAATCAAAAAACTATAAAAACACATAAAATATGTAAAACTACATAAAACAGGCAAGTCCTCTTATAAATTAGGGTGGCACTTGTCTGTTTTCATTTTCTATATTGCAGCTGTTTTGAATAAAAATTCCATATCCACATAAAAAACACATATATTTTTGATAACATGGAAAATCAAGGGAGGTAGGCACCATGACCATGATAAAAAAACGTCTTCGCATCGGCGGAATGACATGTGTCAATTGTCAGAATAAGATTGAACAAAAACTAAAGAAAACGGCCGGAGTTCAGAGTGTAACGGTCAGTTACAATACGGGTTTTGCGGATATTGTTTATGATTCGGATATCATTACCCTGAAAGATATATGTATCATCATCGAGAAACTGGACTACGAGGTGTTGCAGGAAGCAGAACAGCAAAGACCGGACTTTGAAAGGATAATTAGCCTGCTGGCCATCATTGTTGCGTTGTATGTGCTGCTCCAACGTTTCGGAATCCTGAATTTATTAGTGCCAAGTCAGTTGGCAGACACGAAAATGGGATATGGAATGCTCTTCGTTGTGGGACTGCTGACATCCGTACACTGTATTGCCATGTGTGGCGGCATCAATCTCTCCCAGTGTATTCCAAAAGGGGAACAGGTCGAGGAAAGTCCAGGCAGACTGTCTGTGTTCCTGCCGGCCCTGTTATACAATCTGGGGCGTGTGATTTCCTATACTGTCATCGGTTTTCTTTTGGGTTTGATAGGAATGGTCATTGGAGGAGAATCCGGGACAGGGGTTTCCACGTTACTTCAGGGAGTATTAAAAATTGTTGCCGGAATTCTTATGGTGATCATGGGCATCAATATGTTAGGGATTTTTCCATGGCTGCGGCGTTTTACCCTACGAATGCCAAAAGCTTTGGCGCAAAAAATCAGCAAAAAAACAACGGTAAGCAGACAGCCCTTGATTATGGGCCTCTTAAATGGTCTGATGCCCTGCGGACCACTGCAATCCATGCAGATTGTAGCTCTGGTTTCAGGAAATCCCTTTGCGGGAGCTTTTTCCATGTTCCTGTTTAGTTTGGGAACGGTGCCGCTCATGCTGGGATTGGGATCGCTGGTGTCTGCTTTGGGAAAAAGGTTCGCCCAAAAGATAACGATGGCTGGATCAGTCCTTGTGGTGGTACTAGGTCTGGCAATGCTCTCCCAGGGTGGCAGTCTGTCGGGACTTCTTCTCCCAAATCAGCTGCTGTTTCTCGTGATCATTTGCTGTATGATTGGTGTGGTTGTCAGTATTCCCGCTGACAATAGTCTGTATAAGTCTCTGGGCATCCTTGCTGTGGTTGCCGTAATGATTTGCGGCAGTCTGGTATTGCATATTGGGAATGTGAGGGAAACCCAGCCGCCCAATCGGAGTGAAGCAGATTCCGGTGGAAAAGATACAGCTACTGTGGCAGAAGAAATCGAGATTGTGGATGGTGTGCAGGTGGTGAACAGCACTTTGGCTTCCGGGAGATATCCGGATATTACCGTACAGGCAGGAACACCAGTGAAATGGGTGATTGACGCACCGGCAGGTACCATCAACGGATGTAATTACAAAATGCTGTTGAGAGAATACGGCATTGAGCATGAATTTACGGAAGGTGAAAATATCATCGAATTTACCCCCACAGAACCGGGCAATATACAATATACTTGCTGGATGGGGATGATACGAGGAAATATTTCTGTGATAGAGGGAAACGAAACATAGCGTGTGTTTTCGTTAAATCTTAATTACAGAATAATAGAAGATTCAGGAGGTAGAAAAGTAATATGACAAGCAAGAAAAAGAAGGGACAAAAGTCTGTAAACAACAATCGCGCACTTATGATTACAGCAATTATTTTATGCGTTGCAGTGGTTCTGGTACTGGTTGTCCAGCAGAATCGAAATAATGCAAAACCGGATGGAGAAATGGTGTCAGATACCGCAGAGACAGCTGACACAGTTGGCACAGCTGACACAGCAGTGGAAGAAACGGATGATGCAGATGTGCAGATTATAGGGGAAGGGGAAAATCTGGTCATTCCCATCAGTGATATCTCGTCAACAGCTAGTTTTTATCCGGTGGAAGTGGACGGTACCCGGATGGAAGTGCTGGCTGTGGCTGATTCAGAGGGAAACATTCGTACAGCATTCAATACCTGTCAGGTTTGTTACGGATCCGGACGTGGCTATTATGTGCAGGATGGAAACGCGCTGGTCTGCCAGAACTGCGGCAATCGTTTCACAATGGACCAGGTGGAGGTTCAGTCCGGAGGCTGCAATCCGTGGCCGATTTTTCCGGAAAACAAGACGGTGACCGATGATACCATTGAGATCTCTTATGATTTTCTGAAAGAGTCTGAGGAAATTTTTTCAAATTGGAAAACACAGTATTAATAAACATATTCCGGATCCCGGTGAAGTTTCCTGATTTCATTGAAAGTGCGTAGTTCATCCATTATAATACTGGTAAAATGGGTGATGGAAAAGGTGGATGACATGAATGATTCCAAAAACATACTGATAGTGGACGATGAACAGATGATTCGGGAGGCGGTGGCCTCCTATTTGGAAAAGCAGGGATATCAGGTTTTTATAGCGGGAACAGGGCGGGAATCCCTGCAGATTTTGGAAAAACAGAGGATTTCTCTTGTGATTTTGGATCTGATGCTTCCGGATGTGTCCGGTGAGGAAATATGTACCATTATTCGGAAAAAGTCCCGGGTACCCATCATTATGCTGACGGCAAAAATCATGGAAAATGATATGATCGACGGTCTGAATCTGGGGGCGGATGATTATATTACGAAGCCTTTCAGCTTGAAAAACCTGTATGCCCGGATGCAGGCCGTGCTCCGAAGATCTGCAGAGGATTTAAAGCCACTTGCAGAAAAAATATCCTGGAATAATGGAGATTTGATCATAGATTATCACCGCAGCGAAGTACATAAAAAGGGAGAGATGGTTGCGGTGACACCCATCGAGTGGAAAATCCTGTCTGCCCTTACCAAGTATCCGCAAAAGGTCTTTACCAGAGAGGATTTGATTGCTGCAGCACTGGAGGAGGATTTTGGAGGCTATGACCGTGTCATTGACACCCATGTCAAAAATCTCCGCAGGAAAATCGAGGACGATCCGAAAAATCCGGTTTATATCTGCACCATTCATGGTGTGGGCTATAAATTTGGAGGTGATGTATCATGAAGCGGAAACTCAGCACACAGTTATCCGTGGGATTTGCGCTCATTGTCCTGATAGCCATCTCCGTTATCAGCCTGACAGCCAACGTTTTAATTAATCAACAGTTTGAAAAATATGTGGCGCAGCAGCAGAAAAGCTTTTCTGAGGAAATGGCTGTGGCTCTGGCTCCCCAATATAATAGTGATACCGGTGAGTGGAATCTGGATTATATCCACGGATTTGGAATGTATGCGCTAAAAGATAACTACATCATTAAGCTGTATGATAAGGATGAAAATGTGGTATGGGATGCGGAGAACCACGATATGACATTGTGTCATCAGATCATGCAGGATGTCACTTCCCGCATGGAAGAGAGGCGCCCGGAAGTGGAAGGGGATTTTGTGACTCATCGATATGAGCTGAGCCAGCAGGGTGACATTGTGGGATATCTGGATGTAAGTTATTACAGCCCTTATTATTTTAATGAAAATGATTTTCAGTTTCTGGATGCACTGAACCGCATCCTTTTTATTGTGGGTATTTCCTCCATTGTGGGGGCTGCCATCGCCGGGGTGATTTTGGCAAGGCATTTATCCGTTCCTATCGCCAAAGCCACAGAAATTACCCGGGAAATCTCCGAGGGGAACTATGCGATCCGGTTTGAATCTGATGTGCGGACCCGGGAACTGGCAGAATTGAGTGAGGCGGTAAATCATATGGCAAAAAGTCTGGAAACGCAGGAAAGCATCCGCAGACGTCTGACCTCGGATGTGGCCCATGAACTTCGGACGCCGGTTGCCAACGTATCATCCCATCTGGAAGCAATCATTGAAGGTGTCTGGGAGCCTACCACGGAGCGGCTGCAGAACTGCTACGATGAACTGGGCAGAATTTCCGACATTATCGGTGATCTGGAGAAACTGCGTCAGATCGAGGATGAGAATATGATTTTGACGAGAGAGTCTGTGGATTTACTGGAACTGTCACAGGCAGTGCGGACAGCATTTGAGCCGGAATTGGAAAATAAGCAGCTCACATGCACAGTGACCGGAGAATCAGCCATTGTATCGGGAGATCAAAAACGTCTGCATCAGGCAATTTTTAATCTGGTATCTAATGCGATAAAATATTCTCCGGAAGGTAGTCGGATTGAAATCCATGTCAGTGACGGGAAACAGACCGCTACGCTGTCTGTGGAGGATCAGGGAATTGGTATATTGGAGGAGGATCTGCCCATGATTTTTGAACGCTTCTACCGGACGGATAAATCCAGAAACCGAAAGACCGGTGGGGCCGGCATTGGGCTGACAATTGTAAAAGCAATCGTTCAGGCGCATCATGGCAAGATTCAGGTGGAGAGCAAAGAAGGGTCCGGCAGCAAATTTATCATGACACTGCCCAAAGAAAACGCGTGAAAGGTGAGTCGGTGAAAAAGATAAAGAAGGTAGATGAAATAGACGGACTTCAGAAAGTGGTATACAGCTATGGTGACTATTTGGAGGTGCCTACTGCCGTAATGGTGCTGGAATACATATTTCTGGATCTTTGTTGTGTTTGGCATCCTAACAATTGCGATGATTGTTATGAGCGTTTACGGGATTGTCAAAAATCGGGGTAAGCAGTTGAAAATCAGACAGAAGGTATTCCATGTATTTACCATAGGTTTTCTGGTGGTGACCATAGCAAACATTCTATATTGGAATTTGTTTATGTTTTTGATGTAAATTTTGTTCATGTTGTATAAATTTGCACCTGTAAATTTGGATGCGGTTACGCGTTTAACCTTTGAAACCGTTGAATCCTTCCATTACAATAAATATAGTACATTTTATTCAGGGAGGAACCAACATGAACGAAGTTCATGTGTTTAATGGTTCCGACCGACGTGGCAGGTATGTGTGTGGAACACACATGCCTGCCGATACATCTGATTCAGGAGGAATCAATATGAAAGTGGTAATCAAAGAGGATATTGTAAAAGAATTAAAGCGCGTGGGGCTTGAGAAAAATGACGTGGTAATGGTTCATACATCGCTAAAAAGTCTGGGCTACGTTTGTGGAGGAGCCCAGACGGTGATAGAGGCATTGCTGGAAGTGGTGGGGGAGGAAGGCACAATCATGATGCCCACACAATCCTGGCGGAATCTGGACCCGGAGGACGGTGTTCACTGGGAGGCAGATAAGGATGACTGGCAGTTGATTCGGGATCACTTGCCGGCATATGATAAAAACTTAACCCCCACAAACACCATGGGAGCGGTAGCTGAGATGTTCCGGCAGTGGCCCGGAAGCATCCGAAGCGATCATCCTGCCAGATCGGTGTGTGCCCATGGAAAGCATGCAGAGTATTTGACAAAAGATCATGATCTTTCCAATATTTTTGGGGACGGATCTCCCATCGCCAGATTATACCAATTGGATGGAAAGGTGCTGCTTCTGGGAGTGGGATATGATAAAAACACATCCATCCATTTGGCCGATGCCAGGGCTGAATATCCCGGCAAACATAACTGCACGGAATACAGCGCCATCCTGGAGAACGGTGAGCGTGTTTGGAAAAAATACGACACCTTATTTGTAGATGGAGAAGACTTTGAAGAAATTGGAAGCGCATTTGAAGAGAACCGTCCGGTCAGCAAAGGAGCTATCGGAGAGGCGCAAATCAGGCTCATGAAACAGCGGGATATTGTGGATTACGCGGTGGAATGGATCGAGAAGAATCGATAGATTTGAGTTCGCAGAGGACAGAATGAAAATAAACAGTAAAGGTTGTTTAATTGTGTCAATTAGTTGGCTTTTCATATCGTTATTATGGTTTTTATGGGTGAAGAATACGGCGATTGGGATTTTGTGGCTACTATGTGGAGCTATAGAATTGGTCATTGCGTTAGTTATGTGGTCCAATGAAAAGAAAGGTCGATAAATTGGGGGGGGGAGGAGTGTTGGGATGGGAAGTGTTGGGGTACAAATTGTGATTATAGGAGATTCCCTGAGATACGGCTAATTTTACGGGGATATTGCGTTTTTTTTTGTTTTTCCCCGTATACTATATCTTTTCTTTACGGGGATGCTCCACATTTCCTAGCTTTCCCCGTAAACTTCTGTTCAGTTTTACGGGGATATTTTACATACCACATTTTTCCCCGTAAGCTGTGGCATATTTTTACGGGGAATTTCTGACATTTCACATTTATTCCCGTAAACTGCGGCTTATTTTTACGGAAATATTTTATATTTTCTGATTTTCCCCGTAGTCTATACTTGATATTGCCTGCCAGTGTCAGTAGTTGATATAGCAGGGAGTTACTATCTGCAACAATGTTTCGTCAGCACCTTCATGATAAGTTCGGGAGATCCTATACGGTTACAGATTAGAAAATGCGAAATAGATCCGTATATGAGCTCCAGCCACCCCTATTTAATTCTTGAAAGTCCGCCATTACAGTCTCTACAACCCCCAATTTTACAATTTCCTTAAGCAGAGTGTTGCATTGTGCCAATTCCATGGCACGTTTTTCTCTTTGAAGTCTAGTATATATCAGCATGCTTTCCTTGTGTTTTTTCTTATCTAGTATCATAATAAAAACATGATATCATATGCCCTGAGGCTTGTCCTCAAAGCAGCGCGGAGCGACCTTTGAGGACCTGTCGGAGAGGCGACGGAGTCCTGAGGGCGTGTGTTGAACAGAAACATGATTGTGTGGTGCAACATTTGATTACAAAAATTATGGAAGAGTATTAGCAGATTCTGGAAGAAGATGACAAGGAGAATTAGAAAGTGAAAGAGTTTTGGAAAAAGCATATCATTATTTTTTGCGCAGTTCTGTGCATAATTGTGTTGTTAAGTAATCTTATATTAGGACTTTTACAGAGGAACTTCGCTACAAGTGTGATCTCATACTATCTGATTGAAGCCGGATTTAAAACAGTGATCATTGTGCTGCTGGTGATTTTGATGGCGAGATGGAAATTGTTTTGTAAAAGTAAAGAGAAAAAGATTCTGTGGGGATGCTTGATTGGTGCGTTAAATTTGCTGTTCATTCTTGAAAACCTCTTGCCATTGATATTGGCAGATCCGGATTACATTCAGGTTCATGGACTATCCGAGAACTATTATTTTACGGAAGTATTTCAAGAGCAGACTTTCTTGTGAATCTGAGTCAGGTTTTTTTTGCATTTTGCTTTGGAATGCTGGCAGCAGGCATTACCTTGTATTGTGGAAGCATAATTCCAATGATGATATGGCATTCCCTGGTTGGCATTTCAGCATTTTTTGCACAAGGTCTTATGTCTAATGTGATGTATCGATACTATATGGAAAAGAATCTTTTGACGATGCAGAATGTATTTCAAACATACGGGATTCTATCCAACGTGGAAAACGGATATGCCATTTGCTCCGGCATCATTAATATTCTGGTTTTGGTGGTGGGCATTGTGCTGGTATATAGAGCGGAAAAAGATAAAGAAAATAGAGGATCACTTTTTGATTAGAGCTGAAGAATGAGGAAGATGGAGAAAATAAAATGGCATTTGAATCAGATGTGAAGGACAAACAACGTGTGACAATCAGTGACATTGCGGAGGAACTGGGGCTCAGCACCGCAACAGTGTCCAACGTGATACACGGCAAGACAAAGAAAATATCCGACGAAACAGTGAAGCGGGTGCAGGCGCTGCTGGAAGAGAGGCAGTATATACCCAGCATGGCAGGCATTCTTCTGGCACAGAATTCGTCAAAAATCATTGGCGTGTTTGTCAATGACCATGAGAAATATGAGGGACATACCCTGGATGACGTATTTATTGCTTCTTCCCTGAATTATCTGTCCACGGAAATTGAGAATCATGGACAGTTTATGATGGTGAAAAAGGCGAAGAAGCCGGAGGAGATTTTGCAGTTTGCCTCCATGTGGAATATGGATGGTCTGGTGGTGATCGGATTCTGCGAACAGGATTATATGTATTTGCGAAACCATATGCGTATTCCTTTTGTGGTGTATGACGGTTACTGTGAAAATCCGGAGCGGATTGCCAACATCTCCATCGATAACTTTGATGGTGGATTTCAGCTAGGCGAATACTTTAAGAAAAAAGGTCATCAGCATGCGCTGTGTATTTCAGATAATGAAATCTGTGTGGATCTGGAGCGGATGGAAGGGTTTGAAAAAGGATTTGATCCGGGCTATACGGAACGTATGATAATCCCTATGTGCAAGGAGGAACGCTGGGAGTTTTACCGGAAAGAACTGGAGCGGTTTCGTCAGGTGTCAGCCATATTCGCGGTGTCTGATTATTATGCCATGGATGTGATGCATTTTCTCATGGAAAATGGTTTCTCGGTGCCGAAGGATATTGCCATTGCCGGGTTTGATGACATCCCCCTGTGTGAGATGGTGGTTCCTACATTGACCACAGTAAAGCAGGACGGAGCCTTACGGGCGAAGCTTGCCATAGAAAAACTTCAGGAACTGAGGGAAAACAAAATCAGCGAACCTTGCATTACCCTGCCGGTGAAATTAGTGGAGCGGGAGAGTACATAAATAAGCGGAATCGGATGGGATGAAAAAGTACCGTAATAAGAAAATGAAGGGTTGCGTTTGTGAATCATGCACAAACACAGCCCTTGAATTTTGTTCCGGGTTACGCGTTTAACCTTTGAAAAACACAGGCTTTACAATTAAAATAATTCATAGAACAGATATATCAAAAGTCCTTTTTACTTGTGGGTTTTCTAGAATGAATTTTGCTATTTGATTGCAGACCGTAGAGGAACGTCGGTCCTTAATGAGTGCTTTGCACGAATTTAGTACCGCTACGTTCCGGCAAGAGCGAGAGCGTGTCTGCAATCAAATATGCAAATTCATTCAGATACACATCTGTAAAAAAGGAGTATTGAAACAGGAGGTGTTCCTATGAAACAAAAACAATCCTTTTTTATAACCGTATGTCACCTGGCCATCCCCGTGGCACTGCAATCCATGCTGCAGGCTTCCTTTAGTATTGTGGATCAGATTATGATCGGTCAGCTGGGCAGTGTCAGCGTAGCCGGTGTGGGTCTGGCAGGAAAATTTACTTCTATTTTCTCTGTGGTGGTGTCTGCCATTGGTGCTGTGGCTGGAATCATGATTGCCCAGTATTTAGGGCAAAAGAACAAGCCGGAAGTCCGTAGGAGTTTCTATCTGAATCTTTTGCTGGCTGTGGGATTGGCGGTACTTTTTACGGTTCTTTGCCTCGCCATTCCGAAACAGATTATGAGCCTTTACATCAATGATCCGAAAACGCAGTTGGTGGCTGCCGAATATCTGATGATTGTGGCGGGAACCTTTCTGCCCATGGCAGGTGCCACTCTGTTGTCCACGTTGTTCCGTTGTATAGAGAAGGCACAGCTTCCCTTATATGCCAGCATGGTATCCGCAGTTCTAAATACCGGGTTAAACTATTGCCTGATTTTTGGAAAATTCGGGTTCCCTGTGATGGGAGCCAAGGGTGCGGCCATTGCCACGCTAATTTCCCAGGTGGCGAACTTTTTACTGATGTTTCTCATGATGTTCCGGTATGGTGAGATGCTGAGAAAACCCCAGGGCATTTCGGAAAAGATGCCTAAGTTTAACTGGATGCAATATGGAGCCATGCTGCTGCCCATTCTGGTTTGCGAGACACTGTGGAGTCTGGGAGAAAATGTTTATGCAGCTATTTATGGACACATGGGCACCCAGGCCAGTGCTGCCATGACCTTAATTAATCCCATCCAGGGGCTTTTGATTGGAGCTCTGTGTGGACTGTCCCAGGCAGCCGGAGTCATCATCGGGAAAAAGCTGGGTGAGGAAGAGTATGACGATGCTTACCAGTCCTCCAAGAAACTGATTTTGTACGGAGCAGTGGGATCCATCCTGCTTTCAGTGCTTGTGGTGGTCACCAGTTCTCTCTATGTTCAAATCTATCAGGTGGAGAATGCCGTGAAGCTGCTTACCAGACAGATCCTGTTCGCCTACGCCCTGGTTGCACCATTTAAGGTATTGAACATGATTCTGGGAGGTGGCATAATAAGAAGTGGTGGAAAAACAAAGTATGTTATGGTAATTGATATGATTGGAACATGGTGCTTTGGTGTCCCCTTGGGATTACTTTCCGCCTTTGTATTAAAGTTATCTATCCCCTATGTGTATTTCATTTTATCTTTGGAGGAATGTATCCGATTTGGCATTTCCGTTTTTGTATTCCGCAGGAAAAAATGGATGCAGTGTCTGGAGGCAACCCAGGAAAAGTAGGGGAAATGACAGAATAGGATGAAAATAGTATGCTGGATATTTTGATTGTGGAAGATAATAAGGAGATTGCCACCCTGCTCTGCGACTTCTTGAGAAAAGAGAATTATGTGGTCAGTGTGGCGGACACCGGGGAAAAGGCCATGGAGCTGTATGAAAAATACGGGGCAAAACTGATCGTGCTGGACATTATGCTCCCCGGCATGGATGGGTTCGCAGTCTGCTCCAAAATCCGGGAGACATCTAATACCCACATTTTAATTGCCAGCGCGAAAACGGAAAAGAACGATAAACTGAAGGGCCTGGATCTGGGGGCAGATGATTACATAGAAAAGCCCTATGACATCGATATTCTGCTGGCGAAGATTCGTGGAATCTTTAAACGCAAGTATGCAGTACAAGAGCTTGTGGAGGGAAATCTGAAGTTAAATGCCGTGAATCAATCTCTGTTTGTGGACGGGAAAAAGGTGGATGTCACAGAAAAGGAATTTGAATTATTGAAGCTTTTGATCGAGAACAAAAATGTTACGTTAAAAAAGGAATATCTTTTTAATACCATTTGGGGCAGTGACAGTGATTCGGAGCTTCAGACCTTAACGGTGCACATCAAATGGCTTCGGGAAAAGATTGAGGAAGACCCGAAAAATCCAAAGCATATTATTACCAAGTGGGGAGTAGGATACCGATTTGAATAGATATAAATGGTTTGTGGGCATCATTGGACTGGTGGAACTTATTCTGATTTTGCTGTGCAACGGACTTTATCTGTCCTTGCAAAAACATGGGGAAGACAGAATGTACCGGGTGGAAGCCAACCGTGTGGCCCTGGAAATACAAAATCAGAATATGTCGGAAGAAGAGCTTGCGGCCATGGATCTGTCGGCGTATGACTCCATTGTCCGGGTCAGTGAATTTCATCCGGAGGATGTTTGCAATAACGATTATGTGGTGGAGGAAGCAGGCGGCAGGCTTTACCGGATTGAATATCGCACAGAGCAGAAAGATCATGCACTTGTGTATATCAATGCTGCATTGCTGGCAATGGTACTTATCACGGTAGTGGTGCTGTTTTATGTATATCGAAAAGTACTAAAACCTTTTCATGCCATGAGCAATCTTTCCTATGAGCTGGCAAAGGGAAATCTGTCGGCACCAGTGAAGGAAGAGAAGAGCAAACTCTTCGGACGGTTCTTATGGGGCATGGATATGCTTCGAGAGAAACTGGAGGATAACCGGGAGAAGGAGCTGGAGTTTCAGAGAAGCAGAAAGACGCTGATTCTTTCCCTGTCCCATGATATTAAAACGCCCCTTTCTTCTATCGAACTATATGCCAAGGCTTTGTCGGAAAATCTGTACGATACTCAGGAAAAAAGAGACCAGGCCATAGACGGAATCGCAAGAAACGCAAAAGAAATCAAAAATTATGTGGACGAGATAGTGACGGCTTCCCGGGAGGATTTTCTGAACTTGGAGGTGAATCCTGGAGAAGTTTATTTATCAGAAGTGCTTACGGCAATCAACACTTATTACCGGGACAAGCTGTCGGTGATTCATACGGAATTTTTGGTGGAGGACATGACCGACTGTCTGCTGAAGGGGGATGAAAACCGTCTGATCGAAGTCTTGCAGAATATTATGGAGAATGCCATCAAGTATGGAGACGGCAGAAGTATCCACATTTGCGGGGAAGATGAGGAAGACTGCAAGCTGATTCATATTGAGAATACCGGATGTGGTTTGAAACCGGAGGAACTGCCCAACCTGTTTGATTCCTTTTATCGTGGGAGCAACAGTCACGGAATCAAGGGAAACGGACTTGGCCTGTATATCTGCAAAAATCTCATGGAAAAAATGGATGGAGAAGTTTTTCCGCAGATCATGGATGATAACTTCTGCATGACAGTGGTGATACGAAAAGCATAACGGAGTTCCACTTGCGGAACTCCGTTTTTTATTTAAGTGTAACTATTCAGAACCTCATTCGCAAAATCGCTGCTTCGCAGCTTTCCTTTTGCTCATGTGGTTACTTCGCCAAAGAAATTTTCAAAAATACGCTCATTCATGCAAGCATGATTCGCGATTTTATGAAAATTGCCTTGGCTCTGAATAGTTACATTTAAGGATTATTTAATAATTTCTCCGTTATGATGACATTACCAAGAGGGGAAACTGCCTCATACCGAGGGAAAGGAGAGCGAAATGCTGTTTCGAATTTTAAAGAAAGACCTAAAAAGAAAAAAGACCATGAACATTATCCTGTTTTTGTTCATTGTTTTAGCTGCCATGTTTGTGGCCAGCGGAATCAATAATGTGGTGACGGTGATGAATGGCACCGACTACTATCTGGACAAGGCCGGAGTAGGGGATTATGTCGTCATTACCATGGGAGATAATGCTGTAGGAATGCTGGATGAATTGCTGGAAACAGAGCCGGCAGTGAAAGATTATCGGTTGGAAACTGTGGTATATGGTTCCCAGGACAATGTGACTGCGGTGGATGACTTCGCGCTGGAAAGTAAGAACACCACCATATTCCAGTCCATAGATGATTCTGCCATCAAGTTTTTTGATAAGGATAATCAGGAGATTACCGGTGTAAAGAAGGGAGAGATTTATGCCTCCAGAAGCTTTATGGAGGAAAACAATCTTAAGGAAGGTGATTTGATCTGTCTGGAGCACAGTGGTGTGGAGATGACCTTAGCTCTTGCAGGTACAGCCAAGGACGCATTGCTGGGTTCGGATTTTATGGGCAATACACGATTCATTTTAAATGATGAGGACATGCAGAAGCTGTTGGAAAATGAAGAAATCTACCAGCATTATCGGGGACAAATCTGTTATATCGATACAGATGATGTCAGTGCAATATCATCAGCTATGGCCCATGTTTCCAATGTGTCTTTTGATGATACACGTTCCACCATAAAAATGTGTTATGTGATGGATATGATTGTTGCCTTTATCATGCTGCTGCTCAGCGTCTGTCTGATTATCGTGGCATTTGTGGTACTGAAATTCTCTATCACATTTACCATTGCGGAGGAGTTCCGGGAAATCGGTGTGATGAAAGCCATCGGTCTTTCCAACGGGAAGATCCGCAGCCTGTATATTGTAAAGTACCTGCTTATGGCGGTTTTAGGTTCTGTCATTGGATTCTTGGCAAGTATTCCATTCGGAAATCTGCTGCTGGATTCCGTCAGCAAAAAAATGGTTCTGGGAAATGACAATGCCATGCTCATGAATCTGTTAGGTTCCATTTTGGTAATCCTGGTGATTTTGCTGTTTGCTTATCTTTGTACCGGAAAGGTGAAAAAATCTTCTCCCATTGATGCCATCCGAAACGGGCAGACGGGGGAGCGATACAAGAGAAAAAATACTATCCGGATGCATAAGTTCCCCGGGGGAAATACTCTTTTTATGGCTATCAACGATATATGCAGCAGTCCCAGAAGGTTTTTGGCTATCATATTTTCCTTTGGGCTTTGTACGCTGTTTGTTCTGATTCTGGCGAACACCACTGCAACCATGAAGAGTCCCAATCTGGTTGAAACCTTTGGAACCAGAAGTGATCTCTACATGACGGATGTTTCCGATGTGATGAAATACATGACTGCCAGTTCAGAGGTAACTATGGAGGAGCGTTTGGCGGAGATGGAGAATCAGTTAAGTGAAGAGGGAATGCCTGCGGAGCTTTGCATTGAAGTGCAGTATAAGTATCCTATCACCTTTGAAGGCAATGATTATATGCTGTCCTGTCAACAGGGACTGGGCACGGAGATTTCTCAGTATCAGTTTACGGAAGGAGATGCCCCAAGTAACAAAAATGAGATTGCCATAACCCCTCAGATTGCAGAACTCACAGGAGCCCATATCGGGGACACCATGATTATTCATTATGGGGAGGAAGACTTAGAGTGTATGGTGACCGGTTATTTTCAGACCATGAATCTGTTGGGGGAAGTAATCCGCCTTCATGAGGAGGCCCCTTCTGATTTTAAGTATATTGCTAATGCCATGTCCTATCAGATTAATTTTACGGATAATCCCACGGAGAAGGAAATTGAGCTTCGCAAGGAACGGATCAAGGAACTGTTTGACAATGATAAGGTTATGAATGCCACGGAATATTGTATCGATTGTACCGGAGTTGTGGGAACGCTGGAAGGTGTACAGTTTTTGCTGCTGGGAATCACATTGGTGGTGGTAGTACTGGTGGTGGTTCTCATGGAACGAAGTTTCATCGCAGATGAAAAGAGTCAGATTGCTATTTTAAAAGCTATCGGATTTCGGGACAGTGCCATCATACGGTGGCATGTATACAGATTTGGACTGGCTGCATTGATTGCGGTTATTTTAGCGGGGGCATTGTCCATTCCCATGACGGAAGTTTGTATCAACCCCATCTTTGGGATGATGGGTGCCACGGATGTAGAGTACAACATTATTCCCTTACAGATTTTCGGGTTATATCCCGGCATTGTGCTGGCGGTGACCGTGGTGATGACATGGATGACTGCGTTGTACACGAAAACCATTAAGAGCAGTGACACAGCGAATATAGAATGACGAAGAGCCTATGGAGCGAAGCGACATATTTAGCATGGCTCTGAGGACTTGCCGCCGAATGAAATGAGGGGGCGGTACATATTAAGGAGGAAAACAAAATGGCAGTTTTATTGAATGTAAAAGATTTGTGCAAGACCTATGTGATTAATAAAAGACAGAATAATGTATTGAAGAATGTGAACTTTACGGTGGAGGCCGGTGAGATGGTGGCCATCATGGGTCCTTCCGGTTCCGGAAAGTCCACCTTGCTGTATGCAGTTTCCGGTATGGATGGTGCCACCGGAGGAACAGTTTTATTTGACGGAAAGGACATTACAAAAATGGGCAGCAAGGAGTTGGCAGCCCTGCGTTTGGATGAGATGGGCTTTATCTTCCAGCAGATGTATATGATGAAGAATCTCACCATTCTGGATAACATCATTCTGCCCGCCATGGAGAGCAGGAAAAGCTCAGAGAGCAAGAAGGAAAAAATCAAGCGCGGTGAGGATCTTATGCGGAAACTGGGAATCATCGAGGTGGCAGACAATGACATTAATGAAGTGTCCGGAGGACAGTTGCAGAGAGCATGTATCTGCAGAAGTATGATCAACAGACCCAAGGTGCTGTTTGCTGATGAGCCTACCGGAGCGCTGAACCGGACTTCCTCCAACGAGGTAATGAAGGAGCTGGTAAAGCTGAATGAGGAGGGAACCACCATTATGATGGTAACCCATGATGCAAAGGTGGCATCGAAATGTTCCCGGGTGCTTTACATAGTAGATGGTAACATTAAGGGCGAGTACAAGAGTCCGGTGGGAGCGGATGTGCAGGAGAAAGACCGGGAGAGACAGCTGAATAACTGGCTGCTGGATTTAGGGTGGTAAATGTCCCCAAAGCAG
>JBJELW010000022.1:16745-37824 GCA_051879315.1 Roseburia sp.
CGCGAAGCGACCTTTGGGGACACGACCAAAGCAGCGCGAAGCGACCTTTGGGGACACGACCAAAGCAGCGCGAAGCGACCTTTGGGGACGAGGCAGGAATGTTTGTTTACAAGCATTCCTGCCTATGTCGCTGGAAATATGAGGAGGATTAGGACTTTGGAAAAGAAAAACAATTTCAAAAAGTTTCTCCTGCTGTGGGCAGGGGAATTTGTCTCCGGAATAGGCGGAGGACTTACCAGCTTTGGACTGGGAGTTTATGTGTTTGATCAGACAAAAAGTGCGGCAGCCATGGCGCTGGTTACGCTATTGGCATTTTTGCCTACGGTACTATTCAGTGTGCCTGCAGGTGTTTTGGCGGATCGGTATGACAGAAGAACTCTGATGATGGTGGGAGACGGTTTTTCTGCCATCGGAATTTTGTATATTTTGTTTTGTCTTATGAGAGGAAAAGCCGGGCTGGTGGAAATTTGTATCGGTGTTACCATCAGTTCCGTTTTTTCGGCGTTACTGACTCCGGCCTACAATGCCACCATCACGGATCTTCTGGATCCGGAGGAATACTCCAAGGCCAGCGGAATTGTGAATCTGGCAGGGAGTGCCAGATATTTGATATCTCCCATTCTTGCGGGAGCACTTTTGGCAGTGTCAGATATTCGGTTGCTGTTGGTGATTGATATTTGTACCTTTTTCCTGACTGTAATCTGTACCGGTGTGGTGAGAAAAGGCTTGAAAGCAAAAGAAAACAAAGAGAAGGAACCTTTCTTCAAATCTATGAAGATGGGTTGGAAAGCCATAACGGAAAAGAGGGGGGTTTTTCTACTTATTCTGATTTCAGCGCTGATCACCTGCTTTATGGGAGCATTTCAGATTTTGGCCGAGCCGCTGATTCTGGATTTCGCGGACAGCGCTACGCTGGGTGTGGGTGAAACGGTCTGCGCCAGCGGAATGCTGGTGTCCTGTTTGTTTCTGGGCGCAAAGGGAATCAAAAAGGGATTTGTTAAAGTTTTATCGATTTCCCTTGCGTTGGCTGGAATTGCCATGATTGTTTTTGGTCTAAAGGAGAATATTTATCTGATCTGTACTGCCGGATTTTTGTTTTTCGCCATGCTCCCCTTTGCCAACAACTGTCTGGACTATCTGGTGAGAATCAATATTGCAGAGGAATTGCAGGGCAGAGCCTGGGGGCTGATCGGTTTTTTATCCCAGATGGGATTCGTGGTAGCTTATGCCCTGTCGGGAATCCTGGCAGATGGGATTGCGACCAAGTCCGGGCTGAGTGTAGGACGTGGCGCAGCAGTGGTGGTGATAATAGCGGGAGTGCTGCTGGTTTTGACAGCACCAAGTGTGTTTCTGACAAAGTCTATTCGGGGGCTGGAGAAGGGAAATTCACAAAAGATATGATGAAATATGACGAACTGTCTGGTATAATTAACATATTGTTTCTATATGCGAACTATTGAAACGAGGGAGTTTCCTGCTCGAAGAGTTAAGAAGATGGATATTCGGGGCATGGGAAATGTTTCGAAAAGCAGGTGTGAATATGTTAAAAAGAAAGTCACCATTTGAAAAAGAATTGGAAAAATTAGAAAAGCAGGAACGTTCATTTCTGGCTAAATATAGCGAAGAAACAGACAGCGGAATCAATCGCCTGCTGAAAGAGAAAGTGCCGGATAAATTGCAAAATACACTGGACAATGCCTTTGCGAAAGCCTTTTCTCTGATATTCCAAAAAGGCACAGGGATTATAGAGAAAACATATAAGAAGGAAAAAATGGAACAAAACTTTGACGTGAATGCATACGCTGCGGAACGTAAGAACACGAAAAAGGAATGGACGGCTTTTTCAAGACAGTCAAAGGGTTCTGCCAATCGAAATTTGATTATTACAAGTGCATCAGGGATTGGCTTAGGTATTCTTGGCATTGGTGTTCCGGATATTGTTCTATTCATTGGCATACAGTTGAGGAGTATCTATGAAATCGCACTTCAGTATGGTTGCACCTATGAAGAAGAGCAGGAGCGTCGCTTCATACTTTTATTGATTCGTGGTGCTTTATCCCACGGAACAGAGCAAAAAGAGATTGATGACGAAATCAATCATTTTATAGATACCGGTGCATTTGCTGATAAAAAAGAAATGGATTTATGTATTGCAGAAACATCTGCATGTCTATCCAAAGAACTTTTGTATATGAAGTTTTTGCAGGGGATTCCTCTGGTGGGTGCAATTGGGGGAGCGTTTGATGCCATTTACATGAGGCGGATCAATAAGTATGCAGAATTAAAATATCGGAGAAGATTTTTATATAAAAGAAAACAGAATGAATAAGATAGATCAAAATAGAACTGGGATGGCGTGATTTGTGAAATAATTGTGTTACAACATGCATATAATTAAAAGAACCTTGAAGTGCCAGCCTCAAGGTTCTAAAGTTCATTTCGGAGAACTACACCGTTAGGCTAGTGCTGTCATTCGTCTCCATCTAGCCATTTGCAAATGTAGTAGCCAACCACAGATGCCAATACGGAGATAAGAAAAGCAAGTATGTATTCCACTAGAATCACCTCCTTCCTACTGGAAAGAGTCGACAGCAAAATGATAATAACACGAAAGTACGTTTGAAGCAATAATAGGGTTGATTTTTGAGGGAAAAGAGTGTATTATGGACGTAGCTAAGGAAAGCGAGTATATGTCCACTAGGACATAAAGAGACCTAGAGTGCCAGCTCTAGGTTTTTTTATTCTTGTTAGTCAATGAACTCACAAGTAGAATGAAAAGTGATGGGTATACAGTTGTCAGTGGCCCAAGGACCACCGGTGACGGATACTATGAAAGCTGTATTGTTGCAATTGAGGAAAATCAGATTGAAATTACGGAGTAACATAAAAAAATGAGATTAGAGACAGAAAGGCTTGTACTAAGAAATTTTGAAGAAAACGATTATGATGATCTTTTTGAATTTCTTTCACAGAGAAAAGATGATGAGTTTGAAGCCTACCCGGATATTACATATGAAAATGGGCGAGAGCATCTTGCATACAGAGTTGGTAGCGATGAATTTTTTGCCATTGAGTTAAGAGAGACGGGAAAGGTTATAGGGAATATTTACTTTGGAAAACGGGATTTTGAAGCAAAGGAATTAGGATATATCGTAAATAAGAACTATCAGAGAAAAGGATATGCCAAAGAAGCAATCACAGAAGTTTTAAAAGGGGCGTTTGATTCAGGCGTGCACAGGGTCTATGCAGAATGTGCACCTGAGAATGAAGGCTCTTGGAAACTCTTGGAAAGTCTGGGCTTTGAGAGAGAAGCATTCTTCAAGAAGAACGTATATTTCAAAAAGGATGAATGTGGAAAACCTATGTGGCAGGACACCTATGTATACAGCTTATTATCAAATAATGAGTAGAATAAGGTGGGGTATGGGAAATGGTCAGAAATAAGAGCTTTCGAGTACCTGTCATTGACAAATTCACAATTAGGCCTATATAATTTTTGTGGGAAAATAACTTAAGAGGAGTAGAAAAATGAAGAAATTTAGTTTCAAGTTTATGTCAATGGAATTTTTGATTCTATTAGTAATTTCGATTGTTGTCGGTTTGGGATTTTCGCTAACATCAGGATTTACATTTAACGGAATGTTTTTGATCGCAATTCTGGCATTTATTTTTGCAAATTGTCTTTACTGGCCATTTATCGGTCTGATTATAACAGATAAGATGGTTACAAAGACTATCAAGAAAAAGGCACATGAAAATGGTTTTGATAAGTATGCTTCTTTCTCCACTGACACGGAAATTCTTCTTATTGATGTGGAAAATGGAAGGATGGCATATGTAGCGAATCACAACCCAAACGAGTTTCAGATAGTTAATCCGGCAAATATTACAGAAGAGGAGACCGGATATGTAAAATGTCCCTTTGGTGGAACTAATTTTGTATATTTCTCATTTAAATATTGTGGAAAGAAAAAGAAAATCGGAACATTCCGATCAAGAAATCCGTATTTGTTAAAATCCGCAGAAGTACTTGAGGCTATGTCTAAAGCAGATTACTACTGCGAAGCAATTAAGGCTTCAAGAGCCAAAGCATTAGCAGGAGAATAGTTTTATGTGGAAGATTTTAAATTGGATCATATATTTTTTTACAAGGCTTATTAATACCGAGACGATGAAATGTAAGAAATGTAAAGGAACGATGACTTCTTCCCAATCATACCTGTATCTGATTCCTGCTTATTTTGATGATAATCATGTAGAGAATGCAGAATATTATTTGAACAACGCTATTCCAATAGAAAAAGAAGAAGAGATCCCCACAGGACGCAGGGCCTGCTATTTTAATGTATTTCAGTGTGACGGTTGTTCCAATCGCTTAATTAGCGTAGTGGATTTTTTAAAGGTTAAAGATCAAAAGGTAATTAAAGGCGGAGATGTTTACCCTTATGAGAAGTTTAATTCCATGTTGTGTGATAGATAAAAGAAGTACATAGGAGATAAAATGATAAAATTACAGATTGGCTGCATGATTATCATTATATTTATCGCAGCTGTATATTTTAAAGTGAAAAGAGTGAAGTCATATTCACACATTATTTTCTCATTATCTTTGTTAACCTGTATATTTAACCTTCTGTTTGATATGGTCACTGTTTACACGGTCAATCATCTTGATCGTGTGCCTTTGATGATAAATCGGATTGTACATAATCTGTTTCTGGGCAGTTTGATTATGGAATTGTTTCTGTTTTATCTGTATAGCGTTGTATTGATCTATGGAGATAAAACGAATAAAAAGAGGCTGTGGCTTGCGGCAGTGCCGGTTTGGATTGCATGGTTGGGATTGATTACGCTTCCGATGGAATATGTTGAGACTGCAAAGGGAAATTATTCATGGGGACCGGCGGTATTGACGGTTCATGGAATTGCTGCATTTTATATTTTCTGCATTGTAGCGAAAATCCTGCGACACCGAAACGAAATTAATCCTAAGAAAAGATATGTTATCATGCTTGCATTTTCTGTACAAATAATGGTTCTTGTATATCAGTCCATATATCCGACGGCACTTATTAGCAGCATGGCAATCACATTGATTAATCTGGCATTTTTCCTAACTGTGGAGAGTCCTGATGTTCTTCTGATGGAAAGATTACGGGTGGAGAAGGAGCGTGCGGATGAGGCAAATGAGGCAAAATCATTATTTTTGTCAAATATGTCTCATGAGATTAGAACTCCGATGAATGCAATTGTTGGAATGACAGATATTCTTTTGAGAGAAGATGTTCCTGTGGGAATGAGGGAATATCTGTACAATATTAAAAATTCGGGCGATGCGCTGCTTACAATAATCAATGATATATTGGATTTTTCCAAGATTGAATCCGGAAAACTGGAGATCGTGGAGGAAAAGTATGAGCCCATGTCCATGCTTCACGACCTTTCCATGATCTTTTTGAACCGTATAGGGGCAAAACCGGTGGAACTTTTGTATGATGTTACTTCAGATTTGCCGGCTCAGTTGTACGGAGACAGTCAGCGTCTGCGACAGGTAATCATCAATCTTGTGAACAATGCGATTAAATTTACGGAAAGAGGATATGTGCGTCTGAGGGTGGAGGTTGAGACCATCGGGAAAAATGAGCTGAAGTTATTCTTTTCGGTGGAAGATACAGGTCAGGGAATCAGAGAAGAGGATATTGGTAAGCTGTTTGCTTCCTTCCAACAGGTTGATGCAAAGAAAAATTATAAGAAAGAGGGAACAGGGCTTGGACTTGCAATATCAAAGCAGCTGGTGGAACTGATGCAGGGAGAAATAAATGTGGAAAGTACTTACGGAGAAGGAAGTATTTTTTCATTTTATATCATACAAAAAATTGTGGACGCAACACCTGCTATAAGCATAAAACGAACTCTTGAGAACACATTTCGGATTGAAAATAGAATTACAAGCCCCGCAGCAAGAGAACAATTAATGAAGTTGGCGGATGAGTATGGGATAGAATGTGTTGCCATGGACGATTCCGCTGAAAGAACAGTCGATTATGTAATTACAGATAATATGGATCGTATAACAGGCACGGAAAGTGCAAAAGTATGTGTACTACAGAATCCGATGCTGGAGAATATATCTAACAGGAGTGTAATTGTCATCAATAAGCCGCTATACAGCTTAAATTTTTGTCAGCTTATTAATGAGGAGGAGCAGGTATTTGTCAGAAATTCAACGGAAAAACAAAAATTTATAGCGCCCCAGGCACAGATTCTTGTGGTGGATGACAACGAAATAAATTTAAAGGTGGCAAGAGGGTTGCTGGCTCCGTATCAGATGCATATTGATTCAGCTGAGAATGGAGAAAAGGCCGTGCAAATGGTAAAGGAAAAGCATTATGATATTGTATTTATGGACCATATGATGCCGGTTATGGATGGCATTGAGGCCACAATACAGATAAGAATGCTGGAGGATGATTATTACCAGAAGCTTCCGATTATTGCGTTGTCTGCAAATGCAACTTCAGACGCAAAAGATATGTTTTTAAAAGCAGGTATGAACGATTTTATTGCAAAGCCAATTCGTGAAAAGGAGCTTGAAGCCTGCGTGAGGGAGTGGCTGCCGAAAGAACTTCAGATTGTGTCTGAAAAAGCAGTTGATAAAAAAACTGAAACAGAAGAACATGAAATAGAAGGACATGAAACAGAAGGACTTGAAATAGAAGGACTTGATCTGGAAGAAGGCATCAAAAATTGTGGCTCCACGGAACTCCTGATGGAACTCATAGGAGATTTTTATACGATGATTGATAGTAAAAGTGCCAGGTTGGAGCAGTATTTTGAGGAAGGAAAGCTTCGGGATTATACGATAGAAGTACACGCCCTCAAAAATAATGCAAGAATGATTGGTGCAACTGAGTTATCGCAGCAGTTTTACCGGATGGAGCAGTTTGGAAATGAAGGCAAACAGCAGGAAATCGGACAGGAACTGCCACAACTTCTGAAATTTTATAGAAGTTATAAGGATAAGCTTTCGGAATTTGCAAGACCAACGCAGGAAAATAAGGTACATGTTTCAGGAGAGCAAATAAAACAGACTCTGGTTCGTCTGCATGATGCGGTGGACAGCTTTGATCTTGATGAAGCAGATGATGCCATGAAGGAACTTGATTCTTATGAGCTCCCGGAGGAATTAAAGCCCATGGCTGAACAGCTGCGCATATATGTAACAGATGTGGAGATGGAGAGTATAATGGAGCTTACACAGAAGATGTGCCAATTATGTTAGGTATTTGTGAAATAGTGTAAAGTCAAATATGAAAAATGAATCGGCACCAGGTTTTGTGCCCAAAGCAGCGCGAAGCGACCTTTGGGGCGTATCCGTCACCTGCGGTGACACCTCGTGCCAAAAAAAGAGGGGAAAACAGATGGAAGGAAATCAGAAAGTACTGATCGTAGCAGAAAATAGCGGTTTTATTCCAAGCACAATAGCGGAGCAGTTGTCTACATACGGATATCAGGTCACAATTGAGGAACTGGAGATACAGAAGCTGTTTGCATTAGACGGGATAGTATATGAAGCAATCCTTTTGTACATGGAGAGTGAAATTCATGGATATACTCAGGCTCTTTTGTATCTGAGGGATAAGGCGGTAGAAGAGAATATACCCATATTTTATATCGGGGAAGATTTGGAAGCTTTTAAGCAGATTGTGCCTCCGCATACAATCAAGGATGTGTTCCAGCGTCCGATTAATGTGAAGGAGTCTGCAAAGAAACTTGATGATTATATTAAAACAAATGGAAGACATGTAAAGAAAAAAATACTTGTTGTAGACGATTCGGGTGCGATGCTTAGAAGTGTCAAGGAATGGCTGGAGGATAAATATCAGGTCATTCTTGCAAACTCGGGTGCGATGGCAATCAAATATCTTTCCATTAACAGGCCGGATCTGGTTCTGCTGGATTATGAGATGCCAGTGGTTGATGGTAGTCAGGTGCTGGAGATGATGCGCACAGAAAAAGAGTTTAGTGATATTCCGGTAATTTTTCTCACCAGTAAAAATGATAAAGCCAGTATCATGAAGGTAATGGCACTTAAGCCTGAGGGTTATATCTTAAAGAATACACCGCCGGAAAAGATTAAGAAGGAAATTGATGATTTTTTTATGAATCAAAGTATCTCGAGCTTCCGCAAACTGTAAGCAAAAAGTCGGAACGAAAGAAAAGCGGGGCATGGGAAAGGAAAAATGCGCACCATGCCCCGAGATGGTTGTAAAAAAATAAAATACATGATCTAGTTAGGAGCGAAATGATTCTAAAGGAGAACGATAGGAGAGATGAGGTATTTTGATCTTCCTGAAGATATTCAGGCAATTGTTGGCACGAAAGAATATTCATTGGATCATGTTGGTATGTCAGACTCAGAAGTACGTATTTATGATGATTTTGTCTTGAAAATCCAGCCACAGAGTGAAGAAACAAATAATGAGTTTCTTGAACAACCGGAGAAACTGATAAATCTTGCCGCCCAAGGATTAAAGCAACTATGGAAAATTGATGTGAAAGATTGTCCATATCAGACTAGCAGACTTCATGAACGCCTGAAGATGGCAGAATATAATGTATTGCATAATTTAGTAGATTTAAACAACGTCGAGCCTGAGACATTCGGACCAAATGGTTTTGCTAATCCCAAAGAACTTCTTAACTGGTTAAAAAATAATCCACCGGATGAAGATATTGTTCTTACGCATGGTGATTATTGCCTGCCAAACATATTTGCAAAAGAAAATGAAATAAGCGGTTTCATTGATATTGGTAAAATGGGTCCGGCCGATCGATGGCAAGATATTGCAATTGCAATAAGAAGTTTGAAATACAATTTCGATGGCAAGTATACTGGCGGAAATAAGATTTTCGATTTTAAGCCCCAGATGTTTTTGAATGCGTTGGGTGTTGCTTTTGATAATCAAAAATACAAATACTATATTTTACTGGATGAGCTGTTTTAAATCATTGTAAAGACCGTTGCAGACAAATAACAATTTTATTGGTGAAACCGTGCAATTTGTGTATAATATAATAAAAAGTATCGAGGATACAGCGTAACATGCTCACATCGGCTTCGAAAACTAATTTAAAGTAAACAGGAGGAATCGATTATGCCATTTATTGATTCAAAAATTACAGGAACAGTATCAGCAGAAAAGAAGGAAGCTATTAAAACAAGACTAGGTCAGGCTATCAGCATTTTAAATAAGTCCGAGACATACCTGATGGTAGGCTTCGAGGACAACTATGATTTATTCATGGCTGGAAAGAAACTAGAAAAGGGTGCATATGTTTCGGTTAGTCTTTTCGGAAATGCTTCACCTGATGCATATGATAAGATGACCGCAAAGATATGCGAAATTCTGGCAGATGAACTTGCCATTCCAGGAGACAAAGTGTATGTAACATATCATGGTGTTAATGACTGGGGATGGAATGGAAGTAATTTCTAAATAAGGAGTAAGCCCTGCAACCTTATCCAGAAGTCTGGCGGAATTTCGCTTTGCTTCCATATGCCATAAATACGTAAATACGGCTTTGGCTTATATATTGTTTTGCGAACATAATTATGCTATAATTGTGAAAAAGAAAGGAGTGAAACATTATGCCACTTATTATGCCTATTAAGGATTTACGCAATACAACCGAGATTTCTAATATCGCACACAAGGAACAGGAGCCTATTTTTATTACCAAAAACGGATATAGCGATTTGGTTGTGATGAGTAGTGAATTATACGATAAATTTGCAAGAATGAATCGCATCGACCAAGCAATCTTCGAATCTGAGCAAGAAATTGCTAACGGCGCAGAAGCAGTTGACGCAGAAAAAGTTTTTGCAGAATTGGAGAAAAAACATTTTGGATAAATACAAGGTAAAAGTCAACCCCAGAGCAATCCGTGAATTAGACCACATTTACGAATATATTGCAAATGAGAAATTGGCTCCTGAAAATGCCAAAGGACAGGTAGACAGAATTAAGAAGTCTATTTTAAGCCTAGATACATTTCCACAGTCCCATCAAGAGCGTAACGAGGGCAGGTATGCCGGAAAAGACTACCGTCAGTTACTGATTGATAATTATATCGCCATTTTCCGCATGGATGAACCATGCAAAACAGTTTATGTAGTAACAATACAGTATCAAGGACGAAATCTATAAAACAAGCATCAAATGACATTATAAATCATTTGGTGCTTGTTTTGAATTAAGAATTATTTACCATAGTTCCAACGAATCCTCCGCATATATCCACATCTATCCACATCTGCATAGTCTCGTCAAGATAAATGCGAGCATACTCCACAGGGGTGTCTATTGCAAGGGCATTTAAGGCACAATCAGTTCACACAGTCCATTCATATTGTGTTATACTTTGTTATGTGATTATACAATCGGAATTTGTCGATTTAGTAAATTCTAGTTTTTGGAACGATAACAAATTTGAAATTTATTGCTAAATATGGGGGTGAAGGAAATGATATTTACAATGGTGGTTGTCATAACCATTGTTTCTTTGGTTGGATGCGTTTGCATAAAGAAACCTGCGGTAAGGATTGGACTTGGAATCATAGTTGCTTTGGGCTTAATGCTTGCAGTTCTGATCGGTAGCGTCACTTATACGACAAGATATCGGGTTAATTCGGTTGACTCGTCCATCTCTCAAGATGGGAAGTATGAATTACTGTTTCAACAGATAGGAGACCCGGACTGGCCATTTGGATATACACATGCCAGACTGGTTCTCAAAGATGAATTAGGAACGATTGCAAAGTATTCTTTTGATGTAAGAAATGATGGTGCTTCTGTTCATTCCGATTCATGGCAGGTTATCTGGAAGGAAGATAGCGTGGAGGCTGTGATTAGTGGGGAAGAGCAGAATGATGAACAGTACATTCTATATTTTGATGGGAAAACAGACTCTAATCAGTTGGAAACGAAGTATGGAAAGACTGATGAAGAACGACGAAAAGAAGATCTTCAGAGGCTTGAGGAAAGTCGGCAACAGCAGGGGGACGAAACTGAACCAGGAGTGGATCCGCAAACAACAGATGATCCTGTTTTAGATAATTGTGACGAGGAGCAGACCGATGAAGACGGCTAAATTTCTGAATACCGTTCAGAATCAGATGATAAATAAACTTGAAAAGGAGATAAGACGATGACATATGAGAAATCATGTGGAGCAGTGGTATTCACTAGAATTAATCATGAGATCAGGTATGTATTGGTACAACAGTTAGAAGGATTTCATGGATTTCCCAAAGGGCATATGGAAGAAGGAGAGATGGAAGAACAGACAGCTCTTCGAGAGATATTTGAGGAAATCGGTCTAAAACCTGAAATTGTAAAAGGGTTTAGAACTGTGGATGAGCATATGATTCCCGGTAAAGCAGACACAGTGAAACAAATGGTGTATTTTTTGGCGGAGTACACCAATCAAAAAATAGTCATTCAGGATGACGAACTTTTAGATGTAAAATTGCTGCCTTATGCGGAGGCGTATCATACCTTTGAGTACGAAAGCTCGAAAAGAATTTTAAAAGAGGCAAATGATTTTTTGAATGGATAGAGGAACTTATTGGGAGGAAATATATATGGAATGGATCAATATTTTCGGGTTGGTTTTTATAGTTGTAATTATGATTCCCAACATCATCTTTGCTATTCGGTGCAAAGATGGTTTTGAAAATAAGTGGGAGAACAAATATGTTGAGATGATAGAACAAGTGGGGAGATTTGGGTGTTTTGGATTTATGATCATTCATATTCCGGGCACATGGTATGGTTGGTGGTCAGACGAAGCATTCGCTATCTATCTGATTGTGGATGTGATATTAGTGCTGCTTTACTGTATCATTTGGATTATTTGTTTTAAGAAAAGTAGTGTTTTTCGGGCATTGGCGTTGTCTATTATTCCATCCATACTATTTCTGTTTAGTGGGATTATGAGCAGATCCATTTTATTGATTATTGCAGCAGTCTTGTTTGCGCCCAGTCATATTTTGATTTCGTACAAGAATGCAAAGTAGGGGGACTACATTATGTTGGAAATAAGGGAAGCAAAAGATTTCAAAGAAATTTATGACTATCAGATGGGCATGACCTTTCCGTATCGTTTTTCGGTGAATTTTGATATTTGGAAAAAATCTTTTCTGGAGGATACGGACGGAGAGGGCAGAACGCTATTTACGGATTTGTACATAAAAGCAGCCTACGAGGATGATCAGATGGTTGGATTCATCCAATATGGAAAAAGTGCCTTCGGATTTGACGAAGGCGGCGAGATTTCAGCGAATGTAACCTATCCGATTATTCGTATGCTGTATTTTGACCAAAACCATGAGGATGCCGGCAGAGCGCTGCTGAAAGAATCCATGGATGAACTGAGAGCGGCACATAGAGTGTATGCGTTCTTCCATTATTTTGGAATGAACTGTTTTGCTCGACATGGAAAACTGTTTGAAACATACACATGGATTGAGAATGTTTTAAAAGAATACGGCTTTACTGTGGAGCATGAAAATGTATATTATTCTGCAATTATTCAGAGCGGGTCGGAGCGAAACTGCACAGATGAGCAGGAGTCAGAAATCCAGTTGGTAGAACGTGAATTGACCAAAGGACATCATCAGGCCTTTGATTTTATGTTAGAGGGCCGGGGCATCGGAGGATGTGAAGTGCATTACCTTGAGGCAAGGGGCATTGCCTATCTGAGATGGATTTACCTAAATGATGATGTGCAAAATCAGGGATTGGGAACTAAGTGCATGGATGGCCTGAAACGATATCTGGTCCGGAAAGGTTGTAGCAGGCTGGACACGGACACCGCATTGGACAACGAGAGAGCACAGCATTATTATGAAAAAAATGGATTTGTTCGTGAGGGAATTACGAGAAGTTACTTGATTGACTTGTGATTTAACTACAGAAAGGAGATAAAAGCGATGAGCAATCCGGGTCTGGAATTTAGTACGGCGGTGAACTGGTATCAAATTGGACAAGCCTTAGACTATGGAAAGGCACATTTAAATCAGGAAACATTTCAGAAGGTGGAGAAAGCTTTTAAGACAATGGTTATCCATATCTTGCTGTGGATTTTGATTGCTGTAGCAGTTGGGGGAGCTATCATTGTGATCAGCAAGTATGTATCGGACACAGAGGAGAAGAATCTACTTGATTCTTACAATGCCACACACTGGGTATCAGGTGTTAGAGTTGATTCAACTACTGTTCAATATACCAGAGGGGAGTCGTATCGTTTTGATGTTACTGCATTGGGAGTGAACTTAGATACAGACTTTCCAAATCAGCGGTCGTTTACACTATTGCTTGACGATACGAATACGCTAAAAGGCGTAATTTCAAATGACGAATTTCTAAAAGCCAAGGATATATTTGCAATAGGTATTGTTATGGGAATGGTTGTAGCAATAGTGATTTTAGTTGCATATGCAATTTTATGTCGAAAATGTGCGCCATATGCAAAAGTGTGGTATGGATTTATGCGTTGGGTAAATACAGGCGATGAAAGTTTCTTGCAGGAAATATAGTGTGTGAAGATAGCAAAAAATCATAAATTTAGTAAAGAAAAGCTGATTTTGTATGTTACACATGATGAGAATGACAGAACAAGGAGAAGGTATCATGATATTCAGAAAAGCAATCGAAGAAGATGTTTTAGTATTAACTGAAATATCCAAGAAGGCATTTGATTCAGACGCGTTGATTCGTGGAAAGGCAAGTATGAAAGAAGGGCACCAGGGCTCCGTCACCTGCGGTGACACCTCGTGCCAAGTGATTGGGGGAAAAGAAAATGAAGGGCCTCCCGGATATGATTCCTATGATTGGTACAAACAAATGCTGTCAGAGAATCATCTTTTTACATACGCAAACGAAAATGAAATTGTTGGGGGAGCAGTATTGTTTAAAGATAAATCAAAGTTATATGTCGGCAGGATTTTTATTTCTCCTGCGTTTTTTAAACAGGGCTTTGGTATTTCGCTAATGGAGGAAATAGAAAATTATTTTTCGGATGTTGAGAAATTCAATTTGGATACACCGGTATGGAATGCCCGGACGAATCGCTTTTATCATAAGTGTGGATATGTTGAGGTAAATCGAGACGAAGAGTCGGTGTATTATGAAAAATCTTCGATTTCCCCAAACTGGGATTGAATGATTCTTTAAGGAAAAATGACGGTGTTGGGGCATGTGAAGAAGAAATGAGCAGCCATGCCCCGTTAAGAAAGGAACCAGAGTTGTCGAGAGTAAAAAACAGGGCATGAAAGAAAGAAATAAGCAGCCATGCCCCGCTAAGAAAGGAATAAGAGCTGTCGAGGGAGAAAAACGGGGCATGAGAGAAAGAAATAAGCTGCCATGCCCCGTTAAGAAAGTACCAAGAGCTGTCAGGAGAAAAAACGGGGCATGAGAAGACAAAGCAAACTTTCATGCCCCGCAGATTCCTGGATAGACGTCTTGTTGGGTTATAACATGTTAAGGAGGGGATAGTCATGGGAATTTTAGAAAAGGAAGAAAAGGTCTTTCAACAGGATCTGAGCAAAGAGCAAGAGCGTCCCGGCGGGATTTGCCCCCAAAAATTATAAAGTGCATTTTGAGAAAGAAGATAAATTCTTGCCGGATTTGCAATATCATTTCCATGGTATGGACCCGAATGCGGTGGTAAATCATGCTTACAATGTACTCAGCTATATTTTTGACAATGACAATCCGATTAAATCGAATGATCATATGGATGGGATAAAGGATGGAAAAATCAGCCCGGACGTGCAGTGGAACGTGCAGTATGAAAACGCATTGATACAACCGGTTCGGGAAGTGCTTGATATTAACATGGGGGAGTATGCATCGGGAAGAAGAGATAACGAGGAGAAGAACAATGGAGTTTAATGAAGATTTACAACAGTATGTTTACGAGTACGAAGGATTGATTTTTGCATGGGATGAGGAACCTGAAGAAGATATTCAAGAAACAGTACACATGCTAGCAAATAATTATGTCGAACATTTGGAATCAATAATTGACTTTATGATGCCTGATATGGAGAAGGTATTTGGTGATGTTAGTGTAGAAGATGTGAAGAGAAATCTCGGCAAGCCTATTATTGATTATGATAACGGAAAAGTGACATATTGTGAGCAGACGTTTGATAATTGCCATATATTTGAATTTGAGTTCTTGGATGATTCATTTGATGATTTACAATATTTTTCAATAGATGGTTAGGATTATCGGGAATTCCTATTTCATTAGTGATACTGGAGAGAGTCATTTGTAAATCATTTTTAGAGGAGAACATGAATGAAAACTTTGGTTGCTATGCTTGAAAATACAGATACATATGATAAGGAAAATGCACTTATAGATATTTATATTTATCTTTTGGAAAACAAAATAAATCTGAATGAAGGACAGCAAGTTTTTGTTGAATTGTCTAAGTTAAGAGATAGAACTTTATCAGATGGCTCGGAATCATACTTTGAAGAATTTAATAGAAATGGGTTGCCTATTGAGATTATCAGTAAATATGCTAGTAGAGATGTTGTTAGCATATATACCGAATTAAGTAAATCCGGAAAATATGATGAAATCGACGAATGGATGTCTAAAAATGAATGGTTGTTTAATGAAGAGTTATCGGCGATTATTAAGGCGTCTCTTGATAATGTATGAAGGTGGCTAGATGATTTAGAGAAAGGTGAATTATTATAGTGAACGATTCAGAAATTATAATATATAAAACAGAAGATGGATTAACACAAGTAGATGTGACATTTACGGATGATACAGTTTGGTTGACACAAGATCAAATGGCAGAATTGTTTCAGAAGGCTAAATCTACTATAAATGAACATATCAATAATATTTATGATGACGGAGAACTCAAAAAAGAAGATACACTGAGAAAATTCGGAAATTCCGAATTTTCTACAAAGCCAACGAATTACTATAATTTGGATATGATTATTTCAGTTGGTTATAGAGTTCGTTCGCAGCGTGGCGTTCAATTCAGAATTTGGGCCAGCGGTATACTTAAAGAATATCTAAAAAAAGGATTTGCCATGGATGATAAACGCCTAAAGGAACTAGGCGGAGGTGGATATTTCAAAGAATTGCTGGAAAGAATTCGAGATATCAGGGCTTCCGAAAAAGTATTTTATCGGCAGATACTTGAAATATATGCTACGAGTATTGATTATGACCCAAAAGCTGTTGAATCAATAATCTTCTTTAAAAAAGTACAGAATAAAATTCATTATGCAATTTCCGGTGAGACTGCTGCTGAAGTGATATATCACAGAGCGGATGCTGAAAAAGAGTTTATGGGACTGACAACTTTTGAGGGAAATCAGCCTACACTTCGAGAGGCAAAAGTGGCAAAGAACTATCTTGATGAGAAGGAACTTCGAGCAATGGGACAGTTGGTATCAGGATATCTTGATTTTGCTGAACGTCAGGCAGAAAGAGAAGTTGCTATGACTATGCAGGACTGGGCAAGACATTTAGACGGAATTCTTACTTCAACAGGGGAACAATTGCTTGTTGGGAATGGTAGTATATCGCACACTCAGGCCATGGAAAAAGCAGAAAATGAATATAAGCGATACAAAGCAAGGACGCTAAGTGATGTTGAAAAAGATTATTTGGAGAGTATTGAAGACTTATCTGCGACATATGGTAAGAAGCGTTAGTACGCTAAATTCAGTTTGTTCTCTTAATGCAATAAGCTGATTTTTTCAGTCGAAGAGAGTTGTTTTACATGAGATTGGGAAGAGATAATGTTGTTTGTAATCAGCTTATAAAAATGAAGTTGGAGAATTTAATTAGTAATACTGGAATTATAAATATGGAAAATTTCTTAAAACTGTAGGAAGTATACATGCAACTTTTATATATGTTCCACACGCAGAAGTTCAAACCTATAAGAAACTTATTGCAAAATGTCCCAATGAAGAGTTTAGAGAAATATTAGAAATCAGATTAAATAAGCAGTAATAATTCCGGCTTTATTAAGGAGGATGAAACGTGAATGCATATTTTAATATGTACTGCTTAATGATGCGTTTGGAAAAAGCGGAAAGAAAACGTCTTCGTGAGGAAGGAAGAATAGAAAGGGGATAGTCATGGGAATTTTAGAAAAAGAAGAAAAGGTTTTTCAACAGGATCTGAGCAAAGAGCAAGAGCGTCCCGGTGGTATTTTTATGATCCATTTATTGATGGAAGAAATGTGTGAGATGCCGGAAAAAGAGCTTATGCAGGAAGTGATGGAGAAACATCTTGGGGATACAGACTGTTTTTGTCATGATGGAAAAGTGGTAGGATTTGCGGCAAAAAATTATAAAGTACATTACGAAAAAGAAGATAAAGATGTACCGCCATCACTTATGATCATGGATTGTATTAAGATTGAAAAACCCATTATGGACGAAATTGCGCAAAGTCAGTTGTGGGATTGTCCGGAGGGAAAGGAAATACTGGATAGATGTTCCTATCAGGTCATTGCCACAGATATGTTGGCTGCGGGATTGGAATACAAAGACAGAGCGAGGATGCTGGTGGATTATGTGGAGGCACTTGTTGAGTTGTATCCTTCGTGCAAAGCGGTTGTTTTTGAAACATCGAAAAAAATGTTTACAAGAGAAGCAATTGTGAATTGTACCGTTCCCAAGGAAGCACGTTTTATATATTATGCCGTCAATGTCAGGTATTTTCGCATACAGGGCGGCAACGACATGATGGTTGACACCGTTGGCATGAGTACGTTATTCTTGCCGGATTTGCAATATCATTTCCATGGTATGGACCCGAATGCGGTGGTAAATCATGCTTACAATGTACTCAGCTATATTTTTGACAATGACAATCCGATTAAATCGAATGATCATATGGATGGGATAAAGGATGGAAAAATCAGCCCGGACGTGCAGTGGAACGTGCAGTATGAAAACGCATTGATACAACCGGTTCGGGAAGTGCTTGATATTAACATGGGGGAGTATGCATCGGGAAGAAGAGATGAATAGTTTAATCACAAAAATGACCGCTTGTTTTCTCGGGACAGGGCGGTTATTTTTGTGTCTTGTGGCTTCCGATGGTATATCCAAGTCCGAAAGAGGTCAGACATAAGCTGATTACTGCAATCAGACCTTCAATAGTGTAGCAGAAGGAGTTACAATATACAATACGAGCGAAAATAAGGCATTCTAAAGGTATGTTCAGAAATAGATTAATTTGGTAAAATTGGAAAATAAGAGAATCATACTTTGATTACTACATTGCAATGTCATAACAGAGCTTAAGAATGATGAATTTAGGCATGTGGATTTGGGACAGTTAACTGTGGCTGGAGGTGCTGCGATGAGTAGCTTTTCGAGAATGATTGAAGATGCAAAAAAAGATATAATTATACTTATGGATAATTCCAAGAATCTTCCTTGGTATATGAGTATTAGTCAACTTGAAATGATTATCAAGGAATTAGAAAAAATGAATGAGGTTAGAGACAAAGATATATTTTTTCCATATTATCCGAAAGGGATAGCCGATTGCTGGGAATTAAGTGATGAATTGGGTAACAAACTATTGGAGATATTGGATATTTATAAAAAGTTGTAAATTACATACATTCATTTAACTATGAACTGGAATTTTTAGAGGAGAATACATATGAATCCAATGATACTGGGCAGAGGTTTTGCAATGGGAGTAGCTATCCCGGTGATAACTTTAGTAACCGGAATTCTTTCAAGAATACCGGTCTTTACAATAACCGGTAAACGAAAAGCTGTCAGTGGGATGGTTACGGTGGTGCCGTTTTGCTTGGCAATTGTTGTTCTTTTGCTGTTTTTCGTTGTATTGGGCTGTGATCCTTATGAGGCAGATATCTGGTGGGGGATCCTTTTGCTGTATGGGGTGTGCTGGCTTGCATTTTCCGCTTTGAGTTGTCTGGTTGAAGATGCAAAATGCATACTGGAAAAAGACGGGATTCGATTCCGCAAGGCAATTGGTTTCAGTCACAAATATACTTATGACGAGATCCGCAAATATGCGAAGGTAATCAGACCATTCGTATGCAGAGATAATTTTTGCATTTATTTAGGAGATAGACAGGCTGTTTTACCCTTGAAATATTCCATAGGTGGACGCCCGTTGGTGAAAGAGTTTTGCAAAAGGCTTGATTTGAATTATGAGGAAATGATAGAGCTGTCAAAGGTTAATTGGAAGATCGGGGCCAATATGTATTACCTGATGGAAAAAATGGTAAAGGAAGAGAAGAAACGTTAAAAGTTTTTTATTTTTAGGGTGGAAATAATATATTTGACGAGAAATACTTACGACTATATACTTTAATCGTAAGCTAAGTCGTAAGCTAAGTCGTAAGCGAAATCGTAAGTTGTTGTGGAGGTAGATTATGGCGATTCCAATTACTATAGAAAAACTTTTAACTGAAAATGTTGTAGAATGGGCAAGAATCGAATTTAAAGAAGGCTGGAATCCAGAAACAACATTAAAGACTATTAGTGCATTTGCCAATGATATTGATAATTGGGGCGGTGGATATATAGTTATAGGTGCAGAAGAAAAAAACGGGAAAGTAGTTAGACCAGTAAAAGGAATTGAACCTGATTCAGTAGATAAGATACAAAAAGAACTGCTTAGATATTGCAAATACTTGAAGCCGGTATATATTCCACAAACTCAACCAGTATACTTTGATGGGAAAATGCTTCTGTTGGTGTGGTGTCCTGGTGGGTATGAAAGACCATATGCCTGTCCGAAGGCACCTGATTCAAGGAATAGTGAAAAGATTTATTATATACGAAAATTGTCTAGCACAATTGAAGCTACCGATATAGATGTAAAAGAATTGATGTCATTATCACATAATATTCCGTTTGACGATAGAATCAATCCAAAGGCTAAGATGAAAGATCTAAAATATCCGATTATAAAAAATTACCTGCAGAGTGTTAATAGTAGTTTACTTGACGATATTGACAATTTGGATACAGAGCAGTTGGCAAGAAATTTAAGGATCGCAGATGGTCCATCGGAATATTATAAACCATTAAATGTTGGAATTTTGTTTTTTAATGATCATCCGGAAATGTTTTTTCCTTATAGCCAAATAGAAGTTGTTAATATTCCAGATCCAACAGGGCAGGGAATGGAGGAACGTATTTTTACTGGACCGATAGATGAACAATTACGAAATGCTCTGAATTATATAAAAAATAATGTAATCGCAGAGAAGATTTTTAAGGTTACCGGACAAGCAGAAGCTATAAGAGTTAAGAACTATAGTTATGAAGCAATTGAAGAATTTCTTTCAAATGCAATTTATCACAAATCTTATCAGATACATGAACCGGTCACAGTGCGAATAGAAGCAGATAAGATAGAAATTACTAGCACACCAGGACCGGATAGATCAATTACTGATGATGATATAAGTAAATACCAGATGAGAACGAGAAGATATAGAAATCGAAGAATAGGAGATTTTCTAAAAGAGCTGCATCTTGTAGAAGGAAGAAACACTGGAATCCCTACAGCTATTAAGGCGATTAAAGAAAATGGTTCTCCATTACCATTACTTCTTACAGATGAAGAACGTTCGTTTTTTTCAGTAATTATTCCGATTCATGAAGCATTTGTAGGTAATGGAAAAATTAGTGATGAGGAAAAAGCCACTGATGCTATAGTTACACCAAAACGTAGAACAAAAGAGCAGATAAAGGAACTTATATTAGATGTATTGGTGGGCGAAAGCATTTCAGCGAATGAGCTATATAAAAGACTGGGATATTCGGGCAATGCTTCAAAAACTTTTAGAAATTGCATAGAAGAATTGATGGCAGAAGGAAAAATACATTATGCCTCAGATAATATGCAAGATGCAAATAATGTATTGGTAAAGAATTGAGAGTATTGCACATTGGGGTAAAAGGAGAAGCAAATGAAAAAGAAGGTTGTCATTATTTTATCAATCGTATATTGGATCATT
>JBJELW010000023.1:0-2288 GCA_051879315.1 Roseburia sp.
ATCATTGACCAATGCCGCATGAAGCAGATCATCATCTACGGTATAAGTACCACTCCCTCCGGCAGCTCCGATGTACCAGCTCATCTGACCGTCGCTCCGGATCTCCATACTGGCGCCCCATTCGCCAAAACCGGGGAACAAGTTCAGGGAATCCGAAAACGCGGCAAGGTCATTCTTTTCATTGTCCAGATACCACGGACCGACCAATTCGATGCTCTGCTGCAAAGGTGCTTCCGACTTTTCTGCTGCGTTCCCGCTGTGGTCGGGACTGTCGCTTTGCTGCTGCATCTTCTCAGAGCCTTCTGTATTGGGCACTTCCGTATGGGGTTCCTGCGAACTCTGTTTGGGCGCTATGCCGCAGGCCACCAAACACAGGCACAGGATCACTGCCAGAAACAGTGCAGTTATTCTTTTCATATCAAAACAATCTCCCTTCACATGATTCGGTATCCGGAGTTTGTCAGTCCGAACAGAAAATCAAAGTCCTGATCCTGCCTGATGGTGGAAAAAGAATCATTCAATGATCTGATGCACACGAAGTGAGCGACTACAATGAGAGACAAGTTGCTCTATTGCTCAGCTTTGATATTCATCATTGATGCGATATTGATGACCCGTTTCATTTTCTTCTCCGCCAGTTCTGCAAACTGTGCCGCACCGCCCCAAGAATGGGTGATGTAGGTTACGACCACATCCGACTCCCGAATCATCCACTTGTTTCTCCATGAGATAGCGTACCGGGGATGTACAGATTCCAGCCCCTCCGGATAGATCGTTTCCAACGGCTCATATGTTGACCATTCTTCCTTGGCTCCAGGCATATAGGCCAGAACGACACTGTATGTGATGTGCGGATACTTTTCCTTCAGCATCCGCAGCGAGTGCAGAACGATACTGTCAAATCCGCCCTGATTACCTACCAGAAAGGAATCGACACCCTCTGAGATTAGCTCCGTCAGCACAGCTGTCAGGCGCTCTTCAATTCCATGGGGAGCATCCTTATGTCCAAAGAAACAACAAACCATATTCATCTCGCCAGCGTGTTACGCTGTTTTCAACCATAAGAATTAAAAATTTGCACCAAATTGTACGGCACAACATATTCTTTTGTATTATAGCATAAAATATTGGAGTATCAAACAGAAAACGGCGTATATTTTTGGAGTAAATCAGCAGCTCTACCGCCTACAATATAAGTGGATAGGTGGTGAGCATCATATGGACACGCAATTCATACGCGACAGGATTAGCCAACTGAGAATTCAAAAGGGTGTCTCAGAATATCAAATGAGCTATGATTTGGGACATAGCCGCAGCTATATTTACAACATTTCCTCCGGCAAGTCGTTGCCGCCCATGGCAGAGTTTTTGCAAATCTGCGACTACTTTGGGATTACACCCAGTCAGTTCTTTGATGATTCGTCCGAGAACCCGGCATTGCTTCAGACCGCTATTGAGGAGCTCCGGAAACTGAACGATGATGATCTCATGCTTATCATAGGAAATATCCGTCGGCTGAATAAAGATTGAGCATTCTGTGTGAAGTTGTGCCGACAGCATTTTTGAATAGATTACAAGCCGCAGGCTGTCGGACACTTGTCACGAGGCTCTGCGGTTTGTTGCTTTCTGAAAGGAGGATCACGATGTCGAGGTTTTTTAGTGCATTCTTCGGAAAGAGTGAAAAGACAGCAGGTGCCATTGAGCCGGCCACTGACTCGCTCCAACAGTATGACGAGGAGTATATTCGTTACTGTATCGAACTGGAGCAGACTGTCAGCGGGTTGGAGGCGTATCTGCATACCAGTGATGATCCCAAAGAAATCGCCATGCAGACCCTGAAAACTGCCAATGAATTCTATGGCGGTAGTTGGGCAGGTATCCTGGAAGTAGATCTGGAATTGGATGCGTGGACTGCATCCTGGTGGTATAATCCAGGGAAAAATGATCGAACAGAAGAACTCTTGGCAGAGGTTCAAACCGCCCGCATCATGCCGAACTGGATTCATGCAATGCATAACAATGAACCTCTGATACTGCACAATATCGAAACGGTAAAGAAAGATGAGCCGGAGGAATATAAAACCTATCAAATGCTCGGCATCAAATCTGTCATTGCGTCCCCGTTTGCTCCAAATCCTGTTGGGTTTCTTGCGGTTCGCAATCCGACAAGATATATTGACAGACCCAGTATGATGAGCATTCTGGCATATGTGCTGCATCGGGCCATGGCACAACAGAAAACGCTGGAGAGCGCGAAAAAGGCATTGTCGCCGGAGGCAATTCGTAGC
>JBJELW010000024.1:0-2283 GCA_051879315.1 Roseburia sp.
AAGTATCGAAGCAAATGTTCAGTTCGGCAACATTACCATGGATGATGCAAAGCAATTACTGGAGCTGACCGAACTTCCCAATGACAAATACCGATTCCGTATTGACGAGCTGGAGAAACAGCTTGCGGAGTATGCTGACGCAATCTCAAGGTATGCCGATGAAAACGCAAGGTATGCCGACGAAATCTGTCTGCTCAGAATCATTTCCATCTGAATCAATCGCCTCCTGATATAGCATGGTTCCTGCTTCACTAAAATACAGTCCTCCCGCATTGTCAATATAATAGAACTGATTATTTCCCACATAATAGTAACTACGAAGGGACTCCAATGGTATTTCCCCATTTATGTTCCAATATTCGCCTCCATCCTTTGTAACAAGCAGCAGATATCTCGCATCATCTCCCACTGCTTTTAACACCAGCATTCCTTCCTGCCTGTCCGCAAGGTCAAAAACAGGTGCGAAACCATCTATATAGCGAGAGCCATTTGGCAATGGTATGACTTCTTCGCCTTCCCATATTTCTGTCCCACTCTCTTTCACATACATATAATCATCTTGACCATGATAAGTTACCCCGATATAACACTTTCCTCCGGAAAAGGAAATTCCCTGGGGATAGCCGTTAAAATCGGATAAATCGCCTGCAAACGAAAAGCTCTCCCCTGCATTCTCTGTATAAAACAACAGTTTCATCATGAGTCCACCGGCAGGTGAGGAACAGTAAAGCAAATATCCATGCTCCGCATCTGAGAAACTGATGTAAGCACTTCCACCCCCATCCACCGGTTCATCTTCCAAATCTACCACTGTCTGCTGCCAACTGGTTCCTCCATCCTTCGTGTATTCTACAATCAGGCTCCTGTCCTCTGAAACATAAGTAGCATATACGGTCTGATAGTCTACAGCACAGATATCCACAAAACCATCATTTGCACTGCTCACTCCCTCAAGCCGTCGGACTACGGAAAAGTTTTCCACACCAGAATCTGTAAAAAGAATTTCATGATCTGTGGTCAGCGCCCATCCCTCCTGCCTATTGCACATAGCCATTTCACTTAATGCATATGGGATATCTACCTGTGAGATATTTACCTGCTCATATGTATCAATCACCTCATCCGATACACTTGTATCATCAGTCACCAAGTCATCCTCTTTCGCTTTATTCTCATTAATAGTCTTAGCATTAGATATCAGACACAAAATCAGAACTGCCACAGCCAAAATGACAATGGCCAACACCCACCGTTTGGTTTTCTTTGACTTTGCCAGATTTTTCACCCGGCTCTTGGTATCCCCCTCTCCAAATGCCAATGGGATTCCACGAATCGAACCATGTCCCGTAGCCAGCGCTAACAAAGATTGTGCGTAATCGGCCCGGATGTTATCCCCCATTTTTCGAATAACCGCTTCATCACAGCTCATTTCCATATCCTTACCGGACACAATAAATGCCACCCACACCAGCGGATTGAACCAGTGAATACTCAGTGCAAGAAATGCCAGCAATTTTATCACATGATCCAGACGACGGATATGATAACGCTCATGTAGAATAATGTATTCCTGTTCCTTCTCACTCAGACAGTCCGGCAGATAAATTCTAGGCCGAAATACCCCCATTACAAAAGGTGATATCTTACCATCTGCGATATAAATATTGTCTCTTAACCGAAGAGATACAGAAACTTTTTTTCGTATTTTTATCAGGGAAACTACACTGTACAAAAACATGATACCGATTCCCAGTAACCACACATATTTTCCCAATAGGATGCACACTTCCTGCCAGGAAACCTCCACATTCCTGCTCTCTTTGTCTGTACTTGACGTTGCCGTTTGAATATCAAAAACTTCGGATTTTCCATTTACGTCATGGTCTATCACCAGATTCATTTCTCCAGCCTGATTCATCTCTTGATTCGGTCCTGTCCCGGTCGTAGGAATGGAATCGTCTGCTCCAGCCGCAGGAATAGCATCGTCTACCAACGTATATTGATAGGATGTAGGTTCCAGCTTTGGCACAAGGCTAAATGCGAATTCAAAGGAAAACGGACAAAGGAGCCGGAACAGAACCACACTCCACAAAGCATAAGAAATATACTTTGGGTATCTTTTCAGAAATACGCGGGCAATTAATACAATAACAATTATGATACTTGCCACGCGGCTCATGTCAATTACATTCATAAATATCTGGTCTAACATAGGATCACTCCCCTCTCTTCGTTCATGTTGGCTCCTCCCTCGGGTATTGCCCCCTCACATTTGTTCGGCGG
>JBJELW010000025.1:0-2253 GCA_051879315.1 Roseburia sp.
ACTTCATCCGGGTATGGTAAGGTCCGTTCGTTTTCAATCTTCTCAATCCGTTCCGGGGATACGGTTTCCAGAAGCTCACCAGCAGCCTCCCGGGTCAGCTTCAACCCCTCTCTTGTTTTCTGATAAATATTCTTGTTCTCCTTGGTAGACATCCTGGCCATAGGCCTCCCTCACTTTCTCTTCTTTTTGCACATCTAAGGTTATGTTAACATCGGATCCTGCTGCAGTCAATTACCTGCCCCACTGTTTTTACATATTCAAAGGGGTCTTGCACAGGTGTAAGCTCAAGTTCAGCCTGCAGCCGCTTCAAGTCCCTATGATTGCAGTTTTCCCATTCTGATCGTAACAGTACCTCATACTCGTTTTTAGGAAGCTGACCCGCTCTGGCTACCATCTCTGCAGAACCACAGGCGATAATCAGTCTGACAAATTCCCGGAAGTCATAAGCAATCGGATATGCTTTTCGTGCATTCACGGGATCTGTATCTACCGCAAACACGGTTTCCTGGTATTCCTCTATGCAGCAAAACAGGATTTGACCTGCCTGCCCAATGGGCTTGCTTCCGTAAGGGAGATACAGATTCATCTGAGGACTGCAGGTAAATGAGAACCCCAACGCCGCCTCTGCACCCTGTGTTTTTTTAAGTATTTCATAAATATCCATAATGATAATTCCCACAGTCTTTGAATTTTTTTCTTTATTCTTTCGGCGCATCAGCCGAACCGCAGATTCTCTCATAAATGATTGCTTATCGTTTTTTTGCCGAGACGGAATCGTTTCCTTTACCATATAAACGAATCAGGTCCCAGGTTTAGGACAGTCCCTCAAAAAATCTGTTATTTTTTCTAATTTCATGCTATAATGAGCGTCATATTGGAGGGAAATCCCATGGTCATGTATTTATCTATGCTGGACACGCAGGAGAAGCAGTCGCTTTTTGAACAGATATATCTGTGTTATCGGAAACAGATGTACTTTGCCGCATACCGAATCCTTCAGCACGAGCAGGACGCTGAGGATGCCGTTCACCTTGCCTTTCTTAAAATTGCAGAAAATATTGAAAAAATATCTGACGCAGAGTGTCCTAAAACCAGAAGTCTGTGCGTTACCATAGTAGAGAATAAAGCCATCGACATCTACAGAAAGCGGCAGCGAAGTGTGAATATCGGTTGGGAGGAGTTCATTCCGGAGTCTCAGCCTTCCTACACAGGAACCGGAAGACTTGGAAAATGTATTGCGATGCTCCCGCCAATCTATCGTCATGTTCTTATTCTCCATCATCTCCATGGCTACAAGTACAGGGAAATTGCGCAGATTCTCGGCATTACCACAGCAAACGCATTGAAGATCGATCAGCGCGCAAAAGTCAAGCTGGAGAAAATCTGTATTGAGGAGGGTATACTTTGATTTCCGATAAACTCATACAGCAGGCCCTGCAGGAATATGATACAGAAATCTTATCCACGATCCCCACAGAATCAGAATGCGGACACACTTTTTCCGCACTCTTTGAGAAGAAGATGAAATCGGTGATCCGAAAAGGGAATCATCCCCATCTTAGCCGTGCTGTCAGAATGGCCGCTTCTTTCACCCTGGTCTTGCTCATTGCAGGAGCTTCTGTGCTTGCCCTCTCGCCCACTGCGCGAGCCGCGGTTACGGGGTGGATTTTGGGAAGATCCGGAAGTGCATACGTTTATACCTCAACCGGAGAAAATACCGGTGACTCCACTATGTTCAAGTACACCCTTTCCGCCATCCCGGAAGGGTACACCCTTTGGGTGGATAACCTCAATCCTACGGGTGGCTTCGTAATCTATTCAGAAGAGGAAACCGGCAAACTACTCAACATAATGTACGCTCCCAACGAAGGCACCGGCGCACTTTACATTATTCCGGAGAGTGCTGTCCAATCCACGATTCCGTTCGGCAGCACAACCGCAGATATTTATCTTGCCCAGACAGAGGAGGAAAGTTCCGGCATCGTTTGGGTAGATCCCAATACGGATTACCTCATCAGCATTTCCGGCTTCTTTTCGAAAGAAGAACTTGTGGATATGGCAGCAAGTATATCGATTGAAGAAGTGGAAAGACCGAAATAATTTTGCAATAGGGGCTGCTCATTTTGAAGCAGCCCCTCAGACTGTCGAAATAGCCCAGCTTGTGTTGGACGTTTTTGACAGTCTGAAGAAAAAAGATTTTCTTTACGTACTGCGTAAACCTCTACAAAATAGCTCATTCAATTGAGAATCAAG
>JBJELW010000026.1:0-36570 GCA_051879315.1 Roseburia sp.
ACGGATGTGTATGATTTTCACTGTGGACTCCGGGGACTTACCAGAAAGGCGGTGCAGATTCTTGTTTTCCACACGAATGGTATGGAATTTGCCACGGAGATGATTGCAGAGGCGGCAGAAAATCACCTGCGTATCACACAGGCACCGGTTGTGCTGCGAAGATGTGCGTACAAGCGGGAATCGAAGCTTAGAACGGTTCAAGATGGCTTTCGCCATTTGACATATATTATGAAACAAAATTAAAAAAATCTTTTTAGGAGGAGAAAACATGAACAGAGAAGTGAAAAAGAGAAAAAAGAGGTTTTGGGCGCTGTGCCTGGCGATGGCTGTAATATTGTCTCAGGTTGTGCCACTGAATACGTTGGCGGCGACGTATACAGCAAATGATGCCTGTGATGAAATTCGGGATGAAAATAATGCAGAAGTGCAATCTCTGCAACCGGGAGATAAGGTTCAGTATAATAAATATTCTTATGATGAGGAATGCATTATTACGTATCAAGATAGTGATGGTAGCGTGCTTCGTAAAGTAACGTGTGAGATTCCAGCTAATTCAGATGGTGAGATAGAGGTAAAAAAATATTCAGATGTTTCGCCGGATTCAACACGTTCGGCTGAGCAATTAGATGAGCAATTAAAAGAATGGAAGATAACCTATGTGAACGTGGGATCAGGTGATATATTAAAGGACATGACTTTGCAAGCAGAACTATACACCCAGTCAGACATCACTTACATTCTGAACGGTGGAACCAATGACTCCGCAAACCCCAGTATATATTATGAGGGAAAGGAAGCGATTACACTGGCAGATGCTACCAGAGAAGGATATACCTTTGAGGGCTGGTATAGTAATTCGGATTTCTCCGGTTCAAAAGTAACTTCCATCCCGGTTACGCAGACGGGAAACGTGACCTTATATGCGAAGTTTACACGGAACACTTACAGTATCAGCTATAACCTGGATGGAGGAACCAACGCATCTGCCAATCCCGACAGCTATACCTATGAAACCGGAGTGGCAAGCTTTGCAGATGCAAGCAAGACCGGTTATACCTTTGAAGGCTGGTATAGCGATGCGGCCTTTACCACAAAGGTGACATCTATTTCCGCTACCCAGACCGGGAACATCACACTGTATGCAAAATTTACAGCAAATACCTATAACATTACTTACAATCTGGACGGAGGAACCAATGTATCAGATAATCCTGCCAGCTACACCTATGGAACAGGGGTGACCAGCCTGGCTGACGCAAGTAAAGAGGGATATACCTTTGCTGGCTGGTACAGTGATTCGGCCTTCACCACAAAGGTGACTTCCATTTCAAGCACTCAGACCGGGAATGTGACATTATATGCAAAGTTTACCAAAAATGAGAATCAGGCTAAGACTTACAGCATGCTGGATGGTGCAAACGGCACATGGACTCTTGGAAATACCGGAACTCTTACCTTCCGGGGAGATGGAGAGTTTTCAAAGTTTACGGAAGTAAAGGTGGATGGCAAGACCGTTGACAAGGGAAATTATGACTCTAAGGAAGGTTCCACCATTGTTTCTTTGAAGGATAGTTACCTGAATACACTTTCAGTGGGAACCCATACTTTTGAGATGGCATGGACGGACGGCTCCGCATCTACAAGCTTTACCGTTGTGGAAGCAACACCTGCAGAGCCGGAACAAACAGAAGAACAGGTACAAACCACAGCACCCGTTACCGGAGACAGCACACCGTTTGGTGTCTTATTTGCTGTTGTACTTCTTTCCGGAACAGGCCTGATTCTCATAGGAACAAAAAGAATCAAAAAACGCAGCTGAAATTTATAGGGGACGATGTTATAAGAATATCGAAATAAAAGCTGACTACTAATAAGCGAAACTAATAAAAAATATTACTATATATAATTGGCATTTCTTAGTGTTTCAATGTAAAATAGAGTGGTAAAATCCTTAAGGGGATTTGGGATAAACGAAGATAATGTCATTAAGTATGGAGGAAAAGTAATGGATTACAAGAACGCTGGAGTAGATATTGAAGCAGGATACAAGTCTGTGGAGCTGATGAAAGTGTATGTGAAGGGAACCATGCGCAAGGAGGTTCTGACGAACCTGGGCGGATTTTCCGGAGCATTTTCCATGGAGGCTTTTAAGAATATGGAAAAGCCCACATTGGTGTCCGGTACAGACGGAGTGGGAACCAAGATTAAGCTGGCCTTTGTTTTGGATAAGCATGATACCATCGGTATTGACTGCGTGGCTATGTGTGTGAATGATATTGCCTGCGCCGGCGGAGAACCATTATTTTTCTTAGATTATATTGCATGCGGCAAGAACTATCCCGAGAAGATTGCCACCATCGTGAAGGGTGTGGCAGAGGGATGTAAGCAGTCCGACTGTGCCCTGATCGGTGGCGAGACGGCAGAGCATCCGGATCTGATGCCGGAGGATGAGTACGATCTGGCAGGTTTTGCTGTGGGTATCGTGGATGAGAAGGATATCATCACAGGAAATGATCTGGCAGAGGGAGATGTGCTCATCGGTATGGCAAGCACCGGCGTACATTCCAACGGATTCTCCCTGGTAAGAAAAATCTTTAAAATGGATGAGGAATCATTAAATACCTACTATGATGAGCTGGGAACCACTTTGGGGGAGGCACTTTTAGCACCCACCAGAATCTATGTGAAGGCTCTGCGCTCCATCAAGGAGGCAGGCGTCCGGGTAAAGGCCTGCAGTCATATTACCGGAGGCGGTTTTTATGAGAACGTACCCAGAATGCTTCCGGAAGGCAAGCATGCAGTGATTGAGAAGAACAGCTATCCCATTCCGCCCATCTTTACCCTGATGGCAAAAGAGGGAAATGTGGAGGAGCATATGATGTACAACACTTACAATATGGGGCTTGGTATGGTACTGGCAGTGGATCCTGCCGATGTGGATAAGGCCATGGAAGCCATCAAGGCAGCAGGGGATACCCCTTACGTGGTAGGTAAGATCACAAACGGCGAGAAGGGTGTTACATTATGCTAGATAAGTTAAAGATTGCGGTATTGGTATCCGGTGGTGGAACCAATCTGCAGGCTATTATGGATGCCATGGACAACGGCAGCATTACCAATGCGGAGATCAAAGTGGTCATCAGCAACAATAAAAATGCCTACGCTTTGGAGCGGGCAGCGGGAAAGGGGATCGAGCATCTGTGCATTTCCCCTAAGGACTATCCCGACCGGGCTGCGTTCAACGCGGATTTTTTGGAGAAGCTTAACAGTTACCAGGTGGATTTGGTGGTGCTGGCAGGATTCCTGGTGGTGATTCCTCCGGAGATGATTGCACAGTACAAGAACCGCATCATCAACATTCATCCTTCGCTGATTCCGTCTTTCTGTGGAACCGGTTATTATGGGCTGAAGGTGCATGAGGGCGTGCTGTCCCGGGGCGTGAAGGTCACCGGAGCCACGGTGCATTTTGTGGATGAGGGAACGGATACCGGCCCCATTATCCTGCAGAAGGCAGTGGCGGTGGAGCAGGACGATACGCCGGAGAGTTTGCAGCGCCGTGTCATGGAGCAGGCAGAGTGGAAGATTCTGCCGGAGGCCATCAACCTCATTGCGAACGGCAAGGTAACCGTGGTGGACGGAAAGGTCCGCATACAGTAGATTATTACTTAAGGGAGGCTCACAGATGAAAGTATTGGTAGTAGGAAGCGGCGGCAGAGAGCATGCCATTGTCACCAGTGTGGCAAAAAGCAGCCGTGTAGATAAGATATATTGTGCTCCAGGAAATGCCGGTATCGCAGCTCTGGCAGAGTGTGTGCCCATCGGTGCCATGGAGTTTGACAAGCTGGTGGCATTTGCAAAGGAAAAGGAAATCGATTTTACCATCATCGGCATGGATGATCCCCTGGTGGGTGGTATCGTGGATGTGTTCGAGGCAGAGGGCCTAAAGGTATTTGGCCCCAGAAAGAACGCGGCCATCCTGGAGGGCTCCAAGGCATTTTCCAAGGATCTGATGAAAAAGTACAACATCCCCACCGCAGGCTACGAGACCTTTGACGATCCCAAGGCAGCGCTGGCATACTTAGAGACAGCAAAGATGCCCATCGTATTAAAGGCGGATGGACTGGCTTTGGGTAAGGGTGTGCTGATTTGCAATACCTTGGATGAGGCAAAGGCCGGAGTGAAGGAAATCATGGAGGATAAGAAATTTGGCTCTGCCGGAAACCATATGGTGGTGGAAGAGTTTATGACGGGCCGCGAGGTATCCGTATTGTCCTTCGTGGATGGTAAGACCATTCAGATCATGTCCTCTGCACAGGATCACAAGCGTGCCAAGGACGGAGATCAGGGATTAAACACCGGAGGTATGGGTAATTTTTCGCCCAGTCCCTTCTATACCGAGGAAGTGGATGCCTTCTGTAAAAAATATATTTATCAGCCCACTGTGGATGCCATGGCGGCTGAGGGAAGACCCTTTACCGGCGTTATCTTCTTTGGCCTGATGCTGACTGAGGAGGGACCCAAGGTGTTAGAGTACAATGCCCGGTTTGGCGATCCGGAGGCACAGGTGGTGCTGCCCCGTATGAAGAATGATATCATCGATGTGATGGAAGCCTGCGTGGATGGCAAGCTGGATACCATCGATCTGCAGTTTGAGGACAACGCAGCTGTCTGTGTGGTACTGGCATCTGACGGATATCCGGTGGCATACGAGAAGGGCTTTGAAATTACAGGTCTGGAGAATTTTGATGGAAAGGATGGTTACTACTGTTTCCATGCCGGCACAAAATTCAATGACGCAGGAAAGATCGTAACCAACGGTGGACGTGTGCTGGGTATCACCGCAAAGGGCGCTACCCTGAAGGAAGCCAGAGCCAATGCTTACGAGGCCACCGAGTGGGTGAACTTCGATAACAAATACATGCGCCATGACATCGGAAAGGCCATTGATGAGGCGTAGATAGTGTAAAATAGACCCTTTTGGATATGCATTTCCGAGGATGAATTTGTTGAGGAATACTTTTCGAAAAGGGACAGAAAAGGGAAATAAAAAGCGCTAAAAAATGTCTTCTGCTGTGAGCAGGGGACATTTTTTATCTGATTTGCCATTGCGTTGGATACCACAATGCCCCGCAAAGCTCAGTGTAGAGGGCGGGACAGATGATGGAACGGAGAAAGCGGGGCATGAGAGTGGAAAAATGAGCTGTCATGCCCCGCCTGTAGGAATGGCAGAGTCGAAAAGAAAGAAAAGCGGGGCATAGGAGTGGAAAAATGAGCTGTCATGCCCCGCCTGTAGGGATGGCAGAGTCGAAAAGAAAGAAAAGCGGGGCATAGGGCACCGAATGGAGAAGGACAGGATTATTAGTAAAGTGATTAGAAAAGTGGTTAAATCATGCACTTGAACAATCCATAAAAATTCGCTACAATATAAGGAATTCGTGTCCTGTGATATCAGTTTGGGAAAAAGCGGAAAGTGGGATATCCGGGACAACAGAAAAAGCTTCAAAGGAAAAAGCTTCAAAAGAAAAAGCTTCAACACAAAAAGATTCGGCAGAAAATGATTGAGAAGAGCAGCAGGAGGAGAACCGTCATGAGCATGGCAGATCAGATTTTTATCGACATGTGCAAAGATATATTGGAAAACGGTGTCAGCACAGAGGGGGAGAAGGTGCGTCCCCACTGGGAAGACGGTAGCAGCGCCTACACCATTAAAAAGTTCGGTGTGGTGAACCGCTACGATCTCTCTAAGGAGTTTCCCGCCATTACTTTGCGGAAAACTGCCATTAAGAGCTGCACGGATGAGATGCTGTGGATCTGGCAGAAAAAGTCCAACAACGTGCACGATCTCCACAGTCATATCTGGGACGAATGGGCAGATGAGACCGGTTCCATCGGAAAAGCCTACGGCTACCAGATGGGAGTCAAGCACAAGTATAAGGAGGGCATGTTTGACCAGGTGGACCGGGTGATCTACGATCTGAAAAATAACCCTTTCAGCCGAAGAATCATGACAAATATTTATGTGCATCAGGATCTGTCAGAGATGAACCTGTATCCCTGTGCTTACAGCATGACCTTTAATGTAACCCAGAAGAAGGGGGACGAGAAACTGACACTGAATGCGATTTTAAATCAGCGTTCCCAGGACATTCTCACCGCAAACAACTGGAATGTTTGCCAATATGCTGTGCTGGTGCACATGCTGGCTCAGGTCTGCGATATGCAGGTGGGTGAGCTGGTGCATGTGATTGCGGATGCCCATATCTATGACCGTCATATTCCCATTGTGGAGGAGCTGATTAAACGTCCCACTTATGACGCACCCACATTCTGGCTGAATCCGGATGTGAAGAACTTTTATGAATTTACCCGGGAAGATGTCCGGTTGGACAATTACGTCACCGGACCACAGGTTACCAACATTCCTGTGGCGGTATAAAAGGTGGCGACACTCATGCCAGGATAAGGAGGAAAATATGAATCTGATTGCAGCGGTGGATGCCAACTGGGGCATCGGCTATAAAAATAAGTTACTGGTCAGTATTCCTGACGATATGAAATTTTTCCGTGAGACTACCACAGGTAAAGTGGTGGTGATGGGCAGAAAAACATTAGAGAGTTTTCCAAATGGAAAGCCGTTAAAGAACCGGGTCAACATTGTCCTCACCAAGGATCCCCGGTATCAGGTGGAAGGGGCCATTGTAGTTCATGATATGGATGAACTTCACGCAGAACTGGCAAAATATCCCAGCGAGGATATTTACGTCATCGGCGGAGAGAGTATCTACCGGCAGCTGGTGGATGAGTGTGATGTGGCCCATATTACCAAGATCGATTTTTCCTATGTGGCGGATGCTTATTTTCCCAATCTGGATGAGAAGGAAGAATGGGTCATCACGGAGGACAGTGACGAGCAGACCTATTTCGATCTGGAGTATTATTTCTTAAAGTACGAAAGAAAGCGTTAGCAATGAGCAATTTACTGTTTAGCTTGAATGTCACCCTGCCGATTTTTTTAGTGATGGTGCTGGGCTATGTACTAAAACAAATGGGTATGCTAAATGACAATTTTGTCTCGGTGGCGAATAAATTTAATTTCAAAGTGACATTACCCTTTATGTTGTTTCGGGATATTTCCTCTGTGGATATCCGCCAGGTCTTTGATGTAAAATACGTGCTGTTTTGTGCGTTGGCCAGCACAGCCTGTTTCTGGCTGATCTGGGGATTGACGAAGCTTTTCTTAAAGGATAAATCCCTGCGGGGAGCCTTTGTGCAGGGCTCTTTCCGCAGTAGTGCGGCGGTGATGGGTCTGGCTTTTATCCAGAATATTTACGGAGAATCTGCCATGGGCCCGCTGATGATCATCGGTGCGGTGCCGCTGTACAATATTTTCTCCGTCATCGTGCTGACCTTTGAGGCACAGCCGGAGGAAGGGGCAGAGGGCAAGCGGGATTTGAGCAAAATCAAGGAGGCCTGTCTCAATATTTTAAAAAATCCCATTATTATTGCCATATTGCTGGGGTTGATAGTGGCTCTTATCGGCATAGACTTTCCGGTGCTGATAGACTCCACCATCGATAGCGTGGCCAAAATGGCCACACCGCTGGCACTGGTAGCGCTGGGTGCCGGATTTGAGGGCAGGAAAGCGCTGGCAAAGATGAAACCAACTCTGTGGGCAGCCTTTATCAAGCTCATTGCGCAGCCGGCATTGCTGCTGCCTCTTGCAGTATGGATGGGTTTCACCGGGGAAAAAATGATTGGAATTTTGATTATGCTGGCATCCCCCACAACACCCAGCTGTTACATAATGGCAAAAAATATGCGAAACGACGGTGTTCTGACCGCAAGTATCGTGGTCACCACAACACTTTTAGGCGCATTCACCCTGACCGCATGGATTTTTATTTTGCGGAGCCTTGGGTTTATCTAGAAGGAACGAAGTTCATAATTAAGAATGCGTTCCGACGATTTGACAGAAAAATCTTAAACTAGGAGGATCACATGGATATTTCAGGAAGAAAGTTGTTTGTAAAAGCATTGAAAGAGGAAGGCGTAGATACCATCTTTTGTTATCCCGGTGGTATGGTTATTGACCTCTTTGATGAGTTATATAAGCAGGACAGTATTAAGATGGTGCTTCCCCGCCATGAGCAGGGACTGATCCATGAGGCAGAAGGCTACGCCAAGGCCACGGGAAAGGTGGGTGTGTGTCTGGTGACCAGCGGACCCGGTGCCACCAATATTATTACCGGGTTGGCAGATGCCCATTATGACAGCATTCCGCTGGTGTGTATCACTGGTCAGGTGCCTTTAGGGCTCATTGGAAACGATGCCTTCCAGGAGGTGGACATTGTAGGGATGACCAGAAGTGTCACCAAGTATGGTGTTACCGTGAGAGACCGGAAGGATCTGGGAAAAATACTAAAGATGGCATTTCACATTGCATCCACCGGAAAGCCCGGACCGGTGGTGGTAGATATTCCAAAAGATATCCAGACCCAGCATGGTCCCGCAGACTATCCGGAATCTGTGCAGATCCGGGGATATAAGCCGGTGGAGGGCGTTCATGTGGGCCAGTTGAAGAAAGCTTATAAGCTGTTAAAGGCGGCAAAGCGTCCTCTGATTTTGGCCGGTGGCGGTGTCAATATTGCCAAGGCATCCGACGAGCTGGAGCAGTTGGCCTCCAAGATGCATGTGCCGGTGGTTACCACGGTGATGGGAAAGGGATCTATTTCCACAGATCATCCTTACTATATCGGAAACAGCGGACTTCATGGCCGTTATGCAGCCAACATCGCAGTCAGTGAGTGTGATGTGCTGTTTTCCATCGGAACCCGTTTTAATGACCGAATTACCGGTGATCTGAACGAGTTTGCACCGAAAGCCCAGATCGTACATATCGATGTGGAGACCGCTTCCATTTCTCGGAATGTGGTGGTGGATGTGCCGGTGGTGGCAGATGCCAAAACCGCATTGGAGAAACTGTTGGAGTGGGCAGAGCCCATGGACACCACAGAGTGGATGGAGCAGATTGCTACATGGAATCAGGAACATCCCCTAGAAATGCGCCGGGATCGGGGACTGTCGCCTCAGATGATCATGGAACACATCAATGATCAGTTTGAGAAGCCTATTATCGTAACAGATGTGGGGCAGCATCAGATGTGGGCTACCCAGTACATTGATATGGATAAATCCGATATTTTCATTACCTCCGGCGGTTTGGGAACCATGGGATTCGGTTTCCCCGCAGCGGTGGGAGCAAAGATCGGTCGCCCGGATAAGCAGGTGGTATGTATCACCGGAGATGGTGGATTCCAGATGAATATGCAGGAGATGGCCACCGCCATCTGTCAGGATGCACCGGTGATCGTATGTATTCTGAACAACTACTATCTGGGTATGGTGCGCCAGATGCAGCAGTTGTTTTACGGCAAGCGTTACTCCGCCACCTGTCTGCGGAAGCGAATTACCTGTCCGGAGGGCTGCAAGGGACCGGGACCTCAGTGTCCGCCCTACGAGCCGGATTTTGTAAAGTGGGCAGAGAGCTACGGCGTAAAAGGGATTCGCGTAGGTACCGCAGAGGAGCTGCAGCGGGCCTTTGAAGAGGCAAAGCAGAATCAGGTGAGCACCGTCATTGAGTGTCTGATTGCCACAGAGGAACTGGTTTTGCCTATGGTAAAGGGCGGAAACCCCATGAGCCAGATGATTTTGAATTAAGGAGGAAAGCCATGAAAAACAGATGGATTGCATTATATGTAGAAAATCAGGTGGGCGTATTGGCCAAGGTTTCCGGGCTTTTTTCCGCTAAATCCTACAACCTGCAGAGCCTTACCGTGGGAACCACAGAGGATGAAACGGTATCCCGAATGACAATCTGTGTTACCAGCGATGATGTGACCTTTGAGCAGATCAAAAAGCAGTTGAACACCATGATTGAGGTAATCAAAGTCATCGACCTGACCAATGTGCCCATTCATATGAAGGAAATCCTTTTTGCAAAGGTGGGACATTTAAGTTTCGAGGAGAAACAGGAGATTTTCCAGATCGCGGAAGTGTTTTCCGTACAGGTGGCGGATGTGGGAAAAGACAGCGCCTTGTTGGAATGTAAACTGACAGAGCGGCGGAATAATGAACTCATCGCTTTGTTGAAATCAAAATTCAAGTCCGTGGAGATTGTGCGGGGAGGCGCGGTGGCCATTGAGTCCATCAGCACTTCCTGCCGCTAGGATTGTGCCTATACGGGGAAGGCTATAGACGTCGGTTTAAAAATGAAATAAGTTTTTCGAACAGTGCAGGGGTTCCTTTCAGCTCCTGCACTTTTTGACGGTTCTTTTCATTAAATCCCACCAGAATATCATGATTAGCCTCGGACAGATAGTCGATGATACCGTCGATATCGGACTTCTGATTCTTCGGACAGCGGATATACAGATGTTTTCCTGCTATAATACACAGGGTGTAGGAAATACTGAAGTGATACCAGAACAGCTTGTGCAGGGTGGAGTGTTTGTAGATCCACATAATCTTTTGGATGGGTACAAAGGCAATTCCACTGTTGGAAATCTCGATAAAATAGTGTTCCGTAATGAACATATCCTCGGTGAGCAGCTGGGGCAGTGTGGCCAGTTCTTCCTCTGCCTCCTCCAACATATGCCTGGGAGAGCCGAAACGGGATAATTGGCGGCAGGCCGGCGCCAGCCAGGGAAACAGAATGTAGATGATATACAAAATGATATTGACACATGCATAGAGTCCCGTCAGTACATACAGAATCATGAGAAACATACTGGCACCCCAACGGAATCCGGGCTCGCTGAGATAATAGTCAGAGGTTTTATCCATGATACCGGATTCTGTCCAGTGCAGATCATCGGCCAGGGAGGATAACAGCTTACGATAGGCAGTGTTGTTTCCGTAGACTCTGGCACGGATCGTCACCTGGTCAATGGTGGGAAGTCCCTCCTCACAGGTATTTGAGGAAAGGAGAACGATGCGGCACTGATCATCCTGAATCTTGTAATAATAATAGCCGGTGGTGCGTCCCAGAATTTTTTGGGTGTGGCCGGTGAATTTCAAATCTGTCAGGGTAATCCGGACGTAGTGCCTGTCCTGCTGAAACAGCTGGGCAAAGGAAGTATTTTCCGAAACGGACTCTGGAGAGATGATGCTGGATAAGGGGAAAATGAACCACAGAACCAGCAGCAGCACCAGATAGATCACCGGGGAGAAAAGTTTTTTGCGATAAAGTTTTTTTATGCTTTTGGAAATATAATGTTCAAAATTGGTATCCATGAAAACTCCTTTTGTGTTTAGTATACTGATTTTGGAGCCAATAATCAACCTTGCATTTTTAATGGAAAGTTGCTTTTTGTAAGGAAAATTGCTAGTATGAGTTCAGTGTAAATTGCAGGCAAATGAGAAAAAAAGGACTTGAGGTGACGATATGGACGCATATACAAGTTTTGCGCAGGTGTACGATATGTTTATGGATAATGTGCCCTATGAGAAATGGGCACATCAGATTCAGGAAGTTTTGGAAAAAGAAAATATCCGGGATGGACTGATTCTGGATCTGGGCTGCGGCACAGGAAAACTGACCCGTCTTCTGGCAGAGTCCGGCTATGACATGATTGGCGTGGACAATGCAGAGGATATGTTAATGATTGCCCGGGAGGAAACTCAGGAGCAGGCAGGAATCCTGTATTTGCTGCAGGATATGAGGAATTTTGAACTGTACGGAACCGTCCGGGCGGTAGTCAGTGTTTGCGACTGCATGAATTACATATTGCAGGAAGAAGAAATTTTGCAGGTTTTCCGTCTGGTAAATAACTATCTGGATCCAGGTGGACTTTTTCTGTTTGATATGAACACCCGATACAAGTATGAGGAGCTTTTGGCTGAAAACACTTTTTGCGAAAATCGGGAGGAGGGCAGTTTCATCTGGGAGAATTATTACGACCCTGAATCGGGGGAAAATGAGTATGATCTGACTCTTTTTATCCGGCAGGAGGATGGTTTGTTTGAAAAGTACGAGGAGACCCATGTGCAGAGGGCCTATGATCTGGAAACGGTGAAGTCTCTGCTGGAACAGGCGGGCATGATATTTGTGACCGCCATGGACGAAGAAGGCGGGCCGGTGACGGAGCACACGGAGCGGATGCAGATCATTGCCAGAGAGTGCGGTAAAAAATGAGTAAAATTATGGAAAACAGCTTATCTGTGGCTCTTTTGTGTCCCTTCTGATATTATAATATGCATAACTGAAGGATTATGCCTTTTGGCAGCCCGCAATTTTGAGGAGCCAATACGTGAAGATAAAAAAAGATAAAAATATTTCAAATAGAAAAACGATCCCCGGCGCAAAGAGAGAAGGAATCATAACGGTGTGGTATGTGATTGCCTTCTGTCTTGTGCTGGGGATTTTAGTGTATCTGGGCATAGCGGATAACAGGCAGATTACCTCTGCAAGGGTGAATCAGGGATATGAATCCGTAGATGATTTTCGTATGGAGACAGTGACAGATGACAGCGCCCCTGCCGGTGTTCGGGAGATCTATACCTGGACAGCATCCCGGATCGATCCGGAGGATGACTGTCTGGCATTTTATCTGGTGCATCAGTGTGCCCAGGTATATGTGGATGGGGAGGAGATTTATACCCTTACCACAGAGGACAAACTGCTTCTGGGAAAGACCCCGGGTAATAACTGGGTTATGGTCTCCCTGTATCCGGAGGATGAGGGAAAGGATATTCAGGTGGTGATCACACCGGTGTATGAAAGTATCGTTGGGAGAAAGGTAGAGTTCCTCATGGGTTCCGAACTGAGTATTTACACCGGACAGATGAGAAAAGCCATGCCGCAGATCATCATCGGATGTCTGGCTGTGCTGGTGGGATTGGTTTTTGCCCTGATGTCATTGGGAGAAATGAAGGGAAAGAACCAAGACAGTGACTTGATGGCATTGGGAACATTTTCTGTGATGCTAGGGTTGTGGCGGTTGACGGATACCCGTTTCACTCCGTTTATCATGCCGGAAAAACCGGTGTTTCTGTTTTATGTGTCCCTGGCCATGCTGATGTTAGGATGCGTTCCGTTACTTAGATTTTTAAAATATCGTTTTGACAAAAAGACATACATTCTGTTTGACTTTTGCAGCCTGCTGTCCATGGCGGTGTGCCTTCTGCAGGTAGTTCTGCAGTTCGCCGGAATCCGGGATTTCCGTGAGATGTTGTGGCTGAGTCATGCAGTGCTTGTTTTCTGCGTGTTGTTATGCGCGGGCGCATTTGGATATAATTGGGTCAAATTTGGGTGGAAAAAGATGAGCGGGCTTGGAAAGAGTACCTGCATGTTGTGCGTGGTGGGAATAGCCTGTGACGTGGCTGCCTACTACATCAAAGGAAATTCCTCCGGGCTGTTGTTTACGCTGACAGCTTTCCTTTGTTTTATTATTATCGGTGGTGTCACCAATATTTACGGGTATATGGAACAGGAGAAGCGGCTGAAAGAACAGGAAGCGGAACTTGCATCCAGCAGGATCTCCTTGATGCTGAGCCAGATTCAGCCCCATTTTCTGTACAATTCCCTGAATACTATCTATTACCTGTGCGATAAGGATCCGGAAATGGCGAAAAAGGCCATCAGTGATTTCTCGGATTATCTCAGGGGAAATGTGGACTCCCTGAAACGGAATACCCCGGTGAATTTTGAAAAAGAACTGGAACATGTGAAAATCTATCTTTCCCTGGAAAAGATGCGCTTTGATGATGAGTTGCAAATTGTCTATGACATAGAGACCACGGGCTTTTCTATCCCTGCGCTGACGGTGCAGCCCATTGTGGAAAATGCAGTGAAGCATGGCCTGAACAAGGCAGAGAAAGGAGGAACCCTCACCATCTCATCCAGAGAGTATGAGGACCGGTATGAGGTGGTGGTCACCGATGACGGTGTGGGATTTGACGTGGAGGAGAAGAAAGAGGACGGAAAAACCCATGTGGGAATTGAAAATGTGGGGAGACGACTTTGGGAAATGAGCCGCGGCACCATGGACATTACCAGTGAAAAGGGGAAAGGAACAAAGGTAGTGATCCGGCTTCCGAAAAAGGACAGCAAAGAAGATGACAACACAAAAGAGGAGACATTAGGATGACAATCATTGCAGTGGATGATGAAAAAATAGCGTTGGAGGGGCTGGTGAATACCATCAGCCAGGTTTCACCGGAGGCAGAGGTACACGGGTTTCGCGATGCGAAAAGTGCTCTGGAATTTGCCGGTGCTCATTCCTGTGACGTGGCGTTTTTGGATATTGAGATGCGCGTGTTGAATGGGATGGAACTGGCAAGGCGGCTGAAATTGGAGAATCCCCTGATAAACATCGTGTTTGCCACCGGATATGACGAATACATGAGCCAGGCATTTTTGCTGCGGGCCAGCGGATATGTGACCAAACCGGTAACCCGGGAGAAGGTAAAACAGGAGCTGGAAAATCTGAGAAATCCCGTTCCCGTTTCCAGGGAGAATCGCATCCGGGTGCAGACCTTTGGTAACTTTGAAGTGTTTTACGGGGAGGAGCCGGTGCGATTTCAGTACAGCAAAACAAAGGAGATGCTGGCATATCTCATAGACCGTAACGGTGCACTGTGTACCAATGGGGAGTTGATGGCGATCCTATGGGAGGACGAAGCAAAATCCGGCGGACATACTTCTTACCTGAAAAATATCCGCAAGGATCTGATGAGTACATTGGAGAAATATGGAATGGAAGATGCCGTCATCCGGCAGAGGGGAATGATCGGCATTTCACCCCCGAAAATCTCATGCGATTATTTTGATTGGATCGCGGGGAAACCTGCCGGGCTCAATGCCTATCGGGGAGAGTACATGAACCAGTATCCATGGAGTGAGTTCACCCACGGTGTGCTGGAAAAGGACGGGGAGCATTAGAGAGTAGGGGGAAAAGATATGGCTGACGGAAGAAAAAAGATGAAAAGAATGAGTGATAAAAAGAAACGACGGAAAAAAATACAAGCTGTAAAAATATGCGGACCTCTGCTGGGACTCTGTCTGATTGTAGGAATGTACATCGGAGTCGTGTATGCGGAAGATGCCGGTGGTGAGAATAATGCCGGAAACCTGCAGAATGGTAGTTTTGAAAAGGGACAGACATGGGACGGAAATTATAAATCCCCGGATCAAGGTGATGTTCCTGCCTGGAATACCACAGCAACGGACGGAAAGATTGAACTCTTCCGAAGCAATGGACAGTATATCACTGGTGTGACATTAACACCTTCCGATGGAACATATGCTGCGGAGTTAAATGCGAACGAAGAAAGTACCCTGTACCAGAATGTTACCACCAAGCCATCCAGTATCTATCAATGGGGGCTGGACCATGGTGCCCGCAATGGCACAGATACCATGGCACTGGTGATTGGACCAAAGCAGAGTGTGGATCCGTCCAAACCAAGCGTAGACGGAAGAGACCAGCTGATGCAGATGGTGGACTGGCTGATTGCCCAGGGGGAGACTTCAGTAAAAGATAACGAGCATACAGGGCTGGGGGAGCAGCTGGTGATTTACAGTAAAAAGTTTGGAACTGAGGGTACTTTCGTGGACAATGCAGGAAATAATGCGTTCAGCCTGACTCCCAGTTCTGTGTATACCGAGGAATGGCATATCTGGATCATAGCGGATAGCAAGGCAACAAGCGGAACTAATCCGTGGGGACACTACGGCTCCAATGATCCCGTGGAAGCCGGCGGAGCGGAAGTAGATCTGAATAAGTATTATTACTACACTGTGCCGTCAGGGCAGACAGAGACCCTGTTCGGATTTGTTTCGGTAGGATGTGTCGAACCGGCGGCATCAGGCGACAAAGCGAAGACGTATGGAAACTTTCTGGATAACATTAATTTCCAGATCTACTACCCCCTGTCTGGAAGCACCACTTTCCACGGAAGTGCTGTGGTGGCAGAAAGCGATGGGTCATTGGAAGGGGGGGAAGGCTCCGATACAGGGCACCAAATTACTGTAGATCAGAAACTGGTTACCTATGTGACCAATGGGGAAAACCTGAAAGTTCAGGCAGTGATAAAGGCAGAGGATGCTTTAGCTGGATGTGAATTTGTGGGTCTCTATTTTACAAAACAGGATGCAGATGGAAATCCGGAGACTGAGTTTTTGAAAAAAGATGAATGGACGAGAAATCAGTCTGGGGACGTGATATATACCTACTATCTGTCGAACCTGAGCACCGCAGCGGATTTACACTTTGTTTTCATCAAGAGCCCCACAGTGACCTATGACTCCAATGGTGGTAAACCATACACAGTTGAAAGAACCTACAATACCTCAGAAAAGGAGAATGTGTACAGCTTTAAACCCGTATCCAGTGAAGAGGGCGTGTTTACATTTATTCCACCCTATGTATCCAAGGCTGCGGAAGCCCCAGAGGGTGCGCCAGAGGGAAGCTGGAAATTTATGGGCTGGTTGCTGACCGGTGATGAGGCAGTGATTCCGGATGGCATGAGTCAGGAGAACGCAGGTTGGCTGGGTACGAAGCTGCTTCCGGCAGAGCACACGGTGGCCTGCGATTATACAGTGAAAGAGGCGGGGCTTACAGGGGCAACTGATCAATACTTTAAGATATGGGAGGAAAATATAACCCCAGCGGAGAATCGCACTTCATCTTCCGTGACATGGACAGCAAGTGGATCGGGGCAATACTATGGAAATATCCACAAAGGTCTTACCATGGTGGCTCAGTGGCGCTGGCGTCAGGCCTTTGTGCCTCAGTTGAATAGTGATTCGGGTTTCACAAATTCGCAGGCTGGCGGAACCGTTACCATTACCAGTGTGACAGGCACATCCGATCCAAATTATGATCCCAATTATAGGGATGCTGATGGTTCGACCGTTGGACAGGCATACTTTGCAGAGACCAATGAAATAGTGACGGCCACTGCAACGGCCAATACAGGTTATACATTCCTGGGCTGGTATGATGCAGCCGGGAATCTGGTCACCGCACAGGAAACACTGAGCTATATCGAGACAAAAGAAAGTGTCAACACTTACTATGCAAGATTTGCCAGAAGTGTAACCCAGACCTATATCCGTCAGATAAAGAATGGGGAAACGTGGGTGAATACCACGGATGGACGGAACTGGTAGGAGACAACATAGCGACCCTTAATAACTATAATCATTCGGATGTGGTTGGAAAGCCTGTCAGCTCCACTGCGACAGTGAAAGAAGGTTATCAATTTGAGGGCTGGTATGACGCAGCAGGGAACCCGGTGTCCACTGATAAGCTAAGTGACAATGGAACAACACTCAGTTACACTACCACCGGGGATGCCACCTACTATGCCAGATTCTCCGAAACTGTCACCCAATCCTACACAGAGAACCTGACCCAGGAAGGGGAGATCCTGGAATTATCGCTGGATGATCTGCCGGAGGATGTGGATGAAGAGGATATTATCTGGAATAGCAGCAATCCAGACATTGTCACTGTGGATGAAGATGGTAACGTGGTTGTGGTAGGAAACGGAACCTGTACCATTACCGCAACAACTGCGGATGGCAGTTTTTCCTTCATCTGGACCATTACGGTAAATATTCCTTCCGGCGAAAGCAGCACAGAAGACGATACAGAAAGTGATACGGAGAGCAATACAGAAAATAGTACAGAGACCACAACAGAACCAGGCACAGAAACCAATAAGGAAAACACAGCAGAACAAAGTACAGAATCTAATTGGAAAAACACAACAGAACAAAGCACAGAGGCTAATACGGAAAACGTTACCGACAAGACAGATACGGATGTCAATGATGCCAGTATTTCCGGTGAACCCCAAACCGGTGACCGCAGCCATCTGGCACTTTGGTTTACCCTGTTGCTCCTGTCTATGACAGTACTTGTGGGAGTGGTATTCAGAAGAAGAAGCAGCAGATTGTAGATGTGTGTCTCTTTTGTGTCTGTTCGTGTGATAAAATCCATTCGAAAGAGATATATTCAAATTTGAAGTGAAAAAATGTTTCTAATATAACATGATGGCATTTAACCATGTTGTAGATGAATTTGTGAAATTACATAGAACATGAAAGGAGTTTGATTATGAGTAGACGAAGTACAAAATTGGAAAAGAAGCTGGCCCGGGTGTGTGCCATGGCAATGACGGCAGTTTTGATTTTTACAGGGCTCGATATGACGGTATTCGCATTCTCTGATTCTAATATTCCGGAAGAAAGACTGATGACGGAGCAGGGAGTGCGATATGAGAGTATTGCCATCAATTCCGCTTCGTTAAATGGAAATGCTATTCGTGGGGTGAATGAGGGGGCAAATGATGCTGCAATGGACAGCTGGGGATATTTTTATTCTTCATCCATCAATTCCTCCGGCGGTCTTTCAAATGACGGAAAACTCACCATGGATAGTGGCATTTCCTATACGTTGGTAGCCGGAGAGAAAAAGGATACTGCCTATGATGGAAATGACTGCATACGATTGACTGCAGGCAGCACATCCCAAACCATGGATTTAGAGACCCTGGGTGTTTACCAGAAAATATATGTACTGGCAACAGCAGGCGGACCGGGCACAGGAAATTATGCAGATTTTAAGGTGACGTTGACTTATACAGATGGAACAACAGCTGATACAACCTACAAATTATATGACTGGTATGATACGACAGATGTTACCAATGTGGAGAAGTACTACTCCATTATGCGTATGCAACGTGGAACCAGCCGTACAGATGGCTCGCTGGAGGGTGGACCGGTTCTTCATTCTGCAGCAATTGAGGTGGATAGCACTAAGCTTTTAAAGCAGATTACATTTACCATGAATGGAAAAAATGGTAATGCATCGAATATGAGCGGACTCTATTGCTGCATTTTTGCCGTGACCGGTGCAACCCCGGCCGGGGTGCCGGAGGCTCCGGTTGCCACTGCGGCCACAAAAGTGGAAGATTCTACAAATGGTGAATTTACTGCAAACTGGGATGCAGTAGAAGGTGCAACCGGGTATCGGTTGGATGTGGCTACCGATCGAAAATTTACTCAGATTTTATCTGACTATAATAACCTGAATGTGGAAAATGTACAGAAGTATACGGTGAGCGGTACCGGAATCAATGCAGATACGGTTTATTATTACCGGGTTCGTGCAGTGAATGATAAGGGCCAGAGTCTAAGCTCCAATCGCGTGTCAACGGATGTGCCAATCTGGATTAAAAACGCATTGAAGGATGAAGACCAGGACAAGGTGGAGTATGACGCAGAGACGAACAAGGTGACATTCAAAGAGGATGTTACTTTAAAAGATACCATTGTATTGCCGGAAAGTGATAAGACAGTGTTGGATCTGGGAGGAAAAAACATAACAGCACCGGTGGGGAAACCGGCTATTTCTGCCGGAAGTGGAAGCGATGTAGAACTTTCTATTATCAGTACGGATGGGAATACCGGCGGTAGCACAGAGGAACCGGGAAGTATTTTGGGAAGCACAGATTCATCGGGCAACGGTGTACCTGTTATTGATTTTAGTAATGCTGCCGGCAGCAGTGCCATTGAGCTTTCAGCAAGCAATGTAACCGGAAGTAGCGGAAACAGTTCTGCGAGCGGCAACGGTGGGAACGGAGGCGCAGGTATTGTAGCGGGCTCCAATACACAGATTGAAGTAGGCGGTGGTGCTACGGTAGTTGGCGGAGACGGCGGTAATGTTGGCGAAGATTCTTCTGGCAATGGAGGAGACGGCGGAGCAGGTATCAGTGGTGGAAATGTCACTGTCTCTCCGGACGGAAATGTGACTGGAGGAAATGGTGGCGATGCAGTAAATGGAAACGGAGGAAATGGCGGGGCAGGTGTAAGTGGCTCCAACGTGAACAACAATGGTACAGTGGCAGGTGGTGACGGGGGAAATGGTTCCTCAGCCGGGGGATCCGGTGGCGAGGCAGGTGCAGAAAATGGCACCAAGGGAACTGATGGTGTGACCTGCGTACATGTATGGAAGTACTTTGGAGATGGAAATCAAGTTTATGCATGGTGTGAGCAAACTACCAGCGGAGCATGTGATTATCGAGGTACATCAGATAATCATCCCAACGCAAAGAAGGTTTCTTTAGATGCACAGTCCGTTACCTATTCCGGGGTACCCTATCAGGGAGCAAGTATTCATGATGATATCACTGCTGTTACCGGAGCATCGCTAAGTGATATTGCTTATTATAGTTCAACCGGAGAGGGTAGCACAGACATAAGTGGAGATAAATTACCATCATCCCCCACTAACGTGGGCAATTATGTGGCAGTATGCACTATAACCCCTGCGGCATCGGATGCAGGTTCCATAGAGATAAAAACACCTTTTAAGATTACGCAGGCAGTCATTTCAGAAGAGAATGTCTCTCTTTCTAGTGATATGATTGCATTTAGCGGATCCGCACAGGGACCAAGTGTAACGGTTGTCGTGGGCAACAACACGCTGGAAAAAGACAGAGATTTTACATTGTCCGGTGATGTGGTTGCAACAAATTTGGGGGATTCCTATAAGATAGTGATTAACGGCAAGGGAAATTACACCGGTACAGTGGAGAAAACATGGAAAATTGTGGATCGAAGTGCTCCTACCGGAACCATTGAAATTGCAGGAAATCAATGGAATTCCTTGCTGGGAGGTATCACCTTTGATATTTTCTACAAAAATAAACAGACAGTAACCATCACAGGAGCTGACGAAGGAAGTGGATTAGATAGGATTTATTATTATGTATCGAATATGGCGCTAACACCATCAGCAGTTGGAGCTCTTGAAGACAATCAGTGGACTGAGGGTACGACGATTAACATTGATTCGGATAATCGGTATGTGGTTTATGCAAAGATTGCGGATAAGTCCGGAAATGTAACTTACATTTCTTCTGACGGAGTAGTGTTGGACGCAACGAAGCCTGTGATATCAGGTGTAACCGATGGAAAGATATATTGCGATGAGCAGACCATTACGGTTACAGACGGTAATCTGGACAAGGTGTTTGTAAATGGGGAAGAAGTGACCCTTGCCGACAGTACATATACGTTGACTGCCGATGGAACCACGTATGTGGTCAGAGCTGTTGATAAAGCAGGAAATGAGGATAGCGTCACAGTTACTGTAAATGACGGACATACACCGGAGATTGATGCTGCAGTAGCCGTTACTTGTACGGGAGATGGTCTTACTGAGGGTAGCCATTGTGCAGTATGTGGAGAATTATTGGTGGCACAGGAAGTGGTGCCTGCTTTGGGCCATGACTGGTCCGGTGAGTGGACGGTGACAAAAGAGGCCACCACCACCGAAGGCGGAAAAGAAGAAACTACCTGTACCAGAGGCTGTGGACAGAAAAAGGTACGTACCATTTCTGCTGTTGGAACTACCGATGAATTACCGGAGAGTGTGACGGGAACATTGGAAAAGGATGTCGAGGTGGCAAAGGAAGCTCCAATCACCGCAGCCACCATTGATAACCAGAAGAAAGAACTTTTTGATGCATCAGCCATCTTCACTGATGATGAGAGGCAGTCTATTAAGGATGGTTCTGAAGCCAGAGTGTGGTTGGAAATCGGAAAGACAGATGAAAGTAGCATTTCTGCTGAGGATAAGGCGAAATTGACAGAAGAGGCACAAAAGATTATGGGCCCTAATTTATCACTGATCTATTTTGATGCAGAACTGTTCAAACAGGTAGAAGGCAGTACCGCGACACAGCTTCACGAGCCCGGTATCTTTGTAAAGGTAACCATTCAGATTCCGATTGATTTGTTGAATCAGGATAAAACAATTGAACGCCAGTATAAGATTATCCGGCTTCATACCGATGCGGCAACCGGAGAGAGTCAGGTGGATGTACTGGACGGAACCTTTGACGAAGCAACCGGAGAGTTCTCTTTTGAGACAGACAGGTTCTCTACTTTTGTTATTACTTATGCAGATACACAGCATGTGACAGGCGTGACATTGGATAAGAGTGAAGCTACCCTTACTACGAAGGGGGAAAGCGTTCAGCTTACCGCAACCGTTGCACCGGAAAATGCCACCAACAAAAATGTGACCTGGACCACCAGTGATGCCAATGTGGCCACTGTGGATGCAAATGGTAAGGTGACAGCAGTGGCAAATGGTACCTGTATCATTACGGTGACCACCGCAGATGGCAGCAAAACAGCTACCTGTACCATTAAGGTGAATATTCCTTCCCAGGACAACACAAATAATGATGTCAATACCGACAACAGTGCTGATAAGACAGATGACAATACATCAACTGTCACAGCAGCGCCCAAGACCGGTGATAACAGTAATCCGGCACTTTGGCTCCTGCTGATGCTCCTTTCCATGACAGTTCTTGCAGAGGCTGTTGTCAGAAGAAAACGCAATCGTTAAGAGTAATCTTAAAACATCATGACGCTGGAGAATGAGACAAAACGAAATATCCAGATCGAAGAAATAGCATAAGTAAAAGGGGCTGTCGCACTAAATAATTAGTGCACAGCTCCTTTTTTGCAAAAAACAAGGAAATAATAGGTAGAAAAATCTAAAAAAGAATGCTATAATTTGTTCGAACAAGACCGAGTCGGGGGTGACCGAATTAAATGAAGTTTATAGGTAGAGAAGAACAGATAAAAAAAATTGACAGATTAATTAGTAAAAATGAACTATCATTTTCTTTGATTTATGGAAGACGCCGTGTTGGTAAAAGCGAGCTTGTAAAACAGGTGTTGAAAAAAAATAATGTCAGAAGTTTTTATTATGAATGTAAACAGGTTGCACAGGCAAGCAATGTCTCAAGCTTGAGTGAGATTGTATCAGAAGTAATGGGACTTCCAAAGTTAGGATTTTCCGATATGGAATCTTTATTACAGTATATTTTTGAAATGTCTACAAAGGAAAAAATGACTCTGGTTCTTGATGAGTATCCCTATCTAAAAGAATCGATAAAAGGTATGGATAGCATATTGCAGGCACTGGTTGATAAGTACAGGGATTCGGCCAAGCTTACACTAATTATTCTTGGTTCCTATGTGGAGGTGATGCGTTCACTTTTGGAACACTCTAATCCTCTATACGGAAGAGTCGACCTGACAATTGATTTAAAACCGATGGATTATTATGAGTCTTCTTTATTTTATCCAAATTATTCAGCAGAGGATAAGGTGAAGATTTATTCTGTTTTTGGAGGCATTCCATACTATAACCGATTAATTGATGATTCCTTAAGTGTAAAAGAAAATATAATAGAGCTTATTGCATCACCCGGGGCAAGACTGGAGAATGAGGTGTCTATGTATTTGAATGCTGAAATTTCAAAAATAACAAATGCCAATGAAGTATTTGAAGCATTATCCCGAGGCTATTCGAAGTATAGTGATATTTTATCACAGTCGCATGTTTCTAGTGGCCCGACATTAGTTGATGTCCTTGATAAATTGATGCGTATGGAGGTTGTTGTAAAGACTGCACCAATTAACGACATAAGTAATAAAAAGAAAGCTTCCTATCATATTTCAGACAATCTTTCCTTGTTCTATTACAGATATATTTTTAAATATTTATCTCAGATGAAGATCATGGACTCTGAAGTTTTTTACAAGAAATATATTGAGAAAGACTTCGAGGAATATTATGTACCACATCTTTTTGAAACGGTATGTAGCCAGTATTTGGTAAGATTAAACAGAGCTGGCTTAATGGAACCGGTATTTGAAAAGATAGGCAAGTATTATTATGATGATCCTATTAATCATACAAATGGTGAATTTGATGTTGTCACCGAAGATGATAATGGATATGTTTTTTATGAGGCCAAATTTAGAAAAAGTCCAATCACAAAGGATGTTATAGAAAGAGAAATAGAGCAGGTAAAGGCTACAGGATTAGAATGTTATAAATACGCATTTATTTCAAGGTCAGGATTTGATTGTGAGAAAATGGATCATGTATGTATGATTTCAATTGAGGATTTATATTTCAATTATATTTAATAGAACATTAGTGCCCCAATAGTACCCGTTCGTTTGGTGCCATGGAACTTCCAAATGACAAATACCGGTTCCGTCTATTTCTATTGTTAGTTAATTGTTAGTTATTCATTAGTTATTCAAAATAAGATTACCTGCTGTCAAATCCTGTTTTGTGTGCTATACTTCTTGTAGAATTCATCGGAGGAAATAACAATGTCAGATTATATGGTTAGAGCTACAGCGGCATCCGGTCAGATCCGGGCCTTTGCTGTGACTTCAAAGGAAATGGTGGAGACTGCCAGAGAGCATCACAACAGCAGCCCCATTGCTACGGCAGCACTGGGAAGACTGATGAGTGCAGCTGTGATGATGGGCAGCATGATGAAGGGAGAAAAGGATCTTTTGACCTTACAGATTCAGGGCTCCGGTCCCATGAAGGGGTTGACGGTGACGGCGGATAGCAGGGGAAACGTGAAGGGCTATCCCGAGGTGGCGGATGTGGTGCTGCCTCCCAATGCAGCAGGAAAGCTGGACGTGGGTGGTGCACTGGGTGTTGGTATTCTGTCTGTCATCAAGGATCTGGGATTAAAAGATCCCTATATTGGACAAACTGAGTTAAAGACCGGTGAGATCGCAGAGGACCTGACTTACTATTTTGCCGTATCCGAGCAGGTGCCGTCCTCTGTGGGACTGGGTGTGCTGATGAATAAGGAGAATACCGTGCGGCAGGCGGGAGGATTCATTTTGCAGCTCATGCCCTTTACCGAGGATGAGGTCATCGAGAAGCTGGAGAAAAAAATTACCGGGATTTCTTCTGTTACCACCATGTTGGAACAGGGAATGACACCGGAGGATATTTTACAGGAGATTTTGGGTGAGTTTGATCTGGAGTTTACGGACCGGATGCCGGTGGCGTTCCACTGTGACTGCTCCAAAGAGCGGATATCCAGGTCACTGGCCACGCTGAGTAAGGCAGATATGGACAGCATCATCGCAGATGAGGAGCCCATTGAAATCAAGTGTCATTTCTGTAATAAGAGCTATACGTTTGATATCGAAGAGTTAAAGGAGATCAGAGGGTGAAGCAGGGATTTGTGAAGGTGGCAGCGGTGACCCCTAAGGTGGTTGTGGCTGATCCGAAGGAAAACGTCCATCGCATGGTGGAAAAGCTGCAAGAAGCGGCAGAAAAGGGTGCAAAAATTATTGTGTTTCCGGAACTTTGCATCACGGGCTATACCTGTGAGGATCTATTCTGGCAGGAGCTTCTGCTGCGGGAAGCAAAAAAGCAGTTTTTTGTGTTTGCCAGGGAGACGGAGCAGTTGGATGCGCTGGTATTTGTGGGACTTCCACTGATGGTGCAGGGAAAGCTTTACAATGTGGCGGCAGCCATATGCCGGGGACAGATCTTAGGGCTGGTGCCAAAGACGCATATTCCCAATTACAATGAATTTTACGAAGTGAGACATTTTGTCCGGGGCATGGAGCAGCCGGTACAGGTGGAATTAAAACCGGGACAGACCGTACCCATGGGCAGTCACCTGTTGTTTACCTGCAGGAGTATGCCGGAGCTGGTGGTGGCAGCAGAGATCTGCGAGGATCTGTGGGTGCCCAATCCTCCCAGTATCAGCCATGCACAGGCAGGGGCAAATGTAATCGTAAATCTTTCTGCCAGTGATGAGACCACCGGAAAGGAAACTTACCGCAGAGAATTGGTGAAGGGCCAGTCTGCCAGACTGCTGGCCGGCTATATCTATGCCAGTGCCGGGGATGGGGAGTCCACCCAGGATATTGTATTTTCCGGCCACAATCTCATTGCGGAAAACGGTACTATTTTAGCGGAGGCAAAACGGTTTACCAACGAGAGTATATATACGGAGCTGGACATCAAACGTCTGGAGGCGGACCGCAGACGGATGAGCACCTTTGCAGTATCGGATGAGGATTATCTGAGAATCGGATTTGATCTGGATCTGACGGATACGGAGCTGACCCGGTATGTGGATCCCACGCCTTTTGTGCCTGGCAGCAAGGCAGATCGGGACAAGCGTTGTGAAGAGATTCTTTCCATTCAGTCCATGGGATTGAAAAAAAGATTGGAGCACACCAATTGTCAGAGTGCGGTGATCGGAATTTCCGGCGGGCTGGATTCTACACTGGCCCTTCTTGTGACTGTCCGTGCCTTTGATGCCATCGGACTTTCCCGGGATAAGATCCTGGCAGTGACCATGCCGGGCTTTGGAACCACAGACCGTACCTACGAAAATGCACTTGCCATGGTTCGCTGCCTGGGAGCAACCTTAAAGGAAGTGGACATTAAGGAATCCGTGCGGCTCCATTTCCGGGATATTGGGCAGGATGAGTCGGTGCACGATATTACCTATGAAAACGGACAGGCCAGAGAGCGGACCCAGATTCTTATGGATCTGGCCAATAAAAGCGGTGGCATGGTGATCGGTACCGGTGACATGTCAGAACTGGCTTTGGGCTGGGCTACCTACAATGGCGATCATATGTCTATGTACGGGGTAAATGCTTCCGTGCCAAAGACGTTAGTGCGACATCTGGTGCGCTACTATGCAGATACCTGCGGGGAAGTGCAGCTGGAAAAAGTGTTGCTGGATGTGTTGGACACTCCGGTGAGTCCGGAACTGCTTCCTCCGGAAAATGGAAAAATCGCTCAGAAGACGGAACATATTGTAGGCCCCTACGAGCTGCATGATTTCTTCCTATACTATGTACTGCGTTTCGGTTATTCCCCGGCAAAGATTTTCCGTTTGGCACGAATTGCTTTCCGGGAAACCTATGATGACGACACTATCCGGCAGTGGCTCACCACATTCTTCCGGAGATTTTTCTCCCAGCAGTTTAAGCGTTCCTGCCTGCCGGATGGCCCCAAGGTGGGAAGCGTGGCCATCTCTCCCAGAGGAGATCTGCGGATGCCCAGCGATGCGGTGTCCCGGATCTGGATGGAAGAGCTGGAGATGCTGTAGATAGAAAACATTAAAAAAGTTCCTGACATGATTGCATGTCAGGAACTTTTTCCTGAAAGACTTCAAATATTAAATATTATGCCAGCCTTTTTCCGGTGCCTTCTGATGCTCCAGTACCACAGATCTGCCGTAAACAAAGGTGTACATTACAGCTGCCATGACAAAGGCGGTAATCACATCGAATACAGAGTGCTGCTTTAAGAGCATGGTAGCCAGGATGATACTTGTCATCAGTACGAAAGAGCCAGCCTTGATCTTGGTGTTCTTTTTAAACTCCTGACTGTGGCAGATGGCGAAATGAACACCCAGCGAGTTGTACACATGAATGCTGGGGAACAGGTTCGTTGCGGTATCTGTTGAGTACAGCCAGCTGACCATGTGAGTGAAAATATTGTCACGGGCAAAGGTATGTGGTCTTAAATAATGGCCGTTGGGATATACCGTGGAAATAATCAGGAAAATGGTCATACCCACGAACAGGAAGGTACAAAGCTTGTAAAAATCCTGTTTGTTTTTGAAAAAGAAATGGAGCACAGTACCTGCCACATAGACAAACCAGAGCAGGTATGGTATGATAAAAATTTCGCAAAACGGAATATAATCATCAATGGCCATGTGGATCACGTTAAAATGTGTGGTAACATGCTTTTCAAGGTAAGCGAACCATGGGAAATAGATGCCCACATACAACAGAATCCATGCATGTTTGTATTTCTCGATATAATTTTTAATGATTTCAAATACTTTCTGCCCTTTCTTCATGTGGCGAATCCCCTTTTAATGGCAAATTTTAATGATTTTAATGGTTAAATTACGGCATCATTGAGCCATGCCTTATTTCATGTGCGATTATATCACAGCAATTTTTAAAGAACAATGGAGTTAAATAGAATTTTAGTAAATTTATTAAATTCTTAAGATTTTTATGCATTTCTGAAAAAAGAGTTGTGCATTTTTTTCCCGAATGAGAGGCGTGTTCTGATTTGTTTTCCTTTTACATATATATGAAAAAGTTGACAAAGCAAAAAACCATTTTATAATTAAACAAGACTGGAAAGCGCAGTTGCGGAAATTCCGTGGGCACTTACAGATTGATACATAGAAAGGCAGAGCAGATATGGAAAAGCTGGCAGGGCAGAGAGGAAAAAAAATCGGGATCGCAGCAGCGGTGGTTGTGTTAGCGATTCTTGTTATATATGTTGGATTTGCGCTATTTTTTCAGAATCATTTCATGTTCCGTTCTACCATCAATGGAGTGGGGGTGTCCGCCGCTTCGGAGCGGGGCGCAGAGAAAAAACTGCAGGCGGAGATTACGGCATACCGGCTTTCGTTACAGGAACGTGGGGATGCTACAGAGGAGATCGCCGGAGAAAGTATCGATATGAAACCGGTCTTTGACGATCAGATGGAGCGGCTTTTAAGGGAACAAAATGGTTTCGCGTGGCCCTTTTATCTGTTCTCACCCCGGACTTACGAGATTGACACTGTGGTGGAATATGACGCGGATAAGCTGGATGCTGTGCTGGAGGGACTCTCCTGTATGGATCAGGAGAAGTGGATTCCTTCGGAGAATGCAAAGATTTTAGAGTACGAGGACGGAGAATATCAGGTGCAGAAGGCCGTTTACGGAACGACTATTGCAAAGGAGCGTTTTTTTGACAGGGTGTGTGATGCTGTGGCTACCCTGGAAGAACAAATAGATTTGAGTGAAACGGGCTGTTATGTTAATCCGGAGGTGACGGAGGAGGATTCCTGCTTTACGGATGCACTGGAACGAATGAACCGGTATGCGGGCACTGTCATTACTTATACAGGTCTGGACGAGGATATCGTGTTGGATGCAGATCGTATCACGCAATGGCTTTCCGTGGATGAAGATTATCAGGTGCAGGTGAATGAGGAGGGGCTGTCAGCCCTGGCCAAGGAGCTGGCGGAGTCCTACAACACCATTTATACAAACCGTGAGTTTGCCACCTCCTACGGAAAAACCATCACCGTTTATGGTGGCAGCTACGGCTGGCAGGTGGATAAGACTGCGGAGAAAGAAATGATCCTGGCGGATCTGGAAAACGGTGAAGCTGTGAAACGTGAGCCGGTGTATGTACAGACAGCCAATTCTCATGGAGAAAAGGACTACGGAGACACCTATGTGGAAATCAATCTGACGGCGCAACATTTGTTCTTCTATAAAAATGGAAAACTCATTGTGGAAAGTGATCTTGTTTCCGGCAATCTGTCTAACGGAAATGCCACACCTACCGGTACCTATGGTGTGACCTACAAGGCAAAGGATGCCACCCTTCGGGGAGATACATATGAATCCCATGTAAGCTACTGGATGCCCTTTAATAACAATATCGGCATGCACGACGCAACCTGGCGCAGCACCTTTGGAGGAACCATTTACAAGCGTTCCGGTTCCCATGGCTGCATCAATTTACCCAAGAGTGCAGCGGAGAAAATTTATGAGAACATTGAGGCAGGGTACCCGGTACTGGTGTATGAACTGGCTGGAACGGAATCTGCAGTGGGACTGGCTCAGGACGCAGCGGCGGACGTGGACAAAGCCATCAAAAATATTGGAACAGTTACGTTGGACAAGGAGCCTGTCATTGTGGATGTGCGCAGTCAGTATGATGGCCTGACGGATATGGCTAAGACTTACGTGACCCAGTTATCTGTTCTGCAGGCTGCGGAGACAGAGCTGGAGCAGCTTAAGGCAGAGCAGGAATCCCAGTGGGAGATGCCTGTGGAGTAAAAAACAGTTGACGAAATGTGCAAATGCTGGTAATCTACTGATAGACAACCGATTGCGCACAGAGACGGATGCGCATAGAAATTATTTGACCAGGACAAATATAGATGGATGGGTGTTTATCACCTCAGGCCAAAAGGATAGTGTCAAGTCAAATATGAAAACCGACACAAGTGTTGTCCCCAAAGTAGCGCGTAGCGACCTTTGGGGATATGTACGTCACCTGCGGTGACACCTCGTGTCAAGAGAAAGAAGGCGCAGCTATGGAAAAAAATATTACGATTGCAGATGTGGCAGAGGCATTGGGCGTTTCTAAAACCACTGTTTCCCGGGCTATTTCCGGAAAAGGACGTATCGGTGAGGAAACCCGCAGGCGTGTGATGCAGTACATTGAGGAACATGACTATAAGCCCAATGTGATTGCGCAGGGACTGGCTAAGTCCCGAACCTTTAATCTTGCCGTCGTAATGCCCACAGATTACTGTCTGGTGGACTTTCCCTTTTTTCAGAATTGTCTGGTGGGAATGCACGAAGTGGCATCCTCGCTGGGTTACGATCTTCTTCTGACCATTTGCAATAATGTTGATATGAGTCATCTGGAGCGGATTATCTCCAACCGAAAGGTGGACGGCATCGTACTGATGCGTACTCTGGTGGAGGATAAGACAATTCAGCTGCTGTCAGAAAAAGGATTTCCCTTTGTGGCGGTGGGGAGCACCAAATACCAAAATGTGATTCAGGTGGACCAGAATCATCATGATGCCTGTAAGGAACTGACCTCCATCCTGCTGATGAAGAAGATGCGCAAAATTGCGCTGGTGGGAGGCAGTGAGAATCATGTGGTGACCCAGAGCCGTCTCAACGGATATCTGGATGCCCATATGGAGATGGGAGTTCCTGTTCAGAAAGAACTGATCTTCTTGAATCAGGAGACACCGGTGATGGTGGAAAATGCAGTGGATATGATTTTGCAGAAGGGTGTGGACTGCATTGCCTGCATGGATGACGGTATCTGCAGTAATGTCTTGAATAAGCTGAAAAAGGAACGGGTTCAGATCCCTACGGATATCAAGGTGGCATCTTTTTTCAACAGTACAGTGCTGGAAAACAATATTCCCGGCATCACTTCCCTGTCCTTTGATGTGAAGGAGGAGGGAAGAGTGGCCGTCCATACGCTGATTGATATGATTGAGGGTATGGAAGTGGAGAGCAGGACACTGCTGGGTTACGATGTGGTGTTGAAAGATTCCACGAAATAGTCATCCTGCATGGGGATTTCCATTAGTTGCGCAAGGGATGTGCCGTCTATGTCCGGATAGGTGCACAGCAACATCCACAATTTCATATACATGGCGATGGGTGAAGCCTGGGGCAGTGTGAAGATATGCAGCTGTTTCCAGGCTTTAACGCTGTCATAGTCCGCACCGGCTGTGGCTCCGGTGAGAAAAACGGGGATTCCAAGCTCGTGTGCCCTGGTGAAGAACTCCTCCATTCCGGGGGTTGCGCTGCATAGGGTGCCGGAGTGGTAGGTGTCCAAAAGGATGGCGGCAGGATAGGGCTCCTGCAGTGCGGGGTAGGAAAAACCGGGATAAGGGAAGAGCCGCAGAATCCGGGATGATGGCTGGGTGGGAAGGACCAATGGATCGGAATCTTTTGAAGGAAACAGTCGTTCCCCATTGGCTTTGTTGGGCAGAACATCCCCTGTGGGTTTCACAATCCCGTAATATTGCCCCATCACGGAAAAGAGATCATCCCGGAAAGGAAGGTGCGGCAGCAGCCGTGTTCCCTGATGGATGTAGAGCGCTCCGTCGGAATTGCGATAGGGAACGAATACGCCATTGCCGGCACCGGAGGCAATAAAATCAACAGCGGCGGAGAAATTAGCCAGCCCGTTGGCCCGGGGATCCTCCAGTACATAATTGCTGCATACCAGAAGCACCGGAAGTGAGATTTGGCCCAGGGCATAGCTCAGCATAGCGGCAGAGTATTGAATGGTATCACTGCCGTGGGTGATGATGATTCCGTTATATTCGGGGGAGAGATTCTCCTGTACTACCTGCCCCAGCCGGTGCAGCGTTTCACCGGTCATGTTTTCACTGAGCAGGGTGAAAGGATTTTTGCAGGTGAACTCCACCTTCCGTTTGGTCTGCTGTTGGTATTTTTCAATCAACAAATAATTTTTGCTCTCGTCTGTTGAAATCCAGTCATTTTGTTTTGTACTGCCGATGGTTCCACCGGTAAAGATCACTAAAATATGCAAAACGATAACTCCTTTCATTTCAGATTCCTTTTTCTAGATTATAATTCTGTAATAATATTTTGTGTAGGAAAATTGATAAAATTATTACCAAAATGATACAAAATTCTCCCAAAATGGTATTTCACACATAAAGGAAACATGGTAAAATTGGTGTATATATCGACAAAATGCACCATCAGGAAAGGGTGACAGTATGGCACTGATTTATGCCCTGGCAGGAATTGTTTCTGCGGTTTTGCTGTGGTATCTGAGTCGGAGGGGATATTGTGAAAAGTTTCGCCTCCTGATCAAGGGAATCTGCCGCGTCCTCTCCGGCAGAAAGTCCGGAGATAATGAGAATAAGTCCACAGAATCCGGCCGTGTGGTGGCAGGGTTGCTGACGTTCATGGTGCTTTCTGCAGCGCTGTGGCCGGCAGAGATGGCCAGCGGTGCCATCAGTCAGGAAAATGAGAGCCAGTACAGTGCGAGAATCTATACGCTATCGTGATGCGCTTCCCCAGAAAGCGGTTCGAGAGGAAATAGAAAAAGGCAGGGGAACCCAATTTGAACCGGAAATTGCAGATATTATGATTCAGATGATAGATGGGGATAAGGAGTATCTTATGAAACAGACAGATTCTATGATGAAACATATTTTGGCGGTGGATGATGAATCCATGAATTTAAAATTGGTGGAGTTTGCGTTGAAGGATGAAGCCAGATACCGGTTTTACGGAGCTGGAAGCGGGCAGGAAGCGTTGAATGTTTTGGATGAAGAAGACATTGATCTGGTGCTGTTGGATGTGTGCATGCCGGAGATGGATGGATTTGAAACACTGGTTCATATTCGGGAAAAGAGCAATGTGCCTGTTGTATTTATGACAGCAGACAAGCAGGCACTGGAACTGGAGCGGGGCAGAGCATTGGGCGTGGAGGATTTCATAACAAAACCCTTTATGCCGGCTGTATTGAAGGAAATCCTCCATGCAATCCTGTCGGAATAGAACTTCGGAAGAAAGTCGGATACCGGCAGAAGATGCCACAGAGAAAGGGCCCATGTGCAGTTAGAAAATCTTTTGTTCCGGTATCTGCCGGAGAAATTGATTCAATATACGGAGCAGCAGGGGGGAAAAGAAGCGGAAGAGAAGGTGAAGGGAGAGAATATGGCAGAAGAAAACATGACGGAGCAAAGGATGGTGGAAGAGGGAGCAAATGGCTGGCAGGACGCGGAGGAATTCCCGCAGGGTGGCGGCCTGGAGGCACTTAAGAAGTGGGAGCCTGGGATGGATGTGGAGAAAGCGCTGGGGTTTTGCGGCGGAAACGAAGCGTTCTACATGGAACTTTTGCGGGATTTCGCCAGTGACAATCGGCAGGAACTCCTGACGAAATACTACGAGGAAAAAGACTGGAAGAATTATACGGCGATGGTTCATGCCCTGAAGGGAGTAGCCCGCACGTTGGGGTTTGTGAATCTGGGGGATGTGTCCGAGATTTTGCAGAAGGCGGCAGAGGCCGAGGATGAGGGAACCATTCTGGAAAAGCATTCGCAGATGATGGAGAAATACCTGCATATTCTCTACGGAATCAGGAGGATGTAAACGGGGCAATTGCGAAACTCTTTTGTGATTTTGATTGCGATGGTTGCGCTTGGTCTTTGCGAGCAACATCCTTGGGCTTTACGTTGGCAAAGCCTATCGTATTCACTCCACAACTCGTCATTCGTGCTCAAATTTCTCCCAATGGGCTTTTCACGTTTATTTGATGTTTCTTTGTTTGCATTTTTCCGCGTCGATATTTCCAACGCCCTTCGCGGACATGGACAGATTGCCTGTGCACCGTAAAGTAAATCGTGCAGTCGTTACGCATCCGACCAATAGGCAAACGGTGGGGAAGCGCACAGGACGTGCGCTTCAGGCAGGCATAAACCATGGATGGTGCATCCTGCCGCCCACCGTGTTGCTTCTCGAAGAGTGGCCGGATGCTTACGAATGCTAGATTTACGATCCTGTGTGCACAAGGCAACTGCCATGTCCCGAAGAGGCGGGAAATAATCGCACTCACCAAATGCAAAGACGAAACATCTGACGTAAAAAGCCCTACCTTGGGGAAATTTTGAGCACGAATGCGAAATGTTGTGTCATGAATGATAGGCATTTGCCAAGTTTCAAGCCAATAGATACAAATCGCAAAGACCAAGCGCAACCATCAATGAAACGACTCAAAAAAGAGTTTTGCAATTGCCGGTAAAAAATTTAAAAAGGATATTGACATTATGAAAGGATGTGATATACTACAGATAGAACAACCGATTGCGCAATAGTAAAATCAAGCGTTTCGGGAAATGCCACCGCTCATCTGGCATAATGGGGTGAGACAATATGAGAGAAGGAAAAGGAGTAGCAGAGATGGACAAGTTCGTAGTAAACATTATTCATCGCCCGGAGATGGTGCCGGAGTATTCCGCAACAGTGACAGGACAGGGCAAAGAGGAAGATATCGGAGATAAGAAGTTACTGACCGAGTCCCTGGATATCTTCAAAACGCAGCAGAGACTTGCTCATGAGAATGGTTTGAAGGTAACCATCCAGATGACTTACGCATCCTTGTTTAACGAGGAGGCAATTGCACTGGCAAAGGCAGATCATGAGAAGTATGGAGACGAGATTGCACTTTCTTTACTGGGACTTCCCTGTGAGCAGTTCCGTGAGAAGTACAAGACCAAGGATTTCTGTATCTGGATGTTCTCCATGGAAGACAAGAAGAGAATTGTAAACGATGTGTTTGAAAAGTTCCATGAGATCTTCGGTTTCTATCCGGAGTCCACAGGATCCTACTACATGGATGCCGAGCTGACCAACTACATCAAGGAGACATATCCTTCTGTAAAATGTGCGGTAGCAACTTGTTGGGAGGAGGGCCCCAAGGCTTACCACACCTGTAACAATTCCTGGTATACTTTATTTGACGGCGGCCCATGGGCACCTTGGATTCCGTCCAAGCAGAACACCCATGCACCGGCAGCAAACGAGGCAGAGGACAGCGGTATCGTTGCGATTCCTCATCTGTCCAGAGACTTACTGGCATGCTATGACGGAAACGGATCCAACTTTGGAACCCATCCTCAGAACGTGTTGCGCGGTATGATTTATGACAGCAAGACATGGGAGTATCCATACTTATACAACCTGATTGACCAGTATCGTTCCTTAGAGAAATATAACAATGGTTATGCATACAACATGATGTTCGTAGGACCCGGCTGGATGAACAAAATGGGTCGTTGGGAAGCTCCTTACGAGCTGCTGGAGAAGTCTTATTCCGATGGCTGCGCATATTACGGCAAGCTGAAGAAGGAAGGCAAGCTGGTGGACATGACCATGTCCGAGTTCGCAGACTACTATCGTCAGAAGAAGACATACACGGAGCCGGAATGTGCACTCTGGAGAGATATCCTTTACGGATCTGACAAGCAGGTATTCTGGTACACCGATCCCTACATGAGAGCATGCGTCAACATGGATCAGGGTGGAGCCATCGTGGACCTTCGTCCTTACGCTGCAAAGCTGAAATGGGAAGTTGGTATCGGAACCAAGCATGTACAGGATGCATCTTATCCGTTCCTGATTCAGGAGAAATATCGTGCAGGTTACTTTACACATTACGCAGGAGAGGGAACTGTCAGAAGTGCAAAGCTTTGCCACAACGGTGAGGAAGTTGACCTTTGCTTATGCCGTACCAAGGCTCACTTCTCACAGGAAGGCAAGACCAGAATCCTTACTTTAGATCCGGTTACCATCGAGTTCGCTGATCTCACTGTGAAGCTGCAGACCAAGGAGTACTTCGAGGAGGGCAGCAGCGCCATTAAGATTGAGCGTAACATCTTAGAGATGAGCGATCCTACTGCAAAGGTAGAGTTAAACGAGTACATGGTAGCATGTTACGGAACCACAGAGTATCCGGAGGACATGACAGGCATCACACTTACCTGCCAGGGACCTACCACTGAGACCATCAATTACGAATACAGATGCCGCGAGGCTTCCGTGGCAGGAGCAACAGAGGTTAGCGCTGTGATCCCTGCAATTGAGACAAAGGTATCTCTTACCGCTTCCGCAGAAGCTGAGGGATATATCAAAGAGGGATATGCATTCTCTCCGATGTTCACATTAGGTTACAAGAAAGAGATTTCTGATAAGGAGGTATTTGCAACATGGCTCAATCTGGAAAAGGCAAATTAAACTACAGATGTCCTTCATGCTTCATGAGAGACTTGGATATTGATATGTTCTTCGATAAGGATAAGCAGGAGTATTACTGCATCCGCTGCCAGTATACCGGCACAGAGAAGGATGTTTTGGAGAAAAATGAGATGGTTCGTTTCCGTTATCGCGCAATGGATAAAAGATTCGATAAGTTTGATTTTGACTAACAAAAATGAAAAGCGGCAGAGAATGTTCTGCCGCTTTCATTGTACAGTGAGATTAAAAAACGACACAAGGTTTTGTCCCCAAAGCAGCGCAAAGCGACCTTTGGGGGCGTATCCGTCACCTACGGTGACACCTCGTGTCAAAAA